>JAZRRH010000001.1:0-3741 GCA_045650525.1 Candidatus Nanosyncoccus sp.
GGCTTATCCAGAGCTTAAGGCGAACGAGAATTTCGTCAAATTGCAAGAACAATTACAAGATGTTGAGGACAAGATTCAAGCAGCGCGTAGATTCTACAATGCTGGAGCTAAGGAACTTAATACTAAAATTAAGACTTTCCCAACTAATATTATCAACAGCATGATTGGTCATTTCAAGAAGCGTGAATACTTTGAAGTTTCTGAAAGTGAAAAGGCCAAGATTCAAAACGCTCCTGAGGTTAAGTTTTAATCTAGTAAAATGTATAAGGCAATTGCACAGAATAAACGCAGAACCGTAATAATAATCATTGGGTTTATCATTCTTGTTGGAGCAATAGCTTGCCTATTTGCTTGGTTTTACAAGGACCCAATGATTGCGGTTTGGGTGACAATTGTGGCAATTTTATATGCGGTGTTTCAGTATTTCGCGTCGAGTTCGGTTGCAATGGCAATGACTGGTGCTAGAGAAATCACGAAAAAAGATAATCCTAGACTATATAATACGGTCGAGAATTTGTCGATCACGACCGGGTTGCCGATGCCGAAGGTTTACATTATTGAAGATTCGGCGCCAAATGCTTTTGCAACTGGTAGAGATCCCAAGCATGCTTCGGTGGCAGCGACGACTGGGTTGATTGATATCATGGACAACAAGGAACTAACTGCGGTGATGGCGCATGAGATGTCACACGTTAAAAACTATGACATTCGGGTGTCGATGATCGTGTTTGGGTTGGTATGTGTAATTGGGTTGATATCTGATATTGCGTTCCGGATGATGTTTTATGGTAATCGTAGGCGCAATAATGAAGGGAGCCCGGTGGGGTATGTACTTATTATTGTGGCAGCGATCCTTTCTCCGCTTGTAGCGGCGGTTGCGCAAATGGCGGTAAGTAGGCAGCGTGAATATCTCGCAGATGCATCGGCTGTTAATATTACGAGATATCCCGAAGGGATGATTGAAGCTTTGAAAAAACTCCAATCACATAGTCGGCCAATGAAATGCCAAAACATTGCTGCCGAGGCAATGTGGATTAATAATCCGCTCAAGAAAGGTTTTTTTAGCAATTTATTATCATCGCATCCGCCAATTGAAAAAAGAATCGAGAGACTAGAACATGGCAAAACAAAGTTCTAAGCCCAAAAAGACCGTTACCTCACGAAGCGTCAAAGGGGCAAAAGCTTCAAAAAAGACTGACACCTCACGAAGCGCCAAGAGGGCAAAACCTTCAAAAAAGCTATCACGCTTTTCGCGATTTAAGTTGGTGCGCAAGATAAAAATCGCAAGGGAAAAAAGAAAAGAAAAACGGACTAGCCCCCACAGGGCTTTTAGAAGAACATATCGCGAGGATTATCGGCGAGAGACAAAAATGCCGGGGATGATGCATCACATCATGACCTGCTACAAGATGATTTTTAAAAACTGGAAACTGTTTTTACCTTTGCTTATTATTGCGGTGTTTATCAATGTAGTTTTTGTCGGAATAATGAGTGAAGCGAACTATGCTCAGTTCCAGGATATTTTGGATCAAACTAGCGCCGATGTGGCTGGCGGTGATATAGGCAATGTGGCAAAAGCAGGGCTTTTGCTTATTTCAACGATTACGACCGGTGGGTTGTCTGGTGAGTCTGGCGAGGCGGCGGTGGTTTTTGGTGTGATAGTGTTTTTGATTATCTGGCTTACGACGATTTTCTTGCTTCGTCATATTATGGCGGGTCACAAGGTAAAATTAAGGGATGGACTTTATAATGGTATGGCGCCGCTTTTGTCTTCTTTCGTGGTGTTTGTTGTTGCGCTACTCCAATGCATTCCAATTTTTGCATTAATTATTGCTTACTCGGCGGCGGTGCAGACTGAGTTTTTGGCTACACCGTTTTATGCATTGGTGTTCTTTATTTTTGCAGTTGTGATGCTTTTATTGTCTGGATACCTGCTGTCTTCTTCCTTGATGGCATTCGTGGCGGTGAGTGCGCCGGGAATGTATCCGTTTAGAGCGCTTTCGGTGGCTTCTGATTTTATGATGGGGAGGAGAGTGCGGTTTATTTTGCGTATTATATCGCTTCTGATTTCACTCGCGATTGTTTGGGTAATCGTGATGCTTCCTTTGATTTTGTTTGATATGTGGATGAAGCAGTTTGAATGGACGGCGGGGATTCCATTTGTGCCAATTTGCCTTACTATAATGACTTGTTTTTCGGGTATATATATTACTACTTATTTCTATTTGTATTATCGGTGGATGTTGGAGAACTAGCATCATGATTAAAGAAGAGGCGGAAAAAAGAATACTTAAGCTTAGGGAATTAATTAACGACTATCGTTATCATTATCACGTGCTCGACGAGTCGATCATGAGCGAGGCAGCGGCGGACTCATTGAAGCATGAGCTGAGTTTGCTTGAAGAAGAGTATCCGGAGCTCATCACGCCTGATTCGCCAACGCAACGTGTGGCGGGGAAGCCGCTGGATAAGTTTACGAAAGTTCCGCATGAAAAGAGAATGATTAGTCTTGCGGATGTTTTTTCGGAAGAAGAAATCAAGGATTGGATTTCTCGCAATGAGAAGTTGATTTCGAGCGGAAAGATTGAAGAGTTTTTTACTGATATTAAAATGGATGGATTGGCTTGTTCGTTGAAATATCGTGATGGAGTGTTTTTTCAGGCGGTGACGCGGGGGGATGGGTTGGTTGGCGAAGATGTGACTCTTAATGTGAAAACGATTGAGAATGTTCCACTTCGTTTGGCTTTGAAGGAGGATATTCCTCCTGAGGTTGAAGTGCGTGGGGAGATCGTCATTTTCAAAAAAGATTTCGACATTCTAAATGAGAAGCAGCGGAGGAACGGCGAGGCGGAGTTTGCGAACCCACGGAATCTTGCAGCGGGGTCGATACGGCAATTGGATCCAAAAGTCGCGGCTAGTCGTCCACTTAAATTTGTCGCGTATGATTTGGTAACACCGGATTCTGCTACTTGGGCTGAGGCTTACGAGAAGCTGCGAGAATATGGATTTCAGACTTCGGGTGAGGATAAGGTGTTTAAGTTTTCAGAAATGAAGAAGTTGTTTAGATATATCCAGGATTTGGATGAGTATCGCAAGGGGCTGAAATTTAATACCGATGGAATGGTGATAAAGATAAATGATAGAGCAGTATATGATAGGCTAGGGATCGTCGGGAAGACTCCGCGCGGTGCGGTGGCATTTAAGTTTCCGGCGGAGGAATCAACGACGGTGGTGCGAGATATTGTGATATCGATTGGGCGAACTGGCGCGGCGACGCCAGTGGCGATTTTGGATCCGGTGGTAGTGGCGGGAACGACAGTAAGGCATGCGTCGCTTCATAATGCGGATGAGATTGCGAGGCTGGATGTCAGAATTGGGGACACGGTTATTATATATAAGGCCGGGGACATTATCCCGCAGGTGAAGGAAGTTTTGACGACACTTCGTCCAGATAATACGGTGAGATTTGATTATGAGAAGGCCTTAAAAGAACAGTATCCGGAGCTTGAGTTTGAGAGACCAGATGGTGAGGTGGTTTACCGCGTAAAAGGTGAATCGTCAGATGTAATTTTGAAGCGTGCTGTGGAATATTATGCTTCAAAGCCAGCGCTAAATATTGAAGGGCTCGGCGAGAAAAACGTGGAGGCTTTGATTGATGCTGGGCTAATTGAATCCATTGCTGATTTATATAAATTGAAGGAAGGAGATGTGGCGAAGCTCGAGAGATTTGGTGAGATTTCG
>JAZRRH010000002.1:0-22255 GCA_045650525.1 Candidatus Nanosyncoccus sp.
GGATCTCTCATCGCATTAATATCTTCGTAAGACCTCTCGACCTCAACATCAGGGGTAATTCCCTCTTTATTAATTGAACGGCCCTTAGGAGTCTGCCACTCAGCAGTCGTTACCTTAAGCACCGATCCACCAGACAAATCAAACAATTGTTGCACCACACCTTTGCCATAAGTTTTTTCGCCTACAAGCGTAGCCTTTTCATAGTCCTGCAAAGCACCAGCCACAATCTCGCTAGCAGAAGCAGTCGAACCATTCACGAGCACAATCGTCTTCATGTCCTTCAAAATCGCCGAACCCCTCCCGGAGGAACTCGTCGTATCCCCATAATGCTTAGATTTTTGCAAAACTACTGTTTCGCCATCAACCCAAAGGCTAAGCAAATCTTGCGCCGCCGATACATAACCACCACCATTGTTGCGAAGGTCCAAAATTACCTTTTTTACACCTTTACCACTAAATTCCTTTGCCATTTTTTGCACCATCGCACCAGTATTATTATCAAACCTCGTCACAGTAACTATCGCAGTTGAGCCATCGTATTCCACATAGGCCGAAACGTTATTAATCTGCTCGCGCTTCATTTTGTAATCGTGCTCTTTACCATCCCGAACCACAGTCACGGTAACTTCAGAACCTGCTTCACCTCTTACCTTTTTAGAGATTTCTTCGGTCGACAAAGTATAAACTTCTTCTCCATCGACTTTATATATAATATCACCTGCGAGAATCCCAGCCTTCCTTGCTGGATTGTCTGGCAAAGTGCGAAGCACCCTAACATAACCATCACGAAGCCCCATCTCGACACCAATTCCACTCCCTACATTACCATGCAAATCATCGTAAAAATCTGACGCAGTATCAGCACTCATATATACAGTATAAGGATCGCCAAGAGCATTTACGAGACCTTCTTTTGCGCCTTCGATCACATCTTTTTCAGACAATTCACCATTATAAGAAGACGCCAACTGGCTATATACCTCATCAAGCGGCGTCCAATTTATCGCACTAGTCTTTTTATCGGAAAGTCCAAGATAAGGAGCAAACCCGTTAAAAATGTTATTCCAATTAGCGCCAACGACTACCCCAACCACAAGAGTAATCACCGAAAAAATAATTGCATTACCAAGACTGGTCTTTTTTTCTTTCCATTCCACTTTTTTGCTCATACTTATATTATTATAACACAAGAAACTCGCCAAACTTTCAGGAAACAGTGACTTTCAAATTACAAATGAATAAAATTGTATTGCCAAACTTCACCAGCAGGGATAGTCCTAGAGCCAAAATCTCCATAATGACTGTGACCAGAATAAAGATAAGTAGCATAAGCATTATTATATTCGGTTACGTTAATCGAGCCATCCCCATTGACGCTCTCAACCCAAAAGACGTGTCCATATGGATAACCATCTACTTGCCCAATAGTATTGGCCGCCGGAGAATGATCTACTCTGTAACCAGCTCTCCTAGCACCATCATCCCATGAGTAAGCATTACCCCATCCGATTGCTACACCATAAGCTTCATAAGCCTTCCAACCAGCATAACTTACACATTCGCAAACGTAACCACCAATTTTATGCCAACCATATCCATCTTCCCAATAAGTTAGGTAAGCATCTTGCCTGGCCGGACAATCGCCCTGCCATGGATAAGTATTTGCACCAGAATATGCTGAACCACGATAAAGCTCTGGATGAGCTTCCTGCTCAGCCTTTTCTGCCTCGCGCTGCGCAAGTTGTGCAGCCTTCGCCTCCTCAGCGTAAGCCTCAGCGTCATTCGCAAACTTAGCAACTAGGTTCTGCTGTTCATTTCTTTTTGCTACCATTGATTCCTTGGCATCCTTTTGCTGCTCAAGAAGACCTTCAACTTCAGCCTTATCTTCCTCGAGCTTTTCCTTGGCCCTTTTGACCGTCTCCGCGGTGGCACTAATCTGTTGCTTCACCACCTCAGCACGAGCGGCTTTTTCAGCGAGATCGGAAATAGAATTCGCACCAGCCAAAATCTTAATCGGCTCCGAATCAGACTCAAAATGCATATTTATCAAAAGTTCAGCGAGTGCTTCCTGTTCTTCTACGAGCTTCGCTTCGGTTTTTTCAATTTGTTTTTTTAGTGCATCAATTTCAACTTGAGTTTGTGCAATCTCTGATTCTTTAGTTGCGATTTCGGCAGTAAGCTCATTTACCCTTGCCTGATACGCATTTGCGGAATTCGCCGCCGAAGCAGCATTTTTTCTTGCTTCTTTTTCTTTTTCAACAGCAGCACGGCAAGTAGCTGAATTTTGACAAGCTTTCGAAATAGCACCAGCATTATTATATACCGGGATCAAGCCAAACAATATCATACCCACCAAAGAGATTATAAAGATATTTTTGTTTTTACGTTTTATCATAAGCTTATTATAGCACACTTTAGGCTTTATTCAAGTATTTTGATACGGCAAGTCTAGCCGAGACTCTACCAATCACAATACCGAGTACCATAAAGACAAGATAAACCAAAATTATTTTATTAGATTCAAGCACATCCGTAATAGAAGATACATCGATACCGTAATTCGAAAGTTTCGGTGCCATGAACATAAAGCCGAGGAACGATATCGTAGCCGCAATCACTCCGGCAATAAGACCGCATATCTCTGCTTCAATAAGAAATGGACCACGAATGAAGTTCTTTTCTGCACCCACCAACTTCATCATATAAATCTCTTCACGCCTCGAGAAAATCGCCATCCTAATTGTAGAGAAAATAATCAATACAGAAATCACCAAGAACACAATCGCCAGAATAAACCCACCGGTCCTCGCAATTCTTGCCCATGTCGTAATAGTCGCGATCTCGGCCTGATTCACGTCATAAGTTGGTGCTTTTTCTTTGTCGACAAACATCTTAAAATCTTCATTTTCTTCTACAAGTTGCTTAATACTAGTGAGGTCATCCACGTTATACACTTTCACCCTGATCGTACCTTGCATCTTTGCAATCATCATTTCCTTCATATCATTGTCAAGCACACCAATCACCTCATCACTACCCTCATTCTCCTTCAAAAACTTTTCGTATTCTTCCTCAGAATTAGAGGCTTCAACAGATTTAACATTCGAGTCGCTCGCCACCATACCTTTTAGTTCGTCAAGTTGTTTAGAAGATATGCCTGGTTTCAAATAAATCGTAATATCGATCTTGTCCTTCATCATCTCTGCGGTATTTGTCAGAATCACACTAGCCACAACTGTCACAAAAAGAATAATCAAAGTGATAGACATCACAGCGGTTGCCGCCGTCGAAAGCCAGATGTTTCGTCCAAAGCCTTTAGCACCATACTTAGCAATCCTAGCCTGAGTCCTTAATGGATGTTTTTTTCTGGTACGCTGCATCGTTTTTAGACTTTTTTTCGCAACATTCTTCAGTTTACGTTCTTTTGAAACTGTTTTTACCTGCTTGTCTTGCTTTTCTTGCTTTTCCTGTTTTTCCTGTTTTTCTTTTACCATTTAAATCACCTTCTTTCTTAATGCATGCCCAGGGGTCTGAACAGCACGCACCGGCGTTTTTGGAACCGGGGTTTCGTCTAATTTATAAATACCATGATTCTTTTGATCGTTAACAATCTTACCGTCCTTCAATGTAATCACGCGTTTTTGCAAAGTATTCACGATTCCCTCATTGTGGGTAGTGACCAAGATAGTCGTGCCAAAATCATTAATTTTCTTTAGTAGTTGAATAATTTCATCCGTGGTTAGCTTATCAAGGTTAGCCGTAGGCTCGTCAGCGATTAAAATCTTTGGTTGTCTCGCTACTGAACGTGCAATAGAGACCCTCTGCTGCTGACCGCCCGATAACTGACTGGGGAATTTCTTCGCTTGGTCGGAAAGATCTACGAGTTCGAGTACCTTAGGTACAGTTTTGCGGATTTCTTTGCTGCTCATCCCAGCAATCTCAAGCGCAAAAGCCACATTTTCATAAACAGTTCTTCTCGGAAGCAACTTAAAATCCTGAAATACTACGCCAAGGCGTCGCCTATACCCAGGAACATGACGTTTTTTTACGTAATCAAGATCAATTCCGCCGATAATGATTTTACCAGAATCAGGATTCTCCTCCTTGGTAATCATCTTCATTAAAGTCGACTTACCTGCCCCGGATTTACCTACTAGAAATACAAACTCATTCGGCTCAATATGAAGCGATACAGAATCAAGCGCCGGAGTGTCATCTCCAGGATACTTCTTAGTGACAGCATCGAGTAATATCATGATATGATTTTAACACAAGTATTATTTTTTGCAACAAGTCGTAAAAACTAATTAAAGTCTAATTCTTAATATGAAAAGTAATATTGCGGGTTTTTTGCCCATCCGCCTGATAAATTGTCCCCGGCGTTATTTTTGCATTTGGATATTTCGCCTGTACTTCGATCAAAGCATCCGCATAATTCTTGTCTGTCGTCACGGTCAGGTCTTCTTCTTTGCCGTCTCCAAGCAAGATTTCTTTTTTGCTAGATTTTTTCTCAAGCAACATATCCATATCAATCTCAACTCCAGCAGTGTATTCTGTTAACTTAAAACTATGTAGCACTGACTTCTTAAACTCCCCAACTACACCAATAAGCTCATCACCAACACAAATCAAAGCACTTCGTTTCGGATCATATGGCCCCAGCTCAACATTTAGCTCCTTAAATGGCAAGTATTTAACTTCGATGCCTAACTCATAAAAAACCTTTTGCGCATATTTCTTTGCCTTATAAAAAGCAGTCTCATTTGATTTCCTCTCAGCCACAAGAATCCCAAGCGACATTTTTTCGGCCGGAACCTTTTCGGAATTTATCCCCAATCTCTTCGGATAAACTTTGTTCATCTCAAACAACGCAAATTTATCGACTGGCAACTTTTCGTTTTTATACGCCTTCTCCAGCAGGCTCGGCATCAAAGACTGCCTCACATACATTAATTCCGGCGAAATGGAATTAACAATCCTATAAGAATTCGCCGTATCCTGAGCGGCATTTTGAAGAAGCCTTTCACTCACAAAACTATAAGTCAAAATCTCATTCGCGCCATATTTCATAAGAGTATGTCTAAGGGTATTTTTGAGAACCCACATAGTATTCATACTGGCAGTTGCATGCATAGGTAGCGTCGGCAAAATATTATCATATCCAAGAAGCCGCCCCACTTCCTCGATCACATCTTCCTTAATATGAATATCCATCCGCCAGGCAGGTGCCACAATTTTAAATAAGTTCTTTCTATCCTTCACCGAAAATCCGACATTGGTCAAAGTACGCATCACGAGCTCCTTACTATAATTAGTACCAAGAAGCCCATTAATCTCACTGAGGTTAATCATAATTTCGGAATTTTCATCCTTTTCGCTAAACTCATCTGCAACTCCAGCAATAGCAAATCCGTCAGACAACATCTCAGCACATGCCTTTGCCACACCCATAGTCTGATACGGCGACAGACCTTTAGTGAATCTAGTAATCGCTTCCGAAAAGATACCGTGCGCCATTTGAGTTTTACGCAAATTATACAAACTAAACGTTGCTGATTCGATAATAATGTTTTTTGTATTCTCGTCGATCATGGTAGATTTGCCACCCATCGCACCAGCAAGCGCCACTGGCGTGTCACCAGAGCAAATCACAATATCATTCGTATTTAAATCAATTTCGGAATCATCAAGAAGCGTGATATGTTCACCTTCACATGCCAACCTTACCTTTATTTCGGGTTGCTCTTTTTTCCCCACAGCAACAAATTTATCATAATCAAACGCATGAAGTGGCTGGCCATAAAGCAGCATCAAATAATTCGTCGCGTCCACTATTGGACTAATAGGCTTCATGCCAGATTTAGAAATTACAGTATCCTGCCATGTTAAATATTTCTTCCTAAGCTCACCATGTTTTTTTAGAGTAATCGCCGTGTAGCGTTGACAAATCTCCGAATCAGCAATCTGGACATCAAGTGGAAATCCCGACTCAGACAAAGGCGAAGGTGTAGATAGCTCATCCCTAGAAAAACCATGCTCAAACTTCACCCCAAGAATCCCAGCTACCTCTCTGGCAAATCCAATGATACCAAAACAATCCGGCCGATGTGTTAGTGATTTGTTTTCAATCTCCAGTACAAGATCGGATAGTTCAAACACATCAGCAAGAAGATCCCCAGGTCTCGCCATCTCGGGTGAAATTTCTACAATTCCACTGTGATCATCACCAAGATCCAATTCGTCCGCACCGGCCAGCATCCCAGAGGACATATACCCTCGCATCTTACGCTCACCTATCACGAAAGGCGCATCTTCACTTACACTCGCAGGAACAATAGCACCAGGCGCAATCCAAACAGCAAGCATCCCCTCCCTTACATTCGGAGCTCCACACACTACTTGCACCGTCTCTTCTTTGCCAACATCAATTTGACAAAGTGTCAAATGTGTGTCAGGAATCTTTTCGCAAGATTCCACTTTTACAATATAGATATTGTCGTATTTATGAACTTCATCGATTACCCCCTCAACTTCTACAAGCCTAGCCCCAATTAGTCTAATCAAATCTTGGTTCGATACGTCTTCTGGTATTTTTACATATTTTTTTAGCCAATTCAAAGAAATCTTCATCGCCGCTCCTTCCTAATTAAACTTCCTCAAGAATTTCAAATTTCCGCTCTCAAAATACCGCACATCCGGAAGCCCATATTTTAGCATAACCAATCTATCAATCCCTCCACCCCAAGCAAAACCATAATACTTATTCGGATCAATACCGGCCATTTTTAGAACATTTGGATGAATCATTCCACATCCAAGCATTTCAAGAAAATCACCTTTCTTTCCACCAAGATCACGCGGTTTTTCAATCATAAATTCAAGGCTAGGCTCCGTAAACGGAAAATACCCTGGCTGAGTTCTAATATTAAGCTTTTGCCCATAATATTTTTCAAAGAATTCTCTAAGAATCCCGAGCATCTGCCCCATATTACAATCAGGAGACACATATACTCCCTCACACTGATAAAATGTATGTTCATGCGTCGCGTCAACATCTTCATTGCGAAATACTCTACCCGGCACCACCACAGAAATAGGCCTCCCCTCATCCAGATTCTTTTTGTATTGTTTCAACACACGATGCTGCATCGTAGATGTATGCGCAGGCGGAATAAAGCCTTCTTCAGTTCGAAAAGTATCATAACCATCTCTCGCTGGATGTTCTTTTGGAAAATTAAGTGTGTCAAACATATGATATTCATCATCAAGCTGCCTAGATTCCACCACATCAAAGCCCATCAGCTGATAAATCGAGACAACAGTGTCAAGCTCAGACATCAAAGGATGCGCCGAGCCCATCTCCGCAGGATAAAACTCCGGCAAAGGCTCATTTGTGCCAGACCACGCCGTAATGTCGATCGCAGAAGATTCTTCATTGATTGCAGCTTTTTCTGCTTCAGAAATCGCGTTCAAAATTTCATTTCGCTTCGCATTTATCATGCGACCAAACTCTGCCCTTTTTTCGGGCGCCATTTCACGAATTTTTGAAGCCTCTTCGTTTATCTTTTTTAGTTCTTGTTTTAACTTATCAACATCAACCATACGTAGTATATATTATACCTCTAAATCCCAATTTTTCCAAAAACAAAAAACTCTAAACAGCGTAACTACGATTTCTTACATCCGCAAAAGAGATAGCATTTAGAAGCACCGCATCGGCAGCTACTGTGTTGTCGTTATCAAACAATAAAGTATTATCCTCTTCTACCACAGGAGCACCAAAGGCATATCTTTCGCTTGGGTCATAATTCGCAATATACTCACCATAATCAATCAAATCAAGTACTGCAACCACAGTTTCCTTATCAAGACCAGATTTCCTAGCCAAGATACCCTCATATGAATTATCTAGTGGATTTTTTTCATAATATTTATCCAAATAAACCGAAACTGCAGATTCATCGATTAAACCTGTCGTTTCCGCCCAAGCTTGATCTTCAATAAATCTCTGATAATACTCAGCGGTGTCCCATCCTGGTGAAGCACTAAATGCGGAGTTTTCTTGATCGATTTTGTTTCCAGCAACACATGATTCGCCGCCCACATACCCGACATTCGAAACAGAGATCGAATTACCAACAACATCGATCGCATCGCCAACGACAGGAATGGCACCAATCGCTGAATCAACCGCCGTACTACCGGTTTGTCCCCAACTACTCACAGCGTTCACGATATTTGTATCCGCTATACCAAAAGGCGATTGGCGCTGATCGCAAAATTGTATATATTTCGCCAAGTCCGATCCCTCATCAATAATAACATTTCCATCAGCCGTCTCACCACTAAAATTACCTTCGATTTTATTAATAACATCCAACGGATCCATCTCTATAGTAGAGACATCGGTAATTACATACGGATTACAATAAGCATCCCCAACCGCACCAATCGATGCAAGATAAGGACATGTGTTCTCATATTCTTCCTCGGTTGGCAACGTCTCATTGATATCGTAAGCTGACGCCGATGGTATCATACCTAGGAGTGATGAAGAAACAGTGGAACTACTTGTCGTAACGACATCCATCAAGGTGCTTGAAGACATGAAGCCCATCATCTTTGCGAATATAGCCCCCATAAATGTATTATTGGATGATATATCAAATGGACTAAGTGTCAGACGCTCATACCTGGCGTTTTCGGCAAGCACCTTTTCTTCTTCGGCAGCATAAGCTATGTATTTATTACGATTCGATAATGAACCACCATTTGCTCTATGGCTACTACCCTGGTACATCAAACTACCCGACACTAATGCATTACCAAGATCCTCTCCACCCAAATTAGAAACCAAATCCCTGGTCAATGCCTTCGCCGCCATCGGCGTAATTGTCGCGACCACTGCAGAAACTACAAGACCCACAGCAACAGATACGGCAATCCCCCTAATCGTGTCTGCAATTAAGGGCCCACAACCGACACCAACACTACCACCGAGAGTAAATACGGCACCGATTACGCCAGCGATACAAGCAGCAACCTCGATACCATCCTTTACTGCGCCGGCCAAACTAACCGCGAGCTTAGAAAGAGCACATGTTTTAAACATAGCCATACTAGTCCCAAGGCCACCCATAAGAGTCTTGAGGCTCGAGGTCATATTAAAGCTTTGGACGCTTGGGTCTTTAGGATTAACTTTTCCGCCACCAAATAAAGCTGCCATTCCACTCGACTGAATAGCGGATTTCTTCGTGGTAACCGTTTCGGTAGTCAAAGTATCCACCCCACTTACTTCACCAGAAGAGCTATATGTCAAATTGCTCTCTTCGTTTGAATCATTCCAACTTTTTCCAGTCGACTTTAAAACATCATTCTTGTTTTCAACCTTTTCATTTAAGGCATTACTAAGTTCATGGATTGGTGCATCTTCCCCAAGTCCCGCCTTTGTTTTATCTACAGTTTCAAAATAGGCAGTCGTAAGATTAATAATCTGTAAAGCTTCACTCGCCGCTACAAGTAGACTAATTGCCCCAACAACATTCATTACCGTACAGCCAATATTAACAACTTTAGAAGCATTCCCGACAACTTTATCAGCCACACCAGAAAACTTAGATTTGGCCGCCGACGGATCAGTTATATCGCCACGTTTAAACCCTTCGATATCCTCATCGGTAGATTTAGGTATAGGATTGCCGTCTTCATCGTACTTAGTCACAGGATCACCATTTTCATCAGTTACAGTATTACCATCTTGATCAGTTTCTCCCTCCGCATCTAGACGCCGATATTTACCGCCCTCAACTTCATCAGAATGCTCGGCTATTATTTTTTTCGCCACTTCACCCTTTGCGTCAGGATCAGCATCGTTAGTTTTTTCTTTGTAATCTTCAAACATATTTCTGGTCAGTTTGTTACTAGACAAGAATTTTTTAGTGAGACTCCCAAACCAGTTCGCAATCGCACCCCGCCAAGTCATTGAACCAGAATTATACTTACTGGAAAAATCATCACTTTGTTTATAAAACGTTTCAAAATCTATTGCGTCGCCACCAATATTTTTGGCAGTTGCAGGATCCGCGGTAACGATTTTTACACTACCATCACCATCGGTATATTTCAATACCCGAGCTGTTCCGCCACTATATTTAAATTCATCATCATATTCAATCCCATGCAACGCAAGTTTTTTTGCTTGTTTTGAAGTTATTTTGAAAGTGTCCTCACTAAATATTTTGCCTTTTATAGGATTCTTAACATTTATTCCGTCTGGTAGATTCCTACCTTTAGGATTCATCTGCTTCCTAAAAAGCGAATTCGAACGAAGAAAAGCTGACCTCTGCATAGAATTGTCTCTGCCAAGAAAATTAGCCACCATACTCATGGGTTGGCCAAGTTGAGTCAAACTCATTCCCGCACCAATTCCAAAGACAGAGAGAATCAGACCAAACAAAAGACCTTTTTTGCTACCAGAAAGTTTACCGAGAAATTTGCCTTTTCCCTTTTTCTTTCCTCCACTCTGTGCCACACTAGCTTTATATAGCCCGCCACCGGATTCTTCATTCTTCTTGGCACCAATTACGCCACCTTCACCACGATAAAATCCTCCTTCTTCTTGAGGATCCTCACCTTGGTCGGCTGCATCAGCTTCAGCGCCACCAAATACATTTTTTGCGTTGTTTGCCTTTTTGGCTTTTTGAGAAGCTCCTTTATAAAGACCGCCAGGCGCATCGCCACCACCATTTCCACCCAAAAATCCAGGAGTCCTATCCGACTTCTCGGAATCAAGTATTTCACGATTTGGGTCGTTTTTTCTTAATCCATCAGCCATATATTATATATTATACAACACTTATGCTTTTAAATGAAAATAATTGAAATAATAGAAAGCACAGCAAGTACAATTAAGACTATCCATACCCAGCCAAATTTACTTGTTTTCTTTAGATTCTTCATGTATTCCGCATCCTCCGCGAGGTCAATATCCTCATTTTTACCATCACTTTTAGTAGTTTCCATTGCGCGTTCTCTAAGATCAGCGCTAATCCTCCGCGACAATTCGTTTTCTTGCTCATTTTTATTTACAATTACACCCATATTTTTCCCTAAATAAATTAATATTAATTTTAATTATAGCATAGTTTTTGTGTTATAATTGAATTAATACAATTAAAGGAGGAATAATGGCGACCAAAAAGTCAAAAACGTCATCGAAGTCTTCTACAAAGACTAAGACGACTAAACCAAAAGCTGCCGCGAAACCTGCAGTAAAGTCAGAAATCGAGGCTCCTAAAACTAAAACCGCAGAAGTCAAGACTACTTCCGCAACAAAAGAAACCACCAAAAAATCATGCCTATGCGGCTTCTTTGCAAAGAAATACGACGAAAACGAAAGTTTCCTCACCGTATTCAAGACCCCAAAATTCTACGGGGCATTACTCGGTGAAGTTATCGGCACAATGCTTATCGCATTACTATTCTTTGCTGCCTCACTAATGGGCCTACACACAATTGCGACCTACGCAATCGCACTTATCGCAATCTTAGTAGGTATCTACGCCTTCTCGGGCGCATGTCTCAACCCACTAGTGTCAGTCGGTATGATGGCTTCCCGCCGTCTCTCAGTAGTACGCGGTATTATGTATATCATCGCCGAAATTGTCGGTGCATGGCTCGGTTGGCTCATCTTCAACGCCTTCCACTTGGCTGGCGGCGAAACGGCTTACGAAATCCCAACCATGTCTGCTATTGCAGAAAACGGTTTTTGGATCGTAGCACTCTTAGAGCTCCTCGGCGCAGCAATCATTGCATTCTTCTTTGCAAGAGCTCTCAAATACAAACGCAGCGTATTTACATTTGCAGCAGTAGTATCTGGCGGTATCGCCCTTGCTATGGTGATCGCTTATGTTGTTTCTGCAGCCTTCCTAGGCCTCAACAACAACTTCATCTTCAACCCAGCCGTAGCTATGATGTACCAAATTTTCCCAACAACTGGCGACAATTTTGGTGAAATCATTGGCGGGATCTTCCAAGCACTATCAGCCTATGCTATCATCCCAATGATTGGTGGCGTAATTGGCTTCTACTTGTCAGATTTCACAGCCAAACTATCCGGCAGCTGCGAAGAATAATCATTCACAAACAAAATCTCCCCGCGAGTAGCGAGGAGATTTTTTTGTAACTATTGTTTTGGAAATAGAGGAGTTTCTGGAGGTGTAATTTCGCCGTCGAATATTTCAAAAATCCGCGCCGAAGTTTGTGAAAGAAATGGCGAAAGCTCGTAATTCGCCATAAGTAGTCCAATAATTAATCTGCTCATGCAATCATTAAACTGTTCAGTCTCGCCGTTTTTAGCCAAGCTCCAAGGTTTTTCCTCATCAATCTTTTTATTAAGATCCTGAATCTTACTCCAAACAAAGTCAAAGGCATTTGAAAACTCAAATTTTTCCATAAAATCGGTATACTCTACCGAAAAATCATAACTAGATGGCAATTCTACATTCGTTAATCCATTCTTCTTTGCAAGCGTCGCAAGTCTTTGTACCAAATTCCCAAGATCATTCGCAAGCTCATTATTGTAGGCGTCATCATACTTTTCCCAAGTAAAATCAGAATCAGCAAAAGTATCCACATGTCGCAAGAAATAATATCGAAAAGCGTCTAATCCGTATTTATCTAGTACGTCTATAGGATCAACAACATTACCGATCGACTTGGACATCTTTTTATTATTGACGAGAACCATCCCGTGAGAAACAATCGTTTTTGGCAACTCCAACCCTAACCCGAGCAAGATAGCTGGCCAGATAATCGCATGGAACCTCAAAATATCCTTACCAACAAATTGGGCAGTAGCAGGCCACCAATTTTTATAATCATCATTTTCGGGGTAGCCAAGTATAGTAAGATAATTAGAAAGCGCATCCATCCAAACATACATCACTTGCGAGTCATCGTCTGGAACACTGACACCCCAAGTGAGCTGAGAAGTAGGGCGAGAAAACGAAACATCAGGGGACTCTTCAAGAAGTTTTAACATTTCCTTTTTTCGAAATTCAGGCAGTATTAATAGTTTATCCGATGAAATCGCATCGCGAATTTGGTCCTTAAAATCACTAATTCTAAAATAATAATTTTCTTCTTCTAATTTTTCGTAAGGCTTCTGGTGATCTGGACAAACACCATCATTCTCTTCGTATTCTTTACTAGTAATATATCTCTCACAACCATAGCAATACCAGCCATCATATTTTGCCTTATAAATATGTTTGTCGAGCTTTCGCCACATCTCCTGAACTCTTCTCTCGTGTTCAGCATCAGTAGTCCTTACAAAATCCGTATAAGAAATGCCTAGTTTAGCAATAAAATCCTTAAAAGATTTGGCATTATTATCTACGAAATCACGGACAGGCACACCAAGCTCCTCGGCTTTTTTATAAATTTTATTGCCATGCTCATCAGTCCCAGCCTGAAATTTAACATCATCACCTTTCAGTCTAGAATAACGCGCAAAAACGTCAGCCAAGCTATAGTCAATCGCATGTCCAACATGTGGCTTGCCATTCAAATAAGGAATTGCCGTAGTAATGTAAGTATTCTTCATGAAAATATTGTACAATATCTCTGTATTTTAAGCAAGTAACCAAACTTTATATTATTCAGCGACGCAGGAAATTGTGTAATCAGCCCCAGCGCCAGTAGTGAGCTGCTTCTCGAGCTCGGTCGCAAATGCAGTTGGTGTAACTTTGAGCGTACCATCTGCACTAATCACAGATTGATCCAAACCAGATACGTTTTGCTCAGCTTTTAAGAATTCAGAAAAATCATAAGATTGCTGAGTAGAATTAGTAACCCCATTCGTGTCAGTCACCTCAGCACTAACTTCAATTGTAGTGATTTTGTCGTCAACAATATTAAAAGTACTTGTCGAGGTTGTATTAGTTCCATTGGTTACATCTTGGGAAGTCGCCGTACAAACGACAGTATTGTCGGCAATAGTAGCATCATCTATCTCTACATCTTCATCATCAATCTCTTCCTCTTCCTCCTCCTCATCATCTATTTGGCTTGTTTGAGAAGAATTGCCAGAATTATTTTTATTGGAATTGCCACTAGGTAGTAGCTGCATGACAAGCACTACACCGAGAATAATAACAATAAGAGCAAACACAGCAATCAAAGCAATATAAGTCATCTTCTTGTTGTTCTTTGCTGCGGGAGCATTGGGTTGATCATTTTCTGGCTGAGTCGCCGGATCATTAAATGAAACACTTTGAGCTTTGCTCTGGTCATCAGAAAACGGATTGTTAGCAGGGTCAACTTGTGCATCGCCAGCAGGACCCGAAACAGCAGAACCAATCGATCCAGGAACCGGAGCAGCTGCTTTCATAGGAGCCTTCAACTCCTCCTCAATTGGATCCGGAGCTTTTGGGGCCTCAGGTACCATAATAGGATCCGTAGCGCCAACGCCAAGATTACCAGGCTCAATCACTGGATTAGACGGAGTAATCACTGGATTCACGGGTGCAACAGGAGCAATAGGGGCCGCAGGCGCAGCTGGAGCTACAGGAGGAACAGATGCCGGCGTGCCGTCAAGATTCGTTGTTGGGGCAGCAGGCGCACTCGCTGGCGAAGGTGTGGCCGGCGCAGCGGCACCACCAGGGACTGGCGCAGGTGCTGGTCCAGAAGCCGGCGTTGGAGTCGGCGTTGGAGTTGGTGTTTGACTATTTGTTGGATCCATTTTCTATTCCTCAAAATTATTAATTAAACTTACTTATGCTTATATATTACCACACTTTTTCAAAAATCCCAAAAATCTAAGTTGTCCACAGAACCAGCCACACTTACCAAGTCCTATCAGAATCTACCTACCGCCGAAGCCGCCGCCTCCGCCGCCTCCGCCGGAGAATCCACCACCTCCGCCGCCAGAAAATCCAGACGAGGAAGATCCACCAGAACTACTCATCACGGTAGAAGTCGATATGTAGTTCGACGCGTTATGCATAGTCCTCGAGATTTCCGCAGCAGTAATACCAGCCAACAAGTAATCTGGTTCTTCGATCTCTTGCACCTCACAATACTCTTTCATTTCATTCATCCAACTATCTTCCAACCCAAATATCGCCGCATATGGCAACAATTTTTCATACAACTTCACAATTCCCTTCGGCGTAACATCGGCACCTTCTACACTTTGTAACATCTTCAGCCTCTCCGCTTCCGCCATCTTAATATAAAGTTTTAGTCCATCCATATAGCGCGAAGCTTCCAGCCCTTTTTCGGTGTGCTTAGCATATCGTTCAGAGTAATTATTAAGGAACAAGTATACTATCACGGTAAATACAATTAGGCAAAACGAAACACCAATGGACTCATCTTCGAATACCATATTTTTTCCATAATTCAACATATCCCCATAGAGATCAATGACTATCGAAAAAGCTCCATATGCAAGGAACATGACAACTGGCACGGTTACAATCACTAGAGCAAGTATGCCAAAAAATCCTCTGTTTTTACTATGACCAAAAGTATAATTATTCTCTACTAGCCCATCCTTCTTCAGATCACCCAAAATCTTGCTTTGCATAGCCGATTTCAAAGTAACCAACCTATTACTCGCGGTATGTTTCTCAATCTTAATAATATCGCCATCCCCCGGGCGTGTTCCGTTATTTAAAATACTAAGAAGATCAACGCTTTCCGCATTAATTTTATCAAGTTTTAATACCTCAATACTCCATTTTTTATCATCATCCTTCTTTAGTTGAATTTGATGGTTCACGATCATATCGAGAAGCATAGCAACTTTCATATCTTTTTTATCACCAATAAATATTTCCGCCATTTCAGAAATACTATAATCCTTGCTTGGCTGATATTCGGGTTTTACAAAAATACCCCTATAATACCTTGCCTTACCACGCGTTTTTATAAATTTCCTTAATACAAAGAGGATAAATAGTAAACAAATCACCCCCAGAATCACCGTCATCCATACATAACGATAGTCGTCCTCCGGTGGTGGTACGACAAAGCTACCAGGTTTAAGTTCTGCGTCAAATGTTAAGTTTTCATTACTCTTAAGATTCTCCGCATAAAACTTCACGCCATCATCAGTCTTCGTAATAGTGCATCTATCCTGCCCGCTATCTCCATATTTACCCACATAACACCAACTCTCACCCGTCCAAACATCCTTATCTTCAAAATGCAACCTCGCCGTCACCTTGTCAAACCTTTGCAAAGACCCATTACCATTCGTGTCCCAATAAAGCTCTTGAAATTCGCGTCCGTTATCATTAAGCTCAGTTACGACTTTTATAAATTCATATTCAAACGTATAAACCTGCGCACCAAGAACATATTCTTCGGTCCCAGTACAAACGTTGTAATAATCGTTTTTACGCTCAATGCTATAAATCGGCTCCGGATTACCATTTCGCGTTACGACAATATTCCTTCGATTTAAATCAGGAAGTACAGTATTGACGCCATTTTGATTAGTGAATGGTATCTGCCGACAAATTCCCTTATTTTGATTATAATTTGGAAATTCAGCTGTCACACTTTCTTTAACTTTAAGATGCGAGATACCCTCCTCGTCACGCGACAAATAATAATCACCAGTAAAATCACTAAAATAAAAGTCATTTACCGATGCAGCATTCACTGGCGCCGCAAGGCCAAAAAAAGCCAGCATCAAACTAGCCAAACATATTTTCCCAATAAACTTTTTCATATTTTTATTATATCAAATTAAAATGCTTATGCTATAATAATTATATGGACAATAATAAGATCATGATTGTTGGGACTGGGAATGTAGGCGCGAGCATCGCGTTTGCTCTCATCAATCAACGCACTGCAGTAAACGAAATAATTTTAACCGACATCATCGCCAAAGACGCCGAAGGTGAAGCCATGGATCTTCGCGATGCTTTGGCTGTTTCACCAAGCTATGTCAAAATCAAAAACGGCACCTATAAAGATGCCAAAGATTGCGACATCGTCGTCATTACCGCAGGCGCCAATCAAAAACCAGGCGAAACTCGCATGGAGCTCCTCGCCAAAAATGTCAATATCCTAAAAGGTATGATCGATCAAATCATGGCTAGCGGCTTTGACGGCATCCTTCTCATCGTTACAAATCCTATGGATGTCCTCACTTATTACGCCATGAAATTCTCCGGCCTTCCTGCCGAAAGAGTTATCGGTTCTGGTACAGTACTAGATTCCGCCAGACTTCGCTCACGCATCGCGAGCTATCTAAACGTCAACCCGAAATCCGTCCACGCTCACCAAATCGGCGAACACGGTGATACCGAACTAACTCTATGGTCTCTCGCCGACATTGGCGGCCAAAAAATCACCGAACTCTTAGACCGCAAGACCAGAAGCGGTATTTCGGATTTCGTCAAAAACGAAGCGTATGACATTATCGAGAAAAAAGGCGCCACCTACTACGGCATTGCTGACTGTGTCACACAAATAATCAACTGTATCCTAAACGACGAAAACCGCGTCCTCGCCGTCTCTTCTTACGACCAATTCAGTGACACCGCATTCGGCTTCCCTTCAGTAGTCGGCCGCGAAGGCGTCATTCGTCGCCTCGACCTCAAACTTTCCGAACACGAAGGCGTAGAATTACAAAAGTCCATCAATGCGTTGAAAAAAGCTATCAAATCAGTCAAATATTAAAAATCACATTAACGACTGCACATAAAGCATTAATTCGTCTTTTACGAACTTATCTTTTACGAGTTTAATTTCATTCAAGAATTTTGGCATTTGCCGATCGAGTCGAGCTCTGCGATAAGACTCATATTTTTCCATCTCGGATTCCGACAAACTTTCAGGAAAATTCCTACCTTTATAATGTAATAATAATTCTGGCAACCTCTCGTCATCAAATTCTGGGTTAAAATCAGCAAGCTTCGATACGTCTGCATTTCGCACCGCCGCAACTTTTATCCTGTCGTTATCATTCAAAAAACCTTCATAAATAGCCGCCTCAGGCTCCACCGCTTTCGGAAATTCCGGCCGCGCTTCGTGCTCACTTCGCATCTGTTCAGCGAACTCGGGATGTTCTAATAACTCTTGCAAATTTTTCTCAATCACATCGCGCGTTAGTCCAATTTTTTTCCATCCATCGTTTTTTTCTAGCACACCAATCGGCGCCACCACAGGGCATTTGTTGAGGCAGAGCTCTTTTACTACTGGATAAGTTTTTTCTAGTTCCGACAAACTATATCGAAGATCATAAACCAACACATTCCCATTCCTTGCTGGCGCAATCGGAAAAGCTACAGTTGTTTTATTGAACTCATTCGAATACCTACCAGAGGCATATACAAATGGCTTCTTATTGTCAAGATTTACTAGCTTCTTGACCTCATTTTTATTTCGCAAATTATACAAAAAATTAAACAAATCCGGCTGCTTTTCTTTAATAAGTTTCGCGACCGCAATTGTCGCAAAAACATCCGACAAAGCATCATGCGCATGCTCATGCGACACGCCATTTAGCTTAGTGATTAGTTCCAACCGATTCGTTGGCGCTCCATCCTCTCGAAACGGCCACTCTATCCCTTCTGGCCGAAGCGCCCGCGTCAACCTTACGACATCTAAAATATCCCAGCGACTCCGCCCATCCTTCCACTCAAACTCATATGGATCATAAAAATTACGCCAAAGAACCGCCCGCATAAATTCATCATCAAAACGCACCGTATTGTAACCAACTGCACAAGTA
The DNA here is from genome assembly GCA_045650525.1 of Candidatus Nanosyncoccus sp. Taxonomy (GTDB): domain Bacteria; phylum Patescibacteriota; class Saccharimonadia; order Saccharimonadales; family Saccharimonadaceae; genus Nanosyncoccus. Next base: position 18,758 of record JAZRRH010000002.1, read on the forward strand.
TCGGGCGTAAAAATCTCCTCTACCACATACTTGCAGAACTCCGCTTCACTCATCCCATCCATCAACGTCTGTTGCGGCGTAATACCAGTTACATTAATCGCGCCGGGACTTGGCAAAGCATCATCGGTCATTTTGACCAAGATATTTACAGATTCACCAATCGGATTTAAATCAAGATCTGTTCGCTGACCAGCAAACTGCATAATCCTATCTTCTCTAGGATTCAAACCAGAAGTTTCTAAATCGTAGAAGAAAAACGTCTTCACTTAAATCTCCCGGGACTTACAAAGACCCAAATTATTCATCTTCTGGAATAGAGTCATAATCCATTCCATACATTGCGTACTGATAGCGCATGAGAGCTTCTTCAAGTTCATTGTTGGCCTTCTTCAAAGGATCTTCGTTCGGAACGGCCATTATGATAAATTTAAGGGGCTTATTCTTGCCACCACAGATTTCGGTTGAATCACCATAGGCCAATTCTTGCGGAATTGTAATTTCTCTCACGCCACCAATCTTCATGCCTTCTACACCAATCCCCCACCCCTCAATTAGACCCATTGAAGGATCCAGCGCACGGCTAAATCCGGTTGGGTTATCGGGATCGTCAAATGATGAATCAAAAACCGACTCATCTGCACACCAACCAATATAGTAAGCTAGATAATTACTATCGGTGACGGTTGCACCCGAACCTTCTTTTAAGTCTCTTTTTGCCACACCACCTTCATTTGCGGCGGCTTCGTTATAAGCCTTCACCTCAGATTTGTATTTCACGAATGAATCAAAATCTGATTTTGATAGTTTAGCAAACTCTTCTGCTTTTTTACTATATGCTTCTTCATATTGAGCAACTTTTGCTTCGTCGACTTCAGGCTGAGTATTCGAAGAAGTATCGGATTTTTTGCCACCACTAATCACAATTGCCGCATAGCTTGCGATAATCGAGCCGAGCATAAGTACTGCAATTACAATTATTACAATCCGCTGCGCAGGACTAGTTTTTAGTTCTTTTTCTTCCATTCTAGAATCTCCACTTATTATATTCTCTCTATTATAGCACAAAAAATGACCCCTTAGGGGGTCATTTTTCTTTATTCAGCTTTTTTTGCTGGTCGTTTCAAGATCTCGACCTTAGTGAACTTACCACCGGCTTTTTCAATCGCTGCAATAGCAGATTTTGAAGCAAATTGAGTTTCGAGCTCAATCTTTGCTGTAATCTCACCACGCGAAATCACTTTCACCTTAACAAAAGGCGATGAAACTAGCTGTGCTTCCGCTAGCTTGTAGTTATCAACTTTGCCAGAGAGATCATTCAATCTGTCAGTATAAACAACTTCAGCTTTTGGATGGAAGGATTTGAAACCTTTGAGTTTTGGCACAGCTTGCATAATAGCACGCTGACCACCCATAAATCCAGCTGGCATCTTGCGATGACCAGAACGAGATTTCTGACCCTTAGTACCACGACCAGCAGTTTTGCCCTGACCAGCCGAAATACCGCGACCCTTACGGGTAGGACGAGTGTTTCTAGATACTTCTAAATCATTGTATTTCATTACTTATCCTCCTTTTTAGAGGCAGTGCTCTTAGCTGTAGCTTTTTTGGCAGCTGGTTTCTTCTCTGCTTTGGTAGCAGTTGCTTTCTTAGCAGGAGCTGCTTTCTTGGCAGGAGCTTTTTCAGCTTTAGTCTCAGCTTTTTCGGTTTTAGCTGCAGTTTCCTTCTTTGCTGGCTTCTCAGCTTTTTCGGCTTCAGCCTTAGGAGCCTTGGCGGCCGGCATCGGCTTGCCCTCGTTGGCTACCCATTTGCTTCTAGGAGTTTGTTGTTTCAAACCCTCGATCACTGCATAAGCGATGTTGACTTTATTAGTAGAACCAAGTGATTTCGAAATCAAGTTCTTTACACCAGTTAAACCAACGATAGACCTTACGGTACCACCAGCGATAATACCAGTACCAGGAGCTGCTGGCTTCAAAAGCACATCAGCACCAGTTACCTTAGTGCGGACCTCGTGACAAATGGTCTCACGATCCATATCAAAGGTAATCATTGTCTTCTTAGCTTTGCGCTCAGCCTTAGCAACTGCAGTCGTCACATCGTTACCTTTAGCGACTCCTACACCAACCTTATTCTTGTGGTTACCAATAGCAACCAAAGCCTTAAAGCGCATTCTGCGGCCACCAGCTACAGTACGAGACACGCGGTCAACTGCAATGGTGATTGTATCATATTCTTTTTTGCCTGCATCTGCACGCACGCGGTCACGACGATTGCGTCGGTCCATCTTGCGCCCAGAGATATCACGAGTTTGCTTGGTCGCGGCGACCTTATCATCCATCTTGAGGGTGCCGGACTTGTTAATTACTCTTGGGGCTTTGTTTTCATTTTCAGCCATGATTAAAACTCCAATCCTTCTTTACGAGCTGCATCAGCTAGCGCCGACATACGCCCAGCATAAATTCTTGCGCCACGATCGAAAACAACTTTCTTGATTTTTGCAGTCTTTGCCTTTTTGGCAATTTCAGTACCAATCTGAGCTGCTTTTTCGACCTTAGTACCAGTCATTTTGCTACCAACAGTAGTAGCATATGCCAAAGTAACTTTTGCGTCGTCATTAATTAATTGTGCAATAATATGTTGATTAGAAAAATGCACTGAAAGACGTGGTCTCTCTGCGGTACCATGAATCTTGGCACGCGTCCTTTTTGCTCTAAATTCCTTTAACATTATTTCTTACCCGCCTTTCCTGCCTTACGAAGAATAACTTCGTCGACATATTTAATACCTTTGCCCTTGTAAGGTTCAGGTTTCTTGAGGCTACGGATTTCAGCTGCAACCTGACCGACTTTCTGCTTGTCAATGCCAGAAACAGTAATTTCCATTTTGTTGGTGGCAAGTTGAACTCCTTCTGGAGCCTTGTATTTCACTGGATGTGAAAAACCAAGTGCCATTTCGATCTCCTGACCACCGCCAGATAGACGAAAACCAACACCATTAACTTCTAGTTTTTTCTCGTAACCCTTGGTGACACCAACGACGGCATTGTTGAGCAATGCACGCTGAAGTCCATGCCAAGCACGAGATTTTGGCTCGTCATTCTCACGAGTGACAGTAGCCACGTTACCATCGATCGTAACCTTTGTTTTAGGTTGGACCGGTACAATGAGTTGACCCTTCGGGCCTGCAACAGTGATTTCACTATCGCCGACCGTAATTGTCACTCCCGCCGGAACCACGATGGGTTGTTTTCCGATCCGACTCATTTGTCTCCTTTATATTATTATCCATCCCATTATATCACATAACCCCTAAAAATACAAGCAAAATCCCCTGCGAGAAGCAGAGGATTTTGCTCTAAACCGTCCCCCTACCCCCACAAGAGCCATTTTTTCCCCCTTGTTTGTTTCTTCCCGCCCGTTTTTATTTTATATCCTGCGAATCAGGTAAGCAAAGCTAACCGCCGATGTTAGCAAGCCAACCGCTACCGCAGTCATAATC
>JAZRRH010000003.1:0-6739 GCA_045650525.1 Candidatus Nanosyncoccus sp.
CCATCTGGGAGGGAGGTGAGGGAGCCATAGAAGTTAAAACGATCGAAGAAATAGTCGCCAGCGGTAGTGATGTTACTGGTATCAAAGGAGCCGTCTGGGAGGGAGGTGAGGGAGCCATAGGCGTTAAAGGAATAGAAGAAATATGTGCCTGCGGTAGTGATGTTACTGGTATCAAAGGAGCCGGCTGGGAGGGAGGTGAGGGAGCCATAGAGGTTAAAGGACTGGAAGAAATAGTTGCCAGCGGTGGTGATGTTACTAGTATCAAAGGAGCCATCTGGGAGGGAGGTGAGGGAGCCATGGTAGTTAAACTCACTGAAGAACTCGCTGCCAGCGGTAGTGATGTTACTAGTATCAAAGGAACCATCTGGGAGGGAGGTGAGGGAGCCATAGTAGTTAAAGGAATCGAAGAAACCGACGCGAGCGGTAGTGATGTTACTAATATCAAAGGAGCCATCTGGGAGGGAGGTGAGGCGACCAAAACTGGCGTTAAAGGAACTGAAGAAAAAGTAGCCAACGGTAGTAATGTTACTAATATCAAAGGAACCATCTGGGAGGGAGGTGAGGGAGCCATAGTAGTTAAAGCCACTGAAGAAATTGTCGCCAGCGGTAGTGATGTTACTGGTATCAAAGGAGCCGGCTGGGAGGGAGGTGAGTGAGCCATGGTAGTTAAAGTTACTGAAGAAATTTATGCCAGCGGTAGTTATGTTACTAGTATCAAAGGAGCCATCTGGGAGGGAGGTGAGGGAGCCAGAGTAGTTAAAACCACCGAAGAAATAGTCGCGAGCGGTAGTGATGTTGCTAATATCAAATGAGCCGGCTGGGAGGGAGGTGAGGGAGCCAGAGTTGTTAAAGCCACTGAAGAACTCGCTGCCAGCGGTAGTGATGTTGCTAATATCAAAGGAGCCGGCTGGGAGGGAGGTGAGGGAGCCAGAGTTGTTAAAGGACTCGAAGAAAGAGCTGCCAGCGGTAGTGATGTTGCTAATATCAAAGGAGCCGGCTGGGAGGGAGGTGAGGGAGCCAGAGTTGTTAAAGCCACTGAAGAACTCGCTGCCAGCGGTAGTGATGTTGCTAATATCAAAGGAGCCGTCTGGGAGGGAGGTGAGGGAGCCATAGTCGTTAAAGTGACTGAAGAAACCAAAGCCCGCGCTAGTGATGTTACTAGTATCAAAGGAGCCATCTGGGAGGGAGGTGAGGGAGCCAGAGTTGTTAAAAGAAAAGAAGAAATAGTCGCCAGCGGTAGTACCAGTAGAATCTGTAGTGAATTTATTCATAGCTGGCACATAGGAAATATGAGAAGAGACTCCTTTTACTAGAGGTCTAGTAGATGAGCCAATAGATGAGCTAAATGATCTAAAGGTAGTATTAGCTGTTCCCTCTGTGATGCGTACTACGTCGCCAGTAGCGACCGTAATGTTTATAGTGGAATTACTATTTACACTTTGGGACGTGGTGCCCTGGGTGAGGTTTTGTACTTTTACTGGTGTAGTCCACTTGTTTGCTACAGTCATAGTGCCGGCAGCATCGGCGGTGACGTCTATATAGGAGCCTAGGCTCTGCCACATCGCGTACAAGGTAATGCTTTGTCCAGCTGAAGTGAGGTTGGTAACTTCGGCCTCGTTTTGGTAGGTAGTACCTGTACCATCTTGAGCAGTGTTCCAACCAATGAATTCATAGCCTTCTGGAGCAATGAAGGTATTGGCATTTAGATTAGTAGGAGTGTCTTCTAGGATAGTTTGTGGAGACATGGTGCCAGTGCCAGTCACTGTTTCCCCACCAGCGGTTGAAGTGGGGTTAAAGGAGACATTATAAGAAACACAGCTAATGCTGGTAGTGAGATAGAAAGATACACCTGCATCACCTGCACCAGGTGAAGATTCGGACAATGTATAATCTCCTGCTTCTAGACTACTATTTGCACTGGCGCCAAAGTAGACTGGGAGAGTATCTTTATTACTGCCACCACCGCCAGAAGCAGTGTTCTTGGAGAAGAGATTGGTTTCTGTATGAGTGAGACCGATAAAGTTAGATGAGACCGTAGTATCATTGCCTAGCCTGTAGCCCCATGTACCAGTATTGCTACCCAAAATTGATACAGGATTGGTTTTGGTGCCAGTTGATGCATTAATTTTTTTGTTCAGTTCAGTATGAGATTTATCCCCGTCTTTATATAGTGTATTGTCTTGTGGACCTTTTATAGTAACATCGTAGCCTAATGGGCAGGTGGAGATAATTTCTAGAGTATCTTGGCCAATACCGGCATAACTGTTGTTTGGGTTAATGCCGATGTTAAAGTTGCCAGATGTTTGCAGAGAAAGTGTGTAGGAAGATGCAGAAACAGGATTAGAACAAATACCAACGAAGAATGAGGTCAAAAGTGATAACAAAATAACCAACCCGGCACGGAGGTTCAGACTTCTAAAACGTTTTGCTAGGAGGTTTTTATATATAAACACGACCCGTATGACCTTTTTATATTTATATTGGTATTTTTTTGTTTTAAGAGGCCTAATTACTCTTTACTCTTATGGTTATAGTATATTATATAGTAAGTGTTGTCAAGAGTTTTTTAATAGAAATTTTTAATAGAAATTATACTTTATTAATAACCGGTATCACAATCGGCGTATGCCCAGTTGCATCAAACAAAATATGCGTGATATCTTCTTTGATTTCCTCTTTCAAAACCTTCATCTCTGGATCGGTCGAGATCGACTTATCAGTCTTTTGCCTGAGATAATGGCGAATCTTCCCGATTAGTTCCTCCGAATTATCAAGATAAATAAACGCTCTCGACACAATATCTGGCGTCTTCATGAGGTGCCCAGTTTTTTTCGACAAAGTTAGCACAATCACAAAAATCCCTTCGCGAGAAATATGAATTCTATCTTTTACCACGGCTTCATGCACTGCCTGGTCAGCATCATCAAATAGTTTGTTTCCAACATGAATTCGGCCTGCTTTTTTGATGGTTTTATCCGGCATCAGCTCCACGATATCTCCATCATCCGCCACCAAAATCCTGTCACGCGAAATACCAATCACATTTTCCGCCATCTCAGCATTATGCTCTAGCATATAAAATTCACCGTGATATGGCATATAGTTTTTTGGCTGCAACCTAGTAACAAATTCTACATGATCTTCATAGTAGGCGTGACCCGACAAATGCAAAGGCCCAATATTAGTAAGATGCGTCTTGCCGTTTTGGATCACTTGGGCGCCTTCACGAAGAAGCCCATCCACCGTCGAGACCACATGTGGCTCATTTCCAGGAATCGGATTTGACGAAAACACAATAGTATCAGTTGCTTTTATCTTAATATACTTATGCGCACCAGTCACCATACGGTTAAGTACGGCGTTTAGCTCACCTTGCGACCCAGTACACACAATACAAACCTTATCATCTGGAAGCTTGATGATATCTTCCATTTTCACAATCGTATCTTTTGGTACCTTGATTGATTTAGCCCTTAGCGCCACTTCAAGGTTATTAATCATCGAAAAGCCCGAAAACGCCACCTTACGACCGCGTTTAGCAGCTTCCCTCAAAATAAGCTCGATTCTCAAAATCTGCGATGAGAAACACGAAATAATCACACGACCATTTACATAATGGTCCATCACCCTACCAAGATTATCGCCCACATCATACTCAGAATGTGGATGCTTCCCAGGAGAATCAATATTTGTTGACTCATTCAACATCAAATCAACCCCCTCTTTTGCCACAATTTCATCGATCCTCTCATAATCAGTCTGTACCCCCATCGGACGCGCCTCAGCTCGCCAGTCACCCGAAAGATAAATCAAACCATTTGGCGTCCTCACCACAATCGCAGCATTACCAGGAATAGAGTGCAAAGTATGTATAAATTCAACGCTCAAATTCTCGGACACCTGAATCTTCTCATGCTTCAAAGGGTCCACTGCAATATAATTCATATCCGGCTCTTCATCAAGCTCCGACATCTGTTTTTTAATCATACCGATCGTAAAATCTGTCCCATAAACCGGCACATTTGTACCAAATCTAGGTAGCAAGTGTCTGCATGCTCCAATATGATCAAGATGAGCATGGGTAAAACAAATCGCCTTAACTTTTGACATATTATCTTCGAGATATTTGATATCTGGAATCATATAGTTTACACCAGGATAATCCTCCCCAGCAAACAACACCCCCATATCAACCACGACCATTTCGCTCTTATACTCAATAATCGTCATATTTTTACCAATACCAAATTCCCCCACACCACCTATCGGGATAATACGCACTGCCTCTGGATCAGGTCTAAGCTGTTTCAATTTAGCATTGGTTATCTGGTCGCCATTATAGCCATTATAACGAGATTTATTCACCGGTACCCCAATAATATGCTGGGTAGCCTGTGCATTCACGTCCTGAGAAAGCATTCTCTGATGGTGCACCATATCGCCTTTTTTAACGGATACGGACAAATTCACTTTTCTCTGTTCGGCCTCTGTTTTAGCCTGGGCATTCTTTTTAGTGTTTTTGGCAGTTTTTGCAGACTTTTTTGCACCAGATTTCGCCCCAGAGCCCTTTTTTGCCGTTTTCTTGGCCCCAGACTGCTTACCAGCCTTACCTGCCACTAATCCCGCATCCTTGCCCCCAGGGGCAAAATTTGAGTTAAAATTTCGGCTCTGGGCGGCTTCAAAACCATCGACACCAGAAACATCCAAGTCCTGGGCCTTTCGCCCCTGTGACTCTTCGAATTGTTTCTTGATGCCTGGAAGCCTTTCTGCCCTTGATTTTAAGAGTCGGGCACGCCTCTTTTCTTCATTTAAATTCATATTTTCCTTTTTATTACAAGTAATTTCGCTACCTCTATTATATCAAATCTATTGCCTTTTTGCAACCAATTTGATATAATATAGATATACAGATTTGACCGACTCTTGAGATAGAGGCGGTTTTTTAGTTAATTTAATCCCAAGGAAAGGAAAAAATGGATAATCTCGATCTAAAACAGATGTCGGCTATGGTTGACATTATTGCCGAAGAAAAAGGCCTCCCCAAAGAGACCGTTCTAGATGTCATCGAGCAAGCTATTGCTGCCGCTTGGCGCAAGGACAACGGTGATCGCGACATGAATGTCCGCGCGACCCTCAACACCAAGACCGGCGCTGCCGACGTTTACGTCACTCGTGAAGTTATCGAAGACGAAGTCGCTTACAACCCGTCTACCGAAATTCCTCTAAAAGAGGCTAAAGCAATCAAAAAAGACGCCAAACTCGGTGATGAGCTAGAAGAAAAATTCGTCGTCAAAGATTTCGGCCGCGTTGCCGCCGGCACCGCTAAGCAAGTTGTCATCCAACGCCTCCGCGAAGCCGAAAACGAAGCTGTTCTTTCTGCGTTCGAAAGCAAGATTGGTACCATCGTAACTGGCACCATCTCAAGAGTAGAAGCCAAGCTAGTCCGCATCGACCTCGGTCACGCATCAGGCATCATGCCACGCTCCGAGCAAATCGATAGCGACCACTATTCTGTTGGCCAACGTATCAAAGTATTTGTCAAAAACATCGAACACGGCGAACGTGGCGCACAACTCATCTTGTCTCGTGCTTCCGCCGACTTTGTCGAATGTCTCTTCCGCCAGGAAGTACCCGAACTCGAAAACGGCACCGTCGAAATCCGTGGCATCGCCAGAGAGGCCGGACGCCGCACCAAGATCGCCGTCATGTCGACCATCCCAGGCATCGACCCAGTTGGCACCTTCGTTGGTGGCCGCGGTATCCGCGTCGGCGCCGTAATGAACGAAATCGGCGACCGCGAAAAAATCGACGTCATCAACTGGAGCGACAACCCGTCAGAATACATCCGCGAGGCCTTGAGCCCTGCCGAAATCAACAAAGTTGAAATCAACGGCAAAAAAGCCAAAGTACTTGTTTCGCCTGAGCAGCAATCAATCGCTATCGGCAAACAAGGCCAAAACGTCCGTCTTGCTTCCAAACTTACCGGCTACGATATCGATATCGAAATCAACAAACCAGCCACCAAGAAAAAGAAGCAAAACGTCGAAGATTCTTTGCTTAGCGCTATCGAAGAAGCTACCGAAGAGCCAACAGAAGAATCTGCGGAATAATAATAAACAAAAAAGAGTTGGACCAAACACCCAACTCTTTTTTTGCAGCTATAACAAAATGAATATCCGTCATCAAATAATTCAAACCAAGAAAAAACCACTCGTTATCCGAGTGGTTTTTTATAATTTGGCACCTTCCTAGTTTCCCACTAATGCAGTATAATCGGCGCTACCGAGCTTGACTTCTGTGTTCGGAATGGGAACAGGTATTTCCTCGGCGCTATGGGCACCAAATCGTAACAATTAGACGCTAATTATTACTATTGATGTCCATACGGTGCTAAAGATTTTAAAGCGTCACGACATTTTATAAAATAAAACGCCGATTGCTAGCTAAGTCTCCTAGGTTTTCACCGCGACTAGTCACGCTAAAAACCTAGAACATAAAAAGGCGATGGACCTATTAGTACGCTTCGGCTCCATATGTTACCATACTTCCACCTTGCGCCTATCAACCAGATCATCTTTCTGGAGTCTCCTAGGGAATCCTTATCTTGGAGTGGGCTTCGCGCTTAATATGCTTTCAGCGCTTATCTCTTCCGAACATAGCTACCCGGCGATGCAGTAGGTGACCACAACCGGTACACTAGAGATTCGTCCATCTCGGTCCTCTCGTACTAGAGACAGAT
>JAZRRH010000004.1:0-102320 GCA_045650525.1 Candidatus Nanosyncoccus sp.
TATTTACACTTTGGGACGTGGTACCCTGGGTGAGATTTCGTACTTCTACCGGGGTAGTCCATTTGTTTCTTACAGTCATAGTGCCGGACTCATCTGCGGTGACGTCTATATGGGAGTAGCTCTGCCACATCGCGTACAGAGTAATGCTTTGTCCAGCTGAGGTGAGGTTGGTGACTTCAGCCTCGTTTTGGTAGGTAGTACCTGTACCATCTTGAGCAGTATTCCAACCAACGAATTCATAGCCTTCTGGAGCAATGAAGGTATTGGCATTTAGATTAGTGGGGGTGTCTTCTAGAATAGTTTGTGGAGACATGGTGCCAGTACCAGTCACTGTTTCCCCACCAGCGGTTGAAGTGGGGTTAAAGGAGACATTGTAAGAGACACAATTAATGCTGGTAGTGAGATAGAAAGATACACCTGCATCACCGGCACCAGGTGAAGATTCGGAGAGTGTATAATTCCCTGCTTCTAGGCTACTAGTTGCACTGGCGCCAAAGTAGACTGGAACAGTGTCTTTATTACTGCCACCACCGCCAGAAGCAGTGTTCTTGGAGAAGAGATTTGTTTCTGTATGAGTGAGACCGATAAAGTTAGATGAGACCGTAGTATCATTGCCTAGCCTATAGCCCCATGTACCGAGATTACTACCCAGAATTGATACAGGGTTTAATTTAGTGCCAGTTGATGCATTAATTTTTTTGTTCGGCTCGGTATTGGAGCTATCCCCATTTTTGTACAAGGTATTGTCCTGTGGGCCTTTTATAGTAACATCGTAGCCTAATGGGCAGGTGGAGATAATTTCTAGGGTATCTGCGTTTGTGCTAGCTGAGCCAGGTATGACATTAAGATCAACATTGCCAGAAGTGGAAAGAGAAAGAGTGTAGCTGGCTGCAAAAGTAGGGTGAGAGTTAAAGCCAAAAAAGAATGCCAAGAAAGGCAAGAGCAAAAACAAGGTTGGAAGGATAGACTTCTTTAGTTGAATTCTTTTTTTATTATTCCCTTTCCGGCAGAAAAACTCCAGAAAACACATTTTTGTATGACCTCTTTTTTTAGTTTTGATAGATTTTTGTTTAGGGCTTAGTTACTATTAACTCTGTGTAGCCCTATAAACTCTTCACTCTTATGTTTATAATACCTTGTATGGAGGAGGCTGTCAATAGATTTTTTATCAACAAAATCAACCTCCCAAACATATTGCACACTTTTCACACCCCCAAAGTAACCTATTAATTCTGTAGAACCAATTACCGCGCATCTGGATAATTATTCATATCCACAAGAATATTTTGAAGCATATCATAAAGTTCATAATTATCCGCATTCGGCCTATCGGTTTGATAATATTTCTCGTATTTCTTCACAATAACCGAATCATCGCTAAACCATTCTGCAAGCTGATCCCTTGTTCTCTCAAAGAACGTATCAGGATCCTCGTTGAATACACTACCTTTTATTGCCCTCATCTCATTCAGAAAATTATCTCTGTCCGCGGATGTGTAAACTGTCCCGTCATCACCATTATTATCACTCTCACCAGCAGTCTTCTTTGCATTCGGGGACCCTTTCTTCTTATCATTCAACTTGTTGTAATACTCCACTTCACGCCTCAACGCTTCTGGATTATCTAGAAGCACCAGTTTGCGTAGCCAGTCTTTTGCGTTAATTGCAGTACCACTTCTACTAGTATTAAGAATCATACCAAGCTTACCAGTCTCACCCAAGATTTTACGAACCTTCTTACCAGCAAGACTCATCTTCAAATCATTTAATCCCTTCTTATATTCTTCACCATTACCATATTTAGCCTGAAGCATACTCCTATCTTCTTCAAACTTTCGTTGTTTTTCTTCCGCTGTCATACCATCCGAATTCTCATCTAGATACGCCTTATACATGTGCTCTACTGCAGCCTCTCTAAAATCAGTTCTCATACCAAGAATTTGTCCCGTCGTTTGATCCTTGAAGAAGTCGCCCATTTTACCACGATAATACTTTTCTACTTCCTCTTCATGACCAACAAAACCATTTTTCTTATCATTCCAAATAGGAGCCCATTCCATGACTGGGTTGTCATGATCATCCAAGATTAAATCACCGTTTTTATCTCTCTTCGGTGCCAATTCATAACCAGACCAAAACTTCACAGCACTACTAATCTGTTCGCTACCAGACATCCACTTAAGTCCGGCCGACAAGAATGCTGGCTCGAACGACGTCTGTAATTCTTTACGCTTCTCTAAGTATCCGCTCACATCCCATTTCTTGTTTTCATTCTTCGGATCAAATCCATACACCTTCTTTAACGAATCATCCAAACTAGATAACGCCGTCCTCTCAATATTATCAAGCGACGTACCCTCAAGCAACTTAGCCGCACCCTTCTTGGCATACATCACCTCACCATCAGGCTCCACATGGTAACCCTTTATGTATTCATCATACGTCACATATTCTTCTTGACGCTCATTTTTGTTATAAACCCGAGCAGTTTCTAGGTTTATATATTTACCAAACCGCCTTAGGAACGGATCATTGTCTTTCACTTCAAACATCAGGAAGCTAGCCAGCGCCTGCGAAGCATGAGTACCTAGCTTAATACCACCACCAGTATCTTTCAGCAAAAGATTATCTAGTTGTAACTTAATCATATCAGTATCACCACGCTGATTTAACACACGAAGCCCGGCCATAATCGAGTCAATATTTTTGCCTGGTTCATACGTCACCTCATTGGTCACAGGATCATATTTTCTTTTCGTCAGCTCATTCAATCTATATTCCACATCTTTTGTTGGCGGCAAAAGGTCAAAGTACTTATTCATCTTTGCTTCACCAATCTTCCTCTGAGTATCATAAGCTTGCGCCGCATAAGCCGCCGAATATTGCGCATCATGCAAATCGCCTTCCATAATATTTTTAGCCAAATTATAACGCGCCAAAGCCTCCGCCCTATCCGCCGCACTTCCAAGATTGTGACGCCTGTAATCCTTTGTGTTCACATTCTCTTCATCAAAATGCGCGTTTATTGCATCGTCCATCCTCTTATGGAAGCCCTCAGCATTATAAAAGTCAATTCTCTCGCCCCTAGCCTTCTCCATCTTCAAAGCATCACTTGCTTTAATATTCTCAACATCAAGCCTCTTGAGCTTCATCGCAAGCGCAGCATTCTTTGGTTGTACAGCAAGATCACCAAGCCCCTTATTGAGATTGTTCTTGTGGCGTTCGATAATATTAGCATAGACTGCATTATCCGCCTGCTGCTCGTATTCCCTTGCCCCCTTCTTTGATGCTGCCCCATCTTTATCATAAGCCCTCGATGATTTATAGGCGAGGCCACGATTCTTGACTGTCTCCATATTTTCAGTCCTTTCTGCATCTCGGGCAATCTTCCTATTTGACAAATATTGCGCCAGGGCAAGCGACGGAGTATAAGCTCGTCTAGATGCCAAATTCTTCGCCTTGGTAGCCTGACGATGATCGTCTGCCCAAGATTTGGTCGAGGTAACCGCTTTGGCACCAATACCACGCAGCTTGCCATTGATCGTACCGAGCACCGTCCCGGACATCTTCATTAGCGACCAAGAGAAGAACAACGGGAACACTTGTACCGCCACGCCGATAATCAGCCAAAATGCATCCTTTGCGCTCGCAATAATCGCAAACCCAGCCAAGCTAGATGCTCCAAAGAGTAGCGAGAACATCGGATAAAACACCAACATTTGTATCAGCAGATCCTTCCACTTTTTGAACCATTTCTCCGTATTTGGCAAAATATTCGCCACCACAGCTAGAGGTGCTATCATCACAAGAAGCGCCACTACCGCTTGACGAAGCGCAATCGTAATAAGACCAGACGCCACTGCCACCACAGCACCTAGTACAATAGGAATCAACATCCAAATCGTACCGTTTTCAAATGAAACTGCCCCAGCTCCAACCGCAAGCATTGACCCACCAGCTAACGCCCCATAAATCTCCGCATAAGCAAGATGCATACTCTCAGATGCCTCACTCGACACCTCCATATTAGCAATCACCGTATCCTGCACCGAAGTAAACACACCCCTCAGCCCATTACCAATGATGTTCGAAAGATCAATCCCAAGCTGACAAACCAAAAAACTAAGGTTCACCAACACTGCCGCCACAATCAACTTCGGCAATGCCTTCTTGATACCATAGTTATTAATTCCAAGCCCCGTAAGCTGCGAGTAAATCACCACCAGCAAGAAGATAATGAAAATAATATTCGTAACCCCACGACAATACTTCCAAATCTCATATATCGGCGTGCCATCTTTGGCCTCCACCGGATTTACCACTAGGAGATTCTCAATGGTACCATAAATCCAGTCCACTGCCTCAGCAATTTTGCCAGTAGTAGGACACACCAACCACCCAATCGCCTCAAGTTCAGTCTGACACTTGTTTTCCCCTGACTTCTTTTTTTCTTCTTCTTTTTTCTTCTCTTCCTCGGCTTTTTTCTTCTCTTCCTCAGCCTTCTTCTCCTCCTCCGATTTCTCATCCGCCTTATTTTCGTCGCCATTATCGTCGGTTACCTCTGTTGTATCAGGCTCAGCATAAGCATCAGTCGCAAGAAAGGTACTCGTAACCCCAAAAACCCCACCAATCGCCACTATAAAAGCAAAAAAGTACCCTAAAAAGGATTGTTTGATTCTCTCTTTAAAACACTTCTTTTCTCTCATATAAAAACGCCTCCAATAAAGGCTTGCAACAATTATAGCACACATAAGCATTTTTGTCAAGACATTTTACCCAGTCCCACCCCAATACAAAACCCTCATCCCAAATTACTCTTGACAACCAAACCGCTTACCTATAAAATAGACTCAGAAAGGAGGTCCTTACACCATAAAACACACTCTATAAAAACTCTAATACAGAACAAATTATTAATATGACAGATGTAGTAGCTGGAATAAAAGAAGAAGAATTGCGTTCTCTCAGCCTCGAGATTTTATCATACCGTGATATTATCAGTATAGTTCTAAGTGAAATTCATTTTATGATAAAAAGCTTAGACAATTATTATCAAGGTCCACCTTGTAAAAAAATACTTGCAAAGTACGATGATCTTAGTGATCAATACCCAGTTCTTGGATCCAATCTAAAGAACTACTCAAAAGATCTCCAAGCGGTCATCAAAAAAATGCACGCAGGCGAGAAGAAGCTCTCTTCAAGTCTTAACAAATCCACCAGCGAATTTCAAGAAGAAATAAAATCTAAAAAAGAACTAACACTATAAAGAATAGGAGAAAAATTCCATGGCAGGTCTAACAATTGCTCACGCAGATATTGGCTACGATCAATCAGGCGTAGAAGCACTGATGAAAACAATCAAAACAAAAATCGTTGATCAAGCAATTTCCGAACTAGAAAGTGCGCGCGAAAAGCTGGTAGAAGAACTTAAGCCCGTTTGGACAGGTCAATCCGCTAACAACTTTACAGAAAACATGAAAACTGACATTGCAGCCATTGCTAAAGTTCTCGATAAAACCAGAGGGGATCTCGAATCAGCACTAATAAAAACCGCAAACGATATGGCCGACATCGATCGAGGCTTAATCGAGAAAATTTCATAATCTAGAAAGGAAATAAAATGAGTGATATGACTTCATATACGAACCACCAAAAACGCAATATCGCAGGCGATGTAATAAGGGCCCAACAAATTGCACAAAACAATATGAGTTCGATCGAGTTTACCAAGCTAGATACAAGTGCCAGCAACTTTGCCGGTATGGACTCAAGCCAAATGCCAGTCTTTAGAAAAAAAGTCGAAACCTTCGCGGCGAACATTGAAGAAACCATTAACAAATTAAGCACAATCCCAGACATAACTGAAGCCTACCAAGGAGAAGCAGTCAAAGAAAGTGCCACAGAACTATTGAATGCAACAAGAGATCTTTTGAAGAAATATGTCGAACACATCAAGCTCGAGGCAACAGAAGTTGAAGATGCCAACAGAAGGTGGCTAGAATCCGCTGGCAAAATGGCAGGAGGCGTGAAAGCTAAAGCTGACGAAATCAGAAGCGCAGCTAGCGGCATCCATCTAGATGATTAATACATAATATTAGGAGAATTTTACAGTGGCTACTAAAGCAGAACATCAATCAAACATACAGAAGTATCAACATATGCAAGCACAAATGCAAAAAATTCTTCCTAAATTATCCACACTATCAAAATCTATAGGTCGCGTCGAAAAAGAGGTCGAGGCAACCTATAGGATTGATGATAAAGGTTCACAAGTTGCTGTTGATATATCTATAATCTACAACGATATTGATTTTAACATAAAGCTTTTCAACCAATCCATTCCTATCATAGATGAAAAAATACAGGAGGAGGAAGCTGAAATCCAAAACATAGAAAAAACAGAAGCCGAAGAAGCCGCAGAAACACAGGCACCATCATTTCGTTTGGGCGGCGGAGGTCACTATTTTTAAGAAAAGAGAGGCTAAATGATTTCATATATTGACACCGAAAAAGTCGACGCTATCGCAACAGATATAACAAGACGAACAGCCCGTTTGGAAAAACTTTTTGATTCCCTATTCAAAAGATTAAGTAATGTCCCAAACGGCAGTAAAGAATGGTTCGGCAACCAATCAGAAGCTTATTTTGGAAGAATTTGTCAAGACAAGAAGCAATATCTTAAGCTAGTCAACGACCTAAAAGAAATCAGCAAAGAACTGAAAAACGAAGCATACATTGCCGACACTGTAATTAAAAAACTAAATAGTTAATGGAGTAAAAGATGACAAAATTAGTGTATCCATCAAACGGTGTCTACCCACAATGTAAAGCCGACTTTGAAAGTTGCATAGAAGATATAAAAGCGATAATTCCGCTTTGCGACTTTGACGAGAGCAATGTTCCAGAAAACTATGTTTTTAGAAAAATTATGATCCTACGTTCCACCTTTTTCAAAGATCTACAGAAAAGATGCGAAAAAGCTAAAGCTAAGCTCAAACTAACAGACAAAGGATTCGACGAACTCTCTGATACCCTTAAAGGAACCGCTTCGAAGATAACTATTACTAAACTCACCAAAAACGGCCGATTGGCAAACGCTAACTCTGGAGATGGCACCGGAAGCGGCAGCTACCAAGCTGGTGCAGGAGCTGGTGTAGGTGCAGATGGTACAACATGGGCAGGTGCCGGTGCGGGAGCTGGTGCAGGTGGAGCCGGTGCAGGAGCAGCCGCCGCAATGATCAGCACAACAAAGGATAAAGCAGCGATGAAATCAAAAAGTAAAACCAAAAAAGATAAAAAAGCAAAAATGATCTCAGGAGCATTCATTGCAGATGAGTTTAGGGGTAAAGAAACCGATAAAGATAAAGCAGCTGCAATCGAAAAAGATAAAAGAGCAAAAATGATCTTAGAAAGAGATGCAGCCATCGCAGATGAGTTTAGGCGTGAAGAAGAAAAGCGTCGACGCATAATGTATGAAAACGATGAAGAAGAACGTCGACGTAAGGAGGCTCAGGAGGCCAGCCAAAACAGAACCACGACCATCCCATCAGCACCTATATCAGCCGATCTAGAAGACCCCACATCTAACGAAGAAAAACCCACCGATGCCAATAGAGCAACAAATATCGAAGAAATGCCAAGCGAAACTAGCGATGCAGTTAGCGACGCAATTGACCCAGCCACTTCAAATATCGGGCAGGTGCCAAGCGAAGCTAGTGGAGTAGTCAGCGGTGCAATAGCCCCAGATACTTCGAATGTCGAAGAAGTGCCAAGCGAAGCTAGTGATGCAGTTAGCGACGCAATTGACCCAGCCACTTCAAATATCGAGCAGGTGCCAAGCGAAGCTAGTGATGCAGTTAGCGACGCAATTAATAACACGACCGTTACAGGATAAAGCCCAGTCTCATGGGAAACAACGAACTCACAATTAGTCACAACAGCGCAAAAGAAGGTGTTTCTACTGACGCCGAAGAAATCGTAATCGACCACAATAAAACAATCAACAACTTGGCAAAAACAGCCATAGATGAAGCTATTAGTGCTGAAGAAACCCCAGTTAGTGTCGGTGGTAATAATACCACCGACTCTGCCGGATTAATTGATGCCGAAGAAATCACAATTAACCATGGGAAAACGCCAACTACAGAAACAACCCTAGCAACTCAGGTCAATGAGATCCCAATTGAAGAACCCAAAATCGAAGATGCTCCAATTGAAGCCAACATAATCGAAGAAGTTGCAGTGACTCCGACCGATGAAGTTCCAATCGAAGCAACCCCAACAGCTCCAATTGAAGATATCCCAATCAAAGCCATCTCAGCCGATGAGGCTCCAATTGAAGATACGCCAATTGAATCTTCCCCAGCTGAAGAAATCTCAATTAATAGCACTCCAATCGAAACTGCCCCAACAGCAACAAGCTCGTCACAAAAACAAGACAATTACCCGCTTCCTACGCCACAAATTGGCCAAATGACACCACCTCCACCACCGGAAACCAGCTCCGCAGCAGAAGTAAGAGCTGCCGAAGCAGCAAAAAAGCCCCAAGACGAAAACCTAGATGGTCTAACATTAAATCCAAAAACCGAAGAAGAAGCCTCCAAAAAAGACCAAGAATCACCCGAAAAGACCCCCGAAGAATCCAAGGCGGACTCAGACCCCAACACACAACAACCAAATCCAAAATCAAAACAAGAAAATACCGAATTAGAACTCCCACCAGTAGAACCCTAGCCAACTAGACCTAGAAAAGCCCTCTATAAAATCATAACTAGCTCAGTTCCATTCCTAATATCGGTATCTCTAACCAACACATCACCGGAATAGCACGCTCCAGTATATCTATTAATGAGGTACACCTCGTCCTTCACCGGCAGCACCCCTGCCGACATACTATTTGTGAGCTGATTAATAGACTTCACGATCTCCCCTATAGGCTTATTAATAGGAATATACATTTCATATTCTTCCTCTATCTCTGGTACAAACAATCTAACAAGTACTCTATATTCCATTATTCATCCCTATCCATCATTGTCTTAATTACTTTATAGTCACCGTCAGCGACGTTGAACGCGAGACCTTCAAAGTTGTACTTCTTGTCCTCGTCAAGCACATCATCACAATCAAACAAACTCTGGTTAGCAAGACCCCGACCAAGCCACACGCCATTGTCGTCAAACATAGCAAACCAATCTTCAAGTTGCAATCCTCTGATCTTATCATAGTCATCAATTAACACATACGATGAGTTCTTGCTCTCTTCCAAATGCTGGAATACACTCTTAAACTTTTCAATGCCTTCATTCGATAAACTATTCTTATATTGTCCCGCACCTATAATTATGTTAATGCCATAATCCTGTGATTCCGTCCTAGTCAGTACATCATTTTCGAGTGCTTCAAACAATGCGTCGAAATTATCGTTAAAGAACTTAATGTCAAGCATTGGTTTCTCGAATATTCCAAGCATATCAATGACACGTACTTTAACCTTTGATATTTTCGCCATAATCGCAGCAAGAGCATAAATAAACGAAATATTCTCCGCAATGTTCTTCCCTGTAATTACGTGGAGTTTCTTGTTCAGGAAATCGTATCTAGCTATATTCTTCTCTCTAATATCAAGACCAATCGGCACAGCAGAAAGATCCGACAAATACTTAGCAAGATCTTTGCTTGTCATGTCATCCGGAATCTTTGCTAGTTGCTTCACTTTACACTTATAATAATCAATACAATGATCCGCATACGCTCTCAATGTTTCAAGTTCCTTTTCTTCGCTATCTATAAGAGCCGTCTGGAATTCACAATAAGAATCAACAGTCGTAGCGTCTGTCTTACAAATACCTCGTCCCACCACCTTTTTCGGCATTAAGCCTTTTCTGCAATCAGTCAAATTCCTATACTGACTGTCATCCGCAAGCTGCATCACGATAAAGTGATTGAAGAATTGCATTAGCCTTGACCCAATAGCATTTGTCGTGTTGGATGTGACTATGAATACTATACCATACCTCGGTGCATCCCTAAATAGCTCACCAATTGAATCCATAGCTCTAGGCAGCACCTCACCAAAAACATCATAGTTATTAATAATCACTACCATCAAATTCATCTTTTCCTGCTGGACTTTATTATAATATTCAAACGAACCATTATAGTCCGACAATATATTTTTACGTCTTTCCATCTCTTCTGTTACCAGGTCAAATACCCCAGCAACCTTATCTGTTTCATCCTGGAATACTACTTCGCCTACATGCGGAAACCTCGCGAACTTCTTCATTGTCTCCGTACCAAAATCAATAATATAATAGGCAATCTCAGCTGGCGTGTGGTCAATAATACTAGACCATATAATGACAGACAACAACTTTTCAATACTAGAATCCGCTTTACCGACAATAGCAATATTCCCTCCCGCAAGATCAATCTTCAAAATACCCTGTTGTTGCTTCCTCGGCTCATCATATTCACCAATAATCGTTTCGTAGGTGTACTTCGCACTTGGCTGAACCGCATATTTTTTCTTCAAATCTGCGAGCATTACAATCGGATCAATATTCGTAAGCCACAAAGGTCGACCTTTTAAGGTGACCTGCTTACTCACCTCCGAAATATATCCCACAATATTTATCAACTCTTCACCCTGAGCCTCTTTTACCTCAACCTTTTCTTTTAGAGATTCTACCACGCGACCAATATCATTAATACATTCAATCGACTCATCAATCTGACGCTCCACTACATCGGATGGGTAATACTTTGCCCCAGCCCAGGCGACTTGCCCCAAATTGTAATAGTCATCATTCCCTACTTGCAAATAAAAAGTACCCGTTTGTTTCAGGAACGCCGCATCTGGTTTCTTTAAAATTTCATTTGAATCACTCTTGTCCTGCACCTTAAGACAGACTTTAAACTTCGAGTTAGACCAAATCTGATCATTCACTACACCACTTGGCTTCTGCGTCGCTAGAATCAAATGCACCCCGAGGGAACGCCCAACCCTAGCTGTAGAAATCAGCTGGTCCATAAAGTCCGGCTCCTGTTGTTTCAACTCGGCAAACTCATCACAAATGATCAAAAGATGGCTCATTGGTTGATCCACCATACCCTTCCGATAGTATTGCTGATACTTATAAATATTCATCGAGCCCTCTTTCAATTTCTCACGCGCTGCGTTAAACACCGCTTGACGTCGTTTGAGCTCCGACTCAATCGCCGAAATGGAACGGAAAATTTCAGACTTATCAAGGTTAGTAATCGTTCCAGCAAGATGCGGTAATTTAATATTGAGCTCCGCATTCTCAAAGCTCTTCGCAAGACCACCACCCTTATAGTCAATCAAGACAAATTGTACTTCGTCCGGGCTAAAGTTTACTGCAAGAGATAAAATATACGTCACAATCCACTCTGACTTACCAGAACCAGTAGTACCGGCAACCAACCCGTGCGGCCCATAAGCCTTTTCATGAATATCCATCATAAATGTCTCATTGTTCTGATCAATCCCAATTGGCACCGACAAGCTCACTGTCGGATTATTGTTATTCCACCTAGCAAGACAATTCAACTGTTCCACTCGACCGAAATTATATAGCTCAAGGAATGACACCGATTTTGGAAGTTCGAACTTCCCTTTCTCGGCCGGCACCGGGATATTAGCAAGTCCCTGAGCAATCAAATGCATGTTGACTCGCCCATCGTTAAAGTCTGCCATAAACACTTCTTTGCCCGTGTTGGTGTCCCCAATAGTAACCGTAGATGTCTGACGAGAAACGAAAATAAAATTCGTCGTCTCATTTGGTAGCGATGAAACACTTTGTGTTGTCGCAATAATCGAAAATCCTATATTTCTTTTATAATGGAGTATCTTATTAATTATTGGTACATTTCGAACAGCCGCCATATCATCTATCACAAACAAATAATATGGTCTAAAATCCTTATAACTAGACTGTGACTCATGTTGCGCCCCATCGTCCTCAAGCTTCACCTCTTCGTCATCCTCTATCCTAGCATTAAACACCTTCTCAAGCTCGCCCGATATAATCGTCATTTTATCCACTGAGGTACAGAAATATCTACTAGTCTTTTCCCCGTTCCAGCAATGCGGTACCGACCTTAAATAATCCCACTTACGTAAGTCTTTTGTAAAAACTACTATCTTAAGATCATTATATGCATGAAAAGTCAGCAGCTGCAAGAAAAGGCAATCCATAAAACTATTGATAGAATCATCGTCACCCACAATCGCACTAATATTACACTCCTTCAAATCATACAGAATCGGCGCACCAGTAATCATCAACGCATCATTCACTGTTTTCTTAAGAGCCAAAAACAACGAATCGTCATCGTCGATTGAAAATTGTTCCTTTGGTCTCGCTATCTCAATCATCGTCGGGACTTTACCGAGTCCCAATCTCACCGTCAGAAAATCACCATGCGAAATATTTCTCTGCCATAATTCCTTAGTCTTTCCATCAATTATTGCAGCACATTGTTCAAGTTCCGGATGATTGTCGAGTAGCGTTTGCTTTTGGTTCGCCTTGATAAAATTAATCAAATTTTGCTTTTGATTCAAGTATTCCTCGTATTTCTTCTGGCGTTTTTCTTCTCGTTTCTTCAGTCTTCTCTTATTAAACTTCCGGGTGATCATCGGCCAAAGCAAAGTGCCAGCCAATGTAAACACCATTGTACCAATGGAAATCCCCAGCATCACCCCATTGTTATTACCAGACGTTGCAGACATAATCATCCCAATCATCGACATAACTGAAACACCAGCCATAGTAATCTGAGGCCCAATCGTTAAAATTGCTGGCATGTCGTTTCCTTTTTCAGGTTCTGGCGGTGCATCAATCTCCACTGCTACCGGTTCAATCATATAATTAAGCCGAGGTGATTTATAAAAATAATCGTTTTCACTGAAAAGAGGCACGACGTCGCCACTAGCCCGTTCTTTACCAGCTTTCATCAGAGTAGATGGCACATTTTTCTCACTTAACTTCAGTTTTATCGCTTTCTGCTCCGCCAAATTACTAGGGTTATCAACTAAAAGCTTCCCATTTAAGAAAATCAACTTCATCCCATAGAAGAATATAGTATCCCCACTCAATATCTCCTGTCCGTCCTTAATCCTCTGTCCAGAAATAAAGAAAAACGGAGAGTTTGTCTCAACTAGCCACCCAGACCCCACCTGCTTAATTCTCATAAATTCTGATTTACTAAACTCCAACGGATAATAAACATCGCAATTCGGATCACTACCTATCGTCACCGCATTGAAAACATCATAAGTTTTCATTCCAGAACTAAACCTCGGTGTCATTATCAAAACAAAGTTTTCACCAGTAATCTTTGATGTCAAAATATAAATCTTATAAGGTTCGAGTCTCGGTTGCTCAAAATAAATATCCTTCGAAGAAAACCTGTGTGATAGTTTTATGGTCCAGCTATCGTTATCAGCAATAATATTGGCTACCAGTTCACCACCAATATATACCGGATACATACCACCAACTTTTGAAGACAAAACCTGCGAAATAAAGACCTTGTCATTAAAAATATGTACAATCATTTACAGTATCTATCCCATTCTTCCTTTACTGTCGTTTGTAAACATAACCATATTATACAAATTCCAACCTGTTAAGTCAATGAAATCCAGCAAGAAAAAATGGCCTATCTACACAAGATTTGTACAAGATTTAAGCGAAAACTGGACAATTCATTAGTTTATGATAATATATGAATATAAGCTAAAATAACAGAATGAAAAGAATCCTACAAAAACTATCTATCATCCTCGTCTCAATGTCTAGCGTCCTTTTTGTCGCTTCTACCCCAGTGTCAGCCGCAGAGTATGTCGATTTGAAAGGCTGCAACAATGGCAACTTTCTCGGTCTTATCTCCTGGTGTAACGGCGTAGGAAATATCAATAGTGAAGAGACCCTCAAGACCAACATTTGGCGAATCGCCGCCAACGTCGGTGTTGACATTACTGCTCTTGCCGCCTATCTTGTCGTTGGGTTTGTAATCTACGGTGGCTACCTCTACCTACTCTCTGGCGGAGAAGCCAGCAAAGTCGCCGCCGGCAAGAAGACCATCGCCAATGCCTTCATCGGTCTCGGCATTGTCCTTGCTGCAAATATCATATTTAACTCTCTTAGGTTTATTTTGATCGGCGGAAATAAACTCAGCGAATGTAACAGCGCAGACGGCTGTATTACCCCGCCCGAGATCATCACCAGCTCCATCCAGTGGGTCGTTGGCATCGCTGGACTCGTTGCAGTTATCTTCCTAGTAATTGGTGGTATCTCCTACATGACTTCCTCCGGCGAGGCAGCCAAGATCGAAAAAGCCAAAAAAACCATCCTTTACGCAATCATCGGCCTCGGTATTGTCGCCCTCGCCGAAATCATCACCGGCTTTGTCAGTGGCATGTTAAGAGAAGCCAACAAAGCAGCTCTCCAGCCAACCACCCCCGACCAATACATTTCATACCAAATAAGCCCAGAAAGCGTCTCAACTTTTTCAAACAATAACTATATTTCAAAACAAATAAGGAGGTAAAAATGTCAAAAAGATTATCAAAACTAATCCTGCCAGTAGTAATACTATCGTCAGCATTGACGCCAATCACATTTGCTACCCTTCCCTCCTACGCCGCCGAACCAACCACAAAGGTTTGTGAGCTCAATGTCCCAAATTCAGTCAAAGAAGCCAACGGATGCAACCCAAAAGCCAACAAAGAAGGCCTTCCCGACGTAGTTATTACCATCATTAACGCAGTCATTGGCGTCCTCGGCCTAGTTGCTGTTGTCTTTATCATCATAGGTGGGATTAATTACATGACTTCCACCGGCGAAGCAGCCAAGATCGAAAAAGCCAAGAAGACCATCCTCTATGCCGTCATCGGTCTCGGTATCTGCGTCCTTTCCTTCGCAATCGTAAACTTCGCCGTCGGAATTATCAACAGCCAACCAGAATCTTAAAATTAAACAATTTTAAGTATGAGCACTTGCACTTTTACTAAAATAGCATTATAATATTATCAAATCTAAATAAAGGAACAAAATGTTAGAGATAGTTAAAACACTCGCCGCAAAAGACTCTACGAATTACGGCACCAGCCCAGACACAAAAATAAAGCAGTTCAACCAAGGCAACGAGGGAGATCTTACGCAAATAATCATCAACATCATCAATGCCGTTATAGGCGTTCTCGGTCTCGCCGCAGTAGTAGTTATTATCATTGGCGGTATCAATTACATGATGTCCTCCGGCGAAGCAGCCAAAGTCAAAAAAGCAAAAGACACTATCCTCTACGGTGTTATCGGTCTCGTCATTTGTGTTCTCGCTTTCGCAATCGTAAACTTTGTCATCGTAAACATACTAGGACAAGGAAAATAAATAGCTAAATTATGCCAAGCAAAAAAACGCCCCCCTCACGGAGGCGTTTTTTCTACCATCAACCCGCCACGGAAACGTCAAAAAACCCTTCCTCGTTCAGGAAGGGTTTTTCTTACTGGATAGCAATTTTCTTAGGTTGCTCAGTCTTTTCCTTTTCAAATGTAATCGTGAGAACACCATCTTTAAGCTCAGCTTTTACGCTATTCTCGTCTTCGCGTACCTGCACCGGAAGAGCGATAGTTCTAGAAAACTCACCCCAATAGCATTCTTGAATATGCCATCTAGTAGTTTGCTCATCTTCTCCCCCTGACAAAACACCAGAAATAGTCAAAATATTGTCAGAAATACTGACATCGAGATCAGATTTCGAGATGCCAGCGGTTCTAGCTTTTACTACTAATTTATCGGCGGTTTCATAGACATCTACAGCTAGTTGCCCAGGGAAATCGTCGGTATTGTCCCACTCATCTTCTGCTGATTCACTGAGTTCCTCTTGAGGGATTTCTTCCTCAATAATCGCAGTCTCCTCAGTCTCAACTGGAGCCACTAGCTCCTCGTCATTGCCAAGGAAAGCCGCAGCGAGGTCATCCTCCATCAGCAAATCGTCACTATTTGTACGAGCCATATTTCCTCCACTTATATTGTTATGCTTGTATTTTATACCATATTCATAGTAAAATCAAGCAAATTATGCCAATTAGTGTAAAAAACACAACAATCCCAAGCATTTTAGACTTACTCTCGCCCTACTCTTGTAGAGGTTGCGGGCGTATCGGTAACGTACTATGCGACCGTTGTAAAGATTACATTTTGACCCATCACCAAAACCTTTGCCCCATTTGCAAATCACCCAACTCATCAGGCATCTGCACACACTGCACCAGCTCCACCCACTATCGCCATCTTCCACCTACTTTTATCATTAACGAGCGCACAAATCTTTTGGCAACCCTCGTTCATGATTACAAATATAAATCCATCCGCCCTCTCGCTCGTCATTTTGCCGACATCCTAGACCAAATCCTCCCACCATTCACCGAGCCTACATTTATCGTTCCCTTGCCCACCATCCACCGCCACATCCGCGAAAGAGGTTTTGACCATACCCTACTAATTACAAAACACCTAGCCAAAAAACGCCCCAATTTCCAAGCCACAAACTTACTCCAAAGAGCAAACACCAAGGTCCAAGTAGGCTCAAATGCAAAAACCCGCAAACTCCAGGCAGAGTCTGCCTATATCATCAATCCAAAAATCAATCTAGATCTAAATGCTAACTATATCCTCCTAGACGATGTTTGGACTACTGGCGCAAGTCTCATGGCGGCCACCAAAAAACTCCGCAGTCGCGGAGTTTCTAGTATTAGTCTAGCTATTCTATCTCTGAGTCGTCTATAATCAAACTAGATGTTTGCTCTTGCTCGTCCTTGTCAGTCGAAGAGCTCGGGAGTGCCGAAATAACAAAGTTCACAATAGCAAACGCTAGAAATGCAATAATAAGACCAATAATTGCATAAAGCACGGTGTTCTTCGCGTCAGTAACCTTTTTTGAATCGCCACCAGAAACAACATATTTAATACCACCAATAATAAGCATAATAACAGCAATAATACCTACGATATAAAGCACAGTATTAGTAACTTGCTTGAACACGCCAGTGTCACCAAACAAATCTCTCGGACATCCATCACAACGAGCAGCCTCGGCACCCTCTTGTAATGTCATAGCCGAAACACTAGGCATCAGAGCAAGTCCAACCATTCCAGCGATTAATATTATAGGTAATACAACTCTTAATATTTTTCTCATACCCTAATTATACCATATAACAAAAATATGTAAATCCTAATATTTTGGGGTGGATTAATATTTTGAAGTGGAGGTGTATTATCTCGCCACTCCTCAAGACACCCAGATAATGCGAGACCAGAAACTTCGTTTCTACGGTCTACTCAAGATAACAAAAATACTAGAGCAAGCTCTAGATTTTTATTATCTTTCGTATCCCTAGAAAAGCTTCGCTTTTCTGGTCTCGCATTATCTGGCGGAGGGTGGGAGATTCGAACTCCCGCTCCAGATCACTCCAGACTAACGATTTAGCAAACCGTCCCCTTCAGCCACTTGGGTAACCCTCCATTCACACCATTCTATCACATTTTGCCAATTTATGATACAATGAAATCATGGCAAAAGCATTAAAGGATATATCTTGGCAAGCCGAAGAATACATAGTTCGCGACCGCAACGCATGGTGGTATTTTGGATTATTTATCGTCGCAGCCGGCCTTTGTGCTTTATCCGTCTTCCTGGGCTGGTGGACGTTCCTCATTTTAGTCGTCCTCAGCGTCGTAGTTATCCTGGTCTCAGTTTTTCGCCCACCTCGCAAAATCGACTACAAATTAGACAATGAAGGGCTCACCGAGGGCTCCACTTTGCATAAATTTGCCGACTACAAGGCATTTGGTATCCTCAAAGAAGACAATTATTTTTCCGCCGTCCTCATCCCCAAAAAACGCTTTGGCCTCAGCACCAAAGTATATTTCAGCGAAGGTAACGGCGAGCAAATCGTAGACATTTTAGGCAATCATCTCCCCATGGAAGAAGTAAAATTAGATTTCCTCGATAAAATCGTAAACTTCTTGCGCATATAAAAATCTGTGCTATAATAATCATAAGAATTAATAATAAATAGGTGGGCAAAATGGACCAAAATCAACCAACAGTAGATAATAATCTACAAAAAGCAATCGACGATATTACAAACAAGACTAATATAGACCCTGTTTTTTCAGATCCAGTGGCAGCTCCGTCCTCCATACCAGAAGGTGATACGGGCGAACTAGGCGAGCCAGTTGGACCGTTCCCCGAACCCGAACCAAGCGTCGAGGTTGTTCCGCCTGCTCCAGAAGGAATTGCCCCCATCGATGCAGTCAATATCCCAGATCTAAATGTTCCAGAACCAGCTCCAGCTGCCGAGCCAGCACTAGCATCGGTCGAAATGACCATGCCCCCAGAACCGGCTCCAGCCCCAACTCTTGCTCCAGAGCCAGCTCCGGCCCCTATTATTGAAACAATCACCACGACAAGCGCACCCGAACCAGCTTCGCTCAACATGCACCAGATCAAAGAAGCCGCTCTTCGCGATCTTCTTCCGCTTCTTGATAGGCTCAACATGAATGCCTCCCAAAAATTCGGTATTTATCGCGACGTTTTCGAAGATTTGCGCGACTACACTATCTTGGAACCTGCATACAAGGCCGCCAAAAACATCTCCGATGACACCGAGCGCGCCAACGCACTTCTTTATCTTGTCGAATCCATCGACAAAATGTAAACCAAATATAGCAAAAGTAAAACCTTCGGCCTAGCTCGAAGGTTTTATAATTACTTAAAAATTGATACAATAAAGACAATCATAAAAAGTGGAGGAATAATGGAAAACTCAAACACAACAAAAGCAGCCCCAGCCTCTAAATCTAGCAACAAGCCAAATAGGGCCGTTATTATAGTAATAATAATTGCAGTAGTCTGCGTCATTGCAGGTGTAATAGCCGCCATTATTATTAATAGCAATAAAAATAATGGAGCAGACAACCCCGAAAACGGCACCTCTATACAAAGTCCCGCTTCGGAAAAAGAGCAAAGAATCACCGAAGACACCCTAAAAAGGTACGCTGAAGTAACCATCGAAGGATACCAAGAAGTTGACGACCCCAACACATCAAAAGCCGTCGTCGTAAAAGTTGAAAACATCTCAAACGAAACCACTTCCCTCGCTGTCACTATCGGTGCATACGACGACGACAACAACCTCCTAGAAACATCATCAACCTACGCCGAAGGCATCGAACCAGGCCAATCTATTGTCTTTAACACCTTCGTCTTTACAGAACTAACCGAGGGGCAACTAAGTTCAGCCGCCTTCAAAGTCTACACCGCCAAAACTTACACCGTCGATGGCCTAGTAGAAGAAACCGGCGAACAACTCGAAGAACAAACCAAAGAAACCCCAGCAGAAACCGAAACCACCGACCCAAACGAAGACCAACAATAATCAAACAAAAATGAGGCCTCACGGCCTCATTTTTTATTAAGCGTTCTAGTACATCCCACCCATATCGCCACCACCCATGGCCGGCTTCTCTTCTGGGATTTCACAGATCAACGCACCCATCGTGATAGCCGTAGCAGCTATCGAAGTAGCATTCTTTACAGCCTCCTTCGTCACCTTAGCTGGATCAATCACCCCAGCCTTCTTAAGGTCTACTAAGCCTTTCTCCGGAGCCATTACATTCACACCAAATCCTGCCTTAGCCTTTTCAACATCAGCCAGAAGCGCCTGAGAATTTAGTCCTGCATTCTCCATAATATGGACAAATGGAGCTTTAAGCGCATCACGCACGATTCTAACACCGGCGTCTTTTGCGTCTAGCTTAGAAGCGAGATTTACAAGCGTCACGCCACCACCGGTCACAATTCCCTCAGCCAGCGCCGCCTTAGTCGCAGCCACCGCATCATCCACGCGGAATTTCTTCTCATCAATCTCAGTCTCAGTCGCACCACCAACCTTTATCACTGCAACCTTACCAGATAGAGCAGCTGCTCTCTTTTCAAACTCTTCACGCTCGTAATCACTCTTCGCAGCACCAGCAAATGTATGAATAAGAGCAATTCTATCAGCTACCGCCTTTTTATCGCCAGCACCCTTGATGATTGTCGTTGAATCTTTCTCCGCAATCACCTTATTCGCAGTACCAAGTACTTCAAGCCCCACCTCTTCAAGCTTCAAACCTTTGTCTGCTGACACTACTGTGGCATCCGTCAAAATTGCAATATCTTCCATGATTTCTTTTCGCCTATCACCAAACGAGGGAGCCTTCAAAACCAATGAATTAAATACACCCTTAAGCTTGTTCAAGACTAGCAGGCTCAAGGCTTCACCTTCAACCTCTTCGGCAATAATAACTAGGTCTTTCTTCCCAGTCTGAGCTACTTTTTCAAGCAAAGGCAAAATATCGTTAGCTGCGGAAATCTTTTTGTCAGTCACTAGGATCAATGGTTTCTCAAATATCGCCTCTTGCCTATTCACATCAGTCACAAAGAATGGCGAAGAATAACCCTTGTCATACGAAAATCCTTCTACGATTTCCTGCTCCATCTCGAGCCCTTGACCAGCTTCTACTGTAACTACGCCATCTTTACCGATTTTCGAGATTACCTCGGCAATCAGTTTACCGATCTCTTCGTCTCCAGCCGAGATAGTAGCAACTTCTGCAACCTTCGAAGAATCCCCCTCAATTTTCTCAGAAACCTTATCAATTCCTGCGACAATCTCCGCTCCAGCCTTTTCGATACCATGGCGAAGCTCCATTGGGTTCATCCCCGCCGCAATCAATTTATTAGCTTCATTCAAGATATTATAAGTAAGTACAGTAACAGTGGTAGTACCATCACCAGCTACCTTGTTAAGCTTCTGCGCGGCTGTCTTAATGAGCTTCGCCCCCACTGCTTCACCAAGCGATTCGTCCTTATTTGGAAGCTCCACCGCCTCTGCAACAGTCACACCATCATGAGTAATCACCGGTGCACCATACTCTTTTTCTATAATTACGTTCTTACCCTTAGGACCAAACGTCACCTTCACTGCGTCATATAATTGTTTTGCACCAGAAAGCACCTTTTCACGCGCCTCTGCTTCATAATAAATCTTCTTTGCCATATTTTCTCCTTATTTAGCGGCTTACATCGTAGCCAAAATATCTTCTTCCTTCAAAATAATATAATCTTTCTCGTCAATCTTAATATCGGTAGTTGAGTATTCCTTGTAAACAATCTTGTCACCTTTCTTAACAGCCTTCACTTCTGGGCCTACAGATTCCACCACCGCATAAGCTGGTTTCTCTTTTGCTTCACCAAGAAGTATTCCAGACTTAGTCTTCTCTAGTGGTTTTTCCACCACCGCCACCACGCGATCATTCAATGGTTTTAATGTCATTTTACTCCTTTCAGGGCCTAGCTAAGCCCTTTTCTCCTTTTTTCTACCCCTATTATAGCACAAAAATTGGCACTGTAAACCCCCGAGTGCCAATTCTTGTTTTCTACTCTGCGTCAAGAAGTTCTGATGCTTTCTTGATCATATAAGCCGCTTCATTTGTTGGGATAATATACACCGGCTTTGACCCCTCAGCAGCAATATTTGCGTATCCAGCGCTCTTATCCACCGAAACATCACCTTTGAGCTTAAAGCCCATGAATTCGAGCTTGTCCATTATCGCATTTCTCACCGGGAATGATCTCTCACCGATTGTTGCAGTAAATACAATTGCATCTACTCCGCCCATCTTAGCTGCAAATTCACCAATCTTACCTGCAACGCCATCGATAAACATATCAAATGCTTTCGCGGCGTCAGCGTTATCTTCCTCTGCGCCAGCAATGATCTCACGCATGTCCGAAGACCCAGCAAGCGCTACGAGCCCAGATTGCTTAATCATCACCTTAATTGCTTCCTCGGCACCTAGTTTCTCACCAAGAAGAGCCCCAATCGTTGGATCGATTGAACCAGTTCTTGTTGATGACATTAGCCCTTCAAGTGGCGTCTCACCCATTGAAGTGTAGGCTGGTTCACCATCGATAAATCCGGTCACCGAGCAACCAGATCCCAAGTGACAAACAATCATCTTATCTGCTAAAATACCGAGTTCCTTCACCTTGCCAATAATATAGCCATACGACGAACCATGCGCGCCATATCTTGCGAGTTCAAATTCATCTACTACCTCAACTGGCAAAGCATATTCTACGTCGCGTCGTGAATCTCTTGTAAGAGCTTCTGAATCGCTCATCGTCAGCACCGGGATCCCAGGAAATGCCGCCATAGCATTTTTGAGGCCTCTAATAGCCCCTGGTACATGCAAAGGATAAGTAAGCTTAGCTTTCTCAAGCTCTTTGAATGTCTCGTCATCCGCAATGTGATGCTCTGTAAAATACTTCCCCGCTGCTGGCGTCCTTACCAAGATACCGTCAAGAGGATGCGCTTCATTGATAAAGCCCTCTTTCTCAAATATCGCCTTAGCTTCTTTGAACGCCTCATCGAGAGAGTCCCACTTCTTGTCGATGAGCTCCTCAGAACCATCTGCCCGAGTAATCGTGCAGATAAACTTTTTCCTCCCATCTTCTTCAATTCCCTCAAAATAGAGCGAACAAACCTCGTCTTCACCCTCATAAAGCGAAAACTTCTCCGAAGAAGACCCGGAATTAAGAACTAAAAATATTTTTGTAATATTTGTTGCCATTTTTTCTCCTTTCCGACATTATATCATAAAAATATCTGATTTATCACTATAACAACACTACTCTAAACCGACCATTATGGACTCCACCCCATTCATCTACAGCCTTTTTTACCCCTGGAAGAGCAGGATTACTATAATCGTGTACTACCATCACCCCGCCCTCACTCATTTTCGGCACGACCAACCTCAAAGAATCTCTAATCGACTCATAAAAATCCCCGTCTAGGAAAGAAAAAGCAATCTCTTCCGGTAAATCCCCGTCACTAAGATCCGAAAACCACCCCTTTTTAATCACAGGTACAGGAAGTCCCGCACGAAGAAACCTTTCCTTTACTTCCCTTTTTGTGACCATCAACTCCCCTCCCTTAAAATCCACACCAAGTACCGAATTATCGGCCGAGCTCTTCTCTGGCAACCCTTCAAAAGAATCATATATCCACAACCGTTTCTGGCGTTTTCCACCACCATGAAGAAAAGCTTCATTTTTGTCATTTTCATCCACCTTATCCACAGACTTTTCCACATAGTTTTCCACAGATTTACCCCTGTTAAACTCCTGCAAAACCTCTGCAAGCATCAAAGATGTATCGCCCTTGTAACATCCCATCTCAACAAAATCCCCTAAAACCTCAGTACACCCCCTAGCTAATTCGATTATTCTTTCGGTCTCACCTCTAGAGACCTGATCATTCTTAAAACTCATATTAATTCTTTAAATATTTCCTCAAATATTCCCCAGTTGGCGTTTTTCCACTTCGAGCCAAATCTTCTGGCGTGCCTTCCGCCACCACTTGACCACCCTTAAGTCCACCTTCTGGCCCCATATCTATAATCCAGTCCGCTGATTTTATTACATGCAAATTATGCTCAATCACAATCATCGTATTTCCACCGTCCACCAATTTATTCAAAATCGAAAGCAATCTCTTCACATCATCTGAATGCAGTCCCGTCGTCGGCTCATCTAATATATATAAAGTTTTACCAGTAGATCTTCTAGAAAGCTCCGTCGCGAGCTTAATTCTCTGCGCCTCACCACCCGAAAAAGTCGTTGCTGGCTGACCAAGGCGAATATATCCGAGCCCCACCTCTTGAATCGTACGGAGTTTCGACGCAATCGATGGCACATTGGCAAAGAATTCCACCGCCTCATCAATCGTCATATCAAGGACCTGCGAAATATCCTTCCCCTTGTATTTTACTTCCAAAGCCTCTGCATTATATCTCTTACCATGGCAAGCCGGGCACGTCACATACACATCAGGCAAGAAATGCATTTCTATTTTATTTACACCGTCCCCCTGACAATGCTCACATCTACCACCTTTCACGTTAAACGAAAATCTTCCTGCTTTATATCCACGCACCTCTGCCTCTGGCTGAGACGCAAATAGCTCACGAATCGCCGTAAACACTCCAGTGTAAGTAGCTGGATTAGAACGTGGCGTTCTCCCGATCGGCGACTGGTCTATTACAATAACCTTATTCAGATTTTCTATTCCTTCAATCTTCTCATGTAGTCCCGACACCGTCTGTGCTCGATGAAGTCTCGCCAAAAGTTCATTCGCTAAAATTGAATTTACTAAAGTAGATTTCCCAGACCCACTCACTCCAGATACCACCGTCATTACTCCAAGCGGAAAATGTACATCAATATTCTTTAAATTATTCTCTCTAGCTCCTACTACTACAAGTTCTTGCCCTCGTTTTGCTTTCCGCCTTTTCTTCGGCACCGGTATCGTCATAGCACCAGACAAATATTTACCGGTAATTGAATCTGGATTTTTCATCACTTCCTCTGGAGTGCCGCAGGCTACCATTTTACCACCCATCGCCCCCGCTCCAGGCCCAATATCAATAATGTAATCCGACGAGAGCATCGTATCCTCATCGTGTTCCACCACCAACACTGTATTTTTTAAATCTCTCAGATGCTTCAAAGTAGCAATCAATTTGTCATTATCTCTCTGATGAAGCCCAATAGACGGCTCATCTAGCACATATAGCACTCCCTGAAGACCCGAACCAATCTGTGTCGCGAGCCTAATTCTCTGTGCCTCACCACCCGACAAAGTATTGGCTGCCCGTCCGAGTTCCAAATACCCAAGCCCCACATCTTGCATAAATTTCACTCTCTCACGAATTTCCTTCAGTATCGGCCCAGCGATCATTCCCTCCGATTCAGAAAACCCAAGATCTTGCGACAACACCTCAAGCGCCGCATCCACATCGAGATTACACATATCCACAATATTTAGGTCATGCACCGTCACTGCTAGTACCGCTGGTTTTAGCCTAGCACCATGGCATTCTTGACATTGCCTCACCCTCATAAATCTCTCGATATCATGTTTAGTAAAATCCGATACTTTCGGATCATGATATCGTCTTTCTAGCATCGGTATCACGCCCTCATACGTTGTTTCATAAACTGTACCATCCGCAAATCTCCCCGACCCACTAATTTTCATTTCATATTTTTCATCCCCCGTACCATACAAAATCATGTGCCGCACCTCTTCGCTTAGCTCCCCTATTGGCGTATATACATTAAATCCGTGTCGCACCCCCACTGCCATTAATCTTTTGAGCCACCATGAATCCTGTCCCACTCTATTAAATGGCCGTATTCCACCTTCTGCTATGGTCAAATTATTATTAAAAACTAATGCTGGATCAATTTCCATCCTCGTCCCAAGCCCCGTACATACCGGACAAGCCCCCTCCGGCGCATTAAACGAAAACAACCTCGGCGTAAGCTCCGGAATCAATTCGTCTGGATGATCCGGACAAGCATATCTCTGTGAATAGGTCAAAACTTCCGAATTCGCGCTGCTAATTCTGGTCTCCCCCACCGCTGTCGAATTATCCGTCACGCGTAGTATTTGCATTATTCCCTGACCCATTTCAAGCGCCTGCTCGATCGACCCAGCAATCCTACTTCGCATCTCTGGCGACAACACAAATCTATCCACCACTATTTCAATATCATGTCTTTCGTTTTTATTTAACTCCGGAAATTCGTCTAGCGCATAAATAATCCCGTCCACTCTCACGCGTGAGAATCCCTTTGCAGAATACTGTTCTGGCACATGAGCAAACTCACCTTTTTTCGCCGAAACAATTGGTGCAAGAAGCATACATTTTGATCCTAGCGGCAATTTCATCACTTCATTTACAATATCCTCTACCGACCTGCGGCTCACTTCTTTGTGGCAAATTGGACAATGTGGCACCCCAACCCTTGCAAACAAAAGACGCAAATAATCATATACTTCAGTCACCGTCGCCACCGTCGAACGCGGATTTCTCGAAGTAGACTTCTGGTCAATCGAAATCGCCGGCGAAAGCCCAGTAATCGAGTCTACATCCGGTTTATCCATAATACCAAGAAACATTCTCGCATAAGACGACAAAGATTCCACATACCGCCTCTGCCCTTCCGCATAAATCGTGTCAAATGCAAGAGACGACTTCCCTGATCCAGAAAGCCCAGTAATAATCACTAATTTATCTCTCGGAATATCAACATCGAGGTCTTTCAGGTTATTCTGTCTCGCTCCCCGCACTCGTATCACATTTTCATTACCAAAAATCTCCCCCTTCACCCCTTTTAGACTACTACTCTTGCGGTCCTCTTCCATATCAATCTCCCCTTAAATAAACGCGTATATTATACACCAAAAATCAATTTCTGTCCAGATTTAAGAAGAGCGAAAACGCCGTTAAAACATGTTTTCATAATCCTGCGAATCATGGCAGATAAGATCGACTATAACCCCATCTCCATCAATATGATATAAAACCTTACATTTATACCGTCTCAAATGTATCTTTCTAATTCCCCTCTGTCTAAGCTTTTCGTTTTCGCAAAAATTATAACTTTCCGCTGATGCGCCAATTCGCTCAAACCCCCGCTCAAGCTCCTTCAAAAACCTTCTAGCTATTATCGGATTTCCTACACCATTGACTTTGTTATTATAAAACTCCAAAAAATCACCCATCGCACGATTTGCGCTGGTAGACAGGCTAAGCCGGTATCTCATATTTCTTACGTACCTCTTCTATAGCCTCTTTGTAAGGGATTGTTTTCCCTTGTCTGTGCTCCAAATCAGATTTATCAGCAAAACTTAAAACATCGTCAACGGAGTACTTAGGCAATCCAAAAGAAATTGCCGCTTCTCGAGATAAAAGCAAGCTTCTAATATATTTCCTTACCAACCTTTTTTCCGGCAAAGTTAGAGCTTCAATTTCTTTGATTAATTCTACTGTACTCATACCCCTAGCGTACCACAAGCCATTTTGTTTTTCAACAATCCAAACCGCATAAGAATTTTATCAGATTCTGCACGCTACAAAAGACGTAGAGCTCAGATAGTGATATAATTAAACCTATGAAATCCAGCAATAAGAAAAATCACTCCAAAGCAAAATCCCCCGATACACAAACCATCCCCCAAAATGACGTCGCTACTAGCCGCCACGCTATCAGATATTTCTTCGTCGGTGTCGGCGTCACTCTCGTAAACTACGCCCTTTTTGCTATCATTTCAAATCTGATCATTAAAAACAGTGGTCTTCTCTGGCTCTCCAACATGATTGCTACCATTATCACTGTCATTGTTGGCTACATCGCCCACTCCAAAATCACCTGGAAAGAACGAAACGTCACCAAATCCTCAATCATTAGATTTTTTATCTGGAACACCATGATTGCTATCATCGTAAATCCTGCTCTCGTCCAGTT
This sequence comes from Candidatus Nanosyncoccus sp., assembly GCA_045650525.1. Classification (GTDB taxonomy): domain Bacteria; phylum Patescibacteriota; class Saccharimonadia; order Saccharimonadales; family Saccharimonadaceae; genus Nanosyncoccus. The sequence continues at coordinate 27,464 of JAZRRH010000004.1, forward strand.
TTTCAGCCTCTTCACCCCACTCTACGAGTTCGTTTTTAATATCACCAGCGCAATTCACCTCCCTTTCACTTTTGAATTCGTCCTCACTACCGGCTCCTTCGTCCTCACCGCCATTGTCGTAATGGTCTTGAATTTCCTCTTTTATAACAGATTCGTCTTCCCCAAATCCCATTCATCTGATATTGCTTCAAAATCCCCCATCCTAGAGCTAAGCATCAAAAACCAAAAGCCCAAAGTCTCTATCATTGTCCCTATTTACAATGTCAAAAAATACCTCGAAACCTGCCTTGATTCAATCATCGCCCAAACATACAAAAACCTCGAAATCATCCTAGTAGATGACGGTTCTACCGACGATTCCGGCAAAATCGCCGACAAATACGCAAAAAAAGACCCCCGTATCACAGTAATCCACCAGGACAACCAAGGCCAATCCACCGCCAGAAACAACGGCATCAAAAAAATCACCGGCGATTATATCAGCTTTATAGATGCCGACGACAAAATCAAACCAACTTTTATAACAGACCTTCTCGCTCCATTCGCGAGCACCGCAGTTTCCCTCTCTGTCTGCGGTATGCATTACAAACGCCTAAAGCAAGACACCGCAAATGACGTCTATATTAACCCTCTCCGCTTTCGTCACGACAAGGAATCAAAGAAGGCCTATATGTTATATCTACTCGCCATAGACGGCCGCATGTATTCATCTGTTAACAAACTCTACGAGGCAAAAACTGCCAAACTCCTAAAGTTCAACAAATCCCTCAACTTCGCCGAAGACACCAAATTCGTCCTTGACTACCTAAAAAAGGCAAAAGGCGAAATCTCCTTCGTCCTTAGCCCATTATATATTTATAACTTCGGCACCAATACCAGCACCATTAACCGCACCGCCATCAACTGGCAAAACTGGCAGACCGCCTACCAAAATCTCAAATCCTGGCTCGGCCCTCACCCCACTCTCGCCGAAAAATTCTGGCTCCACACCGTCCACCTCCGCTGGCGCATCTCCTACCTTCGCTCCAAAAAACGTGCCAAATAAATCCCAAAATGTGCTAAAATAGATATCGTATATGAGTATTCCTCGTGTTTTAAATCGCAAAAATCGTATTCTTTTAAGTGAGCTCACTAAGACTGACTTTAAATTAAGATATCAGGGATCCGTCCTGGGCTATCTCTGGGCGCTCCTTCGTCCTCTTATGATGTTCGCAATTCTTTATGTTGTCTTCTCCAAGCTCCTTAGAATTGGTAGCGATATTCCCCATTATTCTGTTTACCTACTCTGTGGTACCTCTATGTGGAGTTTCTTTACTGAATGTACATCTCAAGGTATTCAAGCTATCGTTTCTCGTGGCGACCTTCTCCGCAAAATCAGTTTCCCCAAATATATCGTAGTAGTATCAACCACCCTTACGGCTGTTATTAACATGCTAATCAACCTTGTCGTCATTATTATTTTTGCACTCATCAATGGAATTACCCCATCCTGGTCATGGCTCCTCATTTTTATTCCTCTTCTTGGCCTATACCTACTGTCACTCGGCATCGCCTTCCTACTAGGCTCTATTAATGTAAAGTATCGCGACATCACCTCAATCTGGGACGTCTTAGTCCAAGCTCTCTTCTATGCCGTACCTATCATTTATCCAATCTCGATGGTCGCAGATACCAGCGCAATGGCCGCAAAAATTATCCTATTGAATCCTATCTCTCAATGCATCCAAGATATTCGCTACTTCCTTATCACCAACGAGACCATCACTACTTGGAATTATATTGACAACCCTTACGTAAAAATTATCCCAATTCTTATTATTGTTTTCTTCCTCGTCATCGGCGCCCTTGTTTTCCGTAAAAAATCTAAATTCTTCGCGGAGGAAGTCTAGTCATGAAACGAACCATTGGTACACGTACCGAAATCAATACAGACAACGACGTTGCAATCAGCGTCAAAAATCTCCACAAAAGCTTCAAACTTCCCACCGAGCAAGCCTTTGGCTTAAAACAAGCCATATTCAATCGTTTCCGCGGTATCAAAGGCTACAAAGAGCAGAAAGTATTGAAAGGTCTAAATTTTGAAATTAAAAAAGGCGAATTTATTGGCATCGTCGGTCGCAACGGCTCCGGCAAATCTACCCTTCTCAAAATCCTCGCCGGCATCTACTATCCAGAAAAAGGCGAAGTTACGATTAATGGCAATTTAGTCCCATTCATCGAATTAGGCGTTGGCTTCAACCCAGAACTTACTGGCCGTGAAAACGTCTACATGAACGGTGCTTTGCTTGGCTTCTCTAACGAAGAAATGAAAACTATGTACGACGACATATGGGATTTTGCCGAACTCAAAGATTTCCAAGACCAAAAACTAAAGAATTATTCCTCCGGCATGCAAGTTCGCCTAGCTTTTTCAATCGCCATCCGCGCCCAGGGCGACATCTTGCTTCTTGACGAAGTTCTCGCTGTTGGCGATGCTGCTTTCCAACAAAAATGTAATGATTACTTCGCCAATCTCAAAAAACACAACCAAACCGTCATTCTTGTCACTCATTCTATGGAGAATGTTCGTAAGTTCTGTGACCGCGCTATCCTTATCGAAAAAGGCAAAATCATTAAAGATGGCGATCCTAAAATGGTCGCCGATGCCTACACCAAACTCTGGCAATAATTCATCTATTCATGACGAATTTTACGGAAAACTATGTATAGTTTTCCGCCCATCATTGTCACAAGATTGATATATAGTTTCAGTTTTTTACTCAAGTATTTGTTTCCAAGCAATTCCTTCTTATGCGATCTGACCCACTCCATCCCATCTTTCAAATATTTCTTATCTACATCCCCTCGAATCGCAAAATCCACCCAGGCCAGCTTCGCCGTAAGCATCGATATTTCCGCCGCTCGCCACAGATCCGTCCCTTTGTCAAAATAAGTCATCGCCTCTTTTGCCGCCTCCTCACGTGACTTCAATTTTTCTTCTTTCTTGTCCTTGTTTGTAATACTCCCCCCTCTTTCTACGTATACATACAAAGATTCACCAACATAAGCCACTTTCTTAGCCTTACTCAGCAGTTTGTAAGTAGTTAATGTATCCTCATAATTCCGCCCGTCCGGATACAATACCTCATCGAACAATTCTCGCCTATACATTTTATTCCAGGCAATCACCTCCATATTATTTTGCCCAATAAGTAATTTAATGGTTGCATCTTTCCCAGTCATCACTTTGGCTTCTGGGACCTCATCATTAAACCCACACACCACAACGTCAACGTCTTCCCTCACGACATCCACCAACTTTTTCACAAAATCCTTTTTAACATAATCATCACTATCCACCAAGCACACATACTCTCCACTTGCCTTCTTGATGCCATAGTTCCTCGCACTAGAAAGCCCTCCATTTTTTTTATGGAAAACTTTTATTCTCTTATCCTTCTTTGCAAAATCGTCGCAGAGTTTCCCCGACCCATCAGTAGACCCATCATCCACCACTACTATCTCAATCTGTTCATAGCTTTGCGAGATCAGAGAATCAAGACATTTCAAAACCAACTCCCCCACATTATATACCGGTACAATTATCGATACTAGTGGCTTCATTTTTCCTTCAAGTGATTCAAATAATTAATTGTGTCATTCATAGCATCATCAATCGTAAGTTCAGTCTTCCAGCCCAGTTCCTTTTCAGCCTTTGCGGGATTTGCATAAATTTCTGCAAGATCACCCGCTCTTCGCTCGACAATCTCGTATGGCAATTTCTTCCCACCACTAGCCTTCTCAAATGCCGCAATCATTTCAAGCACCGATGTACCTTTTCCAGTCCCAAGATTATAAATAGAAATTCCAGGTTTAATTTTGTTAATGGCCGCTACGTGACCTTTTGCAAGATCTACCACATGAATATAGTCTCTCACACCAGTACCATCCACCGTATCATAATCATCACCATATACCTTGAGCTTTGCAATTTCCCCAGTAGACACCTTCATAATAATTGGCATCAAATTGTTTGGAATGTCATTCGGATCTTCACCAATTAGTCCAGACGGATGCGTCCCCACTGGATTGAAATAACGAAGTATAGTGGCTTCAAATTTAGGATCAGACTCCGCCACATCTTTCAAAATTTCTTCAATTACGTGCTTCGTTTCACCATATGGATTCGTAATACCAACCCCAGTTTGCATATCCTCAGTAAGTTCTGCTACGCCTTGATCCCCATATACTGTTGCTGATGACGAAAATACAATTTTATTCACATCATGTTTTTTCATGCATTGGAGCAAATTGATCGTACCGCCTACATTATTCTCATAATATTTAAGCGGCTTCTCAACCGATTCACCCACAGCCTTAAGCCCAGCAAAATGAATCACGAGATCATACTTACCCTCGCCAAACATCTTATCCATCCCCTCTTTATCCAGCAAATCCACCTCATAAAACTTCGGCTTTACACCAGAAATTTCCTCGATTTTATCAAGCACTTCAATCTTACTATTAAACAAGTTATCCATTATCTCGACCTCATGCCCGAGCTTAATAAGCTCAATCGCCGTATGCGACCCAATATATCCAGTCCCACCAGTTAATAATACTTTCATTTTTTCTCCTTTCCTCTATTATATAACGGTAACATCTTTTCTTCAAAAATCTTATCAAAATCAAAATTCTCTTCATATCTCTTTCGAGCATTTTTAGCCATCTTCTCCGCTTCTTTTTTGTTTTCAAGCATCCAAATCATCGCCTCAGCCAGTTTATCTGCATTCTTAGCAGGCACTATCAAACCCGTCTCCTTATCTCTAACTACCTCATTATTTCCGCCTACATCAGTCGCAATAATCTTCTTCCCCATCATCGCAGCATCAAGCAACGACAACGACAATCCTTCCATATGGCTAGGCAGCACAAAAATCTGGTTCTTCGCCAAAACCTCCAAGGGTTTGCGCGTCACACCATAAAAATATATATTTTTGCATCCCAAACTTAATTCTTTAAAATGATCTGTGTCCCCATCCCCATAAACATCCAATTTAGCTTCGGGATACTTTGCGACTACTTCTCGAAACGCACCAGTTAACTCCTCCACGCCTTTTTCACGCACAACACGCCCAATAAAAACAAAACTCATTGCCCTAGCATTTATACCCTTGAATTTTTCGAATTCATCTTCTACCCCATTACGCACAACTATTGTATTTTGAAGTATTTTTGGTGCAATTAATTTTCTGGTTTCATCCTCAATTCTCTTGCTTACAAAAATCACCTTATCCGTATCATTGGATAATTTTATAATCTTTTTACCTATTGCGTTTTTGAATCGATTATTAACATTCCATAACACCCAGTTCTTAAAATCCGCATGATCGGTCCACAAAACTTTCACGCCAAATTTCTTCGCCGCCAGAGTCCCCGCAACCATATCGTCCCGCGATTGGATATTCACTACCACCGGTTTGTGTTTCTCCATAGCGTCTTCATACCACCTAATAAGTCTTTTCTGGAATACATAGTATTTGATTAGTAAAAGATTTCTCCATCCGCTCCAATTCTGTTGCTTAGAATACGGCGGCACTAAAACCTTGAATCCATTATCTTTGGCGTTTTTTAATAATTTCCTCGAATTAGTCACGATAATTGGCTCAAATCCAAATTCTCTCAACTTGCCAGCCAACCGCAACTGATAAATCTCTCCACCCCCATACATTCCAGACGCTACATTCCTGACTAGAAAAACATTACATCCCATATATCATATGGTATCATATCTGGCCACCAACTCAAAATCTAAAATATATAAACGGATTATATGAGCTACTTACCAAGGCAAAAATTCCTAATACAAACATTAGTACCAATGCTATATCTAACAAAAATCCAACGGCAGTTTTATCTAAAAACTTTACAACTATTCTCTTCGCCCACGGGAACATAAATACCAAACCTATAATAATAAACACTAAATACGGCAGTATTGCAAAATTATGACTCACAAAATCAACTGTAGAAATTTGAGGATTAATAATAGAACTAATTAAGTATCTCAAGTCGCTTAAACCATTAACTCTAAAAAGTAACCAGCCAACATTAATTACCGCAAATGTAACCCCCCATGTTATTATTTTAGGCAACTTGTCCAGTACCTTTTTAAAAAATTGCTTTTCGAATAAAAGTATTAGCGCATAGAATAATCCCCACAAAACAAAGTTCCAACTAGCACCATGCCAAAGACCTGTCAAAAGCCACACGATGAAAAAATTTCTTATCCACTTTATTTTTGAGCACCTGTTTCCGCCTAAAGGAATATAAAGATAATCCCTAAACCACGTAGTCAAGGAAATGTGCCATCGTCTCCAAAAATCCGTAATGCTCCTAGCCGCATAAGGGTAATTGAAGTTTTCATCAAAATCAAATCCAAACATCCTCCCTAATCCAATTGCCATATCGCTATAACCCGAAAAATCATAATATATTTGCAAAGTATACGCTACCAACGCCACTGCTATTATCCAGAAATTCAGGCCCATGCTGGTTGGATCATCAAACACAGTATCCGCAATTACGGCAACACTGTTGGCGATAAGTACTTTTTTACAAAAACCTACTATAAACCTCCTAAACCCATTACAGAATTTTTTTAAACTATGAACTCTATCGCGTAATTGATCCTCAATCGAAGAGTACCTCACTATTGGACCGGCAATCAATTGCGGAAACAAAGCAATATAGGTCCCCAAAGTAAAGATATTCTTCTGAACATTTACCTTCCCTCGATAAACATCAATCACATAAGAAAGAATCTGAAAAGTGTAAAAACTAATCCCAATTGGAAGACCAATACCAGTTGGTTCCAAATTAAAACCAAAAACCATATTCATATTATTAATTGTGAAATCCAGATATTTAAAAAAGAATAATAAGCCAATATTAACCACTACCGCGGCAACCAAAAATATCTTTTTTCTTTTTTTTCTTTTATTCATCCACAAAGCCAAGAAATAGTTGAATACTATCGAAAACACCATCAATAAAATATATTTTGGTTCACCCCACGCATAAAACAATAATGAAGCAACCAATAAAATATAATTCTTGTATTTATTCTTTGCTAGATAATATAAGGCCAAAGTTATTGGCAAAAAAGCAAACAAAAAGGTTAAACTGCTAAACAACATTACTACTCCAACCCCTTATTGGGCCCCTCAGACCACACAAAAGAAGGACTCATTATTATCAAAGCTTTATCAATCTTATGATCTTTTAAGTACCTGCCGAGGTCAAAACTCTCTCCTAGCTGCTCCTCGTAATGCCTTAAATCTACAACATAAGTCTTATTATAATATTGCGCTATCAATTCATTTATAGCATTACTGTATGAATTAGAGATTATCAAAAGATTCTCCTTTTTTGGCTGTTCAAAATCAAATACCACCTCACCATAATCATCCCCATAGACATATGCATAGTAGTTTGCCATTTTATCGTAATCATAATTATGAACCTCATAATTATAATAGTTATTATACTCTCCGAGTACATGATTAATTACCGTTTTATGCTCAGGAATTTCAAACTTATAAAAAGAAAATTCTTCCGGATAATCAAAATTGGCAGTCGTCCTTGCATGAGAACCGAAAAAGTCTTCATGGTTAGTAATGATACCTCTGGGTTCAGCCACTTTCTTAATGCCCAGCATTTTAGCTATATCTAAAAACCCTTGGTAAGATCCTTCTTTGTTCCAATGATGATCCGTTCTGTAAAACAGTTTCGCATAATCATCAAAACTACTGTCATATTCTAACCTTTTTACACCTTTTTCGCCCTCTAATCTATCAGCCAAAAGACCATAATAATCAAACACCCTCTCGCCTTTTTCAAAATCAAATGATGAAGCATCGTCTATAAAATAATAATAAGTATCTACCAATTTGTTTAGTTTGTTATACTTTTGTATATTATCGTTAGCTACTTTTTCCTTCTCCGCCGAAAACTTATCCGGTAAATAAACAATGTAACCGTCGCACCCAAAAGTTCCCCTCTTTTTATCATCTTTGCTTTCTAGCTCCAAATACCTATTACTGCACAATAAACCATCTAGCCCAAAAGTTGGCAAATGTGAAAAGACTTGATTATAATAATATCGTATTTGTTCACTACCTAAAAACTGGTCGGAAATGGCCGCCTCAAAACTATTCTGAAAACCCCCATCAACAAAATCTTCAACTGTAAAATGTTGAAACGAATTCAAAGAACGATTTTCTAATTCCGATGTGCTCCTTTCTTTTAAGAAAAATACCGATTCTCCGCAAACAAAAACGCATCCAAGTAAAACCAACAAAAACACATTTCTGCGTTTATTGTCCATAATTCCTCAGTTTGCTAGCCAAATCATCAGCTAGTTGCACACAATCCTCCATACAATTATAAGTCCATCTTCCATAACGACCCAACATGTAAATATTATCTTTTTCAAATTCATTCATATACTTTACAACTTTTTCCTCTTCGGCAATATGTACATATGCTGGATCCATCAAAAGAATATTCTTATCCACCAACTTAATATCATCATCTATTATCCCCACTTCTTTCATGCCATCTAATGCCTTCTCGAGTTCATCCTCGACATTAATTTGATCCGCGTCTCTAGGAAAACCAATCTCAACATAAACACTTAGATTATCCTGCATCAGAATATTGTTATAGAACCCAATTCGATAAAAGTTTAATTTCTTATCCGGAAAGTACACCCAATGCTCCGCCTTATACTTTGGCGATGGCTTATCAAACCCTAAATTCAAAACCAACACTTTATTATAAGATAACGCTTTCGCTCTCTTTTCTTGCTCGGCTTCATCTAGCATCGTCAAGAATTGGTTGAATGGCGTGGTATTGATTAAGTTTTCGTAATAAATCGTCTCCCCTTTATCTGTTACGATAAATTTTTCTTTCCTATTTATACCCTTCACACCAGTGCCCAATCTAACTTTATTCTTATCAATCTTTTCAAATAGCCTATCAATAAAATACCCTGTACCTTTTTTCAAATACATAAATTCGTCATTATAGGTTTCTTTGACCTTATTACCCATACTCTCCATAACCTGCTCGAAATCAGCATATGGGAAAAATCTCCCCATCGCATCTTTATCCAATTTGTGTAAATCTACAGCATATAATTTCTCATTATAAGGCCGTAAGAATTTTTCAGTAATTGATTCCCCAAATTTCACATAAAGCATATCAAGAAAATTATCGTAATCGTCCTTCTTGTCTCTAAAGTATAAATCGTATAGACATTTGATGAACTCTTCTTTTTCAAGCTCATGAATATTTGTCTGAAAAGGATAATCGATCAACCTACTATTGTAATATATTTTCGTATTCTTCTTCTGTCGTATTATCTGATCCTCATCCACCAAGTCCATAAATAGCTTCTTATACTTTTCTGTCCTAAAATGATAAAAATGCCCCGCAAAATCCCAAACATATTCGTGATTAGGAATAGTCCTACAATACCCACCAGGAGTTTCTTCTTTTTCTAGTATTAAATAGTCTTCCCCCAAATAATAGGCGCACGATATACCCGACAAACCTGCACCAATAATCAAATTCTTTACTCTATCTGATAACATCTAATCCTCCTTTTCGATTATTTTTTCAATAAAATACCGTGGTCTTCGCTTAGTCTCAGTATAAGTTTTTCCCACATATTCGCCAATTAATCCGATAGAAATCATTTGAATACCAGCAACCAACCAAATTGAACAAGTTGTAAAGGTCCATCCATCCACCGTTTGATTAGTAGCCCACATTATTAACGCGTATAGCATCATAAACAAACTCAACACAAATACTATTACCCCCAAAGCCAGGACCATCCTTATTGGCTTGACACTAAACGAAGTAACCCCATCCCACGCAAAGTTTAACATCTTTTTTAGGGGATATTTTGATTTACCTGCAATTCGTTTTTCTCGCCTATACCCAACTGTCGTAGATTTTAAACCAATCAAAGGAATAATCCCCCTCAAGAACAAATTAGCTTCCGAGTAATTGCCTAGTTGTTCAACAGCCCTCTTAGACATCAACCTACAATCGGCCGCATTATACACCATATCCACACCTAATAACTTCATCATTTTATAAAAAAACTGTGCAGTTATCCTCTTAAAACCAGTATCGGTCTTTCTATCATCCCTCACTCCGTAGATAATCTCGTACCCTTCTTTATATTTTTTTATAAAGCCATCTATCACACTCAGATTGTCTTGTAAATCTGCATCCATACTAATAGTAGCATCCGCAAAGCCACTTGCATACATGAGACCTGCAAACAATGCATTCTGGTGCCCCACATTATGGGCTAATTTGACGCCTACTATGTTTTCGTCTTTGTTTGCCAATTCAGTAATCTTTTCCCAAGTACTGTCCGTTGAACCATCATCCACAAAAACTACTCTGCTTTTCTTGTTTATCATTTTTTTCTTTTGCAGTACTTTAATTTTTTCGCTCAATCTCTTATATGTTTCCATCAAACAGTCTTCTTCGTTATAGCATGGCAACACAAAATACACACTCGCATTATTCATACTCTTTATTATACCAGATATTGACTTTTTTATCTATAACGAGCTATAATCAATCAATATGAAAACCCGGCATGCTAACCCTTCCCTAAAAAAATCAATTGCCATTCTTGTTCCTTGCTATAACGAAGAAAAATCTATCGCAAAAGTAATCAAGGCCTTCAACCAAGCATTGCCAGAAGCCACAATCTACGTATTTGATAACAATTCAACCGATGCCACCGCACGAATAGCCAAGACATCTGGCGCGCTTGTTTTTTCTGAAAACAGACAAGGAAAAGGGAATGTAGTTAGAACCATGTTTCGGCAGATTAAAGCTGACTGTTATTTGCTGGTAGACGGAGATGACACATACTCGGCCAGAGATGCAAAAAAAATGTGCCAACCCATTCTTGATGACGAAGCGGATTTAGTCATCGGGGACAGATTGTCGAGTTCCTATTTCACCGAAAACAAAAGACTCTTCCATAATACTGGCAACAGAACCGTAGGTTTCCTAATTAACAAGATATTCAAAAGCCATATCAACGACGTCATGACCGGATATCGCGCCATGAGCTATGATCTTGTCAAGTCATTCTCTATTCTTTCGAAAGGCTTTGAGATTGAGACTGAAATGGCAATTTTTGCTATCGACAAAAATTTCCGCATTACCGAAATCCCCATATCATACAAAGATCGTGCACCAGACAACCCATCTAAATTAAACACCTACAAGGACGGGGCTCGAGTCCTTAAAACAATTACAATTCTATTTAAAGAATATAGGCCATCATTCTTCTTCAACATCGTAAGTCTGTTCTTATACCTCATAGCCATCATTCTGGGGGCCCCAATAGTATCGGAATATTTCCAAACAGGATTAGTCCCAAGACTCCCCACCTTAATCGTGTCCGGTTTTCTCGTCATTATAAGTATTTTACTTAATATTACTGGCATTATTTTACAAGTTATAGTTAAGAAAAACCGTCAAATCTACGAATTATACCTCAACCTTATAAATATTATCAAATCTTAAGCCTATAACTTTTTATAATCAATGACACCAATACTGGAGCCAATATAACCACAGCAAAACAATACCTCAACAAAGCGACTGGCGACAAAAGCAAGGTAGCATAAAGCCCAAGCAGCAGGCTAAGAGGCACAAAATATGACCGTCTTTTATAGTGAATCGAAAAAGCAATACATAAAAAGAACAAAACTGAATAAAAACCAATCGTGAAAACCGTCGATATTACAGGCACAGACTGCCATCCACCCCTCACGGGTTCGAACTGGCTAGATCTTCCTATAATCAAAGCCAAAAAACCCTCATACAGCGGGAACTTACTACTTCTCTCAATCCCCAAAAAAGATGCCGACTCATCTAGTTCAATATTTTCAAATTCTATCAAAGGATGATACATCCTTGAATCCGGATATATCTTATTTGGATACCAATAAGTATAGCTATTCATCAAAAAAGCCTCAACATATTCTTTCGGATATCTTAAACCAGTTTTCAACCACAGTCCTAGGTACCCAAACATATCCCCCTCAACACTCTCGGTTTCAATTCCAGCCTTCATCCAATCAGCAATAGACGGATTTACTTCATAATACTTGTCAAAATTATCCAACTCATAAAACCTGTCTATTTCACCTAACTCGTTTTCATTAAAGTCTTCTTTATGCCTCGTATAAACACGAGCAAGTTGTTGACTGGGGACACTTGACATCTCCTTAATCGTATCGCTCTTTTCTACAGACAAACATTTCAGAAAAACACCGTTATACATTCCATATAGCAAAAGTGGAATAAGGATCATCAGTAAAGTAACCCCTCTTTTCTTTTTTAATGCCAACAAAATAATCGGAAGGGCAACCAATACTAGATATAATCCATTATTTCTGGATATACATAAAGCAAAAATACACAATGGGAAAATCAAGATATTTTTTTTGCGCGACCAATACGAACCCGCATCCCTAGACAGTTTGTATAGTTCCAAAAACAACAACACAAAAATACCTGAAAAGATTACATCTTGCGCTAAAGAAACCGACATTATAGTGTAGATTGGAAACAAACTGAAAAAAATAATTGACAATCGCAACAATAATTTTTTGTTCGTTAAATTATATACGAATATGCAAACTTTTGAAGCAACATACGACATGAATATCATCTGAAGAAAGGTAAAGAATGCCATCCCGACATTATAATCGCCGAAAAGATCTTTCCCTAGTTTCACCATGCTCGACAACAAAAAAGAAAAAGATACAGAATAATGAGAATTGACACTCTTAGATGAATCCAAAAATTCCGTTATTTGCGCTCCAGCATCATAGCCATACACACCTGGGTACAACGCCAACCAAACCATCAATCCAAAAAAACTAATGACAATAAAAATAGCCGTCGTTGGATACTCCCTACAAAAATGCTTTATATGTTCCAAAAAGCGAACAATTGTCACTCCGAAAAATCCAAATTTATGTACATCCTTATTATTGCGACCGCGTTTCGAAGTTTTCCTCCCACGGTGAAATCTTTCAACGAGAAGAATCGCCCCTTTCATCAAAGGAATAAACATAATGGCCCCACAAAAGATCATGAATAGAGTCAAAAAAGACCAATTAACTTCACTTGTTTGCTCTAGCTGACCCCCTATTATCGTAATAAGAGAAAGAATAGCCGATACTGTTATTACGAAACGCTTCTCCCTCCTTGTTCGCAAGGTAACCTTCGGAAATATCCAATAATACAGAAAAAAAACAATAATCGTGGCCATATTGTTCCCAGGAATATCCGCGAACACCCCCCCGCACAACGCAAAACAAACCCCAAAACTAGCCAAAAAACTTAAAACAACCCTCTTTATCATATTATATATAATAGCATACTCGCTAAAAAACAAGACACCAACTATTATATTATTCTTATTTTCATATAACGGATTCAAAAAAAGTATACCATATGCTATACTTGATAAAGCAATGAAGGATTATATAGAAATAAGTATAATTATAGATAATTCCCTAATTTTTGATTTGCACGAAACAGTTTCTAGCATCATCGAGCAAATCGGTAAAGAGAGATTAGATATTCATGTTCTTATCCATAATCCCAATAATCTCAAAATAGACCAAGAACAAAAACGGCTTCTTAATGCAGGCATCAAGCTCGTCGATCGTCCCACCAAAGCCAGATTCACTCTTTCTATTCAAAGCGGCGAAATAGTATCACGCTCATTCCTATACAAAGGCGTCTACTTTCTAAAAACTAACTCCGCCCATTTCGTCTGCCCCGAATACTCTTTTCGACGCATAGAAAACACTCTCATTATAGCCACTACTCATAATGATAAAATGCTGTGCAACAACACCACCATTAATCTTTTCGACAACAAAAAACAAGCTGAGCACCCATCATTTTCACCAAGAGCCCATATTATTAAAGACACATGTTCCGCGAGTCGCACCGTAAACATAGATTTTAATAAATTTATTAAAACCATCAAAAATGAGCCGCCTTACTTCGACTCTTCCCTTTTCTCTCAGCTAGATATTACACACACCGACAAGCCATCCATTTTTAAATCCAGCGCCAATCACAGATCTTTCAAGAATTCCGTAAAAACACTCCTAAAAACCTCCGCAGGAAAAAGCAGAATAGCAAAAAGGCTGCTCCGATCAAACAAAAACCATTCTGGCTCTAGTTTGCTATTTCCACAACAACCCACATATATAAGCAATTCCATGCGTGACGAGTTAGAACAATTATCCACTATAAAATATGGACTAAAAGGCTATCGGTCTATGAAATTTGTTGATATAACTCACGAAATCTTCTACCAATCGGAGCAACTACTAGAAGCATATTACACTGTTTTAAAAACTCTTGATTATATAGATTATTCTTATTTTATGGTGCTACCATGGTTAATATCTGGAGGGGTAGATTTATTCGCTACCAACTATTTGCGCACCCTGTCCAGTTTATTACCGAATCAGCACATTCTAGTATTCCTCACCAACGGTACACATAAATCATTTAACAAAGAAGATCTTCATCTGCCATCGAATATCACACTGGTTGACCTCCCTCTCATATTTAAAAATAATAACTTAATACAAAAGCTCTTCCCTCAAATAATTTACTCAACCATCAATGCATTTCAACCAGAAAGAATACATATTATAGCAAGCAAAGCAGGCTATGATTGCCTTGAACAATATGGTGACATTATGCGCAAAAATGGTTCAAAAATCTTATTTTCCTCTTATAATTATCTCGTCGGACCAAATGGCGAATATATGGGATACACAGTGCAGGAACTCCCAGTGGTCTATCGACCAGGCGACATTATTACTACAGACAATAATTCTTCAAAAGATCTATGGGTGAATCACTTTGGATTCTTGCCAGATGACATCTTAGTACATCACCAGCTTTTTGAATATAATAATGATTTTAAGCCCGACCTATCTGCAAAAGACGGGATTCGCATCCTCTGGGCCGCCCATATTAGACCGGAAAAAAACCCCGAGATAGTCCCAATTATAGCCGAAGCACTCAAGAAAGATCATGTTTCTATTGATTGCTATGGTCTCTTTTCTCCGATAAATTGGCCAAATGGGGATAATCCGCTCGACACCAACACCCCAAATTTGCACTACAAAGGTGCTTATAGTAATTTTTTCAAAGATATCAATCTTTCACAATATGATATTTTTCTCTACACATCTCACGCTGACGGAACCCCCAATGTCATTATCGAAGCAGCATTATCAGGCTTGCCAATTGTTTCTTCTAGCGTTGGCGGTATTCCTGATGCTCTAGGTGATTGTGCAACACTAGTTGAAGACTCAACCTCGCCAGAGCAATTCATACAGGCAATCCGAAATACTGTCGCTAATCACACGACATCACTACAAAAAGCCGCAACGCTACAAAGAACTCTACAGCAAAGACATAATAAGGATACTTTTATGGCACAGGTCAAGGAAATGTTAAAAAGGAGCAAACATGTCTAAAAAACCACTTCTCACTATTGGAATTCCCGCTTACAACGTCGAGTTATTTTTAGAAGAGACCGTTCTCTCTGTTGCAAAAACTGAGCATCCGGAACTAATAGAGATACTAATAATAAATGATGGTTCAACAGACCACACCTCAGAAGTTGCGCAGCATCTATCCTCACAATTCCCTTTTGTCAAAACAATCAACAAATCGAATGGAGGGCACGGTTCAGCCATCAACGCCGCCATACACCATGCTACGGGAAAATATTTTCGTCTTTTAGATGGCGATGATTGGTTTGACACTTCAGAATTTGATAAATATCTAGAAAAACTCCAACACGAAACTTCCGACATTGTTTTTACAGACCTGGTCGAGTGCTTCATAAAAACTGGCCTCAACCGTCCAGTAACATATTATTCTCATTTGTCTAGTTACACCAAGGTGCAACTAGATGAAACTATGTTTCCAGAATGGGGGCCAATGCTACCAACAACAACTATTAAAACGAGTCTTCTTAAAAGATTTAATCTTAAAATTGACGAAAAATGCTTTTATGTGGACCAAGAATACAATCTAGCTTGTTACTTGTCTGCCAAAACGGCCACCTACTATCCATTTATGATCTATCAATACCGTCTTGAGCGTGAAGGTCAATCTATGGAAAAGAATTCACTCATCAAAAACGTTAAATCTCATGAGCAGGTCTGCAGAAGGCTCCTTTCCATATATAATGAACATATTACAACCATGTCACCGACCCGCAAAGAGTATCTTTCAAATAGAGTAATAATACCTATGTGCCACATGCAATACATGATTGCCATTGAATGGTGCAAATCAAAAACCCGTTTTCAATCTTTTGATAAAACTCTAAAGAAGTATAAAGCCTTTTACGATAATCCTGGCATCGCTGGCACTCTTACTAATTTTCATCGCAAAACAAAAGGATTTTTCATCAAATTCGACTATGTTATTAGAAGGATAGCAGACAAGAAGAACCAGACAAAACAGAAAGAGCGCAACACCAAGCATCGCTTTTTCATATTAATTGGGTGTCTACTGTCACTAACCATTGCCAACCTCATCGCTATTAATTACGTCAACACAGAAAATACTATTCAGTTTTGGGATACGTCTGGCTACTGGAAAAACTCTATTAATTTAGTTGAAACTTTCAAAGAAAACAAATTTGATGGCTTTAAAGAAGTGGCAGATTCAATGAATACAGATTACAATCTTCTCCCCATTCTACCTATGGTTCCATTTCTTTCTATCTTTGGCGCTTCCAGACTTTCTTACATCTTAATAATCCTTAATCTTTTTATTCTTCCTTTTGCAATTATAATGACAAAAGTAACCCAAGTTGCCTTTTCTAGGAAAGGATATCGTTTTAAGTTCTGGCTGTATCCTCTCCTATTTTCAATCTTTCTGTTGTCACCAACAGTATTAATTCCCGTTTTCAATGGCCGCCCCGACGCAATCTGCATTGTTGTAATCAGCCTAATCTTCTATCTATTTGCAAAAACTAGAATGCGATATATTTCAAATTATTTCACACTGGGCTTCTTGACTTTCCTGTTAATTGTTCTTAGAAGATACTTCTGTTTCTTCGCGCTAGGGCTATATTTTGCCGTGTTCCTAACGAAAACCATAATTAACATAGGTAAATATGGTTTCAATAAAACAGCTCTCCTGAAAACAATAAAACTAATAATAAAGCTAACCGCCTCCGGTGCTTTTATTACCGCATTAATGCTTGTTTTTTCGAGGGCCCTACTAATCCGATATATTACAGGGGGTTATAGTGATATCTATTCAGCTTATATGTTAGGAAACTTCTTCGACCAAATCAAGTTATTCATTAGATACTATGGGTGCATTACTCTCGCCATGGCGATATTTGGCATCATTATAGCATACTGGAAATATCGCAAAACAACAGTTAGTGAAATAACCACCATAGGAATCATTAGTTCAATAATTACATTCCTTTTGTTTACTAAAGTCCAAACCCTGGGAGACCAACATATGTATATGTTTATACCATTTCTTACTTTCTGTATTGCCATCCTTGTCGTCAAAATCCACGACATTATAAAACTACGCCTTCTTGCGATAGTACCGCCGATTATTATAATTGTCATTTCAACTTATTCATTTACAGGTGAGAGAGCCAATTCATGCTCCGCTTTATGCTATTTTGTTGGTATTTCCGAAGTGGTAAAACCAACGGTCCGCAGCGATATTGGTGAAATAAATGCCTTAATCGATGATCTTGAAACAAAAATGCAACCAAAAGACTATGTATACGTTCTCTCCAGTTCAAGTATTTTCAATGATGATGTACTCTCGAACGCCAAACTTCCATCCTCCCCAACATTTAACATATCCGGCGTCGCCCATGTAGACAAACGCGATGGATTCCCGTTCTACTTCTTCGATGCGTCCTACATCATAGTCGCAGACCCAATTCAAACACATTTAACCAGAGACGGCCAAACTGTTATCACATATTTAGCAAATCAAATATTAAACAATGAAGCCTCAAATCTAAAGCTAATCGACACATACCATCTAGATAATAATGTTACGCTAAAACTATATCACAAAGAGAATAATTATTCCGACGCGTTTCTTGCAAAAACAAAGCAGTTTTTCCAAAACAAATATCCAAACAACACATTATTATATGAAAAGATTCCAACACACGACCTCAATAATTAATTAATATTTTTTAGTGCGTCATCTAACTCTTTCCGTACAGTGCTGCCAATTTTATTGATTTCGTCCGCGCTCCTTTTTTCATCCTTTTTTTCTAACAACAACTTTAAATCGTTCTTTAACAACTCCACACTACTACCATAATTAAAATCAATAAGACTTTTACAGTATTTTTCCTTTACATATTCTAGTTTATTTGCATAATGTTGGTGCAACGGACTTAAATTAATAGACAAAACATTAAGCCCCAAGCAGCAAGCTATAAGAGTAGCATGATAACGCATAGAAACCAAGTAATCACACTGCATGAATCCATAAACAACGTCGTCCATCGTCTCTAATGTATCTATAATATTTATTGTTATATTTTTCGGGACCACCCCCTTAATCCGCTCGATAATCGCTCCATAAGCCCTCGCGTCATTTTGCCTATAATCATAAAAAGAGAAAAAGTTGATTACAGCATTTCGATCCGCGTTTATCTTCTTTTCTAATTCACCCAACAAACATTTGGTGTACTTTTCTACCTCGTTGACAGTGTCGTCTCTCATTACATAAACAACACCTACAGACACAATCTCATTGCGACTCTTTTTGATATCGTTCATCTTTAAACCCGCCAATGCCAAATCATTAATTATTTTTATTTTTTCAATACCTCGCACCCCTGACTTTCGTAAAGCTTCCAAGCTGAAGGTATCCCTTAAGGAAAAATAGACGGACCCTTCTATCACATAACTCAGATCCGCTAAATATTGTTTGTTATTTAGTTCACTATTTGAACTAACTCCCAAAACTATGACCTTTCCGCCTTTTTTTATCATAGCTTTAGATAAAGATAATAGACAATATGATAAATTACTGTCATTTTCTTTAAACCAGTATTTTGTATCGTCCAAAACCGCCCCACCCCCCCAAATGATAACATCAAACTTGGCAACAATCGCAGTAATATCTGAGCTTCGCCTAGGGTAATGAATCGTATAATGTGGCATATACCTGCTAGTATCTAAATCATAATTGTCAGAAAGGAGGACTGTGGCCTTAATTCCTTTCTTTTCCAATATTTTCAATACCTCACCAAGCATCATTTCGTCACCCATATTCCTCGCTCCATAGAAACCACACACTAACACCTTTGACTCGCTCCCCAAATCACGTATTAGTTCAGAAGAAATATACTCTTTCTGCTCCGAAATAACCTCTTGCAACACAGAAAAATTATCATCAACTGTATTTTTTATTAAGTCCAATTGTGCGGTAACTTTTCTTAACTCTTCCAGAATAGCCTTATTCTCGTCTTTCAGTGCGTCTATTTCTTCCGATCTTAAAGCTTTTTTCACTTTTTCTTTTATCATATATTTATTATACTATTCTTTTATATTTCATCCAACTCTTTATATCTTACGCAATTATTTGTGCCTAAATCATGGTCGTATTCAGTCTGCAAACACCAATTACCGTCAGGCATATACCTCTTCATTACAAATTTTCGTTGCATGCCAAAAGTTAATAATATACTGTAGTCTATTCTTAAATTAGTTGCATCTACTTTATATGATTCTCTATTTAGTTTCATATTTCTAGGTCGCTCCATTTCCACCCAAACCTCACTCAAATCACCATATTTCACACAACCATTATTACTATAGCCATCAACCAATAAGCACATTTCATTAGTCGGTAAAACTATCTTCTTTTTATAAAAGACCATTCCCGACCCAATTTTTCCAATCGCTTTATTAGTAACTGGGTTAATAATATCAACTCCTCCCCTTGCTTGAGACATAAATCTCGGTTCCGCCATATCATAAACTTCATAAGATACTTCCTTCAATGAACTATATAAAACACAATAATTATTATTATATCCTATAATTCTTAGGCACATATCACCATCCGGTAACCCAACTCTCCTATCATAATACTCATATCTACCCGGGGCACCCACCTCTCTACGAGTTCTCACGTCTATTATTTTTGCCCCCTCCTTTTTCTCCATATATCTAGGAGTTTCCATACCACCCCAAAACCATTCAGATTCTTTTAAATCACTATACAATACACATCTGTTTTTATTATTTCTAATATCCTCGTTCGTTCTTAGACACATTTCACCATTACTAGTAACAAGTTTTCTGGAATAATATTTAACTTGACCACCATATAACACATCACTAGTGTAGCTCGATGTTGCCAAATCATAATAATAAGTATCCCTTACGGTGGTCAAATATCTAGGAGTTTCCATATCATCCCAATCTCTTTCCTTTTTTATCCCCCCAAACCAATCTTCAAACAGCTTGTAAAAATTCATATTCCCATACGCACCACAACCATCATTCCACCCCCCGAGCGCTGCCGCATTTGGTTGATATGGCGTATAGCGATACAAAGCTGAAGTCGCACGAGATCTGATATTCACCATGGTGCCACCGCACCCAGTATTAGGATTATACTGTACATAGTTCCAACCGAGTGGGTAATTTGTCCACCCACCATCTAATACCGTCCTAAATAATTCCGCCGCTTTTCTTATCTGATTTCTTAACCCGTAATACTGCGATGAGCATGGAGCCGTGTCTGGACATCCATAACCAGTCGCTGAACGATACTGTTGACTATGTGGAAAAGTATCCGTCACGAGGCTCTGCTCCTTCTCTAATAATACCAGTAATACTTGAGGATTAATTCTATAATCTTGCGCTGCCTGCCAAATAATATGCGCCGCTGTCCCACCATTAAATACTTCGTCCGCCATACATACAAAATGCCCGTCCTTAATATGCCATGTTCTTGGCGGAGACATTTCTGAAAAATATCCAACCTTATCTCCTACAGTATACTTCCCCGTATTTGTGTCATAACATGAATTTTTAGATTTCAAAAATGATTGTATTTGCGACTCATTCATTGAAGTATAATTACCCATCTGCCAATCCGACATAATATATCCCGGATCAAACGCCCCCATATTTGCCGCCATCGTATCATCATTATTGTTTTTAGCCACCAAGAAAGAAACGGCAAAAACCAAAATAAACAAACCGAGCACCATAATCCACCCTCTCCTACTTCTTCGTCTCCTAAAACTAATCTCGTTCATATTCCCACCTTTCCGTTTATTATTCCGACTTTCCCACCGGAATCCAGGTTTATAACTATTTCAACTTCACCACTGCCTAATTCATTCACTGGTATATTAAACCCTTCACAAGTTGCCGTAGTCGCCGCTGTTGCGATATTAGCCTCGACACTATATATTTTTTCACCATTTCTAATCAAACCGAGCGAACACTTTCCTTGATATAAGTATTGATCTATATTGACCCTAATAATCAAATTACCTTCTACGACACCGGCATAAGTAACCGCCCCAGTCAAAGATTCGCTCTTGTTTGGATCTTCCCCCTCATATTGTTTGACTTTTTTATCATCCTCCGGCTCATCCGTCTCATCCTTTTTATTATTAGGTTCTTCTTTCTTTTCCTCCTGCATAGAATCCAACCCAGCCCGATTGTCACTCTTATTTCTAAAACTATTATTCCATATCAAAAATGTAATCACTGCAGCCACCACAATAATAGCTACAACTACTGCCCTTATAATCCATTTTCTTTTTTGTTTTTGTGCCATAAAATACAATTCTCCTACTATAAGTATAACTCATATTGCTACCCTTTGTAAACCCTAAAAAGTTTATTTTCTTTTACCTCCCATAAGTTTTATCAAAATAATTATATCTTTCGCTTATCCAATTTATTATCATATTTACTTCACTCCAGTATTCCCTATCCCCCCACTTTTCATTATTGAATTTCACAAGTTCTTCAATCTCTCTAGCCCTTCCTTCAACTTTCCGCAACAAATCACTTTCCTTATTTTTCATCTTATCTACATATACCCGCTCCACCTCTTCCCGAAAATCTGGCACTTCCATTAAATCGAACATTATTCGCGATAAGCTAAGGCTAACCCCATACCAATCAACTCCACTAGCTGCCGATAATCCTAACTCGTCATACATCTCCTTTGTCATTATTTCGCTCCTCCTCACCATAGTTCTTGTTGGCGAATAAAACTCTTCCCCCATCCAGTTCCCCCAGGATTTATTAGCAAAAGTTAAATCAAAATCCCAACCAGGGCCTGCGTGGATTTTGTCATCATTGCCATCTTTGTACATATAGAAACTAGTCCAATACGCATCAGGATTCACTGTAAACTCACTTAATAAATAATACTTCACAAAAGATCCCATATCAATTAATTCACGGATCTTATCATTATCTTTTCTAATTACCGCCTCTTCTAGTTGATTATAAGAATTCAAAAAACTCCTCATTGCAGCATCTTCATTATCTTTCTCAACCAAATCTTTTATAATTAGCGCGTCACCATTACTGGTCTCAAAATATCCCTCTACCCATCCATATATATTATCCAACTCTACTAACACCCCCATCGGGTCTTTCAAATCAACTGAATTTTTCCCAATTTCCACTGCATGTGTTAAATAATACAGCCCCTCATATTCTCCATCAAAGTATAATTCCACAAATTCCCCATCAAAACTATATTCCATTCCCAGCATCCTCTCCAAATAAAATGCCGTATCAGTTCTCAAATTAGTGGCATCTACCGCATTCGCAAGCAAAACCCATTTTCTCGCCTTCCCCAAGCCAAACATATCCACCTTATCATTGAACTTAATTTGATACGGTTTCTTCTCTTGAACCCATGTCCCATTTCCTCTGCCTTTCACCTGTACATCGCTAAACTCCCAAACATCGCCTCCCTTCCCCACTACCTGTTTGTTTTTTTGTTGCCTATTCTTTTCATTACTACCAGCCTGTACCGATTCTTCATCTTGCTGCTCATCCTCACCAATAATCGTCACTTTATTCCCTTCATACTTTTCTTCCTTAGATCCGCCTTTAATTTCATCCAAGCTCACTCCATTCAGGTCAATATTAATCCTTGCCACGCCCCTGTCTGGATATTTACTAAGCAAAGCTTCCCTCTCCATATTTGGACCCACTACTAATCCCATTATCAACGCAACAATCACAAGTACCGCAGCAAGGCCCACAGACACCAAAATCAAGACTTTCTTCTTCATATCACCATTTTATCACAACCCTGTCATAAGATATACGAAATAACCGGCATCATTCCCTTGTTAAATAACGCCAGCCATTAAAATCCAGGTCCATGTTATAATGTAACAAATAAGCGAAAGGACTATACATGGATTCTCAACAAACCACCCCTACTCAAACTACTCCTACTCAAACCACCCAACCAATTCCACAAGAACCAAAAAAGTGTAAACACTTACCAATTATTATTGTTTTAATAATTTTACTCGTAGCCAGCTGCGCTTTTGGTGGATTTGAACTATGGCAAAACATACAAAAGGAATCTGAAATAACCAAGCTAAAAGAAGATAATAACCCACAAGACGCTCCAACCGAAAACAATACACCTGACGCGCCAACAAATAATAAAACTATTTCAATAAATGAAGCAGAGCAACTGTTGGAAAAATACATTGGAGAAGGAAACGAAACCTGGGCCCACGGTTTAAGCGCTTATTACAATACTTTTATCAAAGAATTTGATGAACAACAAAAAGCATTTATAGCCTATGATTCCATCGATGAATCCGACAAAAGCGATGTCAGCTGCATAAAAGAGTGGCACGAGAAGGGATCATGTACCGGCAAAAGCATCAGTTATGATACCATGAGTAAAAAATTCCAATCCTTATTTGGCAATTATGGGTCCATCGAGAAGAAAAACTACACCTTCCAAGATTTCTTTTATCTAGTTTACGATGAGAGCATCGGCGGTTACAGAGAATATATCTTACCAGGCGGCGGAACCACACCAATTAAAGCCTTACATAAAGTAGTGTCAGTAGATAAAGATAGTGATAGCGACGATATGATTGTATCACTAGTCTATGCAGAACTAAATGCTGATGTCGAGGTTCCATCCGGAATATGCGGTCCTACTTATCTAAGTGGGGGTCTCGGGGTTAAAGATGAAACTCTAAAAGAAACAACAGACAGCATGGCCCTCTACAAATTCACATTATCACCTTATAACGGTAGTTATGTATTAACCAACGTTGCTAAACAATAATATTTTACCCCATACATTTATTGTCTTTTTTAAAATATATTGCTACAATAATAATCGAAAAGCCCTTCCAGGGAGAGCTTTTCGAAAATGGGTTGTAATCTACTAGGTTCTACCTAGTAGATTTTTTACTTCGGCGATTTTTCCGCCTTCGAAGAATAATGCATAGAAGATTAATCTCTATGGTCATTTCATTACTCCTTTCCGGTAATCTAATGCCTGGCCATCGTTTAATGATCACCTCACACATCACAAATAATACTATTTATGAATAGGCCCACTAAACACCGAAGCCAACCCGCCCCTATTAATACACAGGTCAAAATAGAAAACAACCCCAAAAAGACAAAAATCTTGCATAAATGTTTTGAATACCTAAAGCGTTTTATTTTTCTCCAAGCTCCAACCCCAATATCTCCGCCGCATTCATAAGAACAGACTTCTCCTCATCAGAACAATCCACCATCCTCGCCTTAAATAGCTCCACCGTCTCCGTATGCTTATAATCCAAAATCTCAAGCGACCTAGACGCCCCTGGCACCTTCCTAATCACCCCCTTCGCCACCAAATTATCAATATGCTCCGCCACAGCAGAAACAGAAGTTAACCCAAGCCCAGCCATAATCTCCCGATAAGAAGGCGAGAAACCATTTTCCTCTGTAAAATCCTCCAAATAATTCAAAACCGCTAATTGTTTTTTTGTTAGTTTCACACTCATTATGCTATAATTATACATAATGGATAAGAATAAATCAATCGATGGGCTGGCTCCGCGTCGCTCCAAAAATTCTGCGACCTCAGCCAAAAAAACCACTAAATCACCTGCTAGCACTAAGCCGGTAGTTAAAAAAACTGCCAAAACTCCTACAAAATCAGCAGTTAAGGTTACAAAGGCAACCAAAGTTCCAATTCCTCCGAC
The DNA here is from genome assembly GCA_045650525.1 of Candidatus Nanosyncoccus sp. GTDB lineage: Bacteria > Patescibacteriota > Saccharimonadia > Saccharimonadales > Saccharimonadaceae > Nanosyncoccus. The sequence continues at coordinate 52,851 of JAZRRH010000004.1, forward strand.
ACCAAAATCAACCAAGCCAACCACACCCGCAGCAAAATCCAAAACCCCTTCCCAGGCCGACATTACCGAGGATTTCCTAAAACCAACTCAGGTTTTTGACTTTGACGAAAAAAGCGGCGAACTCACCGCTTCAAAAGACCCCATAGACTTATCTACCAAAAAACCAAAAAACAAGAAAGACAAAAAACCTATGACCAAAAAGAAAAAAATCATCCTCACCGTAGCCGGAATCCTGGGTGGTCTCCTAATAATCACAGCCATAGTTTTCATTATTTGGGGTAACGACATTATCGCCAAAATTACCGGTGGTCAAGGCAACATCTTCGACCTCCTAACTTTTGTCGAACCCACCTATGAGCGCCTAAAAACCGACGACAACGGTCGCACCAATATCTTAGCTTTCGGCACTAGCGGTTATGATATGGCTGGCGACGAAGGAAATGGTACACACGATGGAGCTCAACTTACCGACTCAATTATGGCTATCAGCATCAATCAAGACACTGGCGACATCGCCATGCTTTCCCTTCCCCGCGACCTCAAAGCCTCCCCTACTTGCACCGCCACTGGCAAAATCAACGAAGTTTACTGGTGTAATGGTGGTGGTGGAGATGTTTCCACCGAAGAAGAAGCCACCGCAGCCCAAGCTCTTATGGATGAAGTGGGTGGTATCCTTGGCATGGATTTCCAATACTTTGCTCACCTCAACTGGGGTTCACTCGTCCAGATCGTAGATACCCTGGGTGGCATCAATATTACCCTAGATGAAGACATCCAAGATTATGGCTGGACTGGCGCAGTCTTTGAAGCTGGCACTGAATATACCATAAATGGTGAACAAGCCCTCGGTCTCGCCCGTGCACGTCACGGTACCAGCGGCGGCGATTTCTCTCGCGGCGCCTCCCAACAAAAAATCCTCATCGGCATCAAAGACAAAATCTCCAACCAAGGCCTTTCTATTACCGACATGATGAGCCTCGCTTCAACCTTGGGTGACAATCTCCGCACTAATTTCTCTATCGAAGAAATTAAATCCCTCGCCCACCTCAGTTCCGAATTCGATCTTAACAACATGCGCCAAATTTCACTCATCGAGCCAGAACGCCTCATGACCACTGGTAACATCAATGGTATTTCTTATGTCATCCCATCCGGCGGCGCCAACTATTACACTGCCATCCAAAACTATGTAGCAAAAATGCTCTCCAACGACCCACGTGTCTACGAAGATCCTACCATCTTAGTGTTAAATGGCACCGAAGAATCCGGCCTCGCCACCACCGAAAAACAAGCCCTCGAAGAAGATGGCTACAACAAAGTTGATGTAGATAACGCCCCAACCACTGACTACACCGACAAATACACCCTCTACGTCCTAGACGACTCCACTAAGGGCACCAAAAAAATGCTAGAGGAAAAATACTCCACTACCGCCAAATCCTATGACGAAATGCCACCAGACATCACTCGCGACTACAACTTCGTCCTCATCCTCGGTAGCGATAGCAATAATAGTAACGATGAATAAAAGAATTTATAATAATATTTTGAGGCATTTTGAAATTGCCCAATAATATTTTAAGTAGCTACGGACGAGGAGTCGGTACTGAAATACCGAGACGAGTCCGCCTAGCTACTTAAATTTTATATGGCGAAATTTCAACGCCGAAAAATTTATTATAAATTCTACTATTCTTGCCCTATGTTGCAAGTTTTACAATTTAGAAGTCCAAGCTACTGTATACTAATATTTTAATTCTAAACTTTACTAATTATCAACTTCCTCTCTCGTCCTTCCCCCTCCGAGTGAGTTTCAATATCCGAATAATCCCCTGCCACTTTATGCACAACTCTTCTATCTGCCGCATTAAGATTAATTTCCATTGGTTCCCCACTTTTGCGAACCTTACTAATCCATCCCTCAGCTTTCTCAGCAATTCTATCAGCTCTTTGCTTCTTATAATTAGCTACATCTACATTTACACGAGTAACCTCAGCCTCCTTAGAAACCAACGCCATTGAAACAATATGCTGTAAAGCTCTCAAATTATCCGCATTCCTACCAATAAGTAGTGAATTGAGAGATGTAGAAGGCACAGTAAGCTGTATTACTTCGTCATCAATTGTAGAATTCACTGCTACATTGATTCCAAAAAAACTAAGCAGGTCTTCCAGGTATTTCGCTGCAAAACGAATCGATTCATCTTTATTCATATTATTATCTCCTTTTCTTTTTACTATCCTTAGCGGAGATACGTGTTATTTTTGTTCCTGTTTTTTTGTTTTCGACCACTTCGGCCTCTTTGATACTTCTAAGTTCTTTTAAGACTGCTTTATCAGTCATATCATCAATTTCGCGGTTCACTTTTCCAAGAACCACTTTTTGAATAATCACAGTCATAATATTACTGAGGAAATAGTAAAACGCCAGCGCACCATTAAGATTAAACATAATAATAAACATCATAATTGGCATCATTGCCGACATTTGTCCAGTCGCAAAACTAGACACATCAGACTCGTCAACCTCTTTTCCATTCTTAGCATCACGGATAAGATCACGGAATTTCTTCTTCTTTTCAGACTTACCCGAAGGCATTTGTTGCTTAGTAGCAATATATTGTACTACCGACGCCGCAATTGCACATATCAGGATAAACAAAGCACTCCATGAAAACTTCCCCATCAATACTTCGCTAGCCTTAACATCTAAATTAATTACCCCAAATAGTCTCGGCTCAAACTCATAAGGAGCTTTTTCTTCAGCTGGAATATCCTGATTTACCAAATCGTCAAGATAAACCGTCTGTTTCTCTTCCAAGGTTCTAATTTCACTCCCCTCATAAGCTACAATCTCATAAGCTCTATTATTTAAATTATCCTGTGGCATAGGTGTCGCAATCACTCGAATCGCTGAAAAAATCGCAATAAAGATAGGTAACTGGATGATTAATGTCACAATTGAAGCAAACGGCTTAACATTGTACCTCTTATAAAGATCCATTGTCTGTAAAGACTCTAATTGTTTATTCCCTTTACAATTCTTCTTAATTTGAGTAAGCTCTGGTTGCAACTTCCTCATCAACTTTGTTTGATTAAGTTGTCTCTTGGTAAGAGGCCACATGCAAAGTTTCACAAGCACTGTAAATATAATAATTGCAAGCCCAAAATCGTGTACCAAATTAAATATCACAAACAAAATATTCACAATCGGTCGCACGATTATCATGTCAATAAAATTAAATGGACTACCTGTCGCAATGGACCCAGCTATAAGAATAGCGAAAATCCCAAGATAAATATATTTTTTTACACTCTTTTTATCCATTCTTCTTATTATAACACACCTTACTCTCTTCTACTAGCTTACCAAGGATTTCCTCCACCCCACCAAACGGTATCCTCATCAGTTCCTTAGAATAAATCACAAAAATATAATCGGTCTTCTTTGGTATCAAATCCCAATTTTTTCTTAATGCCTCATAAATCCTTCGCCTAATTCGGTTCCTCCCCACCGCAGACTTCTCCACTTTCTTAGATACCACCACAGCCACCCTGGTAAATCCTTTAGAATTCGGCATAAAAACCAAAGACATCTGCTGCTCACGCACTGTCTTACCATGTTGATACACATACCTCACCCCACCTCTTGAATGGAACCGATACTTCTTATTTAACATAATATATATTATATACCAAAATAAGCCCCACCGGGGCTTATTCTCTAATCCCTTAAGCGGCTAACCTTGCGCGGCCCTTCAGACGACGCCTAGCTAAGATTTTCTTACCACTCTTTGAAGAATTTCTTTTCATAAAACCATGTTCAGCTTTGCGCTGCCTCTTGTGAGGCTGGTATGTTCTCTTTGGCATATATATTATTCCTTAAACTTTAATTTTTTTCAAATTCTTTATATAGTATACCGCATTTTTCCACACTTTTCAAGCAGTTTTCCACATCACTTTTAGGGATAATTATTACTTTGTGGAAAATTCCTTATCTGTTAGCAAAAATACATACTATAACATATTTTAAAATCCCCATTTTCCTGTGGAAAACTCGCCCCTTCCATGCTATAATAGATTCACAAAAAGGAGGTCAATCTAAAAATGTACGACGTTTGGAAAAACGCACTTGCTGAAATCGAGCAACAAATCTCTTCTGCTAATTATTCCACTTGGTTCCAAGATACTTCCCTAGCCTCCGCTTCAAACGGTCAAATAATTATCAATGTCAAAAACACTTTCTATGTCAAACAACTCCGTAATCGCTATTATGATATCATCAAGACCGCTCTCGAACATAACAACATTAGGGTAGATGATATTACTTTTGAAGTAAAAACCACCAACAAAACCAAGGTTCGCCCTCGTGAAATCACTGCAGCCAACGCCATCAAAGACCACATTCGTACTATTCGTAAATCCACCATTAAGCCACCTTCCACCGAGAATGGCCTCAACCCTAAATACACCCTAGATACATTTATTATCGGTTCAAACAACGACCTTGCTGTCTCTGCCGCCAAAAGTATTATAGCCGCCCCAGGCACTCGTTATAACCCTTTCTTCCTATACGGTGGCCCTGGTCTCGGCAAAACCCACCTCGTCCAGGCTATCGGTAATGAATTAATAAAAAAAGACCCCTCATTAAAAGTCTTCTATACCCCTATCTCCCATTTCTACTCTGATTTTATTGAGGCCATCCAAAACGGCAAAGGTAAAGAATTCAACCGTAAATTCCAAAAACTAGACTGCCTCATCATAGATGATTTTCAGTTTATTGTAAACAAAGAGAAATCCCAAGAAGAATTCTTTAATATTTTTAATGACTTATATCAACTCAATAAACAAATCATCGTCACATCCGATCGTCTACCTAGCCAAATCAAAACCGTAGACGAGCGTCTCGCAACCAGACTCACAATGGGTGGCGCCTTTGATATTCAATTACCAAAATTCGAAGACAAATGCGCAATCCTTCGCGCCAAAGCCGAACAGATTGGTGCTGAAATCGAACAAGAAGCCATCGAATATATCGCCGAAAACGTCACCACCAACATTCGTGATCTTGAAGGTGAGCTATCAACTATTCTATTGATGTCCGAAGTTCGCGGCCTCACTCCATTAGAACTTATCAATAACGGCTCAGTAAGTGTTAATAAAACCACCAAACTTCGCCCCACCTCGCCAAAACAAGTTGTTGAGAAAGTCGCCAAATACTACGGCCTCTCCACCACCGAATTAAAAAGCAAATCTCGCGTCTCTAATATTATGGTGGCTCGCCAAGTAGCAATGCTTCTCCTCTCCAAAGAATTAGGTTTAAGTACCACTAAGATTGCCGCCGAGGTTGGAGTTAAAGACCATACCACTGTAATGCATGGTATTAAAAAAATCAACAACAGCCTTAAATTAAACTTCGTCCTCCGCGACCAAATCGAAGAAATCAAGGAGAAAATTTATGGCTAATAAAAATGTGGAAAACCAGTGCAAAAACTTATGGATTTCTCAGTGTAAAAATTATGTAAATCTTTGTGTAAAAACCAAGTTCCACAAAAATACGTGTATAACCCATACTTTTTCACAGCACTTTTCCCACCTTTCCCACCTACTTTTACACTATTTATTTACCCCTGTTTCTCAACTATTTTTTCCACTATTCCACATACCCTACTATAACTACAACTACATAAATATTAATAGTAACTAATAAAAAGGATTACAAATTATGAAAATCACAGTCACACAGGAAAAACTAAACAAAGCTCTAAATAATGTTAGCCGTATAGCTATTAGTAAATCCACACTACCTATTCTTAGTAATGTTTTAATGAGAGTAGATAAAAAACAAGTATCACTAATCACTACCAACTTAGATATGGCAGTAAAAGATTTTCTTCCTGTTTCTAAATCCGAAGATGGCGTAATTACTATTCCAGCAAAGCTTCTTTCAGAATTTATTTCAAATCTACCCAAAGGTGAAAATATCGAAATCACCACCAAAGACACCAAAGTTACCATTAAATCAGGTAAATACTCCTCCACTATTAATGGTGTGCCAGCTGACGAATTCCCTGAATTACCAGAAATAGATGAAAAAACCGCCGTTATATATAAAATAGGTGTTGATGAATTTAAAACTAGCTTAGGTCAAGTTATTGTAGCTAGCTCTAATGATTTAACCCGCCCTGCTCTTACCGGTGTCTTCTTTAATACTAATAATAATTCCCTACGAGTGGCAGCCACTGATGGTTACCGTCTTGCCGAAAAGGAGTTAATTAAAAAAGTCGAAAGCGAAGTTAAGGCTATTGTTCCGGCTAGCTCCCTTCAAGAGGTACTCCATTCAATTAACGATGATGTAGAAGAAGTTGAAATAACATTTAATGATGATCTTGTTCGCTTTAGGTTAGGTGAAGTTGAAATTATCTCCAAACTTATCGACGCCAGCTTCCCAGATTATCAAAAATTAATTCCAAAAAACAACGACGTAGAAGTAACTTTAAACAGAGAGGAATTGATTCGCGTTACTAAGCTAGCAGCTCTCTTCGCTCGCTCTGTTGGTGGTTCGATTATTTGCGAAGCTATTCCTGAAGACACTTTCTCAGTAAAATCTATCGCAAACGAATTCGGTGAAAATGACTCCAAAATCGAAACATCTATAGATAAACCGGGCCGTGTTAATCTTAATTCCCGCTTCCTCCTGGATGCCCTAAATGCCTTAGAAGAACCAGAAATAATCTTTAAATTCTCCGACCGCGTTGCACCAATTGTACTCACTAATAAAAAGAACAAAAATTACACCCACATCGTCATGCCACTAAACTCATAATTAATATGATCATAAAATCAATCCACCTAGTAAACTTTCGAAACCACAAAGAATATCACCTAGATTGTGATAAAGAAACCTCACTTATTCTAGGGGAGAACGGCTGCGGTAAAACCTCGGTTTTAGAGGCAATATATATTTTAACAAGAGGTAAGAGTTTTCGTGCCACCGACCCGGATATTATTAAAAGAGGTGCAGACTTTTATCGTATAGAACTAAATTTTACAAACGGCGAACAAACCACTGCCACCTATGATGGTAAGACTAAAACTTTTACTATTATGGATAAAAAACAAAAACGCCTCCCAACCAAAAGTAAATACCCAGTAATCCTCTTTTTACCATCAGACTTAAATCTTATTAGCCACTCACCAGGTCGTCGCCGTGAATATTTTGATCGAATCTTTGCTCAATTTGATGAAGGGTACGCTAAGAGCCTCAGTAAGTACGAAAAAGCCTTAAAACAAAGAAACGAATTACTTAAAAAGGATAATCTCACAAGCGACTCACTCTTTTCATGGAATGTTTTACTATCTCAGTATGGTATAGAAATACACAACAAAAGACAACAATTCATTAAAGAGTTTAATGATAGAATCACAAACATCTATCAATCTATCGCCAAAAACAAAGATGATATAGAGATAGAATTTAAGTCCGAAGTAGACTTTTGTAGCGCCGAATCATACCTAAAAAAACTAGAATCAGATTACGAAAAAGACCATTATTTAGGCCATACCTCTTTTGGTATCCATCGTGACGATTATATTTTTTACTTCAATCAAAAACCCGCCAACGGCTCCGCTTCCCGTGGGGAAACCCGCTCGATTATCCTAGCCCTCAAATTCACCGAAGCAGCCCTCCTAAATCAAAAACTAAACCAAAAACCCCTTATTCTACTAGATGATGTATTTTCTGAATTAGACGAAACCCGCCGCCGAAGTTTAATAGATAACTTCAAAAACCACCAAGTGATTATAACTAGTGTAGAATCAATTTAATTATTTATTAGCCAAACTATAGTACTCTTCCACAAAAGCCATAACGGGGTTTTCACCCCCTTCAAAAAACGGCAAATTATTGTAGGCGGTTTTGTCGCTAGCGTATGTTTTTAAGTTCTCCGCCGCGCGAGCAAGAGATATGTATCTTTGTGCATATTTGTAGGTTTGCCACTTAGGGTTACTACTAGAATTTACAAAATCACCACCCTTAGCAAACCACTTTTCTTCATCGGAGGCCCCAATAAAATCTTCGATCATTTTTGCAATATCACTTTCAAGGCTAATAGTAGATGAAGCCTGTTTTTTGGAATCAATAATTCCCCCATCCACTACACCAAGCGGTGTGATTCTTTCATCATTATATAATATATAATCAGCGAGAGCAGAACCCTTATTTACTACTCTTTTACCGCTACCATCAACAGAAGTATTACCCTCAATGAAGGCGACGAAGCCAGGATCGCTATAAGGGTTGTTGAGGGTAGAAGAATCAAAGGTTGCTATCTCAGAACAACCAGCCGACCCCACAGCGTTAATCGAAGCATACTTTTCGCAAGCCCCAAAATTAGTCAAATAACCTTCGGCGCTATCAGCAAAACTTCTAGGCATTAATTTAACCATAGCTGTTCCTACAGATTTTAATACCCCACCAAACCCAGTAATAATATTCCTAAATCCAGAATTATTACCAGAAAAAGCAAAGTTGTGAATTATTGAACCAAGGAAAGTGTTTCGGGAAGTAATATCGAAAGGACTTCTATTCATCCTATCAATTTTTGCTTCCATCCTTGCGATTTCGGAATTTAACTTTAAGTATGACACTACTGCCGCCGCATCACCAGCCGCCCCACCACTCTTCTTAGCAAGCTCCTTTCCAATATTCACCGCACCCTCCACCAACATCTCACCAGCATCAATACCTTTGATTGTCTTATATGAGTTATCAACAAGAGAACTATTTATTATTGGTTCTGCGCTTTTTAATACTTCCAAATTTGCACCACTTGTCCCATCATTTATAAGCCTCCCAATTACACCTTTTGCCTTTGAAGCAGCAGATGCTACCGTCCCATCAACCTTTGTTTTATTACCCCCTAACTTGTTTTTAATTAAATCATTTACTCTTTCGGAAGAAAAGTTTTTTGCTTTGTCCATATCAATTCGTTCACCAGAAAGAATAGCGTATAAACTTGGTGAATCCACGGGAGCACCGGTTACTTTTATCATCTCACCAGTTTTAGTGTCTTCAACCATAATAGTCGTGTCATTGTACAGGAAATTCATTGCATCATTAATACTAGAGGTATTTCCCTCCCCTGCTTTCATTTTGCTAATATTTTCCATAAAAGCCAAAAATAGTGAGCTAGATCTGTGTTCTTTTGAGATAGTATCAGCCACACTTAACTGATCTGCCGAATTAATCGTAGCCTCATCCTCACTACCGGCTGTATTTTTCTCGCCCACACTAGAAATAAAATCCCCCGCCTTACTACTAGACTTTGCGTTGTCACCCCTTGTTTCATATTTATAATTCACCTCAGTTTTACCGGTTTGTTCGTTCTTTTGGGTTTCTTCTACCAACGCTACGGTATTGACGTCAATATCACTTCCTTCCCCAACCAAACTATTTACTACGTTTTCAAAATTATTTGTGCCATCATAATTATTGCGACTGGTGTTGTATTTTTTAAATACTTCATTGGCGGACTTATCGTAATAATACGCCGCCCTTGAATAAGTTGCCTTATCAAAAGCATCGTATAGTTCCCAATTGCTCATTATTTCGGTATAAAAATTTTCTGGTTTAACAGTTTGATTATTAATTTTTAAAATCAACCCACCTTCATGTTGGTTGGATTCTATGAATTTTCCTTCATCCTCGTAGCCCACTAGTACACCTTTTCTCTTCAAAATTTCGGCTGTATCTTTTGGAATTTCCCCTTCTGTTAACAAACTCTGAAAAATTATCGCTTTGCTAGCTACAGCGTCTGCGTATTGGACATCGGTTTCCTCAATCAATCTCTCCGAGATACCAGAGGGGATAATATTTCCCGAACTAAAAAGTACCGCTGCTACCACAATAATTCCTGTCAAAATTGCCGTAGCCCCCACGGAGCGCCATTTATTTTTGCCCTTACTCTTAAGTTTTTGGTTTTTCCCATTTACATTAACAACAAAATCACTACCCTTTAGGGCGTTTAATTCACTCTGTTTCAAAATTCCTTCAGCGCTCATTTTTGACCTTATCTATCTATTTATATTATAACATATTTTTGCTATAATTTCTCTATGAGAATAGAGAAAATAATTCCTGGTGGGCAAGCGCTCGCCACTATGTCTGATGGTAAAAAAGCCTTTTTTTGGAATGCTCTCCCGGACGAAATTGTCACCGACTACAAAGTAACCAAGACCAAATCCCATTATCTCGAAGCTATCGCTACCGCCATTGCTAACCCATCTACTTATCGCGTAAAATCAAAAGATGCCTGTTTCCTTTCAACTTCACCATGGCAAATAATTGATTACAATTACGAATTACAATTAAAAAAATCCCTAGTAAAAGAACTATTCAGAGAGCATAGCATATCAATAAAAGAACCAGAAATTATCACTGATAGCTGTGACTATTTTTATCGCAACAAAATGGAGTACGCCTTGTTTTGGGATCATGACACCGAAAAAATTCACCTCGCCTTTCATGAACGTGGCTCTCATCGCAAAATCCCAATCACTTCTTCCTCCCTAGAACGCCCAGAAATATTTAAAGCAGCGACAGAAATCATAGACGACCTCAATGCTCGTCACGAAGAGGCTCGTAAATATCAATCTCTACTCCTTCGTTGTAATAAAAAAGGTGAAGTATCTGGTGGACTATATGAGAATCACAAACCACACCCAGTCTTCCCTCCCCTCTCTGACACGATTTTGGATCACACATATTCCTACTCGCCTAATGGTTTTTTCCAAATAAATCTCCCAGTTTATGAAATGGTCTTAAAAGAAATAAAAAAACATATCACTACTGATAGGGTTTTAGATCTCTACTCTGGTGTTGGTACTATTGGTCTTTCAGTTGCCCCCGATAAAAACCTCACCCTGGTCGAATGCGATAAATCCGCCTTCAAGGAGCTACAAAACAACTGTAAACATATCGAAAACTCAGATTCCAAAAAAGCCACCCCAGAGGCTGTTCTTGCGAAGTCCGAAGAAGTTATTAATTATATCGAGCCCGATATGACTGTCATTCTTGATCCTCCTCGCGCTGGCTGCGACCGTAAGCTAATTGATCGGTTAAATGAGGTAAAACCCACCAAAATCATCTACCTTTCTTGCAATCCTGCTACCCAGGCTCGCGACGTTAAAATATTACTAGAAAACTACCAGATAGAAATAATTAAAACCTATAACTTCTTCCCCCACACCCCACACATTGAAAACCTCGTAGTCTTATCAAAGTAAAGTATACTAAAAAAATAAAATATGTTACAATATAATACATAAGAAAAGCCCCTCTAGGAAAAGCTTTTCTGGGTTGGTCTACTAGGTGGTTTTACCTAGTAGATTTTTTACTTCGGCGATTTCTTCGCCTTTTGAAAACAATGCACAGAATGTTTAGTTCTATGGTCATTTCACTGCTCCCTTCTGGCAATCTGGATGCCTAGAATACCGTTTAATGATCACCTCACACATCACGAATATTGCTACTCGTGAACCATTTGGCCCACTAAACTCCGAAGCCAACCCGAGCCTATTAACGCATAGAGTAAAAAATAATTCAACTGTAAAAAATGAAAATGTTTGCATAAGAATTTTAATATAAAAAAATTTAACAAAAGTGACACATTCTTCAATTTTTCCCTCAAACGTGCTAGAATATTTCTAAGACGGAAGTGTGGCCGAGTGGTTTAAGGCGCACGCTTGGAAAGCGTGTGTATGGGTTAACCGTACCGGAGGTTCGAATCCTCTCGCTTCCGCCACTATATCTCGAACAAATTTATCATTAATTCATGGAGCAAAAGGTGAGCGAAAAAAACACATTAATTGAGTTAAAAGGTCTAACCAAGCGCTACGGCTATGGCGATACTGAATCATTCGCACTTAAAGATTTTGATCTCACCATCAAACGTGGCGAATTTATCATGATTATGGGTCCATCAGGATGTGGTAAAACCACCTTGCTTGATATCATTGGTTTATTAGACCGCGCCACCCGTGGTGAGTATTACCTAAATGGTGAAAATGTCGCAAATATTTCCGCTCGTCGCCAAGCAAAGCTCCGCGCCAAAAAAATCGGTTTTATTTTCCAAAATTTCAATCTAATCGAAGATTTACCTATCATTGAAAACGTTGCACTACCTCTAATCTATGCTGGCTATTCCAAGACCTCCCGCCTCAAAAAAGCTTCTTCCGTCCTAAAGCGTTTTCATCTTGAAGAACGCGAGTATTACCTCCCTTATCAGCTTTCAGGTGGCCAACAACAACGCGTTGCTATTGCTCGGGCCATCGTAGGTAATCCCGAAATCATCCTTGCCGATGAGCCTACCGGTAATCTAGATTCTCGCAGTTCACATATTGTCATGGAAGAATTGCAAGCAATTCACAAAGAAGGCAACACTATTATTATGGTTACCCACAACCCCGCACTAACGGTTTATGCTACTCGTGTTATTAATATGCTCGATGGCCAAATTGACACCGATGTCAAAACCGTCGCAGACGCCAATCTCCCTCAGCCTGTCAGCGTCCGTATCAAAAAGAAAAAATCCTCTGATGTTTCCATTAGTATTCCTACAGACTCAGACAAAACCACCGACAAATCCAAAAAACGCAAAAAAACTAGGAGGAAAAACTAATGGCGATGCTTCTTCGAACTCATTTTAGATTAGCCCGCACATCCATCAAAGAAAACCGCGGTCGTTCTTTCCTTACCTGCCTAGGAATCGCTATTGGCGTAGCCAGTATTATTCTTATCCTTTCCCTTACAGGCAGCATTTCAAATCTCGTAAAGACTGAAGTCGACGAGATCGGCGCCGACCTTATGGTTGTTCGCCCTAGTTCCACCAAAGATTCCGTAACTAGTATAGTCGAAGAACTAACCTCGGCGAATTCATTCCAAAAATCTAGTCTAGCTACCTCTGATATAGACGCCATTAAAAAGATCGATAATGTTTCCGCAGCCGCCCCTATCGCTATTGGCACCAATACGGTTATTACCGAAAAAAACAGTTTTGATTCTGTGCCAATCCTCGGCACCAACTTAGATTATGTCAAGATCGAGCCTTTGCCAATTCGCTACGGCGCTTTCCTTACCGAAAGCAACGAAGAAAACTCCGTTGTTTTAGGCCACACTTTGTCCCTCGCGCTATTTAATACTATCAATAGTACGGTCGGCAAAACTATTACAATCATGGGTGAAAAGTTCATGGTCGTAGGTGTCCTCGACAAAATCGATAAGACCATCAATTTTGACAACATCGATTACGATAATGCACTTATTATGAATGTCGAAGCCTTAGATAAAATTACCGGTTCTACCCAAATTCAGCAAATCAACATCAAGGCCGCCAACACCGACAGCCTCCCGGCCATCAAAGACCAAATCACTACTTCGTTGACCGAAGCAAAACACGGCGACAATAACTTCACCGTTTCCTATGGCGAAGATATTACTCATCCTGCCGGTTCTCTTTTCACTATAGTTTCCGGCATGCTAGCAATTGTAGCGGGCATTTCACTAATAGTTGGGGGTATTGGTGTTATGAATATTATGCTTGTTTCGGTTTCCGAACGCACTCACGAAATTGGTGTTCGTAAAGCCGTCGGCGCATCTTCCCGCAATATACTAATCCAATTCTTGTTTGAAGCCTTGATTCTCTCTGTTTTGGGTGGCATCTTTGGTCTCATCTTGGGTTACGTCCTAGCCTTCCTTCTTTCGACCATCACTCCGTTTAGCCCGTATATAAGTTGGGAAATTATTGCCATCTCATTCCTTACCACCTTAATCATCGGCATTATTTTTGGAATCTATCCCGCACTAAAAGCTGCTAGCAAAGATTCAATCGAATCATTAAAACATTATAGGTAATATGAAAAAACTTCTCGAAAAGCTTCCATTTTACAATAAAGCCGTTCTTCCCTACCACTTTCTCCAGGCAGTAGCGGCAACCACAAAATACCATCATCCCGCAAAAAACCTTCATGTTATAGGGGTAACTGGCACTAATGGTAAAACTACTACTAGCTTTATGATTTGGCACATGTTGCGCAGCGCTGGCTACAAAGCCGGTATTATGACCACGGTGGCCTACGGTGTAGACAAGCTTAAGCCTGAGCTAAACCACATGACCACTGTTGATCCATTTACTTTGAATCATCGCATAAACGATCTAAAAAACCAAGGCATTGAATACCTAGTCCTCGAAGTTACTTCTCACGCTCTCGCGGAATATCGTACGCTCGGCATTTCTTTTGAAGTGGCCGTCTTTACGAACCTTACTCACGAACACCTAGACTACCATAAAACCATCGCAAACTATCGTGCAGCCAAAGGCAAATTGTTCAAAAAAGCTAAATTTAGCATCTTGAACGCTGACGACTCTTCCACTAAATACTATAAAACAATTACGGATAAATATATCACATATGGTATAAAATCAGGTCAAAAACGCGCCAAAAACATCAAACTGAACATTTCCGGTGTAGAATATTCGGTAGATGATATGGTCATCAAAACTTGTATTCCGGGCGAATTTAATGTGTACAATTCCCTTGCAGCTGCCTTGGCCGGCGAGGCCCTAGGTTTGCCAAAGGACAAAATAGTATCTGGAATTTCATCGCTCAAATCTGTAGAAGGCCGCATGAATATTATAGACGAAGGGCAACCCTTTACAGTAATAGTAGATTATGCCCACGCCCCAGATGCACTAGAAAAAGTGTTTAGCTCCGTAAAAAACCACAAAGGTAAAACAATATCTGTTCACGGTGGCGCCGGTCGTCGCGACCCGTCCACCCGCCCCATTCGTGGCGAAATTCTCGCAAAAAATTCCGACATCGTTATCATTACCGAAGATGATTCTAGAGACGAGGACCCCGAAAAAATCGCTGCCGGCTTCATTGATGGCGCCACCAAAAACGGCAAGACGCTAGACAAAGACCTCTTCAAAGAATTAGACCGCGAAAAAGCCATCGCCCTCGCATTTGAAAAAGCCAAACCAGGCGACTTGGTCCTAATTCTTGGCAAAGGACACGAAAAAACCATCCTTCGCGCTAACGGCCCACACGAATTCGAAGACATTAAAGTCGCCACCAAACTCCTAAAGGCCTACAAAAAGCCTCGCTAGTTCACTTTTTATGTTAAAATAGTATTAACATAAACGGGAATAGATATGGACGACAATAATATGAGTGATGGTGGCAGCTCTACACCTAATCCCATCACAAAAACAACACAGCCGATAACAGATACTGCAGATATAACAGAAGAAACTAACACGACACCAACTACCGAGTCTACTTCGGCCCCGGCTAGCACACCGGTTAGTACGCCGGCCGCGGAAGAGGCTACCGCAAGAACAATTCCAGTTACCACTCCAGAGCCCGATCAAGACACTACCCCTACCCCTCAGGAAGAATCAACTACAAACCAACCAAGTTCGACCGAAATTGAAGAAGTAACAATCGATACGATCGGCCAAGCCACCCTAGTCGAACCCAAGAAAAAACGCACAGGCCTCATCACGTGTATTATTGCAGTGGTTCTCGTCCTGATCCTAGGCGGTGGTTTTACTGCTTTTGCACTCATCAAAAACCAACCCGAAAACATCGCTGCAGAATCATTTGCGAATCTACTAAATGCCGACAAAGTCGCAGTATCTGGAGATTTTACCCTAACCACAAAAAACAGCACTACGGGTACAATTGACTCAGTTACTGTCTCTCTTGACACCAAAACTTCTGACAACAACCAAGCCATGGAAACCGCTGTCACCATTTCCTTACCCGATCAAAACAAGACCTATTCACTCGGTCTGAGCGAAACGATGCTAAAAAATGGTGTAATTTACATCAAGGCCAGTGGACTTACCGAAGTTTATCAAAACGTGGTTTCCTCGCTGCTCGATTCTTATCTGGAATCATTGTCCCAACAGAACCTAATCTCGGATACTTATAAGACCTGCCAGGCAATCGAGGATTTTGATGCTTACGTCGAGTGTTTAGACCAAGCGGAAGCAATCACTTCCCAAGATAGTCTGGCCACAATAACAAACACCAACCTCATTGCCGAGACGAAAGCCCAAATCGAAAGCATTATTAAAAAAGTTGATGATAATTGGCTAGAAATTTCTATCCAAGATATTCTCGATAATGAACTCATTAGTAAATATATTGATCAATCCCAAAAAGATAATATTCAAAATACCTACGACTGTGTAATCAATACGCTAAATAATAAACCTAGCTATTCCAACGAACTTTCCGATCTCTACATGAATAACAAGTTCGTCAAGGCCACATCTGCCGACGACTCATATTACAAAGTTTCCTTTGATAACCAAAAGCTCGCGGATTATCTAAACAAGATTTCAGACACAAAACTCGTTTCTGACTTTGCAAGCTGCAATAATATCGATACAAATCATAATACTAGCATTTCCGCCGAAAATGTCAGCAACCTCACCGAAACTCTCCCAAATATTTATGCTAAATTTGATGGTTTCCTCACTCACCACCTCACCGACATCAAGATTGAACAGGATACAAATTATTACAAGTTTAGTTCTAATATAAATATCACCTACCCATCTAATTTAACTATTAATGCCCCCGAGAATTCGCTGCCAATCATGGATGTAGTCGAAGAAATAATTACAGACATTGAATCCATAACCAAAAATTACAGCTCATTCTAAAAAAAGGCCCCAAAACGGGGCCTAATTTTAATAAATTTAAACTACGGTTCGTAGTTGGCAATTCCGTCGACAATGTTTTGAGTAGCTATTTCCAGACTGTGTGCAATCGTCACAGCGCAAGCCATATAAGAAACTGCTGTTTCCCCTGTTACAAAAGTAGCAACGGAAACAATATCAGAGTTAATTGAGAGAGTCGCTTCGGTGCCTTTTGCATAAAGCTTAGAATTAAGGATTTTTACATCTGGGCTAGTCAGGCCATAACTAAGCGTGCTTTTGCTTCCCTTAAAATCACAAAAAGCCTCATAGTTTTTGTCGTCACTATTTAGCACAACGATATCTGGATTCATTTTAAAAAGCGTTTTTTCGGTTTCTACATATTCATCTGCACTCATGTCTTTAAGCCCAGCCGTCACAAAATTAGTCATAGCAGCCACATGTACGGGTAGTCCATGAAAAACATTATCACGCAAACCCTCGGCCGGAACCGTCACCACCACATAGTTGGCGCCTGCCTTCCAGGCATCAGACAAAAACTTATGTAGCATCCCCATCTTGAATGGTTGGTCACTAGCGAGTACCGCCACTTGCTCGCCCATCGACTTCAATATCTCATGCACATAATGCGCCACAGTCACCTTGCCGGCTGTCCCAGTGATTGCAATTATGCGCATATCCTTGGTCGGGTTACCATAATATGATTTTAGGAGTTTAGCCCTGATTTTTTGTGACTTACCCCTTAGTCCACCGTTTTTATTTTTCTCTCTCGACATATTACTCTTTTCCATACCCATATTATATCACATAAGATATCTTCCCTATCAAATACCTCTATAGTCCTAATTTTTCTGTCTAGGCCAACAGTTTGCACACAAGGCTTACGATAAGCTTCTTTTCTTTTGGCTCGCTCTCCGCGATAAGAAGAGCAATCGCCGTCAACGCCTTGTCTGATATCTTGGTATCGCCATTATTAGTCAAATGACAATCGTTCAAAGTCAAAAACAGAATAAAAAGCAGCGCCCCGATTCTCTTATTTCCATCATAAAACGGATGATCTTTAATCACAAAATACAGTAAATTCGCGGCTTTTTCAGGTACGCTCGGATATAGTTCCTTCCCGTCAAAACTCTGGAAAATTGCTACCAAATTTCCCTCAAAGCTTCCATTTCTTTCTTTTCCAAACAAATCAGAGCCACCCACGCTACCGCGCAACTTTTCCACGGCGGATTTGCACATCTCAACCGTCAGTTCCTTTATTTTTTTCTTAGTGCCCATAAACGATAAATCTATATGACCATCATCAAACTCCTGCAAAGTCTCAAAACTCCCCGCATATTTTGATATCACTTCGAGCACCCCATTCGCTTCCCCCGCATCTAACTCGTTCCGCATAGTTAGTCTCTTAACGAGCGACATCATTTCTTCCACATCATGTAGTTTTTGGATATCTTTTTTCTCTCGTATTGCCTCTAATTTGCGTTCATTTATTGCGACCCCTTGAGTCAAATATCGTCTAAGAACAGAAGTAGCCCACACCCTAAACTGTGTTGCCTTCTTCGAATTTACCCTATACCCCACCGAAATAATAGCATCAAGGTTATAAACCTTTGTTTTGCGCCGTATCACGCGCTCGCCCTCTTTTTTGACTTGTGTGATCTCTTTACAAGTTCTTCTCTGTCCGGGGATAGCACCGCTTGCGTCAACTTGTTCCATTTTGGAACAAGTTGGGTCCATCACCAATTCCCCACTCTTATAAATATTGCTAAGATGCTTTACAATGGCCGGCCGTTGCACGCCAAACACCTTCGCCATCTGCTCAGGCGTCGCCCAAATTGTCTCTTCATCCGCATCAACATTAAAAACCACCTCCCCCTCAAGCCCTTTATATATCTCAATCCTTTTGTCCAATTTATCATCCATAATTTAGTTAGACCTTCCCTTGTTATTATCATTATAACAGATAAATAAAAAACAAAAAATTACAGAGCCTATAAAAAATATTGCTATATAGAAGGGTAGGGGTGTCGAAGCGACAACGAGTCCTGCTTTTTGATGCACGCCCGCTAGGGCGTGGCGGAAGTGTCTGGACGAAGTTCGAACTTCAATACAAAAAGTTTATTCTATAACATGCTAAAAAACATAAAAATCTATCAAGTCCTCAATAGGTACTTGATAGATTCTATATATTCCAAAATAGCGGAAGCGAGAGGATAAGGATCCTCTCGCACCTCCTGACAGAGGCACAAAAATAAAGACCTAAAGGTCTTTCTTTTTGTTCCTGGCGGAAGCGAGAGGATTCGAACCTCCGAGACTATTGCTAGCCCACACGATTTCGAGTCGTGCGCCTTCAACCACTCGGCCACGCTTCCATTTCTAATTCTATCATAATCTCCCCTATTCTTCAATCAATCAGCACCTTTATTATAAACTATTTCTTCCCTGTTTTATTCTCGGCTTTCTTATCAGCCTTTTTGATGTATTTATAATACTCGTAAGTATTATGTTTGCTCATTTTTTGCATGCTTTCATAGGCTTGCTTTGCGAGCATAGCGCGATTTTCATCGTCAGTTTTCTTTGGATCCGGGTAAAATGGCCCGTCGATATAAATATCCATCCTCGGCAAATTACCACGCTTATTATCTTTACGCTTATGATAGGTTGTAGTCATCGTAAAAATAGGCACATTGTTGCGCGTGGCATATTTAAACGAGCGATCCCCCGCCGGGAATTTACGAATATTTGTGGCAAACGGCCAAACATGCGCTTCTGGATAAATCACTAAACAATTTTTTTGTGCAAGCCTCTTATCTACGGCCTCATTAAAAGCAGCTTTTTCCTCCTTACTCTTCCCTAGCGGCAAGCCACCAATAAGGGGCAAAAACTTACCAATACCAGGGACCAAAAGATTCACGGGACTAATAATTGTAAAAATACGCTTGCCTGACGCAATAGCTGGTCCAAAAACATCGTGAAATGGGTTTGTGTGATTAGCATAAAGGATAAAACCTTTACCACGAGCTTTTTTAAACTTTTCCCTCCCATGGAATTTTGCCTGCCAGAAACCTCGCTCGTAATACTGTCCAAACACTTTAAACCCGCGAAAAAGAATAGAACCACAAAGTCTCTTCAAGGGATTTTTGGGTATAAACTGATAATCTTCAGGCAAACCAACTTCAATTTTTTTGGTTTGTTCATCTGTTTTTATGGGATCATCCTCTTCGTTTTCGTAATAAAAAATCCGCTCTTCCTTAGGAATGTCTTTTTGAAATAGTTCTGCTTTTGCCATTTTTATTCCTGTTTATGCTCTGATTATATCATTTGTCAAATCTAAAACAAAGAATCCCCCAGAAAAAGGTAAAAAACAAATTACAAAAATTCAAAAAATATGTTATAATAAAAAACGTCACCATATTTGGTGATGCTCATTTAATTTCTAGGTGGATGTCGCGATTAATCAAAGCATCCACATATGAGACGACAACCCCTAAAGGATTGTCGGCTCACTCACTACATTGTGCGCCCGTAGCTCAGCTGGATAGAGCGTTTGCTTGCGGAGCAAAAGGTCGTAGGTTCAAATCCTGTCGGGCGTACCATGAAATAAAAACAAGGCCAAAGGCCTTATTTTTATTTCATAATATTTCCGATAGGATGTGGACCGTAGGTTCACCCGGGCAACGAAGCGAGTAAAAATCAAGAGCTCGCTTTTGATTTTTCGAGCAAGGCAGCCCGGTATCATTTGCGCGTAGCGCAAATGAGTTTTCCTGTCGGGCGTACCATGATTTAGAAGACCAATAGGTCTTTTTTTGTTGTGCTATAATAAACTTATGCAATGGGACAAGATAACCAACATCATTTTAATAACAGCACTAATTACTCTAGGGATTTTTGTAATTCTTGGCCTTTGTCAATGGATTTCCCGCAAATCTCTCAAAAAAGTAGATAAAGAACTTCTCTGGTTCCCTCTTCCCCTAGCCCTTATGGCTATCACCTATGTAGTTTTTGACAAATTCCTCATCTTAAACACCCGCCCGGACGGCTCTGGCGAACCCTCTTTCCCTTCCACCCATGTTATGGTGGTAACTACGATTTTCTTGCTCACGGCAGTAATTCTGCCAAAATATATCAAATCCAAAATCGCCTGCTTAGTTCTCTATTTGCTCATGCTTGCCTTCGTCATACTAAATGGTGTAGGCCGCGTCCTCGCCAACAAGCACTGGACCTCGGATGTGCTTGGCGCTGTTGGTTTTTCATTCATTTTTGTAGCAATTTATTGCCTCATTTACCAACTAATTATTAAGAAAAAGGAAAAACATGCCTAGTATTTTTACAAAAATTATTCAGGGCGAAATACCCTGCTACAAAATTTACGAGGACGATAAAACTATCGCTTTCCTTGATATCAACCCTGAGACCAAAGGCCACACCTTGGTCATCCCCAAAAACGAAGTCGATAAAATCTACGAACTCCCTGATGAAGACTATGAGGCTCTAATGACTACAGTCAAGAAACTATCTAAACATCTCGAAGAAAAACTCGGCGCTCGTACTCTCTGGAAAGTCATCGGCACCGATGTGCCTCACGCCCATGTCCACCTCCTTCCTTACGACGAAACTTGGCAACACGGCCGCAACCTCAAACTCACTCCCGAAGAATTCGAACAAATCCGCCAAACCTTAGAATACACCGAACAATAAACATAAAAGCAAGGAAAAAGTCCCGCTAATCTAGCGAGACTTTGTTTTTTAATCGAGGTTTACGGCCCCGGTATTGGGGTATTCTGAGTCATAGTGGGGCCGGCCGTCATCAACTGTGATTCTGTATCCGGGCTCCTTTTGCTTATAATTCTTCGCATAAGGAGTAGATAACGCTCCAGCCTGCCAGATAAGGCATGGTTCAATATTGATAATAGTGTATCCATGCTCATCTCTAAGCATTGCCGCTTTTTTGCGAGCGCCCTCAATTCCAAGTTCATAAGGTGAATAAAAAACCTCTTGAGCCAAACAGCTCACCTCCCTTCAATGTACGAGCCTTCAAACTACCCTTATATTATACCACAAAACAGAGTATTATGCTATAATAAAACCATGAAATCAACATCTAGTTACGAACCGGGGGAATATGAATCGGATATTTACGCCGCATGGGAATATGCAGGCATTTTCAATCCGACCACCCCTACTATCCCCGTCGACAACGACGGTGACGGCCATGACGACCGCGAGGAAAATCAAAAAAACATCCAAAAAAACACCTATTCAATCGTCATGCCACCCCCAAACGCCAATGGCAATCTTCATATTGGTCACGGTCTCACAGTGGCTCTCGAGGATTCCCTCATCCGTTATCATCGCCTCCGTGGCGATTCCAGCTGGTATATCCCAGGTGCTGACCACGCCGGTTTCGAAACCTGGGTCGTTTACGAACGCGAACTCGAAAAACATGGTCACACTAGATTTGAATTTGATCGCAACGAATTATACGCAAGAGTATGGAAATTCGTAGAAGAGCAACGCGGCAATATGGAGCTCCAACTTCGCGCCCTCGGCGCCTCCTGCTCTTGGGACGACCTCACCTTTACACTAGATGAAAACGTCATCGACCGCGTTTATACTACATTTGAAAAAATGTGGAACGACGGCCTCATTTACCGTGGCGAAAAACTCGTCAATTTCTGCCCCAAGCACCGCACCGCCTTCGCCGACATCGAAGTAGACCACAAAGACGAACCAGGCACCCTCTGGGACATCGAGTACAAACTAGCAGATGATTCAGGCAAAGCTTTGATTGTTAGTACTACTCGTCCGGAGACTCTCTTTGGTGACACCGCTGTCGCTGTTAACCCCGAAGACAAGCGCTACAAAGACCTCGTCGGCAAACAAATCAAACTTCCCCTCACTGATCGCACCATCCCGATCATCGCCGACGAACACGCCGACCCCGAATACGGCACCGGCGTTGTCAAAATCACTCCAGCCCACGATTTTGATGATTTTGAAGTAGGCGAACGCCACAACTTAGAGCGCATCCAGGTCATTTCCGAGTCCGGCAAAATGATCAATGTTCCCGAGAAATACTACGATCTCACCACCAAAGACTGCCGCAAACAAGTCTTAAAAGATTTGAAAGAACAAGGTCTCTTAAAAGGTGAACACAAAATCACTCACACTGTCGCGCATTGCTACAAGTGTGACACGGTTTTGGAACCAACCTTGAAGGAACAATGGTTTGTCGATGTTAAAAAACTCGCCGCCGTAGCCATCAAGCACATCGAGGCCGGCGAAATCAAATTCCACCCCGAAAACAAGAAAAACGTCCTTCTTAATTACTATAAAAACCTCAAAGACTGGAATATCTCCCGCCAAATCCCATGGGGTATTGCCATTCCAATGTTCAGAAAAGAAAACCCCGACGCCACCGACGAACCAGATTGGATTTTTGACCGCCGCACCAATTTAAAAGAGATCGAAAAAGCTGGCGTCAGATACGTCCGCGACGAAGACACCTTTGACACCTGGTTTTCGTCAAGCCACTGGCCGATTATCTGTACCAACTGGACCGAAGAAAACTTCAATCCATATTACCCGTTAAACGTCATGGAAACCGGCGCTGACATCCTCTTCGCCTGGGTTTCCCGCATGATCATGATGGGCCTCTACGTCACTGGCGAAGTCCCATTCAAAGAAGTATATCTCCACGGCCTCGTCCTCGATTCTCACGGCCAAAAAATGAGTAAATCCAAAGGCAACGTGATCAACCCTATGGACCTTGTCGCCAAATACGGCTCAGACGCCTTCCGTCTCGGCATTCTCCGCGGCCGCTCCGCCGGCATGAACCAGGCTTTCAGCGAAAACAGCGTCATCTCTGGCCGCAACCTCTGCAACAAGCTCTGGAACATCTCCCGCCTCATTCAATCCCTCGTTGATGATGCAGCTGGTAACGAATCCGGGGATACCTCCCTCGAAGGGCTTCCGGAAGTTACGACCGAGGATGAGGGGGATGCAGGGGCGCCAGAGGATGCTCTTTCGAGGAGCATAATCGCCGACGGGGCGATTACGGAGCGACCGAAGCCCGTAACGACGGGCCTGAGGGAGCGTTCCGAGAAAGACGCATCCTTGGCGCCTTATACCACCCTCAACATGGGCGAAGACTGGATCTGTCGCGAGATCAACAGCTGCCTAGACCAGGTTGAGTATGATATGCTAAACTACCGCTTTGCTGAAGCTGTCGAGACACTTTACCAGACCATCTGGGACAAATACGCCGACTGGTTCCTCGAATCTCAAAAAATCTACAAAAACACCGGACTCTTAAAGACTACCCTCACAACACTCCTGATCGCTCTTCACCCCTTTGCCCCATTCGTCACCGAGACTATTTGGCAAAACCTCAGCTGGACCAAAGGCTTTATCGCCACTACGAAATGGCCCGCCAGGCTAAAATATGACCCCATTTCGGCCGAAGAATTTGAAAACATAAGAATTATCGTGTCTGAAGTTAGAGGCACCCTTACGGCCCTCCCAGGCACCAATAACGCCAAAAAATATAGCCTGCTATATGACAATGACAGTCTTATAGAGGATAATCAACTTCTCATTCAGGCTCTCACCAAAGTCCCAAGCATCAGCTCCCTAGAAGGCTCTCCGCGCGGCCTCAGGCTTGCCCTCGCCAATCACGAGCTCTATCTGGACGTTCCCGAAAAAGTCGTCAAACAGTACAGAGACACCCTTACCGAGCGTATCCTAGGTGTTGGCCGTGAGCTAGATGCCTTGAATGCCCGCATGAGCAACCCAAATTACGTCAACCGCGCCCCCGCCCACCTCGTCAAAGAGACCGAAGACCAAATCAAAGAAAAAGAGGCCCTCATCGCCCGCCTCAAAGCCGAGCTAGACATAATCAAATAGCTGCATAATGCACAAAATATCAGAGGTAGCCACTTGTATTTTTGATAAAAACTAATTTCATGTCCCTCATGCTTCCCTATCTCGCATTTTTGTGGTTAAATGAAAAGGAAGTAACACTGAGGGACTTTGCACAGTTTGTAAGGGGGTTACAAATGATAAAACAAGATGAACTGCAAAAAACACTAGCAGAACACCAAGAGTGGCTGGAAAAAGGCGTTGGCAAACGAGCGAATTTCTCCAACATGGATTTGTCCGGCATCAAATTTGACGGCATAAAACTGACGGAGGCCATTTTCGCAGGCGCAAACCTAAAAAACACAGATTTTTCAGGATGCAATCTGCGCTCTGCGGATTTTGGCGGAGCGAACCTTGAAAATGCCAGATTCGAGGGTGCATTAATGAGATGGGTATTTTTAAAAAATGCCAACTTAAGAAGAGCGAACCTTTTCGAAACAGATTTGTTTTTCGCTACCCTCGATGGCGCCGACCTAAGAGAAGCGTTATTCAAGCAGGCGTCACTTTCTGGCGCAGGTCTTCGAAAGGTTATCCTTGACGACGACGTATCGTTGACCCGCAAGTTGTGGAGTTACGCTGTACTGGATAACGCCACGATTGATGACGCAGCGTTATCGAAAATCGTGCCGAACCGCTGCTTGCCAGGCAGGATTATTGGCTACAAAAAAGTCAAAGGAGTCGGGGATGGGGCCCCACTCATAGCCATGCTCGAAATCCCGGCAGACGCCAGACGTGTGAACTCCACATCGCGCCAATGCCGGTGCGACAAGGCCAGAGTCCTGTCGATCACTCACTCAGACGGGACGTCCTTCGAAGGCGAAGAAGCCGTTGGCTGGATCTTCCCCAAAATCACCTACAAAGTAGGCGAAATGGTTGCAGAGGCAGAGTTCTCTGACGATCGGAGGACCAACATGGCCAAAGGCATCCACTTCTTCCTCTCTCGAGAAGAAGCAGAAAGATTCGGCCAATAAGCCGATAAGCTGACAGGTTAAGCTCCTAATCCAGCCCCCAGTACCTTAAAACCCTAGCGCCAAGCTAGGGTTTTTGCCATAAAAAACCGCGGCCCCATTAGGCCACGGTTTTTTGGTTGCATTTGTCTCTAAACCGCCCCACCTTCATTCCAGCAAAGCTCCTCGTTTGGAATAAAAATAGGCTCCTCAGCCCTTAAATCCAAATCTTGATGGGACCTCTCAAACTCATCAAGAGCCTCCTTTACGTCGTCATAAAAAGTAGCGTTAATCTCCTCATCAATCTCATCACCAGAGATAAAATAGTGATAGCAAGCATTAGCGCTAAATGTGACCTCACACGTATCGTCGCTCTTAGGCTCAATATCGAGAGAATAATCAAGCATAGGCGCTAGAGAGATAGTGAGGCTAATTATTCCATCAGAGAGGCCATACCATCCACTGATTTTCTCCATCAGAAAAGTAGGCGTATCAGAGATAATGGCGTCCAGGTAGTTTTTTAGCCAATTTGTTTCGTTGTAGCTAAGACAAGCGCACGGTATCGAGACCATAAACAAAGTCCCGTCCTCAGTCTCAAACGACTTAACGCCGTTAGCAATGCAGCTAAGATAAACCCCAAGCTCTCCATGCCACCGAAGTAGCACATTGCAAATGTCGACAAATGACATATTGCAATCATGGGTAATCACCACCTCGCGAAAACGCGAAGAAAAGGGGTCTCTTCGTCTGAGGTAGTCATCAAAAGTAAGAGAAACAACGCCGAGCCTACTCATAGACCTCACCCCCTTCAAAGCACATAACATCCCATACCTTCACCACAAACATTCTTTTCATCATTTCCATAGTTCCTCCTTTAAAAACTTTCCAGGCGATACGAACAGACAAATGTTCCCAAACTGTAAACGTACGCCCCACCTATTTTGCAAGCCAAAAGGCTATATCAGGGTATAATACCATAAACAGAAGTAGTAGTCAACAATCCAAACTTGACAAACACCCCTGTAAATGATAGAATAAGCGGAGCACCTTAAAATTTGGGAGTGCAAATCAACCTGTCAAACAGTGAAAAAAGGATGCCTTGTTCCCTGTTTGATGGGTTGATTAAGTGTCAACCTACGATACATCCCCAAGAGGGAGAAGCATAAGGAGGGAACATGGAAAAATTAAAACTGTTGCAGGAAATCGTAGAAAACACGCATGCTATGGCAGGTATAGCACCATTCCTCACGATAGCAATATCAATATTGGCAATAATGCTACTTGTCATACTGGCTGCGGTTTGCGGCGTATTCGACTATGTCAAGAAAGGCCGCACCGCGGATGAGCTTCGTATCGATATCCGCGAAGCCCTGGATGAAACAATTCAGGAAAAAATTCGCCAGTTATCGTACGAGCACGCCGAGCTGTACAAGCTCAGACAGTGGGTGACTGAGTATGGCGAAGGCCAACTCGATGTCGAAGCTCTGGGGGCCGAAACAGCAAACAGGGTAAAAGCCCTTGCCATCAAGATGGCAGAAGACGAGCTTGAACTGGCCTATGCCGACAAAGCACACGTCGATCACGAGAGATCCAAAGCTCAAAGAAAGATCGACGAAGCCGTGGGCGACAAGAAGTTGCAGGATGCCTACAAAAAGGACATCATCTTCTTGAATGACCAGATGAAGCATATATCTATTCGTATCGAAGGCGCCAAAAAGCGTCTCGACGAATTGATAAACTAGCCGTCAGACAGACCAACCAAAGTCTAAAAAAGTGGCAGTAATTCTGCGGGGTAGTTCCGTAGGGCTTTTGGTCAGGCCGACACCGATCAAGCACCCCAAAAAACCCGGACAAATCAGTCCGGGTTTTTTTTGTTAAATTTATCTAAATTAAACAGAGGGTTTTTATCAGCATCAATGATCCCCTGTGCCTTGCGAAGGAGCTTCGCTAGTGCCACATCAGAAGAGGCCGATCCGACATGCACAGTCTTCACCACTTTATTCCCTTCCTTGTAGCATACCTGCACGCCAGTCGCTCCAGAAGTCGTCTTGAATTTCCGAATATAAGCCATACCCCAATTATAAAATATGACCACCAAAAAGACAAAACAAAAAAGCATAATTATAAACAACAAATGCACAAGAATTATCCACAAAAAGCATGAAAATTTTAATTCCCTTCCCTTTGCACTAGCACACGCTTCATCTAGCAACCGCACTTGACAAACCAAAAAGCCTAAGCTAAAATCAAAATAACAATTGTCGTCAGGCAATTGGGAGTAGTTTTAGCAACCAAGAATATAAGGCAAGTCTCCACAACTTTAACGCTAAAACAGGGAACAATTTGAAAAACTACCGGCAAAATACCCAAAAACCGGAAATTTTGCATAAGCATAAAATAAAATGCTTATGAAGTCAAACAATTTCACAGCAACACATGCTATAATATGAGTATGGAAATTCCAATTACACAATCAAAAGCCTGGCATAAACTTCAGGAAGACCTCAAAGAAAAATCCATCTACGAAGAAACCGATGACTACAAATTTCTTGCAATTATTAAATCTACCCCTGTTGGAAACTACCTTTATCTGCCATATGGCCCAGTATACGACAGCAAATCCGCATTTAATAAAGCCTACAAAAAACTCCAAGAAATCGCAAAATCACACCAAGCCATTTTCATCAGGGTCGAACCAAGAGACCAAAACTTCACAGCATATATGCCGAAAAACACCAAAAAATCCCACGACCTAAACCCCAAGGAAACCTGGCTGCTTGACCTCAAAGGCTCCGAAGATGAGCTAAACCAAAAACTCCCCAGTAGGCTCCTCCGCTATTACAAAAACGCCGAAAAAAAGGGAATTATTATCGAAGAATCTCATAATCCAGAGGATATTAAACATCTTTTGTGGCTCCAACAAGCCCTAGCCAAGGAAAAGGGAATAAGTACCTTCTCAGAGAATTATCTAAAAACCGAATTAGCCCAACCCTTTGCAACTCTATATCTGGCAAAGTATCAAGACCCCGAGACAAACAAAACAGAGATTGTCGCCGCAGGCCTAGTTTTTGACGACAAAACCACCAGGTACAACCTCCAGGGTGCTCAGTCCGACCTTGGCCGCAAACTCCATGCTACCGGTATTCTCACCATCAAGCTCATAAAAGATGCCAAGGCAAAGAACCAAAAAACCTTTGATTTTTGGGGGATCGCCCCCGAAGGCGCCCCGAAGAGCCACCCCTGGGCTGGCTTTACCAACTTCAAGAAGACGTTCCAAGGCTACGAAAAAGATTTCGCCGGCACCCACGACATCATCCTAAGCCCCTTCAAATATCACCTCTATTCCTTTATCAGAAAAATCAGAAGAAAACTACACTAAAATCACCAAAAGATCAAATCCCAAAAACAAGTGATATAATAAAACCATGAACTTCATTACGTTAGAAAAAGACCAATTCGAAGAATTTGCCAGAAAATCCCCCTACAAATCCTTTATGCAGACCAAGGAAATCGCAGAGTATCGCGAATCAAACGGCTGGACCCCATATTATCTCGGCGTAGAAGAAGGAGGCAAAATCAAAGCCGCCTCAATGCTTGTTGCAAAGCCCACCTTCCTCGGCAAATCCACATATTTTGCCCCAGGAGGTCCGCTAGTTGACCTCGAAGACACAGTCCTCACCAACTATTTCTTCAAAAACCTCAGACATTACATCAAGACCCACAATGGTTACACCCTGGTAATTGACCCCTATTACGAACTGGTCGAACGTGGCCGTGACGGCGAGCCGAAGGAAAACGGCTTTAATCACAAAAATGCTCTAAAAAATCTCAAACTAAATGGTTTCAAAGAAATCACCGGCAGCATGCCAAAATACCTCTTTACCCTAACTCTAAAAAATAAAACAAAAGACCAATTATTTGCCGACCTCAAGAGAAACACGCGGAACCACATCCGAAAAGCCGAAAAAACCGGCGTCAAAATCCGCGAACTAAAAAGGGAAGAACTGAGCATCTTTAAAGAAATCACCGAATCCACCAGCAAACGCCGCAATTTTACCGACAAACCCCTAAGCTATTACGAAAAAATGTACGATCTCTTCCACAAAAAAGAGGAAATCAAATTTATCCTCGCTGAAGCCCCAGATGGCACACCCCTGTCGGCTGCCATGTTTATACTCTATGGCGACGAGGTGGTATATCTCTTCTCTGGCTCCGACGAAAAATACATGAAAGAGTACAACGCTCAATATCTCATCCAATGGCACATGATCAAATACGCCTGCGAGCACAAATTCAAGGTTTATAATTTCTACGGGATCAGTGGCATCCCCAACAAATCAGATAAAGATTACGGTATTTACGACTTTAAAAAAGGCTTTACTACCGACGAGACAGGCAAGGTCGTCGAACTAGTCGGCACCTTCGAACTCCCAGTTAACCAAACATTTTTCACCCTTCACCAATTCCTAAGTAAAATCAAACACCGCAAATAACCCCACCAACAAAACAAAAAGTACCGACCACAAAGTCGGTACCTTTAAAGTACAACTATTCAGGCTGAGCGCCTCGAAGAAGAATCTCAGAGATCAGCTCATCGACCATAATCGCGACAGCCCCATTTTTGACGGCACTGAAGTAAATAGTATAAGGGATAAATACTTCCTCGTCATTAGTGACAATTTCCGAAGCGAATTTGAGAGCAGAATAATGTCTCCGATACATAATCAAAGTATGCATGAATTTATTCTCAGAGACCAGATCATACACAATCCTGCGAGCGAGGCCATTCCGAAACTTACCCAGAAAATGAATTTTCAAAGGTTCATTATCCAAAATAATACTTCCAGCCTCCTCATAAAGAGAAGTCAAAACGTCCTTCAAAACACCAATTTCATAGATATTTATCAGTGGAGTGACGAGTTGATAAGAAATCATCTTAGTATTACTCGGTCCAAGGGCTGACCCTTTTCTACGCAATTCCCAGGTACCTCTAGCGCAAATATAGCGGTTCCTTTTAGAAACCTTCAAAACGTCTTTGACGGCCTTCTTGGATAAGCCAAGAAAATTCACTTCAATTCTAAAAAACTGCATCAGAACACCTCCTCATTTGTAAAGAACAATAGTACCAGAGATAATCATAACACAAACAGGGGACAACTGCAACCAACCACTACATTGACCCCATCGTGATATAATGAAAATATGGAACTAAAGGGTCTATCGGAAAAAGAGGTTGAAGCTCGCATCAAAAACGGCGAGACGAATTCCGTCCCCTCAAAAAACAAAAACACCATCCCAAAAATCATTCTCAAGAACACCTTGACGATCTTTAATCTTGTCAACCTCATCCTCGCTATCCTCATTATCATCGTCGGCAGCTACAAAAATCTCCTTTTTATCCTCATTGCTATTGCAAACACTCTGATTAGCATCGTAAACGAAGTCCGCGCCAAACGCACCGTAGACAAAATGCGCCTCATTTCCGAACAAAAGCCAACGGTGTTAAGAGGGGGCAAAACTCATCAAATCGAAGGCAAAGATATCGTAAAGGGCGACATCATCATTTTTTCACTTGGCGACCAAATCCTGGTAGATTGCGAGGTTAAAGAGGGAAGAGTCGAAGTAAACGAAGCCTTCGTCACCGGTGAGCAAGATAATATAGTCAAACAAAAAGGCGACAAACTCACCTCAGGCTCATTTATCGTGTCTGGCACCTGTAAAGCCAAAGCCATCGCAGTGGGGAAGGATTCCGCCCTGAACAAGATTCAATCCACCGCTCATACCGTAAAAACAGCCAATTCCAAACTATTCACTCTCATGAACAATATCGTGAAATATATTTCGATTGCCCTGATCCCCATCGGCGCCCTGGTGCTCTGGAGCCGCTTCCGTGTAGCCGATACCGATACCACTACGGCGGTCACTAGTACCGTAGCCTCACTTATCAACATGATCCCCGAAGGCCTCATTCTCCTGACTTCAAGCGTCCTCGCCCTTGCCACCATTAGATTAAGCAAACGCCAAGTGCTCGTACAGGACCTCTATTCCGTCGAAACTCTCGCCCGTGTAGACACCATCGCCCTAGACAAGACCGGCACCCTCACGACCGGGCGCATGACGGTCCACGACTTTACCCCCACAGAAAAATCCTTTGAAAAGGCCCTAGCGTCCATTTTAAGCCACCAAGCCACAGAAAATGCAACCATAACCGCCTTGAAAAGAAAATTCGCCAGAACCGCAAATACGCAGGAAATAGAAGGTATTACAGAAACCATCGATTTTTCCTCCGACCGCAAATACTCTGGTATCAAAACCAAAAATGACTCCTACCTTCTCGGCGCCATTGATTTCGTAACCGACGATAAAGAGATAATCAATAAAGTCAAATTCGCCGCCGGCACCTATCGAACCCTAGCAGTAGTCAAAAAACCAGCATCAACCAAATCAAAAGATACTTTGCTTGGCTTCGTTCGCCTGGAAGATGAAATTCGACCCGACGCCAAACAAATTATCAGCTATTTCTACAAAAATGAAATTGATATCAGAATCATCTCTGGTGATGATCTAGATTCAGTTGAATCTATCGCCTCTCGAGTCGGCGTCAAAAACATTTCCGGCGTCAACCTTTCAACCCTAGACAATATCAATTACGATAATTTAGTCAAACAGTACAACGTTTTTACTCGCGTCACACCATCGCAAAAAAAGTCATTAATAAGTGCCATGCGAAAAAACGGCAGCACTGTGGCCATGACTGGTGATGGCGTGAACGACATTTTAGCCATGAAAGAAGCCGATGTTTCAATTGCTATTGGTGAGGGCTCCGACGCCGCCCGGCGCAGCGCCAAGCTGGTTCTTTTAAATTCAGGTTTTGAATCAATCCCAAGCGTCATCGACGAAGGCCGCCAATCTATCAACAATCTCGAACGCTCCACCACCCTTTTTCTCGCAAAAACCGTCTACGCCAGTATCCTCGCCGTCATTTTCATCTTTGTCTCTATCAAATACCCGTTCTCTTCGCCGGTCGAAATGTCGCTCCTCAATTTCGCCTGCATCGGCTTCCCAGGTCTCATTCTAGCCCTCGAACATAACACTGAGAGAATCAAAAATCGCTTTGCTCGCAACATTATCGAATACTCCGTCCCAGTCGGCCTCACTATTTCAATTGCTATGCTCGCAGTTTCGCTCCTTGCACATTTCGGCGTCTTCCCATCCAGCGATCTTGGCACCACCGCAGTCTTTGTTACCTTTGCTATTGACCTTATTTTAATCTACTGGATCTCTCGCCCGCTAAACCGCCTCCGCGCCAGCCTACTCGCGGCTATCATTGTAGTCATAATTGGTGCCTTCCTCATCCCATTCTTCCACAACTTCTTTGATTTTGTTTTCCTCACTCCAGCCGGCCTCATTACGACTCTAACCACCATCGTTGTCGCCTTTGTCATCTTTGAAATCTTAAAAACTCTTATGGGCAAACTCGCCAATCATCTTTTCAAAACCTCCAAAATTTAAAGAGTGACAACTAATTCTCGATCGATATCCTCGGATAAATATTGAGCTTATACGGATCCACCGGCTCCGCGCCGGTCTGGATTTCATAAAAACATGCCGCCCCCACCATCGCTCCGTTATCCCCAGATAGCGAAGGAGCAGGGAAAAATGCCTCCGGCAACTTTTCCCTGAGAGCCTCACTGGCACTTACCCCACCAGCCACAACCACTGACTTGACGTCAGGATACATTTCGAGCCCCAGCTTCAATTTTTCGCAGAGAATATCCACAGCAGTATTCTGGAACGAAGCAGCAAAATCTGCCACCTGCTCGTCTTTCAAAAGATCTTTTAGCTTGTGGGACGGATAAGAAATTGGCACCCCTACCTCTTTTTGCACGGCACGAAGCACGGCAGTTTTGAGTCCCGAAAACGAGAACCCGAGCCCCTCCACCTTAGGATGAGGAAACCTATATTTGCGAGCGTCGCCATTTTTTGCTACCTTCGCAATCGCCGGCCCACCAGGATAGGGGAGACCCAGTATTTTTGCTACCTTATCAAAGCATTCCCCCACAGCGTCATCTTTGGTCGTCCCCACAATTTCAAACTGATCATGCCCCCGCATATACAAAATCTGCGTATGCCCTCCCGAAACCACCAGGGCCAGCAATGGAAATTGAGGGGTAGAATCTGAAGAATACTCTTCTGAGGAGCCTGTTTGCCGACGTGGCAAACTCGGAGCGACCGAAGCCCGTAACGACGGGCCTGAGGGGGCGTTCCGAAAAGGAGTATTTTCAGATTCAAGTGCCCTCAGCCAATTTGCATACACATGTGATTTTAGGTGGTGTACTGCATATAGAGGCTTATCATGGAGTATTGCGAGAGTCCTCGCCGTCAGCGAACCAATCAAGAGCGATCCCAGTAGCCCAGGCGCATGCGTCACTGCAATCGCATCAATATCATCCCAGGTGCACGAAGCATCCTCAAGCGCTTTATCAATCACCGGCAGCATCACTTCGAGATGCGACCTCGCCGCCACCTCCGGGATCACGCCACCATACTCAGCAAAAATATCAATCTGGCTAACCACCACGTTAGACAAAATCTTAGTCCCATCCTCAACTATGGCCGCTGCGGTCTCGTCGCAGCTCGTCTCTATCCCGAGTATTTTCATAAAGACAATTATATCATATAAAAATATATCACCAAATGAATATTACTCGTGGTGATATTTGCCCCCAATCGCAATTTGGTAGGCACGATAAATTTGCTCGCAAACCATCACCCTAGCCAAGGCATGCGGAAACACTAGTTTGGAAAAACTCCACACAAAATCTGCCTTTTCTCTTGTGTTCTCCGAAAACCCATACGCCCCACCAATCAGAATTACTACATCTCGCGAATCAACAAACGCCCGACTAAGCAAATCAGAATATTCACCCGATGATATATTTTTACCACGCTCATCGCAACAAATGACGTAGTCACTATTTGAAAAAGGCCAATCTTCGAGTTTTTTGTTTAGTTTCTCCTCATCCACAAACTCCCACTTGATATCAAAGGGTTTCCTTAGTCTTTTTTCGTATTCACCACAGGCCTCCGCCCACCAGCCCGTATTTTTCTTTCCCCCAGCGATTATCCTTATCATACATTGTCCCCATTAACGCTATTTTTAAGAATTATACCAGATCAACCACACCCATCAAAACTCTTATGCAAGCAATTTACAAAATTGAGGTTGTAATTAATTTGCCCCTGTGTTAAAGATAGTGTGGGATGGCTTCGGTGTTTAGTGTAGGTTGACACGAGTTTATGCTCGTGGGGGTGTGGAGCTTCACTAAACAGCTATTCTAGGCATGCCAGAAGCTCGGAAGGGAGTGCGAGATGGTAGTTAGTTTCCCATTATGGCGATTACAGGTTACCGTAAGACTATCTTTGCGGCGAGGGAGCCGAAGAAAAAATCTAGTCCGAAAGTAACGGACTAGACCCAAACCATGGCTAGTGTAATCCTAGAACTGCACTAGCTATGTTTTTATTATATACCATAAGCCCAAAATAGCAACCCCAAACAATAATTATACTATCAGAGGCGGGACTAACATCCAGGACTGGTCGTCGAAAAAAAATACCGAGCAAGCTCGCTATTTTTTTCTTCGTGGCTGGACCGGCAGGATTCGTGGCCTCGCTTCGCTCGCCCACTACGCCGGGCGTCGGTTCAAAAAATCCCAAACAAGATTTGGGATTTTTGCTTACCTCCTACGGCGTCCGAACCTTCGGTTCTCATCCTGCCCATCCAACTGATAATTCGAGAATAAAAGCCACCAAGACGGCATTTTCTCTTGCCGAAGTGCGGTTATTGACCGAGCGAGGCAAGAAAAATGTCGCATTGGCGGCTTTTAACTCGAATTGGCTGGACCGGCAGGATTCGAACCTGCGAAGGCTGGGACCAAAACCCAGTGCCTTACCACTTGGCGACGGTCCAA
Source organism: Candidatus Nanosyncoccus sp. (assembly GCA_045650525.1). Taxonomy (GTDB): domain Bacteria; phylum Patescibacteriota; class Saccharimonadia; order Saccharimonadales; family Saccharimonadaceae; genus Nanosyncoccus. Next base: position 88,419 of record JAZRRH010000004.1, read on the forward strand.
TCTCTACTCATTATACCACGAAAAGAGAATCACGTAAATCATGCGCATGAAAACCCTCCGGCCTTTTCCACGCATGAAAAACCCCCGGCCTTTTCCGCACCGAAGTGCGGAGGCCGAGGGTTCAACAAGGAGGTTAATAATGAGTGTTGACAAAATGTTAACATTTTGTCAGATCTCTTCCCACTTTTTTCTAAGCACCGGATCAAGAATTACTTCTCCCCAGCTAAACGGGACAAAGAGATAGCCTTCTTTGTACCCCGCCTCACGAAGCTCATCCAGGATCCAGAGCCCACGCGTAACATAGGTGTGACCATCGCGGTACACAAATGCCACAATGTTGTCGTTCTGGCAAAACGTTCCGATTTTCTCGAGAACCGCGGCGTCTACGACGCACTCCTTACATGCGGGGTAAATCCGGGCCTCACGAGATCCAATCTGATCAGAGTACTCCACCGGGACACCACTAAATGGAATTCGGAAACACATTTTCATAGTGTCCTTCTTGAGCGGCAGGATGTTGTGCTTTTCAGCCCACTTAATGCACTCATTCTCGTAATCGGGATAGTTTGCCCCACGGGCTTCCACCATCAACTTATCCCATTTTTTTCGTTCGTTGATGGGAAATTCCCCGTTAGAGAATGGCACATTGAAGTTATTTGGGCAAAAGCCGGCATCATCAAGTGTTGCCATACGCTGCCGAGTAAAAGGAGTGACAAATACTCTGTATTTATGCACAAAACAAATTACATTATTATGTACAGAGTATTCTCCGTCAAACTTAAAGGCGAGCTTGGTCATATCAAGAGTCGTATTTTTACGCCCTTTTTTTGGCCAACCCACCAGCGTTTTCCCAGTTACCTCGATGCTGTTTTTCATCAGAACTGAAAGTTTCATAGTTCCTCCTTAGCGTTTATCGCCCGCCGGCCATAAATTTCGCCGCGGACCGTTCCGCGGTTTGGTCTAGCCGCCCAAGATAGCCAGGGCAATCAATCAAAGATAACCGCCAACAGACGACCAAACCAAACCGCAAAACACGCTAAAACGCTGTTAAGGTACCGATAAACCCACCACATTACTATTATACAATAAATCATAAAAAACACAAGGCCTATCGAAAAACACGAAAAAAGCTTCCGAAAAACCCCAAATAATCCTCAACAAACCGGAAATATACCCCTTGTGCTTATCCTTAAAGTGTGCTATAATATAGAATATGGCAACAAGCAAAAGAAAAACCCCAAAAAAACGCTCAACAAGGTCAGCCAAGGCCACTAGACGCACCAAAGAAGCCCCTGTCGAACACGAACTCCCCGGCGGTTTTTGGCGCCAAACCGTTGCCGTCCTCATGATTGCACTTTCTCTCTTTTTCGTTATCACCTGGTTCGGTCACGGCGGCTCCGCCCTAAACGCCGTCCACGACACCATCACGAAGGGCCTCGGCATTGCGACCTATTTCATCCCAGTTATTCTTATTTATCTAGCCGTCAAAATCTTCCGTTCCGAGAATAACCGCGTCGCGATTCCAGTCTACATCGCCTCGGTTCTCATGCTCCTATGGCTCGCCGGCATCGGCGCCATTTGGTACAACGGCGGCATCGTCGGCGGCTGGCTAAACGGCATCTTCACTCAGGCTCTCGACCAGGCTTTTGTGATTTGTATATATATTTTACTCGTTTTCATCACTCTCGCCTTTATCCTCCAAATCTCCCCCATCACCATGTTTAAAGGCACCAAAAACATCGTCAAGCCAGGCAAAAAACAAGCCAGCGACGAAGACGACGACAAAAAACCCAAAAAACTCGGTCAGCTCGAAATCAAAGTCAACTCAGGCGTTGGCGCCCAGGAACCTCAAGCAGCTCCTACAAAAGGCGGTCGTCTTCTCCACAAAAACAACATCAAGACCCCAACTCCTCCCGAGCCAGCCAAAGAAAAAGAGCCCACTGCCCTCGTTGCGGTAAACGACCCCGATTGGAAAATGCCATCCGTCGAGCTTCTCGAAAAAAAGCAATCCCCAGCTGACGCCGGCAACATTCAGCAAAACGCCTATATTATCAAAACCACCCTTGCCGAATTTGGCATCGATGTCGAAATGGAAGGCGCCAACGTTGGCCCTCGCGTGACCCAATACACCATGAAGCCTCCTGCAGGCGTCAACCTTTCCAAGATTCTCGCCCGCGACAAGGAGCTAGCCCTCAATCTCGCCGTCGACAAAATCCGTATCGAGGCCCCCATCCCCGGCACTCGCTCTGTCGGTGTCGAAATCCCAAATGCCCGTTCGGCCGACGTACGTTTGAGAGGCGTCCTAGATGCTCCCGAATGGAAAAAAACCACCGACCCTCTTGCTTTTGCAGTCGGGAAAGACATCTCAGGTAAAGCCGTCGTAGCGAACCTCGCCAAAATGCCTCACCTCCTCATCGCTGGTACCACCGGTTCAGGTAAGTCAGTCATGACCAACACTTTGATCAGCTCACTCCTTTACCGTAACGCCCCCTCCGATATGAAGCTCATCATCGTCGATCCAAAGCAAGTCGAAATGGCTCAATATCAGGACATTCCTCATCTTCTTACCCCTATTATTACCCAAACCGACAAAGCTCTCTCTGCCATGAAATGGGCCGTCGGCGAAATGGAGCGCCGCTACACCTTAATGGCCGAAGAAAAAGTCAAAAACATCGCTGACTACAACGCCAAAATGGCCAAAAACGAAAATCCCGAAAAAGAGGGCAAAATGCCATACATCGTCATTATTATCGACGAGATGGCCGACCTTATGATGATGGCTGGCAAAGACCTCGAAATGCTTATCGTTCGCATCGCCCAGAAGGGTCGTGCCTCCGGTATCCACCTCGTGCTCGCCACCCAGCGTCCAGAGGTCAAAGTTATCACTGGTCTCATCAAAGCCAACATCCCAGGCCGTATTGCCTTTGCAGTCGGCTCTCAAATGGACTCCCGTATCATGCTAGACCAAGGTGGCGCCGAGAAGCTTCTCGGTAAAGGTGATATGCTTCTCCTCACCACCGAAATGATGGGCAAGCCACGCCGCATCCAGGGCGCCTGGGCATCAGATGATGACATTAGTAAAGTCACAGACTTCCTCCGTAGTCAGCGTCCACCAGAATACAACGACGAAGTAATTTCTCAACAAGTTTCCATCAAAGGTATGGGCGGCAGTTCTGGCGACATGGATGGCCTAGGCCGCAAGTTCGACCCGAACGATCCCATCGTCCGAAAAGCCGTCGAAATCTCCTTGAATAAAGGCAAATTCAGTACCGCCATGCTCCAGACGTACCTTGGCAAAGGCCACGGCTTTGTCTCTGGTCTCGCCATTTGGTTTGAAGACATCGGCGTCATCGGCCCCCAAAACGGCAACAAGCCTCGCGACGTCCTCATCTCTTCCATGGAAGAATTTGATAACCTAGCTCAGTGAGTGAAAATCAAACACTTGTGTTTGATTTTCCGAACGAGCGCGACGCAATCTAGTTGCTTTAGCAACTAGATGCGCTAGCTGGGTAAGTGAGAATCTCAAACTAGTTTGAGATTCTCCGAATGCGCGCGATGCATCGGCACAGTGATAGGAAGGTTTATATAATTCATCAATCTCGAGGGACGTAAAGGCAAAATCCTTGATTTTGCCGCCGAAGGGGCGGAGTGATGTGGTAAAATTAATTACCACATCACGGAGCTCCCGAGAGATGATGGATTATATAAACAAGCATACCCCTTTATCTTTTGCTCAACCTGTGATATAATTACCCCAATATCAGCTCAGCAGGTATGTCAACTCGCCTTACGGTAAGACGAAGAACAGTATCTGCTTTAACCAAAGGAGTTTTCATGAAAGACTATGAACTCACAGTCTTGTTTCATCCCGACCTCGAGATGAACATAGACCCCGCCCTCGACAAGGTCAAAAAGACCATCGAGACAGCCGGCGGCAAAATCACCAAAACCGAAGACGAAGGCAAGAAACATCTCGCCTACACTATCGACGGCCAAGATTTTGCTGTCTACTACTTTTTCAACGTTGCTTTGCCAGCCGAAGCACCAGCCAAGATTTCATCAACCTTCAATATTACCGATGAAATTTTGCGTTATCTTCTAGTTCGCGTTGACGAACGCAAGGCAAAACTAGCAGCCAAAAAAGCTAAATCTGAGTCCGACGAGGAAGAATCAGAAGAAAAAGGAGAATAATTTATTATGCGCGGTTTTAGTAAAGCAATCATCACAGGTAATCTAACTAGAGATCCAGAGCTGAGGACCACCCCTAACGGTTCCACCGTATGTGGTTTTTCGGTAGCGGTCAATAGGGTATATCGTGACGCCAGCGGCGAGCAAAAAGAAGATGTTTCATTCATCGATTGCTCTGCTTGGGGTAAGCTAGGCGAAATGATTGCACAGTATGCCAAAAAAGGTTCAGGCGTTTTAGTATCAGGTCGCCTCGATCAACGCAGCTGGGAAGACAAGAATGATGGCAAAAAACGCTCTCGCGTTGAAATCGTCGTGGAAGATTTCAACTTCACCGGCGCAGCCAACAACCGTGAAGGGGGTAGCTCGTTCCAGTCCGCAGACGCCGAACCATCAAACGACATACCAGATGACATCCCAGAAGGCGAAATCGACCTCAGCGATGTCCCATTCTAAAAAACTAAGAAGGAAGGATAGAATAAATGAAAAAAACCAAGAATGACCCAAGCCTTTACTTCGACTATCGCGACGTAAAGACCTTGAGCCGCTACATCGATAGCTACGGCCGTATTGAGCCAATCGCCAAAACTGGCCTATCAAGCAAGCAACAGCGTCAACTCGCGACCGCAATCAAGCGCGCTCGCCACTTGGCTCTTTTGCCATTCGTATCAAAATAAGGAGAATATAATATGTACGGACCAACAGATCTAAAGAAAAATACCCTTATCACTTTAGACGGGCAGCCGTATAAGGTGGTAGAATATTCCCAAAAAGTTATGGGGCGAGGCGGCTCTATCGTGAATGTCAAAGTCAAAAACCTCATCACTGGTGCTCTTCTCCCCAAGACCTTCAAAGGCCAGGAAAAGATCGAGCCAGCCGAGGTGACCAACAGAAAAGTCCAATACCTCTACAAAGACGACGAAAAGTTCTATTTCATGGATCCAGAATCCTTTGAACAATACGAACTATCAGCCGACATGGTCGGAGATTCCAAAGACTTTATGCGAGACGGCGACGAAATGGAAATCCAATTCTATAACGGTAGCCCTATCAACCTCGAACTCCCCAAGAATATCTGGCTCAAAGTCACTTACACCGAAAACGCCGTCAAAGGTGATACTACTAGCTCGGTCATGAAGGATGCAACCTTGGAGACTGGCGTAGTAATCAAAGTCCCTGCGTTTATTAAAGAAGGCGACATCGTCTCAGTGGATACTGATACTTATGCCTATCGCGAACGCAGAAAATAGGGGTTATCTCAAAATTAAAAGCGCCGCAAGCGCCTTTAATTTTGATTTCCGCGGCAAAACAGTCCTAGACATCGGCTCCTCCACCGGCGGCTTTACTCAGTATGCCCTGGATCACGGTGCCAAAAAAATCATCGCCGTTGAGAAGGGAACCAACCAAATGATTTCCCCTCTCCGTCACGACCCTCGCGTTGATTTACACGAAAAAACCGATATTTTCGATTTCAAGATAACAGACATACCTTCCGAGGGGCATCCGCAGTTGCCAAAAGGACAAAGCGAAGGACCCCGTGAAGACGAGCAACCCGAGCATCCCAAAGAAGGCATATCTGTCATCTTGGCCGACGTGTCATTCATATCACTAACCAAGGTATTAAATTACGCAAAAAAACACCTAGCGAGTAGCGATACCGAGTTTCTCGTCATGTTAAAACCTCAGTTCGAAGCACGAAACGAAGAGCTAAATCGCGGCGTAGTCAAAAACGAAAAAATTCGTCGTGAAATAATAAAAAGGTTCGAAACATGGCTCAGACAAAACAATTTCCTCATTCTAAAAAAACACGACAACGAGCTAAAAGGCAAAAACGGCAACAAAGAAAGATTTTATCTATTAAAAAAAGTCAAATAGGACCGATAATCCACTGGCCAAAATGCAAGTTTTTAGCTTGACATTAATCCCAAAACGCTTATAATTAATTATATGAACTTATTGCATGGCGTGGGCGAATTCTTCTCCATCGATATAGGGACGAACTCGATGCGAATCGTGCAGCTTTCTGGTAACCAACAACATGGTTGGACGCTCCAGAAATTCGCATATGTGCCCATGGACCCAAAACTAACCCAAGACTCCTCCGAACTCGGCAAAAAACGCCTAGGAGAAGCAATTTTAGGTGCCGTCGAACAGGCTGGCATCAAAACCAAAAACATGGCACTTGGTCTTTCGGCAAACAAGACCTTTACCTCCATCGTAGAGACAGACACTCTCCCAGAAAAGGAGCTAGAAAAAGCCTTCAAATACGAAATAGACAAATACGTCCCGATGCCTCTGAATGACGCCAAGGCAGATTATCTAGTCTTAGGCCCAAGCCCCAACGACCCAGCCAAGACCGAAATTCTAGTCAGCTCAGTAGCCAAGGATTATGCTGAATCAACTATGGAGTTGATCGAAAAAACTGGTCTCAATATTATTGCAATGGAGCCAGAGCCGTTGGCTATGGCGAGATCTCTAGCTATTCCAGGCGCCATCGACGCCACAATGATGGTTGACTTTGGCGAAAAATCTACCGATCTGGTCATTATGTACAAGAACCAACCACGTCTCGTGCGCTCAATCCCGGGCGGGTTCAACACACTAGTAAGAGCTGTTGCTACTGGACTCAATGTTAGAGAAGACCAATCTCGTCAATTCATCCTCAAATTTGGCCTAGACCAAAACCAAATCGAAGGCAAAGTATTTGAGCTGCTAAACAGCCATCTCGACAACTATGCCACCGAACTCACGAAATCAGTTCGTTTCTTCCAGACCAAATATATCAACGGCAAAGTTGGTGGTATTGTTCTTTCGGGTTATGCCGAGATGATTCCACTCTTCCCAGAATATATCGAATCAAAAACTGGTATTACTACCATGAAAGGTAACCCATGGCAGCTAGTTCGCACTACGTCGAGCCAACAACAGGCTCTCATGAATGTAGCTAGCGAATTTGCAGTAGCGATTGGTTTGTCGGAAAGGAGTAATGACTAATGTCTCGTGAAATCAACCTCGTCCCCGATATCAAAGGGGAAATGATCAAAACCCTAAAACTCAGGAATCTAATATTTTTCCTCTGTATTGTTGTATCCGCCGCAAGCGCTGGTGTAGCAGCAATAGCGGGTACTATCATGCTCGGCCAACAAGCAGCCGTCGATGGCAACAAAACCGCCATCTCAACGCTATCACAAAAACTAGGTTCGTACTCCGACCTAAACGATTTCCTTACCATCAAAGATCAGCTTGGCAATATTAATACACTGACAAGCGACAAAAGAGTATTATCCCGAACATTCAACATCCTTACCGCTCTCATTCCTCCCGGCCCAGACACCATCAAAATTTCCGAATTGAATGTAAACCTATCAGAAGGGGATCCCACCTTTGTCTTTGACGCTCAGGCCGACGCCAACAAAGAACCATACATCGACTACGGCGTTCTCGAATCCTTCAAAAAGAGTATGGAATTTATGCATTATGATTATGGTGACTACGTAGACAAAGCAGGCAATACCATCCCATCCTACTGTATTATCGAAAATGGCCCAGACGGCGCATTTCTAAATGACGCAAGCAAAGGCCTATATGCTTACTGGACTATCGATGCAGAAGGCTGTGATACCACCAAGGATTCGTCTGGCGAATCGTCCGACAAAAACAACACTAGGGATAAATATACAACCAGCACCTATGATGGCAAGACAGTTGTTCAGATTTGGCGCACTCCACAATTTTCGGATTGGTACAGAGAATCATCAAATGGCAACCAGCCCTACATGGACCTTAGCGGCGCAATTTCTAACGTCGAACACTTTGAAAGCAAATGTAAAACCTACAAGGGTGTAAGGGCCAACGAAAACTCCACACCAAAATGGGAAGAAAAAGATGAATGCAGACTCATCCCAGGCGAAAACATAGACGATCGCATCACTATCACGAGTTCATCCAACGGTAAAGATTCAGATGAACGTCTAGTACTTCGCTTTTCCGCCATCATTACTCTAAATCCCGAGGTTTACATCTTTGACAATCACCACATGATTGCCTTTGGTCCATCCGGACAGCACAATGTGACAGACTCATATGTCCAAATCCAAGCCATGTTTAGCAAACGTGCCGCAGATTGCGAAGAAGGCGACACATCATGCCAAAACACCACCAATTCCGGCGGTTCCGAAAACAACAAATCAAACACGAATGGAGGAAACTAGATGGCCAAAGAAATAGCAATCGGCAAAAGAGCCAAAATCTCCGAAGCCCAACAATATATGATTCTCTCTGTTTTTGGCGCATCAATTGTCCTTGGCGCAGCAATCTCGCTTACGGTAAATTTCGTACACCATATTATCTTTAACGCCAAAGTGATCGCCGCCGAGGAGGCTTCCATTGCATCCTACTCTGACGTGATAAAAACTACCGGCGTCTGCAAGGCACCAAAGGGAAACACTTACTCACGAGAAGAATTAGATAAATGCAATCCAAACGAAATCGAGGCCGAGCAGGTTCCAGGCACACTGCGCTCCAATGTTTTAGTTGATCTAGCTGCAAATCAAGCTCTAAACTCCGTTCCAAAAGAAGGCAACTCCATTTGTCAAAACCAAGAAACCGGTAAACAGTACACCTTTACAGAGCTCGACAAAATGCGAAGAGAAGCCAAAAACACTCAGGACTTAAACGCAGCCAGTCAACTCATCAAAAGCTGCTCTGCTCTCCGTATTATCCCAGACGCTCTCCCGGCCTTTTACAACGAGGAAGCCTTATTGGCGAGCCTTAACAAGCTCTTTATCCTGTCAAACTGGACTCCAGAAAGCATTAGTCCAAGCAATACAACAAGCAGCGCCGACAGCCCTGCTGGTCTAAGTCCAATTTCGGTCAACCTCGCGGTCGAGACCGATACTGGCACCGCCATGACAGTGTTGAGCAATATAGAGCGCTCAATCCGTGAATTTAATGTCGAGCACGCTACCATCGAATGGAAAGACAACAACACCTTGAGTCTTCAGGCTCAAGCAAACGCCTACTATACGGCGCCATCCACTATTATAGAAAAAGAGACAACTATCAAACAGGAGGGTAACTAAATGAACAAAGATCTAATCACTGCAATTGGTACCGCCATTGTTGGTGTTGTCCTAGCCTATTTTGTGACAAATTTGATTGTAAAACCCGCCGATCCAATCACCGTAAAAACCGTCGATTCCAATGTTTCAGCCAACATTGACGAACCTAGTCCAGAAATTTTCAACTACCTCTCCCTAAACCCTACTGTTGAGGTGTATGTAGGTGATTGTACAGAGACGAATGAATACGGCGAATGTGTCAGAAATGGCACCGTTGAAGCAACCGACACCGACGACAATACAGACTCCAATGCTGATAACACCGACAATACTGACAACACCGACAACTCGTCGGATGAGTCGGACACTACGGAGGAAAATGAGTAATGGCTTCTCTAACCAAAGAAGCTGAAGACAAAATCATCGAGCTTCTCGTTATCGAGGGGCTTGCTGATGCTAATTTGGTTGGTTCAATCAAACAAGAAGCCGAAATGAATGGCAGCCCTGTACTCGCAGAGCTACTCTCCAAAAAAATTATTAGCGACGATATGGTCGCCCACGCAACTGCAATAATCATAGGCGTCCCATACGTCGAGCTAAAAAACATCACCATAGACCAAGATATTTTGATCAAAATCCCAGCCGAAGCATCATCTAGGGTTCTCGCAGTCCCACTAGGTGAAAAAGACGGTATGCTAAATGTCGCCATGGCTGATGTAACCAACGTCCAGGCCACTGACTACCTCTCAAACCTCATCAATCAGCCTCTACGCGTCTGGATGTCATCCGAAAAGGGTATTCGCGAAATCCTAGAACAATACCACGGCGATTTTTCTGGCGTCAAAGAAGCTGTTCGCGAAACAGAAGAAGAGACCGCCATAGAAACACAAGAGTCAAAGGCCAAAACCATCGTTCAAGACTCTCCTATCTCCAAGGCTCTTACCACGATTCTTAGCTATGCAGCCAAGACCAAAGCTTCCGATATTCACATTGAGCCTCTCGAAAATTCACTTATCATTCGCTGCCGTATCGATGGTGTCCTTCGCAAAGTCATGGACCTACCCAAAACCGTTGCCCCGGCACTCGTTTCTCGTATCAAGATTCTAAGTAACCTCAAAATCGACGAACACCGCATTCCCCAAGACGGTCAGTTTGCCGTGCTCGTAGATGACAAAGAGATCGATCTTCGTATCGCGATTTCACCAGTTACTTGGGGTGAGCAGGTCGTTATCCGTCTTTTGGACAAAAAAGGCGTCAGTATGGAAATCGAAAAAATGGGTATGAGCGGTCGCGCTCTTCGCACGGTGTTAGAGGGCATCAAAAAGCCAAATGGCATGATTTTGACTTCAGGTCCTACTGGTTCAGGTAAGTCCACTACGCTTTATGCTCTCATTCAAAAGATCAAATCCGAAGCTATCAACATCGTTACCCTCGAGGATCCGGTTGAGTACAAAATGGACGGCATCAATCAGATTCAGGTCAATGTAGATGCTGGCCTCACCTTTGCATCTGGCCTCCGCTCTATTCTTCGTCAGGACCCAGATGTGGTGATGGTGGGTGAGATTCGTGACTCCGAGACCGCCGGCCTTGCCGTGCAGGCTGCACTTACTGGTCACTTGGTCTTTAGTACACTACACACCAACTCAGCTGCAGGTATCCTCCCTCGTCTTCTCGATATGGGTATCGAGCCATTCCTACTCGCTTCCACCCTCAACGTCGTGATCGGCCAGCGCCTCGTCCGTCGTATCACCGAGAAACGCGAAATGTATAAATCATCAGAAATCGAAACAAAAGGCATCAATGACCTCATTGGCGATCTCTTGCCAGGAGACAAGGAATCAGTCGCAAGCGTCAGTGAAGATTTGGGGTACCCGGGCCTTCCTATCAAAAATGATGATCACTACATGTTAGCCCGCGGTATGAACACCAAAGAAACCCCTGGCGGTTATTCGGGTCGTGCCGGTCTCTACGAAACAATTGAAGTCGATGAAGATATCCAGAAGTTAATTATTTCTCATTCTACAGCTAACGAAATTATGCGTCTAGCTAAAACCAAGGGAACTGTTACAATGCGCCAAGACGGCATGCTCAAGGTCTTGTCAGGAATAACATCAATGGAGGAGGTCAACCGCGTTGCCAGCGATCTGTCGTAACGTCGGGAAAAAATACTATGGAAAATACCGCACAAAAAACTCAAGCAGTCAGAATAGAAAGTCTTCTAGAAGAATGCGTTCGCCACAACGCATCAGATCTGCATATTCAATATGGTCTACCTCCGATTTTGCGTATTGATGGCGCCTTGACCCCTGTCGCCGGTGCGGCCATCTTGAATGAGGAAGCTATTCGCAACCTAATCTTCGCAACACTAGACGAAGAACAGCAAAAAATCCTCATCAAAGACAAGGAATTCGATTATTCATTCGCTTTTGGTGATATCGCCAGATTCCGTGTTAACGCATTCCATGAAAAAGGCAAACTCGCCGCCGCTTTCCGTTTGATTCCAAACAAAATCCAAAACATCAACGATCTAGGCATGCCACCGATTGTCGAAACCTTTGCGGACTTCCCGCGTGGCTTGGTGCTTGTCACTGGCCCGACTGGCTCCGGCAAATCAACGACCCTAGCCGCCCTTGTCGACAAAATCAACCGCGAAAAATCCACTCACATTATCACCATCGAAGATCCGATCGAGTTCACTCACAAATCCCAACGTTCTATTATCGCACAGCGCGAGGTTCACTACGACACCTTTAGCTTTGCTGCTGCTCTCCGTAGCGCCCTCCGTGAAGATCCAGACGTCGTCCTAATTGGTGAGATGCGTGATCTTGAAACTATCCAGGCAGCTATTACTATCGCCGAGACTGGCCACCTTGTTTTTGCCACACTTCATACCAACTCCGCTGCTCAATCCATTGACCGTATGGTGGACGTTTTCCCGGCACACCAACAACCCCAGGTTCGCACTCAGCTTGCTAATATGCTCATGGCTATTTGTGCCCAGCGCCTCGTCCCCGCTATCAGCGGTGGTCGTGTCGTCGCCGCCGAAATCATGGTGGCAAATTCCGCAATTCGCTCCCTCATTCGTGACGGCAAAACCCACCAGATCGACACCGCCATCCAAACTGGCGCCGAACAAGGCATGCAGACCATGGACCGCACTCTGGCCAAACTCGTCCAGACAGGGGTCGTGACATACGACGCCGCTCGCGAATTCGCCGTAGATATCAACGAATTAAACAGGTTAGTCAAGGGCTAAAATGAAACGATACATATATAAAGCAAAAGAAAAGGAAACTGGCAAAGTCGTCAAAGGCGCCATCCAGGCCGAAAACGAGCAAACCGCCGGTCGTCTCCTTGTCGAACAAGGTTACCTCCCCGATTCCGTAACAGAAGAGGGAACTGGTATCCTGGGCGGCAAAGGACACGTCACTACCAAAGATCGCATTATGTTTACTCGCCAGCTCTCGACCCTTATCGGTGCCGGCCTTCCACTTGCTGTTAGCCTCCGCACTGTCGCCGAACAAACTCAAGCCAAAGCCATGAAGTCTCTCGTAGAGGAAGTCTTGACTAGTGTCGAGTCTGGTAAAACCCTTTATGATTCATTTGCCCAGTATCCAGATGTATTTAATGGCGTTTATCTCGCTCTTATCCGCGCCGGTGAAGCCTCCGGTACTCTAGATCTAGCCTTGAAACGTCTCGCCGACCAAGAGGAAAAAGACGCCGCCATGATGAGCAAAATCCGCGGTGCTCTCGTCTATCCTGCTATTATTCTTGTAGTAATTATCGCCGTACTTGCATTTATGATGATTATGGTCGTCCCGCAGGTAAAAAACCTCTACGAGGATATGGGCAAAGAGCTCCCAGGGCTCACCCAGGCCCTAGTCGGCCTATCCGATTTCTTTGGCGCCTTCTGGTGGCTAGTCCTACTAATCGTAGGTGGTACGGTTGCTGCTCTTTGGTATGTTGTCAAAAGGACTCCAGGCGGTCGCAAAGCTATGGACAGCTTCAAGATTCGTGTTCCGATCTTTGGTGGTCTTTTCCGCAAACTCTACGTCTCGCGTTTTGCTCGCACCGCCGAGATGATGCTAGCTACCGGCGTTCAAATGCTTGACTCCGTAAAAATCGCCATCGAGGCCGTCAGTAACACCGTCGTAGAAGAAGAGTATAGCAAAGCTATCGAAATCCTAAAAAGTGGTAAGCCACTCTCCGAATCCCTAGAAGATCGAGATTATATGTTGCCACTAGTCCCTCAAATGGCCTCCATCGGTGAGGAATCCGGTAAGATCGACGAAATGCTTGGCAAGGCCGCCCAAGTTTACGAAAACGAACTAGACGAACAAATCAACAACATTTCCACCATGATCGAGCCAATCCTCATGGTCATCATGGCCGGCCTCATCGGCGTCGTGGTCGGTGGTACCCTTCTCCCAATCTACTCCCTCGTCAACTCCGTCGCGTAAGAGAGGGAATTATCCGACACCGTCTTCTTGCGTAAGCCTTCTCATTCCCCAAGTCACGCCCCGGCTAAGCCACCTAGACCAACAAAAAAGTCGCTCCCCCGAGCGACTTTTATGCTAGCGTGTGTTTAGTTGCTGACGCAATATACACCAGCTCCCTCCATTTTAATGGTGAAGGCCATCTTGTTTGCCCCAGTAGG
>JAZRRH010000005.1:0-6784 GCA_045650525.1 Candidatus Nanosyncoccus sp.
CCTTAGTTTATCCTGCTATTATTCTCTTTGTGATTATCGGTGTACTTGTTTTTATGATGGTCGCCGTTGTTCCTCAGGTAGAAAACCTTTACGAGGACATGAACCAAACTCTCCCTACTCTTACCCAATTTCTCGTTAATATGACTAATTTCTTTGCCGATTTTTGGTGGCTTGTTGCGTTGCTCGTTATAGGTGCAATTTTTGGAGCCTTCTTCTTTGTTAAACGTACTCCTACTGGTCGTCAGATGATGGATAACCTAAAAATCCACGTTCCTATCTTTGGTGGACTTTTTCGCAAACTCTATGTATCTCGTTTTGCTCGCACCGCCGAGATGATGTTAGCCACTGGTGTACCGATGCTAGACTCTGTCAAAATTTCTATCGGCGCGGTTAATAATACCATCGTAGAAAAAGAATACAGTAAATCTGTAGAAGTTATCAAAGGAGGTAAACCTCTTTCTACTTCTCTAGAAGGCCTAAATTATATGCTGCCACTTGTTCCACAAATGGCTAGTATCGGTGAGGAATCCGGTAAGATCGACGAAATGCTTGGCAAGGCAGCCCAAGTTTACGAAAACGAACTAGACGAACAAATCAACAACATTTCCACTATGATCGAGCCAATCCTCATGGTCATCATGGCCGGCCTCATCGGCGTCGTGGTCGGTGGTACCCTTCTCCCAATCTACTCCCTCGTCAACTCCGTCGCGTAAGAGAGGGAATTATACGACACAGTCTTCTTGCGTAAGCCCTCTCATTCCTCAAGTCACGCTCCGGCTAAGCCACCTAGACCAACAAAAAAGTCGCTCCCCCGAGCGACTTTTATGCTAGCGTGTGTTTAGTTGCTGACGCAATATACACCAGCTCCCTCCATTTTAATGGTGAAGGCCATCTTGTTTGCCCCAGTAGGATCCTCTTCTATTGGATTATCGCCATCACTACACCTTGCCTTCTTATATGCATGGATAGTGCCTTGAGCTTCGTCAGCAGATGCTGTATCACTGCACTCTGTTGCTGATGAGCAATCAACGTATGTGAACTCATATGGCGAGCCAGTCGACGGGTCGTCGAAGCTATCGTCCCCATTTTCCCCCGCTTTCAAGTAATCAGTGGTGAAAGTACCGTTAAGAGTATCTGCGGAATCAGGCACTTTGTTTTTGTGTGTTGACTGCCAGTTTTGAATAGCAGTAACCAACCTGCCCATATCGTCGCGCCTTTGCGTATCACGCTGTGAGCGCTGAAGCGCAGGTAATGCGACAAACACCATCAAGAAGATAAGACCTGCGATTGCAAGCACGAGCACGACCTCAATGATGGTGAAGCCTTTCTTGGTATTAGAATTTTGTTTTGTCATAAGTTAATCCTTTCTATAGACTTTAACTTTACGACGCGCAAGTACCATTGCGCGACATAACCTTATCTTAATAATACGCGAAAAATGGAAAAAAGCAAGAGCTTTTTAGGTTCTAGACTCTAGTTCCGTAAAAATCTTAGAATTTTTTCCTCCTTTGACTCTAAATTTCACCCGTCTAAATGTCGCGCAATGGTACTTGCCAGACATTAAAGCAACTAAAAGAAAGGATTATATGAAAAAAGAAGCGAAAAAGCAGGGCTTTACTATTATCGAGGTAGTATTGGTTCTTGCTATTGCCGGCCTTATTTTCTTGATGGTATTCGTGGCCTTGCCAGCCTTGCAACGTAGTCAGCGAGATACGCAACGCCGTGATGATATGGCAAGGCTAGCCACTGTACTTACTCAATATCAATCAAATAATGCCGGGAATTTACCAGCTGCAGGTGCAGTTACCAACATGACTACCTTAAACCGTACTGGCAACCCCCAAGGCCCGCAGAAATTACTTAATGACTACCTGAATCCAAGTACCGAAACTACTAATGGTTTTGTCGATCCAGACGGGACGGTGTATAACTTGACGATAACGAACAATACCAGTGCCGATACAATTACCAGGCCAAATGGTTTTGACCATAGAATCTATATAAACACGAGGACACATTGTGATGGGGAAAATGCCGCATATGCCCAAAGCGACAACGCGCGCGATTACACGATTGTCTACAAACTCGAAAGTACAGGTGCCTACTGCTCAGACAACAAGTAATCAAAATAAAGAAGAATAGATAAAATAAACCGGGGAACACCCGGTTTATTTTAGACCAACTTATTAGAATTAAATATTGTCACAATAAACACCACCACCCTCTAGTCTATACAGTGCCGCTACGGAACGGGGGTTGGATGTCCCTACCGGAAAAACTTCACCGTTTTTATTCTCACCACAAGTAGCTTGTTTTACGACTACAATACCTTTATCATAGGGAAAATTAGACTCATAGATATCTCCTACTGTCTCATTTTCACATTCATTACCGGGACTACCCTCGCAATCAACAATTGTTTGTCCATATGGGTCACCAGTAGAAGGGTCCGTATGCCCCGTGAAGTACTTATCCATAAATTTTTCTTTCCAAGCTATATCGTCCTGAGGCAAATTCCCACGATTATTTGTCTGGTATTTCTTTAGCTGCTCCAAATATGTCATCAGGTCGTCTTTTCGCTGCGCGTCGCGCGAATTACGCTGCAGGGCTGGCAAAGCCACAAATATCATCAAGAAAATAAGCCCAGCAATAGCAAGCACCAAAGATACCTCAATAATCGTAAAACCTCTTTTTTTATCATTAGAAATTTTTTTCATACGTTCTCCTTATGTTTATTATATCGAAAACCACGCAAAATGTCTATGAATTGTAAAAGTGTCATCCCAAAAATCCAAAGTAAAAATTAAGCACTTACGTCTTGCTCGTCATGGTACAATATAGTTATGCAGACCATATTTTTAGTACTACTTTTTGTCTTAGGCGCCTGTTTTGGCTCATTTCTTTGTTGCCAGGTGCGTCGCATGCAATACAAAGCCACTCATAAGCACGTCAAAAAGCTAAACTCTCGTTCTATTTGCCCGCATTGCAAGGTCAAATTAGCCTGGTACGACAACATTCCCATTGTTTCATGGCTCATACTCCGCGGTAAGTGCCGCAAATGCCGCCACAAAATCGGTTTGGCTGAGATTCTCTCAGAGATCCTCATGGCGCTAGCCTTTCTTGCACTTGGCACCACAATCAATATTCAGGACGCCACGGTACTAGAATGGCTTTCCTTCGCCACGCTCATCATTTTTACGATTATCGTTGGTTTTCTCGCTATCTACGACGGGCTCTACGGCGAACTCCCTACCAAATTTCTCATTGCGTCTATCGTAGTCGCTTTTGTCGCGCTTATTATTAGAGAAATTACCCTTTTGCAATTAGCCCCATTCTCACCGCTATTTGTCACCAAGCCACTTCTATCGGTATTGATTCTTGGCGGTCTCTACCTCGTCCTCTATCTATTATCGAAAGGCAAATGGGTCGGTGACGGCGATTGGCTTCTCGCTACCGCTCTCGCGATGGTTTTGTTTGAGCCTTGGCTCGCCCTCGTTATGCTTTGTTTTGCCAACGTCCTGGCTTGCCTCATCATGGCGCCATTCATGAGGGGGAAGAGCAGCCACCAAATCTATTTTGGCCCATTTATGGTCATCGCGTTTGTAATTACAACAGCTCTTTCTCAATTCTTATTAATCGTGATATAATAAGCTTATGATAAAAAAGGGTGATACCTTAATCGAAGTAACACTAGCTATTGGTATTTTTTCCATGGTTGCTGTTTCGATCGTTGCCGTGATGGGCAACGGCACCGCAAGTGCTGAGACTGCCCTGGAAACCACCCTTGCTCGTGAGGAAATTGACGCCCAAGCCGACGCGCTCCGCTTCATTCATTCCGCCTTTATTTCCGACGAAAACCACGAAGACGACAGATATGCCAAGCTCTGGGAAGCCATCACAAAAAATGCAAACGACAATCCCGAGGCAGTTGCTGACTATTCACCGACTACTTGCGATGCGTTCTACAACAAGGGCGACGGCGCGTCCGAAACGATACTTGCCAGCCAAAAAGCCTTTGCCATAAACACTAATTATCTCGGTACGTATTCCAACAATGACGAAATCAATGACGATGAAGTTAATAAAACCGTCGTGTCGTACAAAAATGATGCAAGCAAATTTACCACCGCCAAAACCTACCCTCACCTCATATACCAGAGCACCGATCAGGGGAAAAAGTTAGAGGATGAGAGTGCGCTTACAGAAAAATATAACAATTTTGTTCGCGCCGAAGGCATCTACGTTGTCGCCGTAAAAGATCCCGGCACCGTAGTGCCAGATAGTAATGATACCTTCAACGAAGTGTCTGCATTCTATGATTTCTACATTCGCAGCTGTTGGTACGGCATCGGCGACGACTTCCCCACAACTATCTCCACAGTCATCCGCCTCTACAACCCCGACGCCATCGTCGCCCGCAAGATCGAGCGCGAGCAAGACCCAACTATGCAAGAAGCCAAACCTGAATATCTAAATAGTAAAATGCCAAACAACGGTGACACTATTACGCTTAAAGATGGTCGTGATAACAAAATGTACGGGATCGCAAGAATAAACGACCAATATTGGATGACGACAAATTTGGCTATTGGTTGCGAAGGAGATGCAATAAAGAGTAGACCACTTAGCAGAAGCGACACCAACAACTTTTGGGACTCGAATACTCCCACGGAAAGCCTTAAAAGCGGTGATTCGTACGATCAACAAAGAATTGAATGCAGTTCAACCTATGGCGGGTATTATAATTACGCCGCTGCAACCAATGGTCTAGTGGTGGCCCCCTATACACTTCAAGGAGCAGTAATAAGCGTGTGCCCTAGTGGGTGGAGGCTTCCGAGCGTTTCCGAAGCGCAGAATGTCATTGATGCTACCGACTATCATTCCGTCTTCGCACCAAAACGTAGTGGCCTTTACTCTAGTGGTATGCTTCAAAATGATGGGAGTGAAGGTTTTTGGTGGACCTCAGGAATAATTCCACAAGTGCCAAATCAGGCGTATGTATCGCGTGCTGCCATAGCAGTCAACAATAGTGGGTTTTATATGGCACCATGGCTTGATCGTCAAAAAGGAGCGTCAATTCGTTGTGTAAAAAGTGTTTCAAACCCAGCCCCCCCAACCATGCAGGAAGCTGACATCGACTACCTAGCTAGTGTAATGCCAAATGATGGGGACACATATTCACTTAAAGATGATCGAAATAAAAAACAATATAAAATCGTAAGAATTAATGACCAATATTGGATGCAGGAAGACCTTAACTTTACCAAAACAGAACTAAAGCAATCCGACTCCAATGTGGCAAGAGACACTACGATAAGTTACAATAACTTTACAGATGGAGGGAGCTACGATAATGCTATGTACCACGAAGAAAATGGAAAAATCTATTACAATTATGCGGCGGCCTCAGCAATGACTATTACAGGCGATTCTAATACAGACGAAGCGGAATATGATATTTGTCCAAAGGGGTGGAGCTTGCCTCACAGGAGCAATCTCGACGCTCTTGGCGGCGGAAACAACAAAGGTTTAATTTTCTTTGGTTCAGAGTCGGAAGATCCGCGGAGTTACTATAATAGTGAAGAGAAAAAAGTGATAAGGGGAACAATATCACCCATACTTTGGGCTGCCACTCCAAAAGGGGTGCAAAATAGAGGTATGATAGGTTTAATGCAACAAATTTTAATATATACTACTGATAGAGACACTTATAGTGATTCAGTTAACCGGAAAAATGGCCTCCGTATTCGCTGTGTAAAAAAGTAGTCCAAGACCTATCGGGCTCTAAATCCTATTTAGTCTCACTATGAAACTTCTCATGCACCTCTTTGAGATGCGCATCTGTCACATGTGTGTATATTTGCGTAGTAGAAATATCCGCGTGCCCCAACATTGACTGCACCGCACGAAGATCCGCTCCATTCATCAATAGATCCGTCGCAAATGAATGTCTCAAAGTATGTGGCGACACATGTTTGGTAATTCCGGCAAGCCTCGCATATTTTTCTACTATCCTCTCGACGCTCCTCGCCGTAATCCTCCGATAATTACCTGAAGTATCCGCCGTCTGCAGATTCCTGGAGTTGTTTAAAAACAGCGCCGGCAGGGAATCATTTCTCGCATCAAGATAATCCCGCACCCTGTCCGCACACGCTTCTGAGATAAATATCGGCCTGTCTTTTGACCCCTTTCCTCGCACCATAAACTCTCGCCGCTCTAAGTTGATCGAATCGCGATTCAGCCCCACCAGCTCAGACACACGCAGCCCTCCGGAGTATAGGAGCTCAATAATCGCTCTATCCCTCAGCCCTGACTCGGTAGACAAATCAATCTGTTCCAGCATTTCTTCCACTTCATCAAAATGTAAAAATGTCACTTGTTTTCTCACTACGCGCGGCAAATCCACCAGCGATGGATCAAGCGACTTAATGTCTCGCTTCGCCAAGTATTTTAAAAATCCCCTCAGTGCAATCAAATGATACGCCTGCGTGATCACTTTTAGATCATCTTCGCCGTTCTCAGACCCATATCGATTTAACTTTATCCGGTATTTTCGCACCAATTCCTTGGTAATATCTTGCGCTTTCATCTCGTCCTTATTCAAAATTTCCAGCGCAATCTCCACGAATCTTTCCAGATACAACCGGTAATTATCGATCGTCTTCTTGCTCCGCCCCGATTCAATTTCGAGGTGTTCCAGGAAGTCGTTGATCAGATCATAAATATCCATATCTAAATTATATCAAATCTTTAAAGGACTAGATGGCGAGGAGAGGTAATTCTA
>JAZRRH010000006.1:0-3077 GCA_045650525.1 Candidatus Nanosyncoccus sp.
GATCAGCCGAGGAATTTGGCGAAGTCCGTGACGGTAGAATAAACAGAGGTCAGATAGTGACTTAGAGGTGTGTTTTTTAGCCTATTATGGTATAATATGGCTATGCGCAAAAAATCTGATTTTGTCTTGCGATTATGTTTACTTATCGGAGATGCATTAGCGTTAGTATTATCGTTTGCTTCAGCGTATTTTATACGGGTACGCGTGGATCCGAGACCATATGAATTTGAATCGCAACTACTTGATTTTACGACTACGACACTCGTGGTGATTCCAGTGATGTTGATTATTATTGCGGCACTGGGGCTTTATAGAAAGTCTATCATTCTTGGCAAAACGAGATTACCGGAGAATGGGCGGTTGATTTTGGCTGGGATTATGTCGGTGGCGGCGTTGATTGTGTACGACTTTTTTACGGGTAGGGAATTATTTCCGGTGAGAGTTATGGCGGTGACGGCGATGGTGCTTTCTTTTGTGTTTTTGTTTTTGGAACGGCTGCTGGTAAGACTTATTGTCCGGATGGTGTTTAGAAATGACTATGCTACAAAACGCGCGCTTATTATTGGTAATTCGAGGAGTACTGAGTATTTGGCGGATTATATTTCCTCGCATCCAGAATCGGGGCTGCGGCTTGCGGGGATTGTGGCGGGGCGAAAATATATTCCGCACGATTTGAAGACACATCAGTATTCGTCGCTTAAGGATGCTTTGAGAAAGGCACACACGGATGTGATTATTCAGACGGATGAGAAATCGACAGAGTATGTGTATAAGCAGGCGGTAAATAGACATTTGCTGTATTATTTTGTGCCAAGCGAGACGGCGCTTTCATCGCATTTTGGCGAGATGGAGTTGATTGGAAATACACCGGCGGTGTTAGTGATGGCGACGCCACTTTCTGGTGGGGCAGCGCTAGTTAAAAGAATATTTGATATTTTGTTTTCTTTGATTGGGATTGTAATTGCTTTGATTCCGATGTTTATTATTTGGGTGGTTATTAAATGTTCTGATTTTAAACATTCGGCTTTTTATGCTGATGAACGACTCACGAGGTATAACCAAAAATTTAGGTGTTATAAATTCCGGACTATGCGACCAGAATATAGTGGGATGACGGCGGAAGAAGCATTCACGAAAATGGGTAAGCCTCAACTTATTAAAAAATATCGCAAGGATGGCGATTACATGAAAAACGATCCTAGGATTACGAAGGTAGGGAAGTCTCTTCGGAAGACATCACTTGATGAGCTGCCGCAGTTATTTAATATTTTGAAAGGTGATATTTCGTTGATTGGACCGAGGGCTTTACTTCCGGGTGAGCTACGAGATTATGGTGATAGGTCTCTGATTCTTACGGTGAAATCTGGATTGACCGGGTTTGCACAGGTGAGTGGTAGGCGCGATATTCCGTTTGAAGAACGAAGAGCTCTGGATATTTACTATGTGAGAAACTGGTCTTTGATGCTGGACTGCGCGATTTTCTTCAAGACGATTGCGGTGGTGTTTCGGGGTGAGGGGGCTAAGTGAGGCAGCCTAGATGAAAGTAGCGATTGTTTGTGACTGGTTAACTAATGTGGGGGGTGCAGAAAAAGTGCTTCTTCGCGTACATCAGTTATATCCGGATGCGCCAATTTATACTTCGAAATATAATCCTAAGGGGATTGATTGGTTTCTTGACGCGGACGTGAGGACGGGTTGGTTGCAGATTTTCCCATCCGGGATGAGGAGATTACTCGGTGCGTTTCGACAGATGTATTTTTCGCATCTTGATTTATCAGAATATGATTTGATTATTTCTGTAACGGGGGCGGAGGCAAAGTCTGTGAAGTCGGGGAAATGGCTTCACGAACATGGTAAGAAAACTAAGAACCCTAATGGGATTCACGTATCTTTTTGTCATGTACCGACACAATACTATTGGCAAATGTATGACGATTATGTGAAAAACCCGGGTTTTGGGGTTTTGAATCCGTTTGTGAGGTTTTTCTTTAAACTGTTTGTGAGACCTTTAAGGTCGGCGGATTTTAAGGCAGCGCAGAGACCAGACTATTATATTACGATTTCGGAATATGCGAAGGATGCTTTCAAACGTTATTATGGTAGAGAGGCGATTGTGATACATCCACCGGTGGAAGTAAAAGAGTTTATGGGTAAAAAAGTGGGGGAATCTGGGGCGTCTGAACCGTTTGAAAAACGAGATTATTATGTTGTGACGTCAAGACAGGTTAACTGGAAGAGATTGGACCTTGCGGTGAAGGCGTGTCTAATGACGCAACGTAAATTATTGGTAATTGGCGAGGGTCCGGAACATGAGAAATTAGTGAAGCTTGCGAAGGGAACTGAGCTGGTGAAGTTTTTGCCGCTGCTTGGTAAGGCTCAGCTTGTCTCATATCTTGCTAGTGCGAAGGGGTATTTGTTCCCGAGTATGGAGCCGTTTGGAATTGCGCCGGTGGAGGCTTTGGCGGCTGGGTGCCCAGTGATTGCGTATGGGGTCGGAGGAGCGCGGGACTATGTTATTGATGGGGAAAATGGGATTTTGTTTGAAGAACAAACAGCGAAGTCTCTTGCGGAGGCGATTTTGAAATTTGAAAAGATGAAGTTTAAGAGAGCTGATATTCCGAAAACAGTAAAGGATTATGGTGTTGGTAGGTTCGATAAAGAGATCAAAGAATTTATGGACGAGAAAACTAAGGAGGTTTTGGGTGAAAAAAAGAAATAGTTTTTTCGGTAGGTGTTTTCGGTATTTGATTTATGCTTTGCCGGCAGTTTTGTTTTTTTCGTATTTCCCACTAATTACATTAGGTGAGAGTGAGGCAATGTTCTTTGAGTTATCTTTGCCCTTGATATGGCTAGTGGTGTTTTTTGTGGTGGGGCTTGTTTTGATGATCCAAAAAGGGAACTTGTTTGATTTATTTAAGAGAAAATCTCGGATTTTGCTTTTGGCGTTTCCAGTGTGGTTGAGTTTGTCGGTGATATGGTCGGCGAACAGCGTGAGAGGAGTGCTCGTAGCTGGGATAATGTGGCTGGTGTTTTTCGCTGGGTATGCGATGTGGAATATGAGGGAATTATTTGATGAT
>JAZRRH010000007.1:0-11692 GCA_045650525.1 Candidatus Nanosyncoccus sp.
GTGATTTGGTAGTAGTTTGCTGTTGTCCAGGATGGATTGGCGAAGTATCTGATTTCTTTAGTTCCACTGTAATCTTTGGAATCGCTGGGTGTACCGAGAATGCTAGTGAGAGTGCTTTCGTCCATAGTCATACCAGCATAGAGATTTCCTGGGAAGGTGACAGTAGCCGCACCGTTTTTCACCATATGTAATGTTTGAGATACTCTAGTAACTTCGCAGTTAGATAGTTTAAGGTAGTCATTTGAGTTATTGGTGACTTCGGTGTACAGTGCGAGTTTGCCATTTTGGAACATATTGGCTAAGGTGTAGTAGTTTGAAGCTATAGTAGAACCTGCGTCAGCATCTTTCATGGTAAATCCAGAGGCGGCGGAGAGATTTTGGTATGAAAGAGGCAGAGCGAGTGTTTGACCGTTGACGGAGAAATTGTAATCTTGCCAATTACTAGTGAGATTGGCGTTGCCGCCTGAGTTTACCGTGCCTGACCCGTTGTCTATGTCGTTGTAGTCATCGTCGGTGCTATAATCATCTTCATAGTTATCGTCTTGGGTTGTTTCAGGAGATTTTTTGTTGGTGCCGCCATTGTTCGGGCTGAGATTTATAATTAAAACTATGATAACTACAATGAGCGCAACAGATAAAGCAGCGATGACACCGATGAGAACAATGGGTTTTTTGTGAGCTTTGGAGGGGTTGTCTGTAGATGGAGTGATGTCGGTTGGAGCTCCGGTTGGAGTCTCAACTGCAGCTTCAGCTGGGGTATTGGCTGGAGCTTCGGTTGAGACATTGGTTGCAGCCTCGGCTGGAACATTGGTTGTTGGTGCGTTTGGGGTGGCATCAGGTGCGTTGGTGGGGGTATCGGTTGGGGATGCAGTTGGAGCGGGAGTTGGCGTTGGGGTTGGGGTGCCGGTCGGCGCACTGTTTGACGTGTTGTTTGGGTCTAGAGGGTTAGTATCCCTATAGAATAATCCTTTTTTAAAATATACTTATATTATATAATTCTTATGTTTTTTTGAAAAGGTGCGGTTTTTAAAGGGTTGTGCTTGCTTTTTGAAGCTAAGGGGAGTAGACTGGGTAAAAATAAGTGGAGGATTATTATGGGATATTTGGAAGAGATGCTACTTAGAAACGGAGTAATTTATCGTGCTCCGGATGGCAGTAGTTCTTATATTGAGGGGAGCTTGTTGTCTAACTCTCTCGTGGTGAGAAACTCTGCTGGACTTGTGACGCATAGGGTTGAGAGAGCTAGTAATGGCGTAGATCTTGTGGTGAGGAATTGTTCTACTGGCACAGTAGAAATGAGAATTGCGGCCTGAGATTTTGTCTAAATGTTAATTTGCTAAAAGTAAAATAGTTGTTTTTTGTGATATAATTATAATTGGAATATTATTATTTGATGTTATTTGTTAACCCGTTGATATAGAGAAAAATATCGACAAAAACAATTAGAAAGGGAATTTATGGAAATTGTAATTCCGATTATTGCGGCGATCGCTGGCTTAGCGGTGGGTGCTGGCGGTATTTTTGCGTACAATAAACGCAATGAGAATGGCGGTAAAGAAAAAGCTGATGATTTGGTGCGAAAGGCAAAACGCGAGGCTTCGGATATCGTGCTTGCAGCCAAGAAAGAAGCGACAAAGGTGACCGAGAAGAATCAAAGCGAAGAAAACGAGCGTCGCAAGGAATGGAAACGAACTGAGAATCGCTTGGCGGAGAGGGAGACGACTCTTGATGCGAAGTTGGATCAGCTCGAGAAAAAGACTGAGAAATTAAGCAAAGAAGAAAAAGAACTTGAGGAATTAAAGACTGAGGTCAAAAGCATCAGGACGAAGCAGCATGAGAAGCTTGAGAAAATCGCTGGCCTTTCTAAACAGGATGCCAGAGATAAACTAATGAAGATGACCGAGAATGATATTAAGCAGGATCTGGCTGGTTTAGTAGCGAAGGAGCAGAAGGAAATTAAGCACGAAATTGATGAGACTGCTCAGGCGGTGCTTCTTACTGCGATGGAAAGAATGTCTTCTGAAGTGACGGCTGATAGAACTGTGACTGCTTTGAAATTACCAGATGACGATATGAAGGGTAGAATCATTGGTAAGGAAGGTCGTAATATTCAGGCTTTGCAAAGGGCTACTGGTGTGGACGTGCTAGTTGATGATACGCCTGGGATGATTGTTTTGTCATCTTTTGACCCGATTAGGAGACAGGTTGCAAGATACGCTTTGGAAAGACTTATGAAAGATGGTCGTATTAATCCGGCTTCGATTGAAGAGGCGGTTGCTAAGGCAGAGCGTGAGATTGAGAAGGAAGTTGTGAGAGCTGGTGAAGATGCTGCACGTGAGGTTGGGGTTGTAGGAATCCCACGCGAGATTTTGCATCTTCTTGGTGAGTTGAAATTTAGGACTTCGTATGGGCAGAACGTTTTGCTTCATTCGATCGAGATGGCACACATGGCTGGCATGATTGCGGAAGAAATTGGTGCCGATAAAAGGATTACGAAGACTGCGACACTGCTTCACGATATCGGTAAAGCTGTGACGCACAAGATTGAAGGGAAGCATGCTGAGATCGGTGCGGAACTTGCAAAGAAATATGGTATGCACGATGCGGTAGTACATGCGATGGCGGCGCATCATGATGATATTGAGCCGACGACGCCTGAGGCTATAATTGTTAAAATTGTGGATGCGATCTCTGCGGCAAGGCCTGGTGCGCGTAATATTTCGGCAGAGAACTTTGCAGAAAGAATGAAAGACCTTGAGAATATTGCTACTTCATTCCCGGGGATCGACAAGGCTTATGCTATTTCGGCTGGACGCGAGATTCGTGTAGTGGTAGAGCCTAAGCAAATTGATGATTTGTCGGCCCTGAAGTTAGCACGTGATATTGCAAATAAAATTGAGGCGACCATGAGTTATCCTGGCGTGATCAAAGTAAATGTGATTCGCGAAACTCGAGCGGTAGAGTACGCGAAATAATATTAGTAAAATAAACAAGTCGGGTTTCGGCTTGTTTATTTTTTTATTTTGCTAAAGACGCATTCGTTGTAATATGTTCCTTCAATGAGGAGTCTATCTTTTAGGGTTGCTTCAAGTGTAAATCCACAACGCTTGGCGACGTTACATGATGCTTCGTTCTTGTCGGCGGCACGGATAACTACGGAGTGCATTTTGAGTTGATTAAAAGCAATATCGGTTAAAGCGTTGACGGCTCGGGTCATTATGCCTTTGCCGGTAAATTCTTTTGAAAGCCAGTAGCCGATTTCGAGATAGTTGTTTTCTTTGGAGATTTTTTGAAAGTCGATACTACCGGCGAATTTGTTATCGTAGAAAATGTCGAAAGTGTAGCCGGTTCCTTTTTTGAATTCAGCGGCTTTATCTTTTTGGAATTTTTGCATAGCTTCTGTGCCGGCCTCTTTTGTATCGAATAATTCATAATAATGCACCCAGTTGAGCCATGGTAAGAGATGGTCGCGTGATGCCATAGCGGCAGTGTATTTTTCTTTTGCGCAAGAAGCGCTGGTTCTTAGTAATTTGATATTTTTATCAACAGATATCTCTGGTTTCATATTTATATATTACCATGTCTCTTTTTGGCATGCTATAATTTTGGTATGTATAATCCAGAATTCATGAAAATAGCGATTGCTGAGGCGAAAGCCGGGATCGAAAAAGGGCACGGTGGTCCGTTTGGCGCGGTTGTTGTAAAAAATGGTGAAGTGGTGGCAGCTAGCCATAATCAAGTTCTTGTTAAAAATGATTCTACATGTCATGGTGAGATTGCTGCTATTCGTGAAGCCGAACAAAAACTTGGCACTTATAATTTAGGGGGATGCGAGCTTTATACCACGGGCGAACCTTGTCCGATGTGTCTTGCGGCAATTCTTTGGGCTAATATCGGGAAGGTGTATTATGGTTGTAGTTTGGAGGATAATGCTCGGATTGGGTTTCGCGATGCTAGGATGGAGCACTTAATTGGCGAGCGTTCGCATCTCCCGGCTGATTTTTTGGAAGAGCGTGACCGGGAATTATGCTTAGAGCTTTTTGATGAATATGCAAAGATGGACAAGACGATTTATTAGTCTAGCTGTCCAAAAAATATTGCGTGTTGTCCGTCTATAATAATTTATCAATGTATTCTTTGATTTCTTCTGGTTTGTAGGTTGGGGAAAAGCGTGCGATCACTTCGCCATTTTGGTCAACCAAGAATTTTGTGAAATTCCATTTGATGAAGCCGGGTTCCTTTTTTACGCCGGGAAGTTTTTCGATGGCTTTCATGGCGATTTTGTTTTTGGTGCCTTTGATGATGTCGTCAGCAATTTTACTTTTTAAATATTTAAAAAGTGGGTCAGCTTTGTCGCCATTGACTTCGATTTTGGCAAATTGATCAAAACTTGTATCGTATTTTAATACGCAAAAATTATGAATTTCATCGTCGGTGCCGGGGGCTTGGTGGCCAAATTGGTCGCAAGGGAAGTCTAGGATTTCGAGGCCCTTGTCATGATACTCTTTGTAGAGTTTTTCGAGGCCTTCATATTGCGGTGTAAAACCACAGCCAGTAGCGGTGTTTACGATCAATAGTATTTTGCCTTTTAGTTTTGAGAGTGCGAATTCTTTGCCGTCGCGTTTTTTGACCGTAATATCATATATTCCCATAATAACTTGTCCTTGTTTATAGTTAAATTATATCAAACAGGGGCGTTTTAGTCACTAATGTCGACATCTAGAGTGATATTGATGGTGTAGTCTTGGTATTTGGATTTGATTTCGTCGTGGATTTTTTGGCAAAGGTTTTCTCTTTCTTTGACTTTGAAATCGATGATAATATCAAAGCTAATTAATTTCTCTTTTTTGTCCAAATAGAATCCGTGCATTTCTAGAATTCCGGAGTGGGTAAAAACGATGTCGTGGATGTCTTTTTGGATTGAAATAGTGTCTTTGTCTTTGGTGTTGACGGAATAAACGCCTATGGTATGGAGAACTATTCCGTATTTTTGGAGGATGGTTTTGGTGATTCTACGTGAGATTTTGTCGACATCTGCTACGGACAACGTGTCGGCAACTTCGATGTGTACTGAGCCGAGGTATTTGTTGGGGCCGTAATCGTTGAGTATTAAATCAAAGACGCCTTGAACTTCTTTTTCTTTGAGAATTTCTTTTTTGATGTTTTTTGCTAGGTTTTTTTCGATCCTAGTTTCGAGGATGTTGTTGGCTGAATGCATGACTAGGTCTATGCCGGCTTTGATGATGTAGGCTGAGACGAGAATACCAACGTAGGCCTCGAGGCTAATATGAAATAGCAAAAAGATTATTGCCGAGACGAGGACTGAGATTGAGAGTAAGGCGTCATTGAAGGCGTCGGACCCGCTCGCGATTAGGGAATCTGATTTTACGGCTTTGCCTTTTTTCTTGACGTAAAGGCCTAGGGCAAATTTGACGATGATGCCTGCGACTAGAATAATGAGGGTGACGGTGTTGTAGTCTGGAGTTTCTGGTTCGATGATTTTTTTGATTGACTCGATTAGAGCGGTAATACCTGCGTATAGGACAATACCAGAAACAACAAGCGATGTCATATATTCGATTCGGCCATAACCATAAGGGTGTTTTCTGTCTGGCATTTTGCCGGCTAGTTTGGTACCGACGATTGTGATTATGCTAGACAAAGCATCGCTGAGGTTGTTTACAGCATCAAGAATAATGGCAATGGAGTTTGCCAGGAAACCGACAAAAGCTTTGAACCCGGCTAGAACAACGTTTGCGGCAATACTGATTATGCTAGTTTTGATTACGGTTGATTCGCGATTTTTGTTCATAGATGTATTATACTATATATTATATAATAGGGAAAAGAATAGAGAAAAGAAGGATCGGTGATGGAAATAATCTATTTGACTACAAATAAATACAAATTGCGTGAGGCGGAAATTGTTTTGCGCGATAAATATGGTTTTGATTTGAAGGCGATGAACCCTGATTTTGAAATATATGAAATACAAGCCGAGACTTGTGCTGAAGTGGCTGGGTTTTCTGCTCGGTATGCAGCAGACCGCATCAAGAAACCATGTATTAAATCGGATACAGGGTTGTATATCGAGGCGCTTGGTGGATTGCCTGGTCCATATAATCATTATTTTGATAAACAGATTGGTCCTGAGAAGTTTTTGAGTTTGTTTACTAATGAGACAAATCGTAAGGCTCGTATTGAACATTGTTTTGCTTATTGTGAACCGGGCGGGGAACCAGTGATTTTTAAAGGTGGGAGTAGTGGAACTGTTGCTACAGAATTGTGCGGCAATGATGGCCGTTGGCATGATTTTTTCTTTATTCCGGATGGCGAGACTAGGACGCTTGCCGAAATTGGTGATGTTGATCCAGCTTTGAAGGCTTCATATTATGGGGAAGCCATTGATGATTTGGCGGAGTGGTTAAGGGCGCGGAAATAGGAGCTAAGGTTTAGGGGTAATAGGAATTTTTGAGTTTTGAAATTCTTATGCAAATATTTTTTCAACTCGGGGTTGTTTTTATGCCCTTGATGTGTTTATATTACTGCGGGTTGGAGAAAGTTTTGTTTGACGGATAACATAGATTCCCTCCGCGAAGGGCGAACCACTAGGATAGGTGCGGTAGGTTCGCCCCAAGAAGGGGGGATTTATGCGTGGTTATTCTAGATAGCTTAGGTGGATGCCCCCAATTTGTTAGACAAAAACAGAAAGGAGGCTGCTATGGAGATAGAGTTCAACTTTAGATTCAAGCTAAAGCCCAAAAACAAAAAAGTTACTGTCGTCGTAGACGAACAGTAACCAACTCAAACCCAGGCAAGTTTCTAGGGCTTGCCACCTGCTACCATTATACTAATGGTAGCAGGTTCCGTCAATGGTTTTGCACGAACTCACTGCATCGTTAACACTTTTTGTTTGTAAAATAGTTATCCCAATTGTAGCATAATATTCAGCGGTGTTTTGTTCGGCGGTATTTATGACGACCGCTTACTCGTAAAGATTGTTCCAGAAAATGAACACTATAAAATGTCGGAATCTATCCCCTACGATGGCGCTAAACCAATGTATTTAGTTGAAGATGTAGATAATAAAGAAAAGCTAGCAGAGATAGTCGAAGTGGCCATAAGGGGAATTAAAAAGGACATCGCCTTGCGGCGGGTTTAAAACTTTCTGCATTTGGCGAGGGGCGAGTAGACGTTGTTGCTCGGCTTTGCATGGTGGTGGACTGGTGCATTGACCACCCCGAATACACGGCCAAGATCAAGGTTATACCTAAAAAGGACTACCCGGTGCTGATGCCCTGCGAGTTCTGAGGTATACTTTTGCAGGCAAAGAGATAGGGATGTCGCTTCGCTCCATGGGGATGTCGCTTCGCTCCATGGGGATGTCGTGCTTCGCACTCCATGGGGATGTCGTGCTTCGCACTCCATGGGGATGTCGTGCTTCGCACTCCATTCGAACTTTTAACTAATCAAAACTAAAAAAGACCGGCAAAGCCGGTCTTTCTGTTTACATATAGTAATCAAACATATATGCATACTGAAGGAAGTGCCCACGATGGTTGAATGCCGGATTATTCCAGCATTTTTGCAACCCATCCGTGAAGATATTCCCAGTGACGATACAGTCATCTTCGGAATAACCCTGAGAGACAATATCGCCACGCGAATTGATCAGGAAACAAGAGTGAAGATTTGTCGCATAATCCTGAATAGTAATGAACGGCTCATCACCAGACACAGCTTTTTTCTTCTGGATGAGATTTAAATAATATTTACGCTCTTCATCCGTCAAAAGTAGCTCGTCATTTTGATAGGCTTTCCCCTGCGGGGCAATCAGAATATAGAACAAGCGTTCAACGCCAAGATCCTTAACTAGATCATAAATGTAATCAATCTGATCAAGATTATCTCTACGAATCAGATAATTAACACGGATCGGAACACCAGCGTTCCGATAACGCTTAATGTTCTCAACTGCGCGCGCCCAGGCACCTTTGCCGCGAGATTTATCGTGCGTTTTCTCGTTGCCATCAAGCGAAATCAACAGCAGTGTATTTGTCGCAAGCAAGGTTTCTGCTATCTTTTCGCTCCAGATCGATCCATTCGAGGTAGTAAGCGTTTCAATTCCTTTTTCCGCCGCATAAGATAAGATCTCGAGGAAATCAGGGCGAAGGAACGGTTCACCACCAGTGAAATCGATCCTAACAAGATTCGCATCAGCAAGGATGTCGATGATCTCTTTCATTTTCCCGAGCTGAAGCTCATTCGGGTCCTGCTCACCGCTTAAACAAAACGGGCAATTGTAATTACATTTTTTTGTAACCTGCCAGCAAAGCGAAAGCGGATTACTCAACTTGACTTGAAGCTTCGATAGCTTCTCGTCGTGTCCAGGCTTCTTTTCAACTATTTTCATTACAGCCACCTCCGTAAAATTTTTGTGCTTTTGCTTCGAGTATCAAAACCCTATGACGAATCGTCAAAGAATTGAGTGAAACATGAAGCTTATTCGGAAACGCAGAATAAAACACCCCTTCATTTGGGAGAACTATCGTTGTATCGAGTAATGTTTTTTCTTCAAACCCAATAGAACGATAAAAATTGCGCATCCCAAACGAGAGTTCCTCAATCCCGGCAATCTTCGAAAATTCATCATCGCCGGCATTTTCAACGAGAATAATTTTCCCGTCGTCCTTCAAGATTTTCTTCAATATTGGAAGAATCTGGTCAAACGAATCACGCATCGACGTAAGACTCCATCCACCGAAAATCATATCGATGCTTTTTTCTGCAAAAGACACATCCTTCATATCACCAAGATAAAAACAAACGTTCTCTGCATGATTTTTTCGATAATTAATTTCCATTAAAGATTTACTACGCTCAACAACGTGTAAAGTTTTACCAGATGCCAAAAGCGGTGTGAATTTTCCACTTCCAGCTCCAATTTCGAGAATTTCCTGACCTTGAAAACGATAATTGTCCACGAGATAACCTGCGATCTTCTTTTCTGAGTCTTCACACTTACTAAACGCTTCGTAAGCTGCTCCATCGCTGTAATCAAACAGCCAAAGCTTATCGGTAGTCGCCTTCATATGATCAACCTCCTTCTTTTTAATGTACGACACCCTAATAATAATATATTAACATATTTTCCCATAAACAGCAAGCCAAACTTGCATTATTGGCAAATCTATGTTAAAATATTATTAATTAAGTTCCTTAACTTAATCGTTTTTTAATAAATTAGCGTATTTCTGAAGGGGGGTGTACATATGCATTACGATTATAACAAGGCAACTTTAGCAGCTCGGGCGAAACTCGAACGAATAAAACCAAATCAAAATATAGACATCAACGAACTATTTTTCGCTTCAATTTCTAATTACCTAAAAGACGGACAACATATTCTAGATATTGGAACTGGAAATGGCTTCGTCCTTAGCGAAATCGTTCGGCGAAACCCAAATCTGCACTTAACCTTACATGGGGTCGACAACTCTAAGGAAATGGTTTCGCTTGCACAAAAAAAGCTCGGTAATAAAGCTATGATATCAAAAGCCGATGCAAGCCATTTACCATTTGCCGACAAAAGTTTTGATCTCCTTACAGCAAAGAATGTCACTCGTATCCACGCCGGAGAAATCTACCGAATTTTAAAACCTGGCGGCATCTTCGTATTTCGTGAATACGGGCGAGGCAAAGGGTTGTGCGAAATCACATCCCTATTTCCTAATCGTATCATCAGACAACGTGACTCATCTTTCTATGTTGATAGCTTAAGTAAAGCTGGTCTTCATATTCTAAGCTTCAATTGCTATACTATCACCAGGAAATACGAGTCCATCGAAAATCTCATCACTATTGTAAAAAGTTTTCCATTCATCGAAGACTTTTCACAAGAAGACGAACAAAAAATCATCGAAAATTTTCACGACCCAGTCGTGACATCAGATCCGTTCATTCTGGTCTGTAGAAAGGAGTAATCATTATGAAGAAAGTTGAATTGTTATTCGACGCACTTAGGTCGCCATACGACATGGCACATATCGTCCAGATTGCACAGTCAATTGATGCAAAAGTTTATACCGCCGGCAGTTCGTTGTCATTCGAAATGCCGAAAGTAAAAACAAAAGTCCGTTCCTGGAACATTAAAGATGGGTTTACACCAACTCATTACGAAACGTTTGAAGACGCAGTTAATGATTTGCGCTCAAAAGGCAAGTACCTCATCGGCACTTCAGGAGAAACTAACAAAATTTTCTATGACGTCAAATTGCCGCTTGATCAGGACATCGTCATTGTCTTTGGGACAGAAAGCTCTGGTCTCACAAAAGCAAAACAAGCTATGCTTGACGACGTCGTAAAACTTCCGATGGATAAAACGAAAGTTGATTTCCTCACACTTCCAGTAGCTGTCTCCGCGATGGCCTACGAGCTCTACCGCCAATACTCTTTGTAAAGATTTTCCTAAGCATCGACACGAAGGGGGTGTTCTACAATGTTAAAAGGAAAAACTATCTATTGTGTTGTGACTGGCGCACACAAAACAGCAACTATTGCAGTTTTTCTTAGTATGCTAGAAAACAACGGAGCAAGCAACATCATTCTGATACCCACTCCGGCAGCAATGTCTTTCCTTGATTTCGATTCGATATCAAGTAACGTCATAGTTCGCTACGAGTCGAACGTCTACCAACAAATTCCAGAAGAAGACATCGTAGTCGTTGCTCCATGCACTTTCGACACGTTTTCCAAAATAACGTTCGGGATTGCGGACAACTATGCACTGTCAATCATCCATGCCGCTATCGGCAAAAAGAAGCCAGTAATAGTGGCGCCCTCAATGGGCACCCAATATTGGTGGCATCCGATTATTTCGAATAATCTCAAAACCTTAGCGGAATATGGCATCGAGGTAATCTGGCCAGAATACATTTACGAGCCGGACAAAACCTTACAGAAAATCAGCATGGCTCCTTGGCAAAAAGTGCTTGATTGTGTCTGTCATAAATACCAAAAACTAAGGTATGTCGGCAAACAGATAGACTGCCAAGATTTTCAGAAAATCGTTTCCGAAAATTATCCGATTTTTGCACATTTCGGGCATATCCTGCAACAGGATCACTACACGAATGCAAAGGCTGGATTCTTGGCCCTAATAATGAACGACGGAAAAATTTTAATCACTCGAACCGGCGCAATGGTCGGCAATCTCAATCGTGAAGATCTGACTATCGTCACAGACCACGACACGAACAATTGTGTTTATTGGTGTGGAAAGTATCCGCCGTCATCAGAAACTCCACTGGTTCTTGAAACATTCAAGACCTTCCCGGAGGCAAAAGCAGTTATCCACGGTCACTGTAAAGACGTAACGTATTCGCCGAATCTGCTTGATTATCTCAGCAAAGAATACCTGGCCTACGGTCAATGGGGAGAATTATTTAAGATTTCTCCCTTGCTGGAAAAATTCGGTTGCGCGATTATGAAGCTCCACGGCGAAATAGTAATTGGTGAAAGTTTCGACCAAGCTCTTTCACGTTACCGCGAAATGTATGAGAAAACGCTCTAATTTAAAAGGCTCCGCTCTTACGGAGTCTTTTTCTATCTATACTAATATAAATCACCATTTAATTTCGTATTCGAACCTGAGTTTTCTACAGGTTCCCCTGTTGGTGAGGGGCGACCAGAC
>JAZRRH010000008.1:0-35020 GCA_045650525.1 Candidatus Nanosyncoccus sp.
GTTTGGCAA
Source organism: Candidatus Nanosyncoccus sp. (assembly GCA_045650525.1). Classification (GTDB taxonomy): domain Bacteria; phylum Patescibacteriota; class Saccharimonadia; order Saccharimonadales; family Saccharimonadaceae; genus Nanosyncoccus. The sequence continues at coordinate 10 of JAZRRH010000008.1, forward strand.
AAAGCTCAGTCAGCTTATCGACCCTATTCGTTTTAGTATATTCATCTAACGCTGGATAATAATCGTCAAACTTTGACTTATTCGGAATAATAATCGGCGGCAACCCCAACATATCCAATTGTTCATTGGTAATGAGCCGCCCAATCCTACCATTCCCATCACCAAACGGGTGAATATTTTCGAACTCAGCGTGAAAATATGCAATTTTGTCAATAAAATATTTATCGTCCTTATTATATTTTTCAACTAAATCACGCATAAACCCATCCACAAATTCCGGATTCGCCCCAACATGTGTGCCAACTCTCACCCACTCATCATTAATGCGAAACCTCCCAGCGATCTCGTCGCGGATATTCGAAAGCAATATTTTGTGCATTTTGAGAATCAGCTTTACCGAAATCTCTTTATCCGGATTATCTATTAAGAATTCTATTGCACTAGCCAAGTTTTTCGCCTCATAAATCTCCCGAACTTCATGATCCGTGCGAATCTGATTCCGAATCAAAATATCCTCTGTATCTTCAAGAGTTAGTGTAGAGTTCTCTATAGCATTCGAGTTATAGACCATCTCCGGGAGCTCAGAAAGAGTCAGCTCCTTTATCGCTGCCTTATTTTTAACGGCCAATCTACGATATACTGCCGCCAAATCATTAATTCTGTCCCTTGTTGTTTGGTTTATCATACTTTTCTTATTATACCAAACTTTACGTTTAAAATCCATATTTCCGCCCATTTTAAACGGAAAGTTTGAATCGCCTTCTCTTGGGTTTTCTGACATATTTTCTCCTTTTATTAATTGCCTCCCCTTATATCACGGCCACCACAAAACCGCCACCCCAGTTTCGCCAAAATTTTGCATAACCAAAAACAACCAACAAAAAACTAGCTTCCTAAGCTAGTCATATTTCCTAATTACGCCCCCACGTGATTCTCGATATCCCACACCCTTCCAGTCCCTACGCCCCCACGTGATTCTCGAGCTTTAAATCATTGATCTCATTATGCACCTGGCTCTTGCCCGCCTCAGCGCCCTCTTTCGTGAGCACCGTCTTCATCGTCAAAAACACCACCTTCACATCCTGCCGCAAAGAAAAATTCTCCACATACTCAAGATCATAATTAATCTTCTCAAACACACTCAGCCCATTTCGCCCCTTGGCCTGCGCCAAACCAGTAATTCCCGGACGTACCATCACACGCCCGCGCTGGCGCTCGTTCATATTCTCAAAATACTCCGGCACCCACGGACGCGGCCCCACAAACGACATCTCGCCTTTCAGGATATTAATTAGTTGTGGCAACTCATCAACCGAAGCCCTCCGGATAATCCGTCCCCATACCGATAAAATGACGAAGCTCATCCACCTGCAAACAGGTGGACTAAAACACGCTTCTTGTCTGTTATTTTTTATCGTTTGCGTACTAACAATGCTACATTTACCTATTTTCTATAAAGGTAAAGACTACACACTTTCTTGCATGTATCTGTAAACTATCGTAATTATTTTCTGAATATCATCATTAGCATTCTTAAAGAAAACTTTATCATATACCGTATCCGGATATTTACGTAAAGCATCGCTAATAAGAGCATGTATAAATGATTGAGTAGCCCCGGATATTCCTGTAAAATCAAAAGTAATGCCCTCCTCTTTCTCCAGTGCTGGCAAAAGTTTATTTATTCGAATGTCTTTTGCTATATCTTTATTTTCAGCGAAATCACCAACCAGATTTTTCATTTTTATAGTAATCATATGGTCTCCTTATATAAAATTTGGCTCACGATATTTACGTTCTTTCCGTTCACGAATTGCTGCTTCATATACATTACCAATCATATCTAGCATCTGTTTAAATTCAACAGTAGTATCGAGCGAAATATCCACTGCTACCAAGGTTCCATCAAAACGAGCAAGACCAGTTTCTCGAACGCATGAATCTTCAAATGGGTTTGCTTTCAGCTTTGGTTTCTTTTGATCGGGCCTAGTTTTCTTTAATATGTAAGCCGCATCTCCACTATAAATTGCAAAATTATTTCGGGTAGTCTTTGCTATAGACTTTATGAAGAATAATCCAGCTCCTGCGTTTTCCGAAGTCCCACCTTCTTTTCTCGTAGTACCAGATACTCCAGGAGTAAGAGCAAGTTGAATTGCATCTTCATCGGTTTTTGGATGCCAAATTTTAAGACCCTTCCATAAACCAATTCCAGCATCGCATATGGCGAGACTAATTCGATTAGTATTCTTGAAGTATTGTGCAGCGACAATTGCCCCCGAATCTGTATGTGCATGCTCTAGAACATTACGTACTAATTCGCCTATGATGTATTTGATCGTAGAAGCATCATTTTCGCCTAAATGCAGAAGAGGAACCATCTCCGTTATGAAGTGAGACTGGTCGGAGGAATTTTTAATAATCGTAATTGGTATAAAACGCCCTGATGGATCTTTATGTTCATAGTTCTCAAAAGGCGATGGAGTTTTCACAAAGTTATATAAGCCCATGCGATCTAAATATCTAGCAGATTCGGGGACATTAGATATTATCTCGGAATTTTCTTTGCCCACTTTGTTCGCTAAAGCTGCGGTTAACACCAGATGGGCCGGATGTACATTTACCCATCTTTCATCTGTAACTATCTCTATTTTTTCCGGATCATCAAAATCAAGAAGTTGGACAAAATGTCCAAAATATCTTAGGTTTCCTTGGTTACTAAAATATATTCGCATAATAATATTATATCGTATAATTACATATTTATCAAATATGTAATTATAGGAAAAATTTAACTATTGCGTCCTATAAATCCACATTTATAAAACGTATAATTATAGGACGATGAAATATACAAGTTCAACGACCATCCCATTATGATCCCCGGTTAAAACGTATCGTCTACTGGAACAGGATATTGGTCCCCAGGAATAACCTTCAGCCCTGAATCGCAATCTCCGACCTCGGATCGTGGTATCCGACTTCGAATCATAATCCAGATTACAAAAACCCATCAATTACCACACAGAGGTGAGCTTCTACACCACCGCGCAATTCTCTCTTTTTAGTTCCTCAATATCCGTGTGAATCTGGCCCTTCCCCGCGTCCACACCTTCTTTTGACACCACCGTTTTTACCGTCAAAAACACCACTTTAACATCCTGCTTCAAAGAAAAATTCTGCACGTATTCGAGATCAAAATTGATCTTTTCGAATACACTTAAGCCATTTCGCCCCTTGGCCTGCGCCAAACCAGTAATTCCTGGACGCACCATCACGCGCCCCCGCTGACGCTCATTCATATTTTCAAAATACTCCGGCACCCACGGACGCGGCCCCACAAACGACATCTCACCTTTCAGGATATTAATTAGTTGTGGCAACTCATCAACCGAAGCCCTCCGAATCATCTTCCCAAACTTCGTATATTTATCGTCACTTGACATGTCGCGCACATCATTGTCTGCCACCATACTCCTAAACTTCAAAATCTCAAACTCTTTCCCATCTTTGCCAGTCCTCCTCTGACGAAACAGCACCGGCCCACGACTATCAATCTTGATCATCACCGCAACAATAAGAAGTATCGGCGTTAAGAAAACTAGCATTAAAAGTGCCACCGTAAAATCAAACAACCTCTTAAACGCCCCAAAACTAAATAGTCTCCTACTACGTACCCTGTAGTTTACCGAAACACCCAAAGAAGCCTGAGTCGTCGTCCCAGGCAAAACACCAGCCGTCGTCTCAGCTAGACGCCCCACCGAAACACCAGCCGTCGTCTCAGCCAAACTACCCACCGAAACACCGGCCACAGCCTCAACCGGCTGCGACTTGACACCAACACCAAAAAATAGTGTTTCATCAAACATCAAACTCGCATCATTTTCCCTGGTCAAAAACTCTTCCACTCTGTTTTTCCTTTTCTTGTCTCCAAAATAGCATTCTCCACCCCTTAAGTCAAATGCTCATGCTAATAAAAACAGATTAGCAAAAACATTATAGCCCCACCATAACAGGGGTAGTTTGTCAACCCAGCCAAAAAACAACGAAATTCACAATTTTTAACCATTACCCCAATAAAAAAGCAAAACCATAATAAACTTAAGCACAAGTATATTCAAGTTTAAGCACAAGCACAACACGGCTTAAGCACAAGTATATTCAAGTTTAAGCACAAGCACAACACAACTTAAACATGAGCAACTCAAGGCATAAATTCCCCACATCAAGACAGATACTTACGAAACCATTCGTCGCTCATACTCGCCAGATAAATCGGCAGGTTGAGAAGCTCATCTACATATTCAAACGGCTTGAGAGAAAAAACGCACACTTAGCTTTGGCTGGTATTTCTCTCGATACAATTTCAAACTTTTTGCTTTGGCATTGGTCCCACTTTTGACCTCAATCGGTACAGGATAGACATCTATTTCTGTCACAAAGTCTACTTCCGCCATGGCCCCAGAGCTCCAATAATACATATCGTAGCGCGGTGGCATCTGTTGTAACACAAATTATTCCACCAAAACCCGCTAAACCCAACAAAAACCCACCAAAACCCCCTAAAACCAACAAAAAACCCAACAGAACCCACCAAAACCCGCTAAAACCGTCATCACCAACAAACAAAAAACCAACCCGGCGAATCGCCAGGTTAGTTTAAGGTGCAACCTGGCGAATCGCCAGGTTGGTTTGCAGTGTTGACGGAAATGTTTGGCAAAACATTTCCGCCCCTCGTGTAACCGCTGCGATTTCTCGCCGGCTGTTTAATACACGAAGTTCGGATTTTCCTCGCAGCAGGAGGAAGTGTTAATACATCGCCCCAAATCTGGGCACGAACCTCCACCCCGAGGTTCAGTATTAACATCCGCAAAAGCCCCACCGACTTGCACCGCTACTTCACCTAGGCTATAGAACCACCCATCTTCCCGGATGGGCCACGGACAACTGGTAACCTTGTTCAGAGGTTACGACTCTATACACCTCGGCTTCGCGCCACGGGCCCCATGTTTGCCGACATGGGGATCTACCTTCAGTCTCTGCTCGGTTTTCTGCCGCAGAAAGCACCTTTCTTTTTGTAGGAGCGAAGAAAGGATCGCCAAGTCCCACATCTTAGAGCACCTGTGACGGTACTTTAAGGCGAGGTACCAACAAAACGGTCAAAACCATTTCACTGGTATCTCGCCTTAACACTAAGATTAGGCAGAAAACACTAAATATTAATAATCGAGTCACGCTGAGCTCCTGCTCTTTGTAACTGCAGTAATTATACAATCAAATTGACAAAAAGTAAACTTACTAGCATTATACCCTATGATAACAGAGGTAAACAATCCATAATTTTGTAAAACCAGCTTTTACAAACCAAAACCCATATCCCTAAGGTAAAAACCCAGCCACTGAATACACACTCCAATTGACAGACTATATAAAAAATGCTATGATAAAAACATCGTATTTTTCTTCCAAAGAAAAGAAAGAAGGTGATAATATTGAGAAGAAGAAATGCAAGCACGTTAAATTTTATAGAAAATTACGTGAAGGACCACGAAAGTGGGCTAAGACCAGAAGAGATACGCTCAAAATATGGTGTGTCCATGCAGACATTCTATAGATACATGGGCGAAATCTCCGAAAAGTCCGGCATCCCAAAAAAGGTACTCCTAAAAGATCCTGCAAAAGCGCCAAAAACGCTTACGACGGAAGAAATCGAGGAGCCCAAGGCCAACGAGGAAGCCAAAGCTACCAAGGAGCCCAAGGCTAACGAGGAAGCCAAAGCCACCAAGGAGCCCAAGGCCAACAAGGAAGCCAAAGCCACCAAGGAGCCTAAGACTGCCGAGGAAACCACAAAGGAGCCCAAGGCTACCGAGCCAACCAAAATAACAGAGGACGAAACCCTCAAATTTGGTCGACAGCTCTTGGCCGAAATTCAAAGGGCACAGTCATGTATCAGTAACTACATAATCAAGCAAGAGAATTATTTGAAGAATTTCTAAAGGGGGTAGTAGATTTGAAGACATTGACACAATTAGATAAAAAAGCAGTAAAAATCGCAATCAAAAAGGGCGAAGGCCTAAAAAGCATATGTACCCAATACGATTGCAAGGAGAAGGAAGCCGAAGGCAAGATCAAAGGTCTGTTTGATTACAATTCGGGAGAAATACTCGCGAATCTGAAGAAAAATGACCGAAAGGGCGCCTTCAAAAAAGCCCAGGCCAAAAAGAACGTCCTCGGTGACCCAATAGTCGCAGAGCTCGACAAGATCCTAAAAAGCCTGGACGAAGAGTCCGGACAAAAACAAAGCCAAGCACAAGTACAAGCGCAAGCACAAACAAAGGCACAAGCAGAAATCGCGGCTCTTAGCAACGCAGCCGACGAAAGCGAACTGTCGGTATTAAAAAGACAGGAGCAAGAAACCGAGCAGGCTTTAACCAAAGCCAAATCGGACATCGAGTATATTGAGGAAGACTACAAGAACTCCCTCAATACCATGAAAACGGTCCAAAACAAGTTGAAGAAGCTGGAAAAGGAGGTGAAAACACTTATCAGCAAGTACGAGGGGCAACTCACGATCACGGAAAACTTGGCCAACGAACTGCAATCCAAGCAAGACGAAGTCAAGCAATGTGAAGAAAGCCTTATCGGTATCAAGGACCAGATCAAAGAGCTCGAAAAAATTGTGCTCTGCGTTTTCGCAAACGGTGAAATTTCACCCTACAACGAAGCTATCAACCTCGTCTTGGACGATAGTGGCTTCGAAGAAATAAAGGTGAAAATCTTCACCGAAATGGAGATCGATCAATGTCTCCGGCTCGCAGACGTCAAAACGCTCGCCCGCCTGATCCAGATTTTAAACAACCTGGATGACAGCGTCAGCTACGAGCTACTGTTTGACAATGAGGAGATCGAAAAAGCATTCCATGCCATCAAAGACAACCTCATAAGAAACAGATAGACGACAATGCGGCACATAACGCGTAGTTTTAGCACCTTAAATACCACGTTCCCATTCGAACGTGGTATTTTTGTTCCCTTGCACTAAAACACGCCCCACCTAATAATATTTATCCATTTGACTAATTTACCAACAAAAAACCTGGCCATATAAGCCAGGTACTTGCGGTTATTGGTTACCAACCTCGTAAGTTTTAATGCCTTACGATGCATCCCTATCCAGGGAGGAGCCTCATCGGCCAGTATTCATCCTTACAAACTTAAACAACGCGTGATTAAAATCCTCTTTAAATTCTTCCACTTCATTTTCGATTATTGCGCGCTGAAAGTCCCAACTGCAGAAGTCAGAATCGCGCAAAAATATATCGTCCATTATGTTACAGTAATCCAAGTATTCCATATCCAGCTTAAACGCTGCCACCGATAATTCATTGTCACACATCAGCAGCTTACTGCAACAAAAACTAAAATCAACCCCGTCCTTATTTACCTCAATCTGACTACCACGCGGGCTCACAGAAGAGATTTTATCAGCTGCTATCACCCCCAAGCTACCGAAAACACTATCTAGACAAAACAGAGGATGAATAGCAGTACGATGATTGTTAACAACTACATCAACAGCTACAAGGTATACTTTTTCCATAGTATTCTCTCCTTTTTAAAACAATTCCGAGACCCCCGGAACACTATAAAAACACTATAAACTCTCCCTGAATATTAAACTACATTCTTTCGAACAAGTGTATTATACAACATTTTTGACTGTCTGTAAATTTTATAGCAAGAATAGTTAACCCAATGGGGGTAATTACCGCCACAATCCGTAAATAACACTTTTACAAACCCCAGCAAAACCCCTGAATTAACTCCATTGACAGATAAGCGTAAGTATGCTATAATATCAATACCGAATTTGCTTTGTGCAAATTAGTATTTTTTACAAGAGATGTGTAACGAAGGAATAAGTAGAATGGAAGTGAAAACAATGGGAAAAGCAAGAGAAATGAACTATGCGGAAGAAGAGGATCGAATGATCGTATCAAACAGGAATAGGAGGATTTTATTAGAAGATGACGGTAAAGAAATTACCATTTTCTTCAATCCGAACGATTACTCCTTAAAACAGGACGAAGCAAAAAAGATAGCGCGCAGATTGTCCTGGAACGGAAATTGCACAGGAGAATGCCTGGAGAGGTTCCCGTATGGAGAAATCAAACTTTATTTCAATCCTGTAACTCAGGGATTCGAGGAAAGAACCGAGGCTATTGTAGCCTTCGTCGAGTCCCTAAAACAAAACGAGTTGTGAGATCCAAAAAAAGGTCCCTTAACTGGGGCCTTTTTTCCTTCCTTATGCTATAATACCAAAAAGGAGGAAAATGAGCGGAATACCAAAAGTCCATCCAGAAGAAACAAATAAGTCCGATTTGCGAGATTTAAAATCTCTAACAATCCTTGAATTAATCGATGAAGGTATAATAACAAACCCACAAGATATCCAAAAAGCCAAAGAAGAATATGCGAGACGCGAAGAAACTGATGAAGTAGAGGACGAATATGACGACAACTATGAAGCTCTGAAGGATCTGGCAGAAAACGGCTATGAAATAATTGATGGGGCAATCGCATACCCAACCAAGATTTTAAAAAAATTTATCCATTCGAAGCAGCAAGGCCCCATCCCCAAAGAGTGGCGCGAAACCCTAGAAGAAAGAGCCGAAAGAGCCAAAAAAGAACAGACCTTAACTGCCCCCAACAAAGATAAAAAACCGGAAACACTAGAGGAAAAAGCAGAAAGTATAAAAACAAACACTGAACGAATAGACGAAGAAGACTTCAAAAGAGACCTGAAATTCAATCCGGTAATGGTTCAGAAAAAGATCATAGCAATGAAAAACCTAGAAGGTAAGCTCGATGCAGACAGCAAGGACGTTTATATTGCGACATCAGAGCCTTTAATTGCTAGAATCCTCGGCAATACCTCAGGAAAATCATCGAGTCTTCTCGAAACAAGAGATAGTGTCGCTCATTGGGCAACACGCTACGACGATTATTATACCGCAACAGATATAATATATGGAATTAGGAGACAGGACAAAAGGCACGAATGGAGTATTTTCTCAATAGACGTAACAACCGGAAACGAAGAAACGATCAGAGAAAAAATTGACAAAAGCGAAAACCCAGAAGACGTAAAAAACCATTACGATATTCGAGAAAACAATCAATCAAAAGCCACCCAACGATCCGAACAATCCACACAGCCTGCCTGGACCAGAAGAATCAATTTTTGCCCCAATATAGGTAAAACCGGAAGACATGTCGAGAAAGCAGCCCCACACTTCGTAATTGGCTTATCAAAAGAATCGATAGGAAGAATGTTAGAGAACTTAGTTTTTGATGAAAACGGAATACCTGAACAAATTCAACAGGACAAAATGATTGATTTTATGATCACATCAGAATTCCTAGAGCAAACCAATACTCAATTACAAAATTGCTTCGACGAAAACAGAAAAAGCATGCTAACCGACTTCAAGAAAGCTCTTGAAGATAAGATATTATTACTTCTAGGAAAAAAGGGTATGCCAGTTTCAGAATTCAAATCAAAATACGAAAGACTCGTCATAGAATGTAAACAACAAGACGAATCCTACGCAGCCCTCATCGACCATACACGGGAAATAGGCGAAAGATACAAAAAACAAAACGCTGTTAAAGTTGAAGACGATATAAAAAACCGAGCAAAACAAAAATTCCGAGATCCCGAACAACTAAAAAAACTCCGGGAAGCCATAGCAAAAAACATGCCTAGCAATTAAAAAACGGCCGGATTACTCCGACCGCTTTTTCTGTGAATCTAGGAGGATTTTAGCTTTTTGAAGCTTTTTCTGCAAGCAGAATTGCGTCTTCTTTTGTCTCCGCCACAGCGAAGAACCCTGCCACATGGCAGAAGACAACGCTCTCTACACCAGAAGCTTTCGCAAGCTCCTCCCCCCTAAGGCCGCGCCATTCTTCAGGGAATGGCTTCCTCTGCCCCATCCTATTTTCAAGAGACGGCGGGATCGCCTGGACGTCCCAATTTCCGTCCTTACCCTGAAAAACAGCATAAAGCAACTCTGTTGCCTTCGGACTATCGGACCCCAGAACGGCTTCCAGCCATCCCCCGATAAACCGGTCCATTACCATGATCGGCCCTTTCGAAGCCTCAATAGCTTCTTCAGCAAGCCTACGCCCGCGAACTACAGAGATTTCACGAAGGACTTCTCGCCCTAAGATCAATCCGGCAATACTGAGCGCGTAAAGGAAGCTTTCATCATCACTTTCATCTTCATCCCAGAAGGAATTATAAGACGAAATGACTGCCGAAACCGACATTGCTCCAGTTTCTTCGCTCTGACCATTATCCCTCGCATCAATTCCCTTCACAAGGTTACAATCGACACGATCAGCGACCTCCTTCGCCATCTCAAGATCAACGATCTTTGACTCGCCAATCTCGCAGACAATCTGAACGCCATACTCCCGCCAAATCAGACCAGCGGATGAATATTTTGTCCCATCCGGACGCATCTCCGAGAACCCCCTCTGATGATGATCGTAGCGTTTCTTCTCCGGGTCGAATACACCACCCACGTCGTAGACGATAGCATCTTCCGTAGAGTCAATGAGTGCAAGATCTCTAGTTCTCATTATGTCGAGCGACATTATAGACCCAAGCATCGCCGTTGCGAAAACTTCATCCGCATGATGTGGCGCCGGATGCGTAATCACCTTTTGCGCGATTGCTTCATTTCTAAAAGCAGAAATTATTCTAATATCCATAGTTTTGCCTCCCAAATTTGAAAAATACTAACCTAAAAGTTCTAAATAACAATTATAGCACGAAACGCACAAAAAGTCAACCATAAGCACAATATCTACAGAGAAAATGCAAATAAAGTCCAGGTCCTACAGCCTGAATCTTGCAGCCTGAATCTTGCAACCTAAATCTTGCAACTTAATCCTTAAAACCTAAATCTTACTCCGACTCTTCCAAAATAATCCCGTCGCTATATTCATCTCGAATAGTATCGCCCAGCATCTCCCGACTTTCTTCCCTAGTCCATACGACCGGCGATTTCCCGAAGGGAGCCCGCGCCACAATCGCGTCCACTTTGCCTACATAGCCCATCGCAATAGACGCCTTTAGCCAGTTTGCACCAGCCGTCGAGACAATTACAACCGCATTTTCTGGCACCGCCGGCACCGTCAAATCCTTCAACTGGTCAATAGACATGCTATGACTCGAGGCGTTTGCGATATTTTCCACCATTATCACCGGTTTTCCATTGAGCTCGCCGAGCACCTCAGGCTCTTTCCACCACTTTTCATCATATTGCCCCTCAGCTTCCATCGGTAACACCTCTGTTTTGGCCATTCCGTCAGGGCTCATAAAGGAGACATTTTCATTCCCTAGTTCTTTCAATGCAGATGCCAGCGCCATAGCACCCCATCCACTAATCGGACCAAAGAAGCGCACAGGCATATCCTCGTATACCTTCATCCTACCATATATTTCCGGAATACCAGATGGAATCATCCAATTTTTCGTGCTAACATGAGTCTCCCCATTTTTGTCGATAGTCTTAATCTCTTTTTCCTCATGCGGAAGCGATTTTACCAAATCCTCAACTGACACCATAAAACCATTCTTGCCAATATCTTTAGGCAAATGCGCCTCCTTCTCTGTGATAGCACTTATCAGCCCGGCTACTCTCTGTACAATTTCGCGATCGTCCGCGCTCTCTCCGCGTTCCAAATGATGCACACTCCCCTTAAAAGTCCCTGATTCGCCATTATTTACCACCAAATCGCGCTTGCTTTCGTAACTACTGTACACCTTTGCGATAGTTTTGATCCCTTGCTCCTCCAAAAACTTCTCCCACTTTTGCATCTCGATCATCGCGCTTTGCGGCTCTTTGTCTTCTTTTAGTCTACCACCCCTTTTTGCCCTTTTGTCATCACTTCCCGACACGATAATAGCGTAAGTCTCCTTCGGTGAATCTTCGAGCATTCGGCGTTTCTGCGCCCGACGTTCCTCGATCGAAATATCACCGCCAAATCCAACCAAAAGCGCCGGACCTTCCCAGTCTCTCAAAACATCATGCACTCTCTCGATAAACTCAGGAGTATATTTCCCTTTTGCTTCCTCGCGCATTCGCTTCGCCGCTGGCAAAGTATAATTCTCTTGCACCGGCCTAGACTCCCCGTCCGGATTAGCCTGAAAAGAAAAAGCAACGTTCGGATCCAAACACTGAGAAACCGCGTGCATAAAAATACTCTTGCCAGACCTCGCAGGCCCCACAAACAAGAAACGCACCCCCTTATTAAATGATTTTGACTCTATCTCTGGCCTATTCAGAGAAGACCCACCAGGCTCTATCTCTGGCCTAATCAGAGAAGACCCACCAGGCTCTACTTCTACCTCTGTCGACTGAGCAACTGTATTATCAATCATCCCTAGTACAAAATGCCCAATTTTTGCACTTTGCGAAGGATCGGGTTTTATCGTCTCCACAAATCCAACTTCAGGATCGTCCGACTCACGCGAGAAATCATCCCAAACATCAAGCCCCGGCTCGCGCGAAGAATCGTCCCCTACGTCGAGCTCCAGCTCACGCGAGGAGTCGCCGAGTGGCGTGTTGTTATTTTTTGGCCCTAGGTCTTGGTTTTTTTCAAACATCCTTATTGCTCTTGTGGATATGATTTTTTATAGTATTTCATCATTATTTTCATCATTTGTCGCAGCGCTTCAGCCACCACCGGGCTCGTGATAACAGTAGCCATCACAGTCTCTCCAAACGAAATCAAAGCCACTTTATCCCCATAAACCTGAATCTCCACCGGTGCATCATAATCCTCCTCTGGCATCCAAGTACGATGGAAATTAAGCGCCTTATCACGACCAGTTTTCTGGTTCTGCTTGGCACGTTTAGTCAGAGGCGTAAGTGCATAAGTATTAATGCCAAGAAGCGGCCTTTGTTCACGATAATATTTCAGAAAACTATCCGCATCAATATCATTACCAAGAAGCTTGTCTGCTCTGGTCCTAAGGAGATAAATGTCCTTCTTGACTCTTAGTGTATCGAGATAAACTTCCTTTACGCCCTCGATCCCCTCCATAGTCCTCGCCCCGGGCATTTCGTTATTAGCATAAAAAATATCTAGTAAAGAAGACATGTTTTCTTTGACAAATTTCTCGTTTTTGGCCATAATTTTGCGCCGCTTTTCTACCAAAACTTCGAGATTGCTAGGATTCAAAACCCGATATTTTGCCTTTTTGTCATCTGTTTGCTCGATCAAGTTAAGATCTACGAGCTTTTTTGCTATCATGTAGCAGTTTTCGCGCGATTGGCCGGTCTTCTCGGCAAGCTCCGACGGCGAAAGGGCCCCGTCTTTGAGAAGGCAACTATAAACAGCCGCCTGTGCATCGGACAACCCTGTTTTTTTAAGTATGTCCATTTCTTCCATACCCTTATTTTATCACAAAAAAAGAAACATAAAAAAATCCCGGCCAAGTGGCCGGGCACGTACCTCAGTTCGCTGAGGAGCCGCTTGCCGCTCCGGGCCGGCAAGGTTCCCACCTCGACGTTTTACGCGTTCGAGATACCGCGAAGATGGCGGGTTAATCGTCGGAGGACTGGGTATATGTCCTCCCCTTTGGCCCGTTGCTACGTGACCTAACACGCTGCTCCACTATGCAGGAGCCGCAACAACTTTTAGAAAGTTGTCAACTCCTAGCCATGTAGGTGGGATAGGTCACCAAGATGGTGTTGAGGAACGGAGTCACCACACTCCGAGCGTTCGGACCGCCAACCTCAGCCCAGGCCTATCCCCGGAGGGATACCCTTAAGAAGATAAGCTCAATCCCCGCAGGGAGAGTAGTTGCTCCTTCAGGAAGCCTGCCGCCCGTGACTTGCGCCACGTAAAGGATGTCCGAAGACTCCAAGCGGACAGATGCTCTCTGCTGCTGCACCTCTACCCCAAGAAGGGCAGTCAAGACATTAGCCGTGTCAAGGTGACCGACAACAGATTCGAACCCGCTAGCTGCTACCTCCTCCTTCGCCACGGGGACGATATCAACAGATTTAGCGCTAGAAAGATCCAGCATCTGAAGGCTGAACGCATTAGCTAGATACGTTTTGTTCAATGGATTCACCCCCTTTCATGAACATGGACCCGTAAAACGGCAGTGGCTAACTGTCTAGGTCGTTTTAAGTTTCTATCATACGCTTTGTCGCCTCCGCGTTGATCATGACCATATTATACAATTTATTTGACAAAATGTAAATTAGCGTACAAGAAAAATAAATCCAACAGGGGTCAAAATTATAAAAAAATGTAAATTATGATTTTACAAAACCACTATATCGAGCTTTTTTTATTTCTTTAAACGCCTCGCCGAACGATAATTATTAAACTTATCAACAATTAGTTTTCCTAAATCCGCTCTTGTCCTACATTCCGGAAAAGCCGCAAACAACGCGTCATACAAAGCCCGCTTTTTTGGCCCAATCCTAGGCTGAGCTCCCATTTCCATCCCTACAGGAGAATCGCTCGATGCCTCGTTTTCTCTCTCTTTGGCTTCAAATTCGTGATCCCACTCCGCATACGCCTCATAGAATAGGTTCGGGTCAATCTTAATCGCTCCAGATTTGGCAAGTTCATTCAATGTAGCACGCTCTCCTGCATACGTAAAGCCAGACATAAATGCATATTCCTCGGGCTCCCAATAATCAGTATCATCACCAATAGTTACAAGATTAGAAATATGCTCTGTCATGGCTTCATTAAAAATACGTTCAGCCTCGAAGTTATCAAATATCATTTTATCTCCGGCAATCGCATGAGTTATTTCATGCCAAAGAGTACCCAAATGACCCAGCTCTTCCCCAAAAGCAAGTTTGGCACTAATACCAATTGGCGCACTACGACTGTCGAACTTAAATTCAGTATAAGCGCCTTGTGTATCAATAGCAGCTCCGTAAAGATCAAAAATATAAAAATTAAAATCCCGGGCATTCTCAGAGTCAGGATCAAGCATCGTAAGATTATCGCTAAAACACTCCGGCAGCCGCCCGCCAGCAACAACCTCCTCTGCATGCTCCTTATAATCTTTGATGGATTCAATAAACTCTGTTTTTAATTCTTTTTGGCGTTTGGCAAGATTAGCTTGGTACCAATTGAAAAAGTTTTCAAAAGTTGAATCCGACAACACCGGAGAGCCGTTCTCGTTTTTCTCGGTCAACCTTCCCACAAAATCGTACGAAACCGCACTGTCATCAAGAAAATACGCCATAAGAGAATTTTTAACACGAACATCAGGATTTACGGCTTGAAGAATAAATTGATTTTTTTCTAAATCTCTTTCAAGAACCTTTGTAAAGATTTGGTTCTGTTTATACTTAGCCCCAGGAGACAACCGCTCTAACGCCTCACGCGTCTCGTTAACTTTTTCATGATCAACATAAGAAGCGTCGTGTAACGCATTACGAGCTATTCTAGACTCATTATTAAGTATAACGTTATCTTTGTCGCGAAATCCAGCATCTTGAAGCGTCCGTACACGCCTAACACGATCAGCAAAACGACGAAGAGAATTAGTCGCAAGTTGAACCCCAAAAGAAGAAAAGACAGGGGAAATGAGACCACTCTGAACATGATCATTGGCGAAATCATTTGATACTTTTTCTAGTTCTCTCCACCCCTCAGTATCGTCCAATGGCGGAAAAGTGAGATCGACCGATTCTTTGTTATACTTTTCTCTATTCATGCTTATACTTTAGCATATCTCAAAAAAAACACAACAAAAAACACACACCCTACATAGCCTTTTTGGAAAATTGTCAAATAACAACTATTTAAGCCCGCCGGGTTACCCCAACCGTTTTTTACACCACCCACAAAAATTGACAAAACAAGCATTCTGTGCTATAATAACAGATACTTTTCACACAAGGAGGGGAGGTGTTGAAAAAACGATGCTCTTTAAGGAACCCAAGGTCGTGCGCTCGGTTTTCGAAGTGGACGACCAAGTAAAACTTAAGAGAAACGCTACTGTAAAGATAAAAGTAGAAACCTACGACGAACCGGTGGTTTTAGAGATTTTTATCAACAAGGTAGACGTTCTCCCGGACGAATCGAGGCAAATCAACGGGTTTTTCCTTGACGGATCTCAGTGGTATCTTTGCGACCTCCTGAAAACAACCCAGGAGGGCAAGAAAAATAATATTATAATGAGCCCCAAGGATCCCCCACTACTGATTCGATCTGAGCTCCGCGATTACTACGAAAAAAGAATCGCCGAGCTCGAAATTCTAAGTAACAACCTGGCTTAGACTCCAGGATACGCACTAAGCGGCATTTACTTAGAACATCTATGTAGACCTCCGTTAATTGCGGGGGTCTTTTTGTGGATACTCCGGATTGTCCTTTGAGAAGACCTCTTCGTAAAGTTCCCGGAGCTTCGAAGGACTTACCCCCTGTCGCACAACTTCAATAATAAAACGTTTTTTGTCTAATGACGAGGGGCTCTTGATCCCACCATAAGGTATAATCTTATGCGCCAAGTAGTCTTCATGTAATTGCTTAAAATCACTCATCAACTCACGCGTCATATTTTGGCGCTCAATAGCTAAGTTTGTCCGCGAGCTTAGTAATCTTTTCCCAAGTAGCTGCATTTTGACCTTCTTTATAGCTTTGGCCTGGACCTGCTCAATTTGGTCCTCTGGCACTCCAAGGTCACGGAAATACCCCGGATTAGAATACTGCTCCAACAGATCATCGTAATAATATTCTTCGACATCCCCAATGCCTCTCCCCTCTACATCTGTCTTATGGTACCAAACCGGAACGGATTTAGACGCTGACTCCGGCCAAAAAGTCATCGATCTAACATTGCAACCAGGAAAAGCCTCACTAAATAGCGTTTCGGCCATCTCGAGTGTTGTTCTATGATTTGAGGACACTTCGTCAATAACCAAGATATTTTTGTTGTCTAGTCTTGCCGGCATTTTCATGATTTGCTCTGGTGTCAATTTACCGGGATCCTCGACATCCCCCTCAAGGTAGAGCGCCCTAAGCTGGGATAAATGTTCATTAGTCAGCTTGTCTTTAACAGCCATCCAAGCATGATAATGAGTCGGGTAATAATCGTCATTGTATTTAATTGCGCCATCCATCACCGTCATACCAAAAAACTTCTGCAAAATGAGGCCGCGATCTAAATTTACATAAGAGTGCTTCGGCCTTTTTTTAACCTTCCCATTTTCATCTTTCAGGGCAAAATCCTCCCAAAAAGTATTAACCAACCAACTCACTGGACGTCCAGACTTGTCAAGATAAATAATCTCATCTGGGTACGGGCATTTCTCTTGATCTAAGCTATCAATACCATAAATTACCTTCTGCACCGCCCCCAACATCATAAACGCAGTCTCCTCAAGATTGGCGGCCCGCAGTTTTTGCGACGATTCGCCATCGCGCAACCTCGTTCTCTCACCCTTGTTTTGAATCGTTTTCGACACCGTCTGCAATTTAAACCTAGTGTATTTCGACTTATCTAGCACAAACTCATCTGGCTGGCGATCCAGTTTAGCCTGATCATATTTTCCTGTCAAAATCTCCTCATCGGACAGCGTTTCTGCATACTCTATTGAAGGAATTTCTGGCCCAGAATTCAAGTTCAACTTTTCGATAGACATTAACCTCCTTGTTAACTCTATTTTATCATAAAAAGAAACTAACAAAAATCCCGGGCATTTGCCCGAGGATTTTTAGATAGTTTATCACCTCCCTGCTAAATAATGCGCGAGTCTCATGGATCCCGACTGCCCATCGATTCGGATACTAACACCTGCACCACCAGCTCTGTCAATTACACGATAAATGGCATTACATCTGCGATCGAAACCGCATGCACAAAGCTCATGCATATCCATTTCGTCTTTCTCGACATCCCTAGCCGCCATGATGATTTCCGCATCCTTTCGAATTACAGAATCGAGATTCTCGGAGTTGTCAAACAGATCAAACAGATCCTTGGGGAACCCGACTTCGATCAGTACTCTGCGAATACGCTCGTTGTTTTCTCTGCGGACCTCCCACTCCGCGACAATGTTTTCTTCTTCAACACGCCCGTCCAACCAATGACGTTAAAAGGGCCGTAATATTTCGGGGTAGCACCGAGAGGCTTTAGTCAGGCCGACATCGACGATTTATATATAGCGACCGCAAATTGCGGCGCTTTTTTTATTCTTAAATCAACCGGACCATCCACAGCCCAAAATGACTTAAGGTAGTCAACGCTCAGCCATAAAAAATCCAAAAAGAAAAAAACGGACCAAAGGTCCGTTTAATAAAGTGCTAGGAAGATTTTGGCTTGGGGCCATACTTCCAATGATTTAAGCTATCCTTCTATCGTATCCCTACGGTTCAAGATAGCACGTTTTGCTGTTGTTGAGCCATGGGCACTTCGCGAATAGGTCTCGCGCTTTCAGATGGTCGGCCAACCACCCTACTAACACTCCTCTATCGGAAGTTCTGCATGCCCACATGCGCTTTTCTCGGAAACCTCTGAAGGATCCAAGCACATGAACCGAGTTAAGTATGACCGACGGAAGCTCCGCCCTACTGACTACCAAAGGCAGCCAGCGGATACCAGAAAAATGGTATGATCTTATACTCATAGACGAGGTTTCCTCGCTGCCACCCGGTACCACTCACCTCCTACCCTATGGTAGGTCCTGCGGCACCTCATACCACCTCTGTGGCATGAGACAGGATAGAACATTGGGAGCATCCCTGTAGCCTTTGGGGCTCAAGGAGCGCGACGCCATGCAGCTTATCAAATGGATTGCGGTCCATCTGCATCACTACCTTCTCTGCCTACAACTCCACTTGGAGAAGCAAGCCCGTCACCGTGTGTCCTGTTCATAGGCTTGTGTGCTGTACAACATTAGATCCCCTTTTGATCGGTTCACTACAAAACGCTCATACTACACAGTAGTCGTAATCCCCTTTTCAGGAATTACGAGGGATTTGTCACTAAATACCCTCGATACTCATCATCTTACACGGAGGCAATTCTGCTCTCGATGACTTTTTCGTGTCAGCCGGCCGAACCGCTGCTGTCTGTGTATCCAGCCAAGGCAAGGGTCATTCCCACCTCTACAACTGGTTTAGCACTTAATTAACGGTTCGCCCCGAGCAGCAATGCCACTCAAGACGAAATACCAACGAAACCCGCTTCACCAAATTTCGCTGGTATTTCGCCTTGAGCGTGCAAAACAAATATTAACTGTATAGTGTCTTAAAGTATTTTTTTATGGTACGATTGCGTCGGGTTTCCCTTTCGCAACTGTCACCATTATAAAACAAACTTGACAAAAAGTAAACTCAGTATCCACATATACTTAATTTACAGGGGTAAAAAGTGTCAGATTTTGTAAATTTAAATTTTACAAACAGCTAAATTCCACTATTCAAACATGAAAAAACCTGAACATTTAAGTTCAGGTTTTTCGCTAGGACTATTTGTCTTTTGGCCCCTCCCAAGGACCAGCCGGTGCAGTAGAAATAGGTCGGCCATCAATTGTAGTTGCCAAAGGCAAAAGCTTTGACGGCTTTGATGCTTCCGCCTCGTTTGAATCAACCATTACGCCCTGCGGATATTCCGACTCATCGGTCATGTCCTCCGCAGTTTTTTGCGTTGCATTGATATCCTTAAGCTCATCCAAAGCATCACGATACGCTTTATACCCAGACTCAATCTCGCGTTGCTCTCTCATCAGCTCCCGATATTCATCGCGACTGATGATATTGACAGACTTCCCAATTGCCGTTTCGTAAGCTTTCGTATACTCCTGATATTCCTCGTAGATAGGAAAATCAGTCGGGTGTATATCCCCGTGATTGCACTCAGCTCTTAAAAAGAGGGTGTGACCATAAAGCTTCTGCGCACAGTACCTAACCCTCTTTTTACCCGGGTGATTCGAATTCGACGGATAGTCATATTTCGAATACTGAGCGCCCATACCGTTGTTGGCATTTGGCCCAGGGCCCGGGTCATCATTCGGGGCAAAGACGTCTTTATTGGGTGACGCCGTAGTCACTTTGTTAGGAGCTAGCGGATCCAATAGCACTTCAGCATCGCTACCGTCTGCAAGATAGTAATCCTCAGACTTCATGACAGCCTTAATTTTCTGCCATCTCTCGACGATCTTTTGGAGATCCTGAAACCTGTTGTCGAAACGCTGTGCATCCTCAGGATGAAGAATCGACTGTTTGCGGTATCTCTCAATAGCCCCAAGAGCATCCTCCGTTACACGATCGATATCTTCAGAGGCCATAGACTCAATCTCGTCCAAACCCTGAAACGCCTTATTCGGCATATAGACCATCGTGAAAAAACAGAACCCGGCCAACAGTAGTACCAGTATTCCAGTCAATACACCCAACACGACTCGTCTCTTGCGATACTTGTTCTCGGGGTCCGCCTCTACGATCTCTTCACCGTTCAGCAAAGATCTCATTTCCTCTGTTACCTCATCAAATTTATCTGCCATTTCATTCCCCCCTTTCGGAATCACATTTACAGCACCTTAAGTCCAATAATAATCCTAGCTAGTAAGGTGCGTAAACTTTCTCTATATGTATCAAGCTTATGCTTATAATTATACCACAAGAGGTGAGAAAAGTCAATATAGCTATAGCATTTTAGAAACATTGTCAAGCACCACAAACAGGGGTCACTAAATTTATAGTGATCCTGGCGCTTACCACGCCGCAAACAAAAATAACCCCTAAGGGTTATTTTTGTTCTGTTATCAGTAAAGATTACCAAACTTTCACCAAGACTTCACCGCCCAAGCGATTTTTCTTCGCTTCACGACCAGTCATGATACCCTTAGAGGTAGATACGATCACCATACCTCGTCCAGATTTCACTACAGGAAGATCGTCAGCGGCCGAATAAACACGGCGGCCAGGCTTAGAAACCTTTGAAATCTCACTGATTTTGGCATTTGTGCCGGCTTCATTGATGAGAACCTTCAAAATACCACGTGGTTTCCCGTCTTCAACTTCGTAATCTGCAATGTAGCCGTTCTTTTTGAGAACATCTACTACTGCAACTTTAAGCTTGGAAGTAGGAACCATAATCTCGTTTTTGCTAACCATTACAGCGTTACGAATGCGAGTAATGAGGTCGGCAACTTGATCTGTAGATTGTAATGACATATTTACTCCTTTCCTACCAGCTACTCTTAGTTACACCAGGAATTTCACCCTTTGAGGCTTTTTCCCGGAAGTTAATACGAGAAAGACCAAATCGACGCATGTAACCGCGTGGACGACCGTCCAACATATCGCGGTTCTTTAGTCTTGTAGGCGATGAATTGCGTGGAAGCTTCTGAAGCCCCTCAAGATCGCCAGCTGCCTTTAATGCAGCTCTCTTGTCTTTGTACTTTTCGTACATTTTTCTACGCTTAATGTCACGATATACTGCTGATTTCTTAGCCATATTACTTGCCCTCCCTTGCAAATGGCATACCGAAGAGCTCTAACAATTTAAGACTTCCTTCCTTTGAACCATTTTTAATGATAAACGTTACTTCGAGACCATGAATCACCGAAGCGTCTTCAAATGTAATTTCAGGGAAAACAGTTTGTTCGACAATACCTAGGTTGTAATTCCCTTGTGCATCAAATGCGCTTCTGGACACACCGTGAAAATCACGTACGTGCGGCAAAGCGACATTGATAAGCCTATCGACAAATTCATACATCTTGTCGTTACGTAGAGTAGTGAGATAACCAACAGGGGCACCCATTCCTTTACGAACCTTAAATGAAGCAATAGACTTCTTTGCTAGCCTAGAAGTTGCTTTCTGGCCAGTGATTTTAGCGATAGTGAGCTCAACAGTCTCGGTAAAGCGCTTGTCTTCACGCTTTTTACCAACACCAGAGGACACCACTACTTTTTTAAGCTCAGGAACTTGGTTGATATTCTCGAGACCTAGCTCCTTTTGTAGCTTAGCCTTTAGCTCTGAATTATAGAGAGCTTTGAGGCGTGGTTGTGCTTTTGCGTCGGCTTTTACTGCCTTTTTGGCAGTAGTTTTCTTAGCCTCAGCGCTGGCAGCCGTTTTCTTTTCCGCCATTACTTAGCTCCTTTCTTTGCTTTTTTCTTATCGGCTTTTTCTGCCTTTGCTGTGTCAGTCTTCTTGGTAGACTTTGATTTAACAGGGGCAGCTGCTTCAACTAGTTTCAAATTAGATAGATCAATACCTTGGTGAATGGTCTTCTTGCCGCCAGAAGGATTCATATAAGATTTCTTCATGTGGCGCTCAACCAACCCGATGCCTTCGAGGCAGGCTTTGTGGCCAGCACGATCAATCTTTACAATCTTAGCCTCGGTACCTTTGTGGTCGCCAGAGATAACTAATACTTTGTCGTTAATTTTCAAATTCTTTGCCATTTTAGAGTACCTCCGGTGCTAAGCTGATAATTTTCGAAAAACCGAGGTCACGAAGTTCCCTAGGGATTGGCCCGAACACACGGGTACCTTTAGGGGTTTTGTCGTCGTTTACTAGTACTGCAGCGTTTTCGTCAAAACGGATGGTAGAACCATCTGGACGACGAATCGGTGCAACAGTCCTAACGATTACGGCGCGGACAACTGCTTTTTTCTTGACGTTGCCGTTTGGTGTAGCTTCCTTGACAGAGCAGGTTACAATATCACCTACTCTAGCATACCTAGCGCGAGTACCGCCAAGCACGCGGATTACTCCGAGTTCCTTAGCGCCACTGTTGTCGGCAACCTTTAATCTAGATTCTTGCTGTATCATTACTTATCCTCCCCTTCAGTAGCTTCATCAGCCTCAGCAGCTTTCTCGGCTTTTTTCGCCTTAGCTTCTTCGGCTTTAGCAGCCTTCTCGGCGGCTTTAGCAGCCTCAGCTCTTGCGATTTCATCTGCACCAACCTTCTCTGGAAGATCGACCTTATTTACATCTTCCTTGAGCTCAACTGAACCATGCGAACGCTCAAGTACTTTGACTAGAGTGTAAGCCTTGGTCTTTGAAATAGGTCGGCACATTGCGATTTCAACACGATCACCCTTGTGGGCTTCGTTTTTCTCATCATGAGCAGTATATTTACGAGTTTTCGAATACTGCTTGCGATACAAAGGATGTGTTTCCCGGCTAACGATGGAGACGGTAATGGTCTTATCGCGCTTTTCGGAAGTCACAGTCCCAATCAAAGTGTGTGCCATCTTAAAACTCCTCTTTCTTTACAATTTTACATTTCACCGGTAATTTGTGTGAAGCGAGCCTAAGGGCTTCACGAGCCTTTGCCTCTTCCACATCTGCAACCTCAAACATCACAGTACCAGCTTTGACTTTTGCCACAAAGAACTGTGGCTCACCCTTACCAGAACCCATTTTTACATCCAAAGGTTTCTTGGTAACAGGTGTATGTGGGAAAATTCGAATCCAAATTTTACCACCACGCTTCAAGTAGCGTGTAATTGCCTGACGAGCAGCCTCAATTTGCCTTGAAGTGATTCTCTCGTTGTCGAGAGACATCAAACCAAATTCACCAAATGCAACAGTGTTACACCTAGTAGCTACGCCAGCGTTTTTGCCTTTGCGCACTTTGCGGTGTGCGGTTTTTCTTGGTAGTAAAATAGCCATATTATTTCTCCCCCTTATAAATCCAGACCTTTACGCCAACGATACCGGCAATAGTTTGAGCATGATGACAATGATAATCAATGTCTGCTCTCAATGTATGTAGAGGCACTGAGCCTTCGATAAACTTCTCACGGCGGCTCATCTCAGCACCGTTCAAACGACCGGCTACCTCGATACGTACACCCTTGGCGCCAGCGTTCATCGTTGATGACAAAGCCATCTTGACGGCGCGGCGGAAGTTCATACGCTTACCAAGCTGGAAACCAATGTTCTCAGCAACGAGTTTAGCGTTGAGTTCTGGTTTCTTAACTTCTTCTACATTGATACGAATCGGACCACTGATGATTTTCTCGAGTCCTTTCTTTAGTTCATTGATTCCTGCACCTTGCTTACCAATCACAGTACCTGCCTTTGCGGTGAGGATAGTGATTGTAGTAAGGTTGGCAGAACGCTCAATGTTAACTCGCGCAATTGTTGGACGAGATTTGTATCTGTCCTCAATAAATTCGCGAATCTTGACGTCTTCCACTAGCCAGTGACGAAAATCTGCTTTGCGGGTAAACCACTTAGAAGACCAGTCCTTGCTAACCTGGAGACGGTAAGAGATGGGATTAACCTTCTGACCCATATTACTTTTTCTCCTTCTTCGCTTTCACCTCTGTTTTTTCGGAAGATTTAACCGCGCTTTTATCGTCGGCTTTCTTCTCGTCAGAAGCGGTTTTCTTTACTTTTTCTTCGCCTGCGACCTCAACAAAAATGTTGGACGAAATAATCTCATAAGGTAATGCGCGACCGCGAGATGCTGGTTTATAACGGCGCATCCTGGTCCCACTAGTTACAAAAATTCTTGCAATCCGAATGGTTTTCGGATCAATCGATACTTTGGAATTGTTAAGCAAATTTGCGTTTGCTGACTCCACGGCTTTGAGTACTGCTTTGGCAGCACGACGTGGAGTGTGCTCTAGAATCACCACCGCATCAGCGACATAACGATCTCTTACGAGAGCAGCCACGATGTTGGTCTTCCTAGGCTGTGAATCAACTCCTTTAGCATATGCATGTGCAAAATGTGTCTCTGCCATAATTTATTTTCCTTTCGCCGCCGCTGCCTCAGCTGCTTTCTTGCCGCCGTGGCGTTTAAATTTACGAGTTGGCGCAAATTCACCGAGCTTATGACCCACCATATTCTCTGAAACAAACACTGGAACGTGCACTCTGCCATTATGAACAGCAATCGTACGACCCACCATCTCAGGTGAAATCGTCGAATGGCGCGCCCAAGTCTTGATTACGGTGCGGTCCTCGGAGCTAAGCGCAGCAATCTTCTTTGCGAGTTTGTAGTCCACAAATGGACCCTTCTTAAGACTCCTAGACATTATCTCCTCTTTCCTTCGTGGCGACTGCGCACGATCATTTTATTAGTTTTCTTATTACGACGGGTGCGGTAACCAAGTGTAAGTTGGCCCCATGGAGTGCGTGGTGCTTTACCAGAACCGTGACGACCACCGTCACCACCACCGTGTGGGTGATCTGTAGCGTTCATTACGACACCACGTACAGTTGGACGGATACCTTTACGGCGACGTCGTCCTGCTGCACCGATCTTTACGTTCTGATGTTGGACATTTGAAACTGTACCAATTGATGCTTCACAAGTTGCGAGCACTTTTCTTACCTCGCCAGATGGCATCTTGAGAGTAGCATAACCATTCTCTTTGGCCATAAGCTGTGCCGAAGCACCAGCTGCGCGCACCATTTGTGCACCACGACCAGGGGTAAGCTCAATTGCATAAACAAATGTACCAACTGGGATGTTTTCAAGAGGCATTCTGCTTGAGTCTTCGACATCAATTTCTTTACCGGTCTTGAATTTTGTGCCCTTGGTCATCTTGGTGTCTGCTAGAACATAGTAGTAAACACCGTTTTGATCTTTAACTCTTGCGATTCTAGCCGAACGGTTAGGATCGTACTCGATTTCCTCAACAGTCAAAGTGAGGTCTGCTGGTAGTTTGTAAGTCATCACACGATAATGACGCTTTACACCACCACCACGGTGTCGTACGGTAATACGACCTTGGTTGTTTTTACCCGCCTGTTGCTTCTTTGCTCTAAGCAAAGATTTCATCGGCTTGTTCGTCGTAATCTGATCATAATCTTCAGTGGTTTTTTGACGTTGAGCCGGAGTAATTGGGCGGTAAGCCTTAATTGCCATTACTTCTTCTCCTTCCCTGCATTCTTGTCAGCCTTTTTGTCCGCTTTGGCGTCCTTTTTGGCTTCCTTTGCGCTGGTTTTCTTTTCTTCTTCTGGTTGATCATCAAATACCTTGATGGAATCACCTTGCTTTAGTTTCACATAAGCATACTTCTTGTCTTGGCGATAAGTTGTGCCAGGATAAGCGTGTTTGCCTTTGCTGAATTTAGTCTTTTTACCTTTGCGGATCATAGTCCTAACATCAGTAACAGTGACGTTAAACTCTTTTTCTACTATCTTTGCAATCTCTTGCTTGCTCATCGTCCTCTTCACTGGGAAGATATAAGTACGATTAGTTTGCTCAAGATAACTTTTTTCAGTAGCACGAGGCTCCAAAAGATGTAGTTCGATATTGGTATTATCATTCTTTGCCATCTTACTTCTCCTCTCCTAGTAGCCATTTTTCAGTAGCCTTAAGAGCAGCCTCGCTAAATACGATTGCGTCCGCATTCATGATATCAAACACGTTGAGGTAAGTAGCACGTACTAATTTCACGTTTGGCAAATTGTTTGTCGAACGTAGCACCTCTGGTGTTTTCTCTGCTGCTACAGCAAGTACGTTCTTGCCTTCGAGTTTCATATCTTTCAAAACTTTCACAGCATCTTTTGTTTTACCAGTCAACTTGACTTCCTTATCAAGCACGAAAACAGCTTTGTCAGCATTTTTCATGCTAAGAGCTTGGCGAACTGCAAGCAGTTTTGATGATTTAGCGATTTTCTTAGTGAAATTCTCATTTCCGGTACGACCAAATGCCACACCACCATGACGCCAAATCGGGTTACGGGTCGAACCAAAGCGAGCTCTACCAGTACCTTTTTGCTTCCATGGTTTTTTACCACCACCTCTTACCTCACCACGCTTCAAAGTTTTAGCGTGACTTGATCTAGAGTTGGCGAGATACGCATCATAAGCGAGTTTCACGAGTTCATGGTTTTCTACGGTTAAACCAAAAATATCTTTATTTAAAGCCATATTACTCCTTTCCCTCCACGCTTACGATTCCCTTACGTGGTCCAGGCACTGCGCCTTTTAGACCAATCACATTGTTCTCTGCGTCAATGTAAGCTACTACTAAGTTTTTGACAGTAACTTTGTCGTGACCCATGCGTCCAGGCATTTTCTTGCCTTTCCAAACTTTTTGTGGATACATCGAACCAATCGAACCAACACGACGAATGTTCCCCTTAAAACCGTGGGTATTGCGTGATTCGTTGAAGTTGTAACGCTTCACAGTACCGGCAAAACCTTTACCTTTGCTAGTACCAGTTACTGCAACCTTATCTCCTAACTTAAAGCTTTCGACCGTGAGTGCATCACCAAGCTTCATGCCCTCTGGAATTTCCTCAACGCGAAATTCTTTAAGGACCTTAGGACTAATATTTTCACCAGCCTTCTTAACGTGGCCGGAAACCGACTTGCTCAGATTCTTACCCTGACCGTAGCCCACTTGCACAGCATTATAACCATCTGATTCGATAGTCTTTATCTGAGTCACTGTGCACGGACCGGCTTGAAGGATCGTGACTGGAGTCACCATGCCGTCTTCACCGATAATCTGGGTCATACCAACTTTGGTGCCGAGAATGACTTGCATCCTATTCCTTTCGTTTATTAACCTTTGTTTTATGCGCTTTTGGGGGCGCGTTAGAGTTTTGCCTCTGTACAACAGGCAAAACTACTTTTTCCGCCTATAACGGAGTTTTTTGAGAATTTTACTTCTGTACACCAAGTAAAATCTTCTCTGTTGCAATCTTGTAAGCTCCACTGACAAAATTGCACTATTAAAACTAGACTTTTAGGACGGTTTCCACTCGTGAGTATGGCGGACCTCTCCTTATGTCTAGGTAACTACTCCATTTTATCACAAAATCCCCCTCTTGCCAACCCCTATTTTGCATGAAAAAAGGAAGGTAATAACCTTCCTTTTTAATCGAACAAGCCAGCATAGCCGGCATATTCAATTGCTTCACCCAAGATGCTGTTATAGACATCTTTGAGGCAAATCGGTGCAAGAGCATTCTCCGGAGAATAGCTAGCAAGTAATTCGATGACTTTTTTCACCTTCGGTGCTGCCGCATTGAACCATTCCGGATTTTCCTGGATAAAACCTTCGAGTCGGCAAACGTCAATTTCTCCGATAGCCGCCTCAAAGTTCAACTGATTAACATCCTCTCCCTTTACGTAACGAGCCATTAAGTCTTCGTCAAAGGAGAAAGCCATTTGTTCGCCATCATTGGACGACCGTAAATGGGCTCCGATCGGATCCGGCGCCATGGCAAACCAGCCTACAATCGAATTCCAGAACGGGAACTTCGTGTTTCGCGCTTCATCTGCGAGCATATCAGCCCCTATCGCTTCGGCGAATTGGAGAGCGAGCTCAGAGATATCAGTGTCGACAAGTACAGCCAACTTTTCATTTCCATTTTGCATATTTTACACTTCCTTTCCAAGTGCAACAGTCTGCATTTACAAACGACTACAAGTTACAATTTATACAATTGCCATCCTACATGATTCTCACCTCCTTCTTGGGTGTAAACAGTTTGCATTCGCAAACAACCGTAAGTTACAAATTATGCAAATTTCTAGCTTAGTTTTTAGCTACGCACAATCATGGCTTTACTTATACCACAGAATAATAGGTAGGTCAATACCTACATCATGTTTTCTAAGTAATCGTCAACAAACCCTTCAATCTTCCCATCTAGCACCGCATCGGGGTCGGTTTCCTCATAACCGGTCCGGGTATCTTTCACTAATTTATATGGCTGTAATACATAATTTCTTATCTGTTGGCCCCAACCAGCCGATTCGCCAGCCCTCAGCTCACCAATCGTTTCCGCGTGTTGCTCCATCTGCATCTGCACCAACTTACCACGCAAAATTTCCATTGCCTTCTCTTTATTTTGAAGTTGCGAACGCTCATTTTGAATTGCCACAACAGTATTCGTCGGAAGATGTGTAATTCTGACCGCCGAATTTGTCGTATTTACCGATTGGCCCCCATGCCCACCAGCATGGTAGACATCGATCCTAAGATCTTTATCGTCAATCATCACCTCATTATCAGCCTTAATTACTGGCAAAATCTCAATTAGGGCAAACGATGTCTGCCTCAGATTATTCGCATTAAAGGGCGACAACCTAACCAGTCTATGCACTCCGTGCTCAGATTTTAGCCAACCATACGCATCCCTACCTGCTACCTCATATACCGCTGTCTTAATCCCGGCCTCTTCGCCCTGAGTCCTCTCTAAGCATGTCGCCTTCCAACCTTTTTTCTCGAAAAATCTTAGATACATCCTTTCAAGCATCCCAGCCCAATCCATCGCCTCTGTTCCGCCCGCTCCAGAGGTGATCCTAATGATTGCATCCTTACTATCATATGC
Organism: Candidatus Nanosyncoccus sp.; assembly: GCA_045650525.1. Lineage (GTDB taxonomy): Bacteria > Patescibacteriota > Saccharimonadia > Saccharimonadales > Saccharimonadaceae > Nanosyncoccus. Next base: position 29,334 of record JAZRRH010000008.1, read on the forward strand.
CCCCTGGAACCTTAAAGCTTTTTTAAGCTCCACAAGTTGGTTTTCCATCGCCTCAATTTGCCCCTCGATCTCACCCGTCAAACTATCATCCGCAAGACTAATCAAATCTTTCAAATCCTCAATTTGGGTTTTAAGTAAATTCCACGGCGCGACTTCATCATTTAATGCAGCGAGTTCCTGATTTTTCTCGGTCGCCTTCTTCACATCCCGCCAAATTTCCGGCTCCGCCACCTGTTTTTCAAGTTCACTAACTTTTGTATTTTTTTCTTCAATCTTTAGCTTTTCGTAAGATTTCAAAAACTCTACTGTTAGTTCTGCTAATCGTTTTTCGAGTTCTTGCATAAGACATATTATACCATATAAGCCATTGACGGAACCTGCTACCATTAGTATAATGGTAGCAGGTGGCAAGCTCTAGAAACTTGCCAGGTTGGGTTAGTTACTCTCGTCTTCTACGACAAGAGTAACTTTTTTGTTTTTAGGCTTTAGCTTGAATCTAAAGTAGAACTCTATCTCCATAGCAGCCTCCTTTCTGTTTTTGTCTAACAAATTGGGGGCATCCACCTAAGCTATCTAGAATAACCGCGCATAAATCCCCCCTTCTCGGGGCGAACCCACCGCACCAATTGTCGTGGTTCGCCCTTCGCGGAGGAAATCTACTATTTCTCGCCAAACAAAACTTTCTCCAACCCGCAGTTATATAATCACATCAAAATAACAAAAACAACCCCGAGATGAAATAATATTTGCATAAGAATTAAAAAAAACGAAACGAGACCAAATCTCGTTCCGTTTTTATCTAGCATTAGCTTTAAAAAGTCTAAGCTAGTTGTGTGAGGTGCCAGGAAAGGTCGCGCGAGTTAAACTCGAGCGTTATTTGCTCCCGACCTACGAGCACGTCGAAGATATGAAGTGCCACCCCGCCCACAAATTTGATTTGTGTACGAAGAAGCTCTGATACTTCGGTTTCGGATTCGCCTCGTCGCCGAAATGTAAGCGGCTGACAAGGTGTCATCTCGTAACCAAACAGAGCCATGACTTCGACCTGTTCTGTTTTATTTTTATTAAAGTTTTTCATAAAAGACTCCTTTAAATTAGATTTATTAGAGCCATTTATGCGAGCCCAAATTTAGTAGGCTCTTGGTCACGAAGGCTAAATGACAAAACCTCACGCGACTAAAAACTTTTCTCATTGCCAGTGACCGAAGTGTAGCATGAGCACCTTAATTATAGCACACCGATCCCGCCCCGCGTATCAGGAATAAAACCGATAAAAGCTTAACCAAGTTCCGCCAAAATAGCACGAGCTTCTTCAACTGAATGTGTTTCCATCAACTTCGCCCTGAGTTCCTTTGCTCCAGGAAAATTATTTATATAAATTTTGAAAAAATGCTTCAAAGGCTCATATGAACAATACGAATGGTTCTTGACGTACTCCTCAAAAAGACCAAGGTGCATCACAAGTAACTCCATTAACTCCTCCCTGGTAGGCTGGTGTTCTGTAAAACAATAAGGATTAACAAACACCCCTCGCCCAATCATGAACCCATCTATCTCTGGATACTGACCATGAAGCTCCATCGCGTGATTTTTGTCCCTAATGTCACCATTTATAATCAGTTTTGTCTCGGGACTAAGTTTCGCTCTAAGCTCCAAAATATCTGGTATCAATTCAAAATGTGCCGGCACTTTGCTCATCTCTTTTTTGGTGCGAAGATGCACCGTGAGTGCCGCCGGATGTTCGGCCAAAATTACCGGCAGCCATTCCCGGAATTCCTCTACTTTGCTATATCCTAGTCGCGTTTTTACAGATACCGGCAAATCGGTGTTCCTTCGAGCATTCCTAAAGCACTCCACCGCGAGGTCTGGGGTTCTTATCATCGCCGCCCCACCACCAGCCTTATTTACATGTTTATCTGGACAACCAAAATTAAGATCCACCCCCGAAAACTCAAGCGAGGCGAGTGCCCGACAAGTTTCCGCAAAATGCTCCGGATTCTTGCCCCATATCTGCGCAATAATCGGCTTATCAGATTCTACCACCTCTAGTCGTTCTAATGCATTCGCCCGCCCCTTTTCTGATGCATAAGAAGAAACATTAGTAAACTCCGTAAAAAACAAATCCGGACGTCCTGCTTTTGCTATCACTTGCCGAAACATTACATCCGTTACGCCCTCCATCGGCGCCAAAATCAAATAAGGTTTACTAAGCTCTTGCCAAATATTCATTTTTGTATTATAACACACAATCTCACATTATATCATAAATGATATTTTGCCATAACCTGGTAATCTATTCTCGTACGCCCACCTCAGTTCCTTAGTGCTGGCCACGCACTCAAACGGCTTCATCACGTCATCCACTCCAAGTAATCCCTTAAAGATCTCCTCGAGCTCCACATCTTCAAAAAGATCGTGCCCGAATATCTTTTTCTGTTCATCATAAGACACAAACGGCGCAAATAGCAAATACGAATTAGCACATTTTGCGCACTTTCCGCACCATTTTAGGGTTTTGTTGTCTGCACCTTGTTTATAGTTCGCTTTATTGCAAGATGAAAACTCCATCCCGTATTTATCCCAACATTTTTTGGCAAACATTTCAGCAATCTCAAGCTCATTATAATCAGAAAGAACCGACCCCAACGAGAGATCAGCCGCAATGGACTCCTTGATGAATCGCTGCATTAACCCTTGTGCCTCTTTGGTCTTGGACCATTGATGGTTTACCGGCAAATCACCGATAAACGCATGTGGTTCAACCCCCTCTTCACCAATACCAAATTCCACACGGTTTGCGTTAATCAAAATCGCCTGCACAAGAGCAATCGCCTCATTAATAATCGTTACTGGCACATGGCCATTCATGCCACCGACTTTCTTTAGCCCCTCCTTGTCGATAAATCTACGCACAATAATAGGCGCACCGAATTCATCAATTATCTTCGGATAAGATTCCTGTGCAGTGATATACATCACACGGTAATCCTTCCCACTCTCACGAATCATTTCCGCCGCCAATAAAGAATCTTTACCTCCGCTAAGAGCGACCAAGACTTTCTCGCTAAGACCTGCTGCCTCCACTGCGCCGGATTCTTCTTTTGTAGCCACAAATTCCGCCAAATCGGCACGTGTTAACCCATTTTCAAATGCAAATTGACTCAACCCTTCCTGATATATCTTTGTAAAAAACTCCGCCTGTTCTTTATTTAATTCTGTATCCAGCTCAACCTCGCGCCCAGCCCTCGCCTTATAATAAGATGTCCCGATCGCAATAAATGTCAAAAATAGCGCGGAAGAAAGAGCATTGTCATCTATATCACGAGACCCCACTTCAAACTGAACTCTCTCTGTAAATTTATCCTCGCCACTCTGATAGCTAAACGAAGCCAAGCCGCTTTCTCGGTCAAACTTATAATCTACAAATCTAAAACTCATTTCAATCCCTCCACCAAGGCTTTAAACTGGTCCCCGCGATCGTAAAAATCACGGAACATATCAAAACTAGCTGCACCTGGACTCAGCAAAACCACCGGACTCTCATCCCTATTCTCTTCCGCAAGCTCTTTTGCCTTATTTACAGATTCATCGAGACTTCCGACCAGCTCAAATTTATTTTCATCCTCACCCTCGGCAAGCTTTTCTTTTGTCTCACCTATAAGCATAACTTTCAAAAGGTTTGGCGCATCAAATATCGCCCGTTTCTCAGGCGCAAGGTCCAACCCACGATCCACCCCGCCCGCAATCAAAACCACCGGGCGATCGCGAAATGCTTTCATCGCCACCTCTAAAGATGGATATGAAGCCGAAAAAGAATCATCATAATAATCAACGCCATTCACGTTTTTGACAAACTCAATATGATGCGGCAAGCCCTTGTATTCTTTCAAAGCATTGGCGATTTCATCAAAATGTCCGCTTATCAAATCCTCCGCATCAACATCCATAAACGCTGCCACCGCACGAATCGCCGCCTCAGCATCTTCCCTATTATGCTCACCTGGTACCGTCAAATTATCAAGTACTTCTATAAACTTCTCGGATTTTTGCGCTGGGTAAGAAATCTTGACCATGGCGGCGCTTTTTTCTGCTATCGCCCTAGACCATTCATTTTCCTCAAAATAAACCAGCTTGTCGTCCTTGTGCTGAAATTCAGCAATATGCCCTTTTGCATTCACATAATCTTCAAAATCATCGTGCACATTTAAATGATCGGGTTCTATCCTAAGCACCACCGCCACATGAGGAGACTTCTCCAAATCCCATAGTTGGAAACTACTCATCTCAAATACTACAACATCATCAACCGTAAGATCATCCAAAACATCAATTACTGGATTTCCAATATTCCCCACCAGATAAACTTTTTTTGATAGCGCCTCAAGAATCGCCGTAATCATCGAGCAAGTCGTACCTTTGCCCTTAGTACCAGTTACGCCAATAATCGGAGCTGGGCATTTATCAAAAAAATATTTCGCCATACTAGAAAATTCTGGCCTCGGATGAACAGATGGGCTCCTTAAGATCAAATCAAACCCCGAAAAATCAATATCATCTAGCTCTTTGTCTGTAAATTTATCAAAAATTTGAATGTCTGCGTTTCTTTCTGCAAAATATTTTTCTGCCGAACGGCCCTCTTTGCCGTACCCCAAAATTGCAATTTTCATATATCAATTATAACACTAAAACGTCAGTCTAGTCTCAAGCTCTGTTATAAACGCTTTTTCGGTAGACGACACCGCAGCGAATCCTTTAACCCCAGAACCAGCAAACTCCCTAGCAAGTTCAATCATCTTAAATTTATCAATAGACTTTATTAGGTTTGGCATATTATCATATCTCTCGACCGTTTCGTTGGTAAAATAATGATCCGCATAATAATCTGCAATCTGCCCCACTGTCTGAGCGCCCATCTGAAATCGCCCAAGCGCATATGATTTCGCTGCCAAAAAATCTACATCAAGGATCTCACCGTTTAATGTCTTCATCAATTCGGTCTGGATTAGTTCAAATAATGCATCCGCATTCTCGATATTTACTTCGCCATCAAAATCCCAATACGAATTATGCGCATTACTTGCCACTGATGAACCCATTCCATACACTAATCCTCTTTTTCTTGCCGCACCAAAGATCTTCGAATTCGTGGTTCCATTCAAAATATGATTAAGACAATTCATCGCAAACACCTCTGTTGGATTCAAATGTCTAGGCGTCACCAACGAAAAACCAAAGGTAATATTCGAAGCATCTTTTCGTCTGATCGACACCGCCTCTGAGGAATGTAGCTCTGAAATTGGTATCTCAAATCTCTCCCCCTCCTTGAGGTTCCAGTCGTTCAAAGTTTTAATTATTTTATGCTTGCGCCCCTTCAGCTTACCAGCAATTATAAACATCATGTTTTTCGCGGTGTGAGTGCGTCGATAATGTTCACGAATATCTTTTAACTCGATATTCGAAATCGTCTTAAGCCTCTCCGGCAAATCCAAGATATCTTCTCCTACTGCCTGCTGAACCCTAGGCCAAAGCAATCTATAATAATCATTCATATAGCCAGTAAGTTCCGACTTCACATTAGCCTTTTCGGATTTTAGCTCCTCTTCGTTAAATTTCGGTTCGCAGATTGATACTCTCTGGAGCTCCATAATTCTTTCCCACTCAAAATCCGCACATTCCGTCTCGTAACA
>JAZRRH010000009.1:0-38481 GCA_045650525.1 Candidatus Nanosyncoccus sp.
GCACCATTAAAATAAAAAAGCCCTTTGGGGCTTATTTTATTTTAATAATTCTTGGGATAGGACGAGAACCGTAGGTTCGGACGTCGTAGGAGACGAGTGAATATCTCAAATTTATTTGAGATATTCCGAGACGACGCCCGACGTATTATTTCGAGCGAAGCGAGAAATAAGAGTCCTACCTCCAGCACTATAAACAAAAATAGGCCTCCCAGGCTTAATTTTATGACTATTTTGGGGTAGTTTTTCACAAAAAATAATAACAAATTATAACAAAATATACCTACTTGACAGTCTAAGTAATTGTGCTATAATATATTCAACTGTACATTTCAGAATAGATAGGGGGGGGAAGATGAAGAAGAAACTTCAAGACAATAATGGTTCAAGCGATTGGCGAATTGCCGTTATTATTATTGTAGTGATAGTATTAATCATTGCGGCAATAATATACTTCGCGTTCTTCGGGACGGAGAGTGGCAAAAGAAGGCTGAACGACCTGAAGAGTGAGTTCGGCGGTGGTCTCGAGAGAGAGATCAACGTCTATACCGCAAACGGTGACAAGATTGCCTCTTATAAAGGCAAAATTGACATCGAAGAATCAGAGGGGGGATACGTGAAATTCGACTACGAAGGAAAAAGATACATCTATTACAATTGCTTCGTAGAGACAATTGCAACGATTCCAAAATAACCCACAGCCCGCATCGGCGGGCTTTTTTCTTGCAGCAAACTAATCATCACTCATGGGATCACAATGTCGATCCTTTCATTCACGGGTAGCTCAGTTTACTTTATTGCGTTAATTATCGTCCAATCAATTTTGATGGGGGCCACTATCGATTACGCGATTCTTTTCACAAGTTACTATGTCGAACGCCGCAAGAACAAACTAAACGTAAAGGATGCTTGAATCGAATCATACAACAAAGCCTTTCCGACAATCATTACATCAACATCAGTGCTCGTGATCGTAACTTATATCGTAGGATCCTTCGACAAACAAGGCTCTGCAATTGCCGCAAAAATTTGCATAACAATTTCCGAAGGAACACTTTGTGCTGCAATAATTATCCTACTGATTTTACCAGCCCTACTTGCAGGGTTTGACAAACTAATAATGAAAAGAAAGCTAAAAGCTAAACATTAAAAAAAAGAAACAAGTAAAATAGTAGGGACAGTATCAAAAAAAAGCCGCGGCTGGTATGCCGCGGACCTTGAGATAGGGCTAGGGGGAACCCCAAAGTAATTATAATTTAATATTAAATGGAGATTCCGCCATTCTGGCGGCCTTACTTTTATAATCATCATTGCGAGCATTTTTTTGACGCACGATGATATCAAGTTTCTTACGTTTTTCGATCTTTTCAAGTGTTCTCTCTACCACACCATCGATATCATAGTTTCTCTCATCAGTCATAACATAAACCTCCAAATTCGTCCTACATATTCATACCATAAAACACCAAATCTACTTCCCCTAAAAGTAGATATTATAAGTAATTATAACACAAAACAACAAAATTGTAAAATAATGGAATGGTAATTCGGCTATATAAAAAATTTCCCTTAATCCAAAATGACTCCCAACGATGTTTTTTATATTGGCAAAAAAAATTAAACTACCGCCAGCACGATTATTGCTCATTAATATTGATAGTAAACGAATCCTGCAAGATCTTCCCTGATTCAGGGTCATTATAAGTAATTGTAACAACATTTGAACTCACAACAATATTCATATCCTCGGCAACATCTGCCCAAGTAGTTGAAGTAGGCGAAGAAACAAAAACAGGTAGCGGAGAACTCCCATTGGTAGTTTGATAAGCATACCAATGACAGGCGTAAAGAGTCATACCATGGTAAATAAAGCTTTCTGTTGGGCTATAATATATTCTTTGCCCAGAAACAACTTTAGTTTGGGCGGAATCGGGCGATAATGCAATTAGAATTGGGCCCATCCAGTAATCGAAAGGACTAGTTCCATCCCGAAAATAACCGATAGCTGCACCATTACTGGCTTTATAGAAATACCTATCAATCACCCTACCGAGATAATCATCGGCAGAGTCGACACGAACACCATATCGGGAGGTAACAGACGGCTCATTAGAGGCCATTGAAGGAGAGAAGCTAACATCATCGACCGAAAGATGCTTTAAAAGAGTGCCATCAGCGTTATAAAAGGCAATATCGATCCCGGTAAGGTCAATAGGCTCAGATTCGTTATAATCCATCTTATTAGGTAATGTAGCGATTTTTATGCAGGGCTGATTATTTACACACTCCACAGGGGGTTCCGGTTGAGGAGCTGAGTTTGGGTGTATTAACACATATGAAACTTTTCCAGTGTAGATATCTGCCGGCTGTGAACCAGACATGTATACCCCATATGTAGACGAAAGTGTAGATCCAACAGCGCTTGCGTCAACATCAGTGCCAGAAAGTCTTGTGGCTACTTTAATAAACCTATTCGGCACAGTATGATAACTCGCAAAAGAACCTTCATCATCACTCATGATAGTCAAAGGATAAGTAGCTTCGGCATTCGTAGATAGCTTCATGGCCCAGCTACTCGTATCGTCACCACCAACAGGTCCAGTATTTAGACCAGTAGAAACGGATGCATAATCACTATAACTAGTCCCGATTAATTTATTGCTATTTATGCTACCATATTCGTCACCAGAAAAACCTGAAGCATAAATAGAAAAACCAGCATTATCATTACAATAAACATGCATAGTGGTTGTGCCAATATCTGGTTCGTAATTCCCATTTCTTAAAGTTGTGTTATGCGAATCCATACCGACACCATTGATAGAACAAGAAACAGGTAATTCGATAGAAACGTCATCGGTGACGTTTGTAGCGAAAGCGTAAGAATTAACGAAAATAGCAAAAGAAAGAATAGATACAAAAATAGTTGCAAGCAAGGCAGTTTTATTCTTTCCCAATCCCATACTAATAATATAGCATAAACTGTTTCATTTTTTCAAATAGAAAAGTCGAGCAATTAAAAAAATTAATAAACCAGCTTTTGGATAGCAAGTCAGCATCGCTATAAAAGAATGGTACTTATCTCTTTGGAGCAAGCTCACGCATGTAGGTAGTATCTAGTTTACCCGTTTCAGTAACATCAGCTTTTTTTACTCCCCATAGATAAAGAGTAGTATCATAGTTGATAATTTCAGCCGGAACAATAGAGCGAGAACCAGTAGCTGCACCATAAGTTCTATCAGCAATTAGTTTATTAGCGATCACGGAACCATTTATGATAAGTTGTTTTGATCGCCGTTCGTCATTTACATCATTTTTGCTTCCATCGTAACAAGTATCTACGTTAGAATTAGCAATCAGGACAGCGTCTATTCTATCAACATCGCAAGATATGTTTATATTCTTGGCAAAGATGATCATTTTTGGTATATCGGAGAGATCATAATATTTTTCAGTGGGATATTCTATGTTATTTCGTATCGTTACGTCGTAGTAGTTGTTGGAGTTAGGGTCTTTTGCATAGATGACTATGGTCTGCCCGTTGCCAAAGGAAAATTCATCCTTATTTAGTTCATAATTACTAGATTTTTTGAGCACAGTGACGCTCCTCTCCGTAGCCTCATCATCACTCATGTTGACAAAAGTGGAGACGAGCGATGCTCTATCGTTATCAGATGAAGACTTTGCAATATTACTACCAAGACCTGGAGCGACATCTTTAGCCAAACCATCTTTATTAGCATTCGCAAAAGTAAGTCTACTCATTTTTTCAAAGCGCCAATTATAATCAAGGAAACCACCAGGCATCTTGGGATCACTAGGTTCGCCTCTAAATGATGGAGTCAAACTACCAGAATAATTCTGAGAATATCCATTTGCGGCACCGCTGGCGAAACCAGATACTACACCAATAGATGACAGGCTAAGCTCGGTAAACGATCCAAATGCCGATGCGACACTGCTGCGCGAAATATCAAAATCATTAAAGTTCCGTATATGTCTTTTGCCAGCAAGAGGCGTACGAAGTGTACCGGCTGAAAAAACGTTCCCGCCCCATACTTGGATACTGGGTTTTTTATAAATTGTGAAACAATTCGCGTCAGAAACTGCCCATTCGCCATCGCCATTAGGATCAAGATTAGCGTCCGATCCACTCGTAGCAGGATAAACAGCGGCAGCTAAACACATTTTTGTCCCAGCATTATAATCGGGGATACCAAAATCATCTTCGATGGAATCCGAATAACCGCTAAGATTACTATTTTTATTCAATTCCGAGATTTGTTCTTGGTTATTGCTATCGTAACTAATTTTGGAATAGCACTCCATCCCACTATATCTATCGCATAGATTATTGCCGGTAAATGTGCCGCCTTTGTATTCGAAATTAGAATTAGCAGGAGGAACGAAAAGTACGAATCTGATCTTTGCATCCGTTTTGGTGGCATATGCTTGTTCTTCACTACCATCAGTAGTAAGCGAATTAGTCTTTTTGCCGACGTTTACAGTAGCGGTAGCACTACCAGTTTCTCCTGCTGCAAAAATATCAGAAGAGAGCTCTACGCTAATAGTATTCTTAAAGTTATAAGGAATAATTACATTTGCAGTGCTTTCGATAGAACCGGTATCAATATTGCTAACAGAAAACGAAACAGGGTGAATATATGAGCAGTCATTAGAGTTATTACGATTATTCCAACTCCAATTGGAATTGGAATTTCGTCTAGACTGTTCTTCCAGGCATTCCTCATATTTTCTTTGATTCTCTGCGTTTTTCATATCATCTGTTTCCTTATCAAAGATAGTCTGAACACGCTCAACGTTGTCTTTATTGAGCTGATAGTCTGTGCACACATTTTGTTCATCGTGACGATTTAAGAGCAAATCAGTAAAATGACGACGATCTGTGTCTTCTCTAATAGTTACATTTTCTGTGCATTTGTCAAATGTTATTTTCTTTGGAGTGGTACCACTAGGTCCATTGCTAGTCTTAGCTGTCTCTTTTAATTCTTTACCTACCTCACCACTCGTAATAGTACGTTGATTATCTTCGTCTCTCTTCGTAGTATCACCAGCATTATATTTATAAGTTCTATTAAATGGAACATTGTCACCACCCACAACAGCAAATTTATTTGACCAATTTCCAAGATTTACTGAGCTGGTATTATTTTCAGAACGAAGGATACTAGATTTCTCAGCGTCAAAGAAACTTCCTAATGGGAACCTACCATTATTATACCTATGATTATTATAACGCGGAGTAGTAGGCTTTCCATCGATTTGAAGAGCATCAAAGGTCATAGAATATGCATACTGTAATTGAGGATCATAAGACGCCCTAAAAGTCACTTTGTCATGTGGCTTTGCATATGCGGTGGATTGATATTTTTTCTCATCCGTAGGATGTAAGGTGTCATTTCGAACTTTCATATTCAAATAAGTATATGCGTCACCTTTAGCAAAAGCACAAACCTCTCTAAAAACGTGTCTCTTATCACTATAATGATTGCTATTATAGAAATTAAGTTTTTCGCAAACATATGCGCCAGGATAAAGCCTTAGTGCATCACGCTTTACTTTTGTTCCACTAGTTTGGGGGGCGGTTAAGCTTTTGCTAGAATCCTTCAAAGGCGATGACCCATCGATTACACCCGTACTAATCGCACTAATCCCACCATTGTTTGCAGAGAGATTAGAAATATTTCTGTTTACGAAGTATTTTGTACTACCTAAATTGTTGCTAGTTTTAATCCAATGATCAAACTTTACGCTACAGCCACTAGATACACACGAAACGGTACCATCACCATCATTTCCGCTAGTATTTTTATATTTATCGAGATTAGGGGTGTATGAAGAAGAATCAGTGCGAACTGTAGAATAACCATAAAATTCGGTTGCACGCACATGGGCACAGGCACCCAAAAACATATTTTTCCTATCAGAGTTTGGTTTAAAATAAAGGTATTTACAATATTTCTCACCAGGATCAAGATATCCCCAGTCCCCTTCTTTGGTTATACCATTGTACGTATAAGACAAGACGTGATTACCAGAAGTATTACTACTATTTAGTGCTATGCTAGATGAGAGCTTCATATCTTCATAAGGATATAAGAAAGTGTCAGAAACCGTATATTGGCCCGTTTGGTCACCACCCTTTGCGCGCAGTTTGATAAGATATCTAACCCTGACACCTTCATCCTTGCTTTTTGGTATTTCGATCTCAGCGAAGGTACCATCGGAATCTTTTTTTGCCCTCCATCCTGTCGTAGCTGAATTTGTAGAAGTGCTCCAAGGACCTTCACTTACACTCGCTTTACCCTGGACATAACCATCGTCGTCCGTATCTTCCTTAGAGCAAAAAGCGCCGACCCATTCGGGGATTCCACCCGTCTGATATTTATCTCCATAAGTTTTATATGCTAGTTCGGCATCATCAAGCGAAATCCTAATATTATTCTTAAATTTGGATTCATCTATAACTCTATTATTTTTATTATTACCGACCTGCTTTGATATCGTAGTGATGTTATACGTATTATATTCAGTACCCTGCGCGCCAACAAGGCCATAGCGGTTTGCTGGACCAATCTGGAAATTATTATTTTTATAACCAAATACGCTACCTGCAATACCATTCCAACCATAAGAAAAGAAATAACTTGCTCCAATACTTTTACAAGTATGTATAACATCTTTTTTTAAACTCTCTGAAAGAATATTAGAACCATACCCATTATAGTCATCCAGACCAGAAGCATCATTCACACTAAACACTCTCCAACCGGCACCACCACCCCCCAGATTAGGCCAAGGGCAAGCTCCTTGAAATGCATTAGGCAAAGCGGCACAGCTAGTCGCACTACCAGCCGTATCACTACCCACAACATACTCAGTCTGTCTAAAGGCATGCGTATCATGAAAGAATAGTACGGTAGTTAAAGAAACTAGGAGAAGGCAAATTGTCACAAAAAAGCTAAAATGAACATACTTTGAAAGTAAAAGAGAGTATTTAATTAGCCCAGTAATGTACTTCACTAGCCATCGTCCTCCGAATGATTACACCACCACATAGATGACTCGATGTTGGATTGTAGGTAAGGCATAAGATCTTTGGGAAAATTTGAAAAATCAAGGCTATTCAAATAATTTTGAGCTTTTTCACAATCATATTCATTAGTCATTATAAAAAGTATTTTTTGTATTATGATTTTGGCAGCAAAAAAATAATCTTTGTCGTCTTGTGCCTTGCTGATTACCTCGTCATAATAATCGTAAATCTTGTCATAATCAGCATCTGAAGATTGGAGTAAGTCTGAAACTTTTTCTCTGACTTGATCCTCGGGGAGGATTTCTTCGTATGATTGGGGCAATTCATGATCTTGATCCGAATCACCTTTGCTGCTATTATTCATAACAACGGCAGTACCGACAATAAGAGCAACAATTATAAGTCCAAATACAAGAAGAATAATCTTATAGATAATATTATTTTTTTTGCAAATAACCTTACCTTCTTCCATATAACTATATTAACATAAGCAAAACGAAAATAAAAGAGGGCCAGATTATAATCCGGCCCATTAATCCTATTTTCGCGGCTTTATTTTAAAGTAACAAGCCAAACCACCATAAATGTAACGTGATGCAAAATATCTAGTTAGGGTAAAATTGGCAGGATACCAATCATCAGTACCCTTACCCATCTTCTCACTAACGGCATAGATTTTCTTCATAGCCCAGACAGCTGTTGCAGTCTTGTTAATCTTCTTTTTATCCGTCTTCGTGATAGGTACATTTTCTTTGCCAACATAATTGGAAAGCATTTTTAAAAATTCACCACGTTTGACCTTTTTAAATGGGTGAAGATATTTTCCCTTTACAACACCTTTGTAGACCTTGTGCTTTTTCAGGTATTTTGCAGCCTTATAGCCGTCAATACCTATATAGCGTACTGTCATGTCTTTGTATGGTGCTGCCGCGAGAACAGGTGTAGCAATCGTCGAAGCGATCACTGCAGCGATTAATAAAGTTGCTAATTTTTTTATTATATTTCTTTTCATGGCTAGACCCTCCTTAAAGAAATACAGTTTATGAAACTACAAAAATTCTACAAATAATTATATCACGTGCAGGTAAAAATGTCAATAAGCCAGTGGATACCTACCCCTGTTACCAAAGAGGTCATGGTTACAATAAAAATCTAAAAGAATAACTAGATACGCTTTCTCCCAGCGTGAGGCTTGATAATTTGAGGGGAGCGTTTTATCTTAGAAGCAGGTTTCGCGTGCGCGGTCGGCTTAACTTTCTTAGGAGCTGTACGCGACACCTTTTTTGATGCGAGTTTATTAGTGCGAGCAGATTGGTTTTTACGAGCCCTGGCTATACGACGCTTCTTTGCTTCGTTATCCTTGATAATCTGCATCTCGATCCTAGCAGAAGTCGCCGTAGCGGCTTCATTGTCACCAATACTTTCATAGATTGATAAAATATCACGGAGGATAGCGACCTTTGGATCAAGCTCGTAAGCATTTTCTAAAGCTTCAATAGCCTTTTTGGGAAGACCAAGTTTTTCTTCGGCTTTAGCAAGAGCAATATACCTAGACGGCACATCCCCCTCAAGCTCAATTGCTTGACGAAAAGCCATCTCAGCTTTTTCGTAGGCCCCAGTCTCAAGATAAATTAGGCCGACGTTATGAATCGAAGCAGGGTTATTATCGAGCGACTGCGCGATCTCAAAACATTCGACAGCCTCATCATATTTTTGGCCTTTTGCGTACAAAATTCCAAGCCTGTTGTAAGCAGCAGCATTTTTTTCGTCAAATTTTAAAATAGTCAAAAGCGCCTTCTCTGCACGAAAAGGTTTACGTTCTTTCATCGAAGTTTGAGCTATTTGCCACAACTTCTTCATCTGGTTATTATATTTGGGAGATTTTTCCTCGGGTTTTTTCTCTTTGACATCGAGAGGAAAGAAAAAACATAGGAAAATCGTAAAAATAATAATAGCGAACAACGCAATCATGTTAATATTCTAGCATAAATTAGCAATTATTTGCAACTTGACATGACCATTCCGGTAAATACCCTCATAGACAGCCAAATACTTAGGCAATTTCTTCAAGAAAACATCTTTATTGGTTAAAAAATATGATTTGTACAGCATCTCTATTGCAGCCCCAACCACATCTAATGCATAATTTCTCACGCCGTCTTTTTTCTTTGTGATTTTTTCCGCTACACGAACTAAATCTGATTGTTTTGCAGTCATTAGTTCTTTGGCGAGATCTTTGATTTTGTCATCACAAGAAAGCCCAGCCTCTAGGGGCGAACGTGTTTTCAAAAAATAAAGTTGGGCACGACTCAAAATTGTCGGAAGAAGGCTCGAAGGATCTCTTGCAATCAAGATAAAGTGGACCTTGTCTCCCGGTTCTTCGAGGTTCTTGAGTAAAGCATTAGCTGCCGCCTCACCCAAGCTCTCGGCGGGCTTAATCACAATAAATCTATCCTCGGTTTGGCGGATATTAACTAGAGTCAATACTTCTCTCACCTGCTCAATAGTAATCACAGACTTAGTGTCCGGTGACAGCACGATCGCGTGCGGAATATCAAATTCGGCATCACTCGGCAAAACAAAAATAGAAGTACCGCATTTTCTTGCAATATCTTGGATTTTATTAATATCGTCAAAAAACATTATTTACTCTTTTTTCCCTGTTTTTCGGAAGTTTCAACCGCGCTCTTAGTAGCAGTAAGGCTATCAGTTTTTGTATTTTTAAGCGACACCATTTTATCAAATTTAGCAGGTCGTGGCACCTTAAATACTCTCCTGTCTCCGCCAGGCAAAGTGATTTCTAGCTCTCCTGCATGAAGATACAACCTGTCAGCATTATCATTTCCATAAACCCTATCACCCACGATCGGGTGACCCAAATATTGCATATGCACCCTCAACTGGTGCGTGCGACCAGTCGTCGGGCGAAGTTCCACAAGAGAATATTCGTCATTTGTCTTGAGAAGTTTATAAAAAGTCTCGGATTCTTTACCATTTGGATCAACTCGGAAAGTTGTCGGTCGCTTAAGATCACGAATTAAGGGCAAATCAATACGCGCCTGATCGAGTTTTGGCCGACCTACAACCACAGCATAATAGGTCTTGTGTACGGAACGACGTTGAAATTGTCTTTTCAAAAAATATAAAGTGTCTTCATTTTTGGCCAGAATCATCACCCCAGAAGTATCCCTATCTAGCCTATGTGCGACCAAGCCAAAATCTGCGAGAGTCCGCTCTGGGCAATACTCACCTTTTGCCTCAGATAGTAGGCCCTCAGGTTTATTCACGACTAGGACATTTTCATCTTCATAAACAATATCCGGCGTTACATCAGCATTTTTTAGCTCCTCAGGCACTCGAAGATCTAACTTGACATCACGAGTTATCTTCGTATTGGGCTTCGTCACAACCTCGCCATCAACTGTCACGTATCCATTCTCGATAAACTTTTGCAAAGTCGAACGATTGTAGCTCCGATAAATCTCGCGCATCATAATATCAAGGCGAATCTTTTCAACTGGTTTTTCATCTTCAGGCAAAATAGTGTCGCCATTTATCACGCGCGACATCTCGGGTTTACTGAATTTTTTCCCTGTTCTAATCATATAAGATATTATAGCATATATTGACATCGGCAACAATCATGGTACAATTCTGGACAAGGTGGGGAGCACATTAAAAAGGAGGGTTGTTATGAAGTTCGAAGAATCGAATATCGAAGAAATGAAAAAAGTGCGCATGAATTATGATCTTTCGCGTACCGGTGACACAGATATAATGATAATATTCATCAAAGGATTTTGTAGCGATAAGCACAACCCAAAGCCACAAACTTTGCGTGCTCTAGGATATGCTTGCGAAAAACACAAAAATGGAAAACGCGACAACGGCGAGCCGTATATGGTACATCCATTATCAATGGTCTGTTTTGCGATTGGACTTGGGCTAACTGACGATAATTTGCTTGCTACAATTCTGCTACATGATGTGGTGGAGGATACAGATGCAAATATTGACGGTTTACCAGTAAACATGGCAGTAAAACAAAGTGTCAAGTACCTAACCATAGGAGATCCCTTGCCAGGCGAGAGCAAAGAAGAGCTTAAGAGACGCTATTTCTACTCATTATTAGAAAACTTAAATGCTTTACTCACCAAAGCACTTGATCGCTACTCTAATTTGAGCACAATGGCAGGAGTATTTGAAATCGATAGAATCAAAAAAAATGTCAAAGAGACGAAAAACTTACTTCTACCAGTCTTGAAAGCTGCAAAGGACATTTACACGGAGTTCTCTAACGAAATCCATATTTTAAGAGAAGTTATCAAAATTTTGAATCTCAATTTGGCAATTTTACTCGGCGAAGATCTCTACGCAGAAGATGAAACTACATAACCCCACCTACCCAGCCCGAAAAGGCTGGGTTTTTCTTGCAAATCGAAAATTATCTTAGTCCAACAGCTTTTTGAACTTCTGCGAGCTTTTCGTTTGCCACTTTGTTAGCATAAACCTCACCTTTTTCAAACAACTTATAGACATATTCGTCGTCAAAGTGCGGCAACTTTTCCTGAAACTCGCGTAGCATCTCGGAAACATCTGCACCAACTTTTTTCTTAAGATCTCCATATTTAGTTTCACCACTCCACGTTGAAATTATATCTTGGAGAGAAGTGTCAGTAACCAAAGCATCAATTGTCAAAAGATTTGAAATACCAGGTTGGTTAAACATATCAAATTTAATCTTCCCAAGAGAATCAGTCGTTGCACTCATGATTTTCTTCGCCGCTTTTTCTGGAGCATCGCTCATCAGAATCTTAGAATTCTCTGAAGCGGTTGATTTGGACATCTTCTTTTGCGGGTTCAATAAGTCACGAATCCTGAGCCCATCAGAAAGGCCCATAAACTCAACCTGCTCTTTGGTCTTAACAGGAATAGTGAATATTTCGCCAAATTTGTTATTAAATCTCATCGCGAGATTGCGAGTCAGCTCAATGTGCTGGAACTGGTCCTCACCGATCGGCACATATTCCGCAGAATATAACAAAATATCCGCCGCCATTAAAATTGGGTAGTCAAAAATCCCAACATTGCAGCTCTCACGCCCCTCGCTTTTTTCCTTAAACTGAGTCATACGCATAGCTTCGCCCATCGTAGCGGTACAATTCAAAATCCAACAAAGCTCGGAGTGCGCAGGAACAAATGATTGACGATAAAAATGAATATTTTCATTAATCTGAAGTCCAGCCGCAAGATAATATTTTATTGTTTTTATCATGTTTTCTTTTAAATTGCCATCAATATCAGAGATAATCGAATGAAGATCCGGTACAAAAATATTAACATTCATTTTTTCTGAATGCTTATTTGCGAGACGAACCATAGGAAGCAAAGCTCCTAAATAATTCCCCAATGTAAGCTCCGAATTCACCCGAAGCCCCGTCAAAATAGTTTTCATACTTTCATTCTACCATAATTTATGATAAAATAAAAACAAGGTTAAAAAGTTAATCCCAAAATGGGGCGTTAGCTCAGTTGATTAGAGCGCTACTATGGCATAGTAGAGGTCATGAGTTTGAATCTCATACGCTCCACCAGAATAAAAAGTAAACCCCAAAGGGGTTTAATTTTTTCTGCTAGATTTTGGGCCCGAGCCCAGGGTTCGCATCCCGCACAGAGTGCAGAATCATCTGCCCCTCACAACCCACCAGATAGTTTATAATATACTTTTTGGCTCTTCTGCTGTTGATATTTCGGATGTTGGAGCCACCTCAGAACGACTATAAGTGTCATAGAAATCTCTCGGGTTAATAGCGTACATATCATCTGGATTAGTAATATTAATGAAACTACCTTTTGGCATATTCATCTCGTCACCCCATTGGGAAATCGTAAGAGCTTCTTTTGTTTCTACAAACTTCTGTGGGCCGCCAACTGGTTTAAATATATCTGGATGCTCAGGGTCAATCTCATATTTTTTGCGGAAGGTCTTATCATCAATAATCCATTGGTTCACATGGCCATTTTTGTCGACTACTGGATTACCCTCAGTGTCCGTCTTGGTCGCAATCCAGCCAGTTTCACCAGTTTCTTCGTCTGCTGTTACAGTAGCAACTTTTTCTTGAATTGGATTACCATTTTCATCTTCGCTCCAAGAAATGACTTCTTGCCCAGCTTCGCCCTTAACCGCACCAATGCGAGCGTGCTTTGCAGCTTCAAATACCTCTAAACTACCGTCAGCTAAGCCAGCTTCGACATATTCTTTTGTATCGACTTTACGATATTCCATATTTTCCCAACCAGTATTTACGGCAGCTCCACTACTGTCACCAGAAAGGGTTTCCTTTGAGTTCATAAGCATTCCTCCAATAATTAAATAGCTTAATAATTATTATAACATTATGATTAAACGTTTCCGAATAATCTTTCTGTATTCTGTTAATACCTGGCGAATTTCGCTTCACCGGAGATTACGTAGAAGCTTAACCAGCATACCCCTTTTTACTAGAATCTTCATAAAGAATCTCGTAATCATCAGGAGTGTAGCCTTTTTCTCGAATTAGATTCAGCGCGCGATCGTAATTTCCACCGCTATAGTCGGTAATCTTTAGACAAAAATCAGATTTACATTCCTTATATTCCCCACCATCGATACGATAGTTGACGTATTCCGTATAATTATTGAAGTACTTTTCAAAAACAATCGGCAAACTCTCCATAATTGGATATTTCGCGCGAAGTTCTTTTAGTTGCTGCTGCCCTTCATACTCGTAAATAATATCAAGAAGATACAAAGTATCCTGATCAGTTAAATTCTTGTACCAATCTGGATTGCCGCCAAGATGCGCATAGAGCCGAGTAGTTTCGCCCCTTTTGAGCTCAATTTCATATTCAGCCGTATCAAATCCTTCCCTAGAGATAACTACTTTTTTCTTGCCGGCTGTCAAGTTTTCATAAATCCCATTTTCAAATCTCTCCCCATCAACCATAATGGTCGCATCGGTCGGAACCACCAACAAATCGAGCGACGCCGAAAACACCATCTTGACGGAAATATATATCAAAAACAGCACAACGATAACGCTCCCACAAATCACGCTAAATGCTATTTTATGTTTTGAAATAAAATCTATCATTTTATACCTTCAATCTATATGTTAAACCTGGTTGATAATAATAACCCGAAACATCGCCAAACCTCTCGCCCGAAGAAGCAGATGCGACTTTAAGTTCACCATTCACCTCAACAATCATTAGGATATGCCCACCGTTGTTTTCGATCCGAATATCGCCAGGCATCGCTTGTGAAGAATCCGTCACTTCGACGAGTTCCCACATGTCAGAGCTCTCAAGATAAGTCTTTTGCGACCCAAGCCATACTGGGAAATTAGGATCAATACCAGAAGCCCTCACCACAGTACCGACAAAGTTATCACAGCTTTTACCAACCGGAATCATTGTACCATCACCCCTATTAAATGAGCCAGCCTGAGCAACTTGAAGCTCATATCCTTCGGTCCAAGTTTGTTTGATAGCTTCTGCGTATCCCGAACTTATCTGAGTAGCCGAATTGCTTTGTTCAGCCTCAGGCCAAGCTATTTGAATCGCTGTTTCATTTAGGTCTAGATTTCCGCCAATAAACGGTGAGAAACAAACATTACCATTAGACGATGCGCCAGCCAAGGCTATATATTTTACAAAACCACCAAAATCAGCCTGCGTAGCGGTTTTGTCGTAAACACCATCTGCAACATACCGACCAGGCCATGCCGGATCCATCGAAGAGCTATTTGGATCCCTCTTGGCATCATAGCGATTCATCACATAGGGAGAGCCCTCACCAATATTTGCTTCTGCATCCGAGAATCCTAACTCTTTTGCCTTCTTAATATATTCCGATGACTTACCATTATATTGGAAAAGTAGTGTCTTGATCCCATCATCAGAATCTACCTCAAGCCCCTGCGCCTCGATCATGGCCTTCATTTGTTCGGCAGCAATCAATGTCTGGCGCTCAAATTCATCATCATCTACCGGACCAGCCGGCAAAAATGCCTTATCGTTTGTTCCACCACCCGTATAAGAATAAAGCTGATAAATTCCTTGGCCATTTGATGGATTAGTCCTCGCTAGCCCAGTTTCGAGACTGTGCATTGTAGCAATGGCTTGCCATGGAATCCTGAATTTCTCCTCAGCTTTTTCGTAAACGGAGCGATTATTTTTAATGGCAGAGAGTTGTTCCTCGGACCAAACTGTATCCCCGGCATAGTTTTGATTATTCCCCGCTGTTTCATTTGAATTTGTCCCAATCCCACCAGTGAAGGAAGAGAGTGCCTTGACTATAACATTGACCCATTCCTTATAACCACCAAACGGATGCACGCCAGATGGATCAGTGCTATAATAATCGTCTCGAGCAATCCCGGTCCAATCAGCCACTCTGACATTGGAATGATCATTCTCGGCTTTTTCCAGGGCTTGATTACTTGATTTTATAAAACTCTGCGTCTCGGGCTTTGCTGAAGTCATGTATAAGTTGACAAAGACAACCTTTGTGTCATTGCCAGCCAAATTAAGAACTTTGTCTATGTCATCTTCGGTGATACCATTATTCGCCCCCAAAGCAAAAACAAGATATGGCCTGAGCTTATCCTCATTTACGATTTTCTCCAAAATACTAATACCACTAGGGTTTTCTTTGCCAGCATCATAATTTACGCCTTTGCCTACTTTGAGATAGGAGGTCGCAGGCTGATCATTGTTACCGACGCCATTTTCATCAAAATCACCGATGTCAACACCAGGAAGAGCCTTAGAAATCAAGCTACCATTGTCCTTTAACTCAGCACCAACCGAATAGGAGTCGCCAATCCAAGTCACATTCTTGCCGAGAACAGCTTGCGTTGGGCCATTTTCACAGCCGCCATTAGGATCATAAAAAAGAATATTGTTTTGAGAATAAAAATCTAATGTGCTCTGGTCCATTTGAGCATACGCCAAGCTAGGACAAAGCGACAAAAGAAAAGAAATTATCACCAGAAAACATTTTTTCAAGTGTTTCAACATATTAGTATTATAGCATACCCACCCCATAAAACAAAACAAAATACTATATCCGATTGGCAAACAAAACTAATCTATGCGAAGCGTCGCCATTTCCATAAGATGTACCCGAACAAGTCATAAGAGAAATAGAATATTGCACACCGCCATGCCTTGCAACAGCAACATCTCGCATATAATTACCATTTCCGCCAATTTGCAATCTACCATTATCTCTATTTTTCTCAAAAATCACTCTTTCGGCAACCCGGTAATTAGAGGTAGTACCACCAAATGTTATTGAAAAAACACTTCCAACACCGACACTGCTAAGCCTTCCAAAAACTGCGCCAGAATTATGCCCATAGTAAAATCTATCGCCATATTTATTAACCCGGTTACCAGAATCAACACTAGTGCTCCCAACAGCCACCACGGGGATAGTTCTTCCAGCAATAGTAATTGAATCAAAAGCTACACTACCATAACCTTCACTATCGTTTTTATTAGCATAACTAGAACTCTTTTTTGCATAAGAAGATAACTTGTCAATACTAGTATTAGGCTTACCCTTATAAGAAGTAGAAATATCCTCATAGGGATTTTGTTTTAAGTCATTAGATAGAGCAGAAACAGAAGAAGTATCGCCCATATCATAAGAATCAACCACATCAAATCCCCACAAAGAAAACGGCTTCAAGAAGAT
This sequence comes from Candidatus Nanosyncoccus sp., assembly GCA_045650525.1. GTDB lineage: Bacteria > Patescibacteriota > Saccharimonadia > Saccharimonadales > Saccharimonadaceae > Nanosyncoccus. Next base: position 16,800 of record JAZRRH010000009.1, read on the forward strand.
AGCGCCCACGATAATCACTATAACTAATATGGCCAATTTTTTCATAAAACTCCCAATCTAACCAATAATACCTATATTATATCACATTTTGCCAAATCTATCAAGTAGTGTTAGAATAACTCATAGATAAGGGAGGCGTACGTTTATAGGGAGGTGATTTTTTGACAATCATAACAAAAAAGTGTGTAGAAGATGACTATTACAAAGAGCAAATCCTCGAAGATTTCTTGAGCGTTATGCGAGAAGAAATTAAACTGCATGGTTGGGATAGCAATACGCTACTTCCGCGAGCTGAGGAAATAATGAATCTCACGGTACAGATATTCGAAATTGCATATTCATCAGTTATTCCAAGATCGTACAATATTAACTATGGGCTGAGCAAAGACGAGATAACCTTTGAATCAATCAGCGCCCACACAAGGCTCATGACTGTATTAATTCTTAAGGCCTTAGATTTCGTGTACGGCCCAGACGTCGACGAATACCCTGGTGGATATCGTTTGAAAGATATCATCAAGATGTTAAATCGGCATGATTTGCCGGAAAATATCATCGGAGACCAACCAGATAATGGCAACAGAGACGATAGCGGCTTGGCCAAAATTGAGCGTAAGTACTACAAAGAGTATGGGGCTCTGTCGCTCAAGGCCACAAAAGATTACGAAGAAAGAACCCAAAAACTGCAAAAGGAATTCGAAGAAAAATCCTCGACGATGGGGCGCTTCACTTATTCGGGCGATAAAACGTCCGCAATAATCGTAACACTCCTGCTGGACGCGATAGGTTATCCACCAAAAATGAAAGAAGATAGCCCATATGCTTCCGACATCGACAAACATAATATGTCGATCTGCGACGTCAAAGACGAGGACGGATATTACGCCAGCGAAATGTGGACGATAAGCTACCTCAAAACACGCCAAATGGATGCGTATGACGACACCGGATTCTTTACGGCAATCATCGTGTTTGCGACATTGCTCGTAAATCACAGATGGTATGATTGGAGAGACAAAGATTACTTAGCCACCCTTATCTTGCGAGACTAATTAGTCTCGCTTTTTCTTGGTATGGCACGATAAAATCAAGTACATTTTAAGAGATATTTGATATAATAAAGAAAAGGAGGTTAATGAGCAAATTTGATGATCAGTATATCGATCTGTGCAAACGCATTCTAGAGCATGGCGAAAAAATAACCAATTACCAAAAATCAGACAATCGCAACAGATCCACCGCTGCCGCCATTCCAGACCATACCGCCCAAGGAAACTCCGGCGCAAAAACCATCAGGCTCCCACATCAAATAATGCAATTCGACCTCGAGGAGGAATTCCCTATCCTAGTCACAAAAAAAGTTGGTTTCAAATCCGCTATCCTCGAAATCCTCTGGATTTACCAAGTTGCGTCAAACGACGTCCGATGGCTACAAGAACGCAATGTCAAGATTTGGGATGAATGGGAGATCTCCGAAAACGGCGAATATCAGGGGCGAAACATCAATCAAATTTTCGCCAAAAACCACCCCGACGAGCCAAAGACTAATTTCGCACACACCATCGGCACCGCTTATGGCTGGATCGTAAATCGTTACAATTTGATCGACAATCTCATCGAAACCTTGAAGCAAAACCCCGGCAACCGCCGCATGGTTCTTTCGCTCTGGCAAAATGAGTGGCTAGATACTGCAGCCCTACCTTCCTGCGTTTGGAACTCACAATGGAATCTCATTGACGGCCGACTTAATTGTCTAGTCACATCGCGTTCCACCGATGTCCCGCTCGGCCTTCCTTATAATATCGTCCAATACGCCGTGCTGTGCCATCTAATCGCCCGCACAATAGGCGCAAAACCCGGCCAATTTGCTTTTATCACCAACGATGCGCACATCTACGAAAATCAAATCCCCGGCATCCGCGAGCAAATCGAACGCTACGACAAAGCCACAAAAACCGGCACCATGCCAAAAACCCCCAACCTCTGGCTAAATCCCGACAAAGAGAATTTCTATGATTTCAACAACTCAAAAGAACTAAAAGACATTAAACTAGAAGGCTACGAACATCTCGGGGTCATCAAAATGCCAGTTACGGAGTAAAAATGTTTACACTAATAGCATGCATCGGCAAAAACAACGAAATAGGCAAAAAAGGCGAGCTAGTCTTTAACATCAAAGAAGATATGGATTTCTTCAGAGAAACCACCACCGGCCACCCTGTCGTAATGGGCTACAACACCTGGCTTTCACTCCCAGGCAAACTAAAAAACCGCAAAAACATCGTCATCTCCTACGAAAAATTCGACGGCCCAGACGAAGTGATTACCAATCTAGACGAATTCATCAAAACTTACGAGAACGCTAAAGAAGAATATTTTATCATTGGTGGGGGTATGATTTATCACCGATTCCTCCCCCACGCTAGCAAACTCTACCTCACCGAAGTTGATACCGAAGCCCCCGACGCAGACGTATACTTCCCAAATTTTAATAAGCATAATTACAAAAGAACCGTCATAAGAGATAGCGCCGACGATCAGCATAAGTTTGTAATTGTAAAATACACCAAGAAAAAGGAGGAAAAATGAAAGACCCAGTTTTTAAACTTATCAATCAAGAAAAAGCTCGCCAAAGGGATGGCCTAGAGCTAATCCCCAGCGAAAACTACGTTTCAAAAGATGTCTTAAAAGCCATGGGGTCAATCCTTACTAATAAGTATTCCGAAGGCTACCCCAGTTTTGAAGGTATCACTACCTGGGATGAATCAGAAATTTCTCAAAAAATCCTCCCTAATCACCGCTATTATGGAGGGCAAGCCAATGTCGACCGTATCGAACGCCTCGCCATTTCGCGCGCCTGTAAGCTTTTCCACGCCGATCATGCCAATGTCCAGCCCCATTCCGGAGCTAATGCCAACGAGGCTGTTTATTATGCCTGGTGTAATCCAGGAGACAAAATCCTCGCCATGTCACTACCGGCCGGCGGCCACCTCACACACGGCTCCCCTGTAACACGCTCAGCCAAAATCTACAATTTTATCGGTTATGGTGTAACCGACGACGGCGATATAGACTACGAAGAGCTCGAACAAAAAGCCATCAAAGAACAGCCAAAAATTATCTTGGTCGGCTATTCCGCATTTATGAAAATCCCTGATTTTGACCGCATTTCCCAGATAGCCGCAAATATCCCCGGCTGCCTCCTGATGGCCGACATGGCTCACGTCGCAGGACTTATCGCTGGCGGTGTACATCCAAACCCATTAGATCATGGCTTCAATGTAATGACTACCACTACACACAAAACCCTCCGTGGCCCTCGCGGCGGCTTGATCCTGAGCAAAGGCATCGTGAGCTCACCCCTAAAACGCCCAGCCCACACCCTCGAAAACATCCCTACTCTTATTGATCGCTCCGTATTCCCTGGCACTCAAGGAGGCCCTCTAGAGCACATCATTGCAGCAAAAGCCGTAGCCTTTGGCGAAGCATTGCAGCCCGAATTCAAAGAATATGCCGCAAACACTGTAAATAATGCCAAAATCTTAGCCGAAGAATTAATCAAATCAGGCTTCACTCTCCAAGGCGATAGCACCGAAAACCATCTAATTTTAATCAACATCAAAGAAAGCTTCGGGATTGATGGCAAAATGTACGAAAAAGCCCTCGACAAAGCTGGCCTCACCCTAAACGCCAACGCGCTCCCAGACGACAACACTGCAGCCTTCCGCCCTTCCGGCGTCAGACTTGGCACCCCAGCCATTACCACTCGTGGCATGGGCGAAGCAGAAATGAAACTACTCGCAAGCTGGATGAAAAAAATAGCCGAAATCTGCAAAGAAGCAGGCATCGAAGACGATCTCCCCAAATACTCCGCCGAGCTCGAGACTATCAAGAAAGAAGTTGGCAGTCTCGCCATCAAATTCCCTGTCCCAGGTATTTAATCAAAAAGAGCTAGCAGGAACCAGCACTTAGCTAATCATTATAAATTAAAGAAATTAGATATACTAAACCCGGTCGGCATCGGAATAGTAATCATGTAAATAATAGCAAGCGTCAATATAACTACCGAAAACACAAACAACGCCTTGCGACTCTGAAAATCCTTAAATATCCCAACAATACCCAGAAGGAACAAAACAAGCGAAAAAATCACAGACACCAATCTGTAGGCGTCACCATGCAGATTATCAAGCTTTCCTTCTTCGAGGATCGCTTGAGATTCATCTAGTTTTGCTTTTGCTTTCTCAAAATAACCATTAGCGAAATCTTCGTTTTCAAACGGTGACTTCTCAAGAGAATCCGTTTCTTTCAAGGCTTCCTGCAACCTCGGTGAACAACTATCCTTTCTGATTTTATTAATCTTTGTTTCTATGATAGCCGCTTCTTCAGAATCACCACGATCTACAGCAATATCCTTATTAAAACTAAGATCGCGAAGAGTATTCCAAGTAAACATATCGGAAATATAAATTTGAGCAGCTACATTGTATTCAGAGTTCCCTTCGGCCGCAAGATTATTGCTTCTAGTGAAATTAATCGCCTGAATACCTCCGTGCAAGGAACCAATCCACCCCGCCCAAGCCACGAGAAGCGTCGTAACACCCAAAAAAAAGGCGACCAAAATGTCGAGTTTCCTTTTACTTACTTTTTCTAAAAACTGCTTAAATTTCCCACTCTTCATTGTAAAACCTTATATCACATTTTATGGTGGAGTGTACGAGATTCAAACTCGTGACCTCCGCAATGCGAATGCGGCGCTCTATCAACTGAGCTAACACCCCATGCTATTATTATACTACAAGTGCGAAACAAAGAACAATCAATAGGGTACTTTAAGGGGCTTCCGGAGGTTACGACCGAGGATGAGGGCGCGAGCCCCGTTACGACGGGCGCGAGCGACCCGTCCCCGAAAAGTACCTTTTGATTGTTGATTGGTTTAACGCTTACTGAACTGTTCGCGTCTACGAGCAGATCTAAGACCGTATTTCTTACGCTCTTTCTCACGTGGATCACGAGAAGTAAATCCAGCTTTCTTGAGCATTGGGCGAAGATCAGGAGCTTCTACTACTAATGCTTTAGAAATAGCAAGCTTGATTGCGTCAACCTGACCAGCTAGGCCACCACCTTTAACCAGAATAGTAATATCAAATTCTTTCTGTTTACCGGCGAGAGCTAGAGGGTCAGTGATCTCGGCAAGATAAGTCTTGTTATCTGATAGATAAGCAAGAGCTGGCTTACCATTGATCGTAATTTCACCTTTACCCTTATAAAGACGTGCCGTTGCAGTTGCAGATTTACGGCGCCCAAGTCCATATGTATATTTCTTTGTAGCTACCATTATTTAATCTCCTTCGGGTTTTGTGCAGTATGCGCATGTTCCGCCGTGTCAAATACACGAAGCCTTTTTAGCCTATCTGCAGCAAGTTTATTCTTTGGTAACATACCCTTAACAGCAGCGTGAATTACTCTTGAAGGATCTTTCTCGATCACTTCTTCGAGCTTTAGTTCAGTCAAACCACCTGGGTAACCACTATGTCGATAATATTTCTTCTGAACTAGCTTATCGCCAGTGACCTTGATGTTCTTAGCATTGATAACTACAACATAGTCACCATTATCAATATGAGGAGTATAAGTAACCTTTGACTTCCCCATAAGTTTGTCAGCAATAATTACAGCCAATTTACCTAGTGGCATAGTTGAGGCGTCGATGATCCACCATTCACGCTTTACCTCAGAGCCTTTTTGAGAATAAGTTTTCATTATTTATCCTCCTTTTTTGTCGACTTTGAAGCAGACTTAGCTGGCTTAGTGGCAGCTTTCGCTGGCTTTTTAGCCTCAGGAGCAGGAACGTCATAGTTAATGTCATCCACAAAGCTAATGGTACCCATCTCAGCATTATCACCACGTCGAGTACCAGCTCGCTCGATCCTGAGATAACCAGAATCACGCTTAATCTGAGGCGCAACCACATCCACAAGAAGGGTTGCAGCTTCGAGATCGTTTAGTCTAGCAATTATTAATCTACGATTAGCAAGGCCACCCTTCCTTGCAAGCGTAATCAACTTTTCAGTGCCGCGGCGAATCTCTTTCGCACGAGCCAAAGTCGTAGTTATTGATTGATATTTGATCAGAGAGCACATTAGCCCCCTCGTTAGCGCCAACCTCTGATCGGTCTCACGGCCAAATTTGCGGCCTTTATATCCGTGTCGGTGCATTTTAAAAATTTAACTCCGTTAACTTTTCTTTAACTTCATCCAACGCCTTCTGACCGAAACCTTTTAGCTCTTTAAGGTCAGTCTCCGAAAGAGTCACGAGATCGCGGACAGTCTTAATATCGTTATTAAGAAGTGCGTTAGCTGTTCTTGCTGACAATTCGAGGTCTTCGATAGAAACATTAAGACCAGCATCGTCATCTTCGTCAGTTGTGCCAGGGGCTGGAGCAGATTCGACCGTAGTCTTTCCAGCTAGTGCCTGGTACTGATTTACTAGTATCGCAGCAGCTTCCTCAAAAGCCTCTCTTGGGGTAATAGTACCATCAGTCTCGACAATAAGAGAAAGTTGTTGCAAATTGGTATCTTGTCCAACACGAGTGTTCTCAACTTTGTATCGTACTCTAAGGACTGGAGTAAATACAGCGTCTACTGCAATCATGTCAGAGTGAACGCGCTCTGCGCTAGAATTTTCAATCGTGAGGTAACCTCTACCAGATTCTACGACAAGGTGCATCTTGAGCACAAATTTTGGATCATCGATGTGGCAGATTACTTGATTTGGATTAGCAATCTCAACCTCAGAAGGAAGCTTGATATCGCCAGCAATCACACGTTTGTCACCATCTTTTTCCGATGTTTGCTTGTCGCCCTTCATCTCAAGAGTAAGCTCAACAGGAGCATCGGTATGGCTCTTGAAACGAATATTCTTAAGATTTAGCATAATATCGACTAAATCTTCGCGAATACCAGGAATGGCGGCATATTCGTGAGTAGTACCCTCGATCGAGAAAGCCGTAATAGCAGCACCTTTGATGCTAGAAAGCAAAACTCTACGAAGAGAATTACCAAGAGTATTACCATAGCCATAGTAAAGTGGCTTAATTACAAATTCCGCCTGAGTCGCGTTGATATCCTTGACTTCAGCAAGTGTTGCTTCGTGGATATTTTTTGTAGTCATATTTTCCTTTCTCCTTAGCGTGAGTAATACTCAACGATTAGTTGTTCATTAATGCCAGCTTCTGCTTCTTCGCGTTTTGGAAGACCAGTAACTTCGATTTTCATTTTCTTTGCGTCGACCTTCAACCAGGAAAGTGGCGTTACATTAGCCGCCCCGATAATATTCGCAAGATTCTTGAAATATTCAGATTTAGCTGATTTTGGACGAACCTCTAAAACATCACCCGGGTTTAGTCTAATTGACGGGATGTCAATTCGACGACCGTTTAATAGAAAATGTCCATGCGAAACTAATTGGCGCGCCTGACGACGAGTCAAGGCAAAACCTGAACGAAAGACCACATTGTCAGCTCTTCTCTCTAGAAATTCTAGAAGCTTTTCACCGGTCAAACCTTCAGCTTTTTGAGCTTCGCGCATTAATTTTGCAAATTGTTTCTCAAGCAGCCCGTACATTCTACGAACTTTTTGCTTTTCACGTAGCTGAGTAAGATACAAGCTTCCGCCTCTTACTCGCATATCACCGTGCTCGCCTGGAATACCAGACTTTTTGGCCATCACTTTGTGCGCTTTTGGCGCAAGAGCGAAACCTTCGCGTCGGCTTTGTTTAACAATAGGAGCAGTATCTCTTGCCATTACGGTTTCCTTTCTCCCTTTGGTCGCACACCACCGTGCGCAATCGGGGTTACGTCAGTAATTGAATCGATCTTGATGCCGACCGTCGAGATTGCCCTAATTGCTGCATCGCGACCAAGACCAATGCCAGAAACATATACGTCAACTGTGTTTAACGCATGATTCTTTTTGGCAGTCTCAAGCGCTTTTTCTGCTGCAACACCAGCGGCAAACGCAGTTCCTTTCTTGGAACCACGGAAACCGTTCGCACCAGCAGACGATGCTGAAAGCACACCGCCAGACTTGTCGGTTACACTAATGATAGTATTGTTAAATGTAGCCTGAATGTGCACAGCGCCAGCATTAACAATTCTTTTGCCTTTTTTGCTTGCCTTAGACTTTGGAGCTTTTGCTTCCACAGCCTCAGGAGCAGTTGTATTAACTTCTTCTTCTGCCATATTACTCCTTAAGTCTTACTTGCTGCCTTAGGTTGTGCACCACCGACCGCGATCGCCTTACCCTTACGAGTACGTGCGTTCGTACGAGTACGCTGGCCGTTGACTGGTAATTTAGCCTTGTGACGCATTCCCTTGTAGGAATTAATATCCTTTAAACGTTTAATATTATTGCTCACGAGGCGCTTCAAATCACCCTCAACATGATATTTCGCGGAAATAATGTCGTTGATTTTTTGTTCGTCAGCCTCGGTGAGATCTTTGACCCGAGTGGTAGGCTCGATTTTAGCCTCCGCAAGGATTTTCTTTGAAGTCGTGCGACCAATCCCATAAACATAAGTAAGGGCAATCCAAACTTGCTTATCGGAAGGGATCACGACACTAGCTATTCTAGCCATATTTTTTAACCCTGCCTTTGCTTATTCTTAGGTTTTTTCTTATTGATAACACGAAGCACACCTTTGCGGCGCACAATGATGTCATCAGGGGAGATTTTTTTAACACTTGCACGTACTTTCATTGTGTTAAAATCCTTTCCTTGTTAGTGTTGTAGTTTTAAACACTTGGTATAAAAGCATTTCGTTAAATACTTTTGCAATTAGTATTTAACTATACCTCACATACTAAATGTTGTAAAAAATACAACAGTTAATATTAATCTTTGAGTCGGAAACTGATTCTGCCCTTTGTAAGATCGTAAGGGGTTAACTCAACTTCGACTCTGTCACCCGGGACGAGGCGAATATAGTTCTTTCGCATCTTCCCGCTCATATGGGCAACAATAATATGACCATTCTCGAGTTCAACCCGAAACTGGGTATTCGGTAGAGCTTCGACAACACTACCAGTGAGTTTAATCACTTCCTTTTGACTAGCCATAAATTACCATACAATTTTAGCACGAAAACAAAGAAATGTAAAGATTAAATTTCGTCTAATATATCAGAATCTTCGGATTCATCTGGGCCATCAAGCTGATCTACCACCAGCAAGGCCCGCACAAATTGCCTAGAAAGATACGTCCCCTGTTGCTGCGACCATTCACCGGTACAAGAAATCAAAGTGAGAGATTCCGTACCAGGCTCCGGGCTTTTCATAGCGGTGGCCATATAAGCATCCGATTCAGAAAGCAAAACGCTGTTATTCTCAACTACTTCATAAGTATAGATAGCGCCATCACCTCTCTCAACTTTAATTAAATCTCCACTTGCTAAATTAGGTAAATCTTTAAAAACACCGTGTACGTGTGGTCCACCATTGTGTCCATCAATAAGTAATGTGCCGCCCTGCCCAGGCTTGCCCGAGCTTTGATACCAACCGACATCAAAGATATTTCGAGGAGTGTCTAATTCACCCTCATTATTTACACCCATAGCAAGTATCCTAGCATTATGAATTTTTAGTTTATCAATCGTCAAATATCTAGGTCTATCGGCCGCCACAGTGTATTCTCGGACCTCGTTCTCAGTAGGAGGAACCTCGATAAGATCTTCTTGACTAGTAACACTACCAGCACTAACATCCCTCTCGCTACCTTCTTTTGAACTATAATAATAGTTTTCAAAACTAAGTACTCGAATCAAGAAAATTAAGAAAAGAATCCCAAGGACCCCCCAAATAGACCATTTGACTATACGCTTTGGACTTAGATCAATCTTGAAATTCATCATTCTTGAAATCATCGTAAGTTATCATTAGAGCTCTAGAATCCACCGACCTGAGATTCTCTAACGCCACCGTCACTACGATTAGAAGACCAGTACCCGAAATAGACAACCCTATCGGTGCACCGGTTAGTATAATGAAAATGTAATCAGTGATAAATGGAAGCATCGCAATAAGGCCTAGTGCAAGTGCTCCGAATAGATCCAAACGATTCACTACCTTTGACAAATACTTCGATGTAGAAATACCAGGCCTAATCCCTTCAATAAAACCACCTTGTTTTTGCAAGTTATCCGCAATCTCTTTTGTATTGAAGATGATCGAAGTATAGAAATAAGTGAAGATAAATACCAAAATGAAGTATAGTGCAGGATAAACGAACCATTGCCCGGTAATTCCGTTAGGATACATAGTAGCGTAATTATTAGCAGATGGTGCCGAGAAAACCGAAACAAGCGTAGAGCCAACCTCGTTACCAGGATCAACCGAAGTAATCACTTGCCCGATAAGTGCCGGGAGCGACAAAAAGGCTGTCGCGAAAATAACCGGAATAACACCTGCAGCAATCAGCTTGATTGGTAAAATAGATTTAATCCCACCATAAGACGAATTTCCATGTACACGCTTCGCATAATTAATCGTAATTATCCGCTGTGCTTCATTAAGTTTCACTAAGAAGTAAATCACAATAATCATCGCTATAACGAAACCAACTATAATCCAAAATACCGTTGGATCAACCGGCAGTTCGAACCATCCGAACAGATTAAGCGAGCCATTGCTAGTATCAAATAGTGCATTCCCAAGAGAAGCCATCGTCGACGGAAGTTGCGAAATAATCGAAGCAAAGATAATTGTAGAAATACCATTACCAATCCCCTGTTCCGTGATAAGCTCACCAAGCCACATTAAGATAATCGAGCCAGCCGTCATAGCTGTAACCGACAAGGCCCAATCACCAAACGAAGGGGTAAAGTCGCTTGCAATATTCGCCGAAAGCGTAGACTGATACAAGATAAAAATATATGCAATCGACTGAACAATGGCTAGAGGTACAGTAAGCATTCTAGTCCATTGGTTAATCTTACGACGGCCAGTCTCACCATCGTTTGAAAGCTCCTCAAGCGAAGGAATAGCCTTCGTCAGAAGCTGAATTACAATCGAACCGGTAATGTAAGGTGAAAGACCAACCATAATAATACTAAAGGAAGCAAGGCCGCCACCAGAAATGAGGTTAAGGAAACTCGAAAAATCAGACTTCTCCATTAAGTTAGACACGGCCTCTTTAAAAGTCGAGGCATCACCCATAGGTACAGGGATTTGCGCCAGTAAACGATAAGCAACGATAATTCCGAGTATGATAAGTACCCGTTTCAACATATCTTTATTCTTTAGGGATCTGAAAATAGTCTTGAAATGCATATAAACCTCTTAATAACTACATATCATGATATCACACATAGAAACAAAAAACAACTGCAATAATGCCAACTCGGGGCATTTCGGAGCGCGGCAGCGCGAGAGTTAGCGCCGGCCGCCCATGGCGATGGGCCGGCCGGACGCGGCCCCGAGTGGTATTATTCAGTTGTTAATTGTTTACAAGTTCTCGAGATCCTCTTCTGTAGGAATCTTCGAGTCTGGAGTCTCAAAGTCGGTAAGAGGCGCCACACCAGTACCTACCGGGATCTTGCGACCAATGATCACATTTTCCTTAAGACCACGTAAGTGATCAACTCTACCACTAATTGCGGCGTTAATAAGTACGCGCGTAGTGTCCTGGAAGGAAGCGGCAGACAAGAACGAATCCGAGAAGATCGAAACCTTAGTAATACCGAGCAACAAATTGTTGAAGGTTACTGGGTTTTTACCTTGCTTCTCGAGCTCTTGGTTGACGATACTTACTGCTGTTCTCGAAGTGATATCACCAGAAACGAAATCAGAATCACCTGGATCAACAATTTGAACTCTTGAGAACATCTGTCGTACCAAAATTTCAAGGTGTTTCGGTGAGATTTCGTGACCCTGAGCAGCATAAACGTTTAGAACATCGTTCATAATGTAACGCTCTGTCGCCTCAATGCCCTTGTATTTCAAAAGATCTTGGAGGTTTAGAGAACCAGTCGTGATTCTGTCACCTGCCTTCACTGAATCGTTAGACTTTACAACTAGCTCAGCTTCGCCAGGAATCTCAAGTTTCACTGGAGCACCAGCCGCAGACACTATAATAATACCGTCCTTAACGAGTTCGACTACGCCAGCACAAGGAGCTTTGACCGCTTCTGACTTGCTACTCTTTCGAACCAGAGCTGCACCAGCTTTTACGTTTTCACCATCCTTTACAACTGGCTTTCGTCCGTCAAGCTCAATTTTCTCAATCGAGCCTGATTGCGGAGTGATAGTTACGATATAGTGACTATTTTCTTCACGCACCTCAACGACACCATCAATAGGCGATACATAGGCCTGACCTTTTGGAGTTCTTGCCTCAAGAAGCTCCTCGACACGAGGAAGACCTCTTGCGATAGCACCAGAACCAGCCACACCAGAACCATGTTTGGTATCAAGTGTAAGCTGAGTGCCAGGCTCACCAAGAGACTGCGCCGCAATCACACCAACTGGCTCATTCGCAGCAACTAGTTCCCTAGTAGACATATCGACACCATAAGCCTTGCGTGGAATACCATTAACAGCTGTTGTCGACAAGACAGACTGAATCTTTACAGATTCGATCTTCTCATCAGCTTCGATTTGTTCAGCTAATTCTTTGGTAATCACCTGATCAGCTTCTAAGTAACCTGGAACAGGTTCAGCTGTATAACGACCTACAAGTCTAGCACTAAAGCTAATGCCAGAAACCTCAGATTCGTCACGATAAACTGTAAATCCTGGGTCCTCAGCCTCTTCATCAGTCGTAAACACATCCTGAGACACATCCACGAGACGACGAGTTAGGTAACCAGAGTCCGCAGTACGAAGAGCGGTTGACACCTGGCCCTGACGAGCACCTCGAGTCGCGATAAATGATTCCAAAGTGTTAAGCCCTCTCTTGTACGAAGATTTAACTGGAAGCTCGATTTCGTTGTTGTTGATATCCACCATGATACCAATCTCAGCAGAGGCAAGCTTGATGTTCGAAATATTACCACGAGCACCAGAGTTCACCATCACCGCGATATCAGTATCCATCTCAGCTAGCTTCGACGACAAGAAGTCAGAAATCTTCTTATCAATATCACGCCAGTTTGCAATAGTTAGCTTATAGCGCTCCTCATCAGTCGTAAGACCATCGTTATAGTCTTGCTGGATAAGAGCAGTCTTTGCGTCACCTTCAGCGATAAAGTCATCGATCTCATTGTAGGTAGGATAATCATCCTTTGCGGTAGAGATTGAAGCAATTGTTTCATACTCAAAGGCCAAGTCTTTAAGATCATCTGCGGTCTTTACCATCACCTCAGATCCGTAAAGATCAAAGATGTTAGCCATCACCTTAGAAAGATGCTTCTTGGTTTGAACTGCGTTGTCATAAGGATAATCTTCTGGCAAAATCTCATTAAAGATCACACGACCAAGAGTCGTATCGCGAATCTCTTTCTTAGCAAACACACGAATCGGCGTCTGAAGCGCAATCAAACCCTGATCATAAGCCATCTCAGCCTCATAAACAGATGAAAACGCCTTTGGTTCATCGGTGTCAGTACCAGGCTTATCATAAGTAAGATAATAAGCACCAAGTACCACATCCTGATAAATAGCGAGCACAGGAGAACCATCAGCAGGCTTGAGCAGGTTCTTAGAAGCCGACATTAGTTCCTTGGCCTCTAGCTGAGCGGCATCTGACAAAGGTAGATGCACAGCCATCTGGTCACCATCGTAGTCAGCGTTAAAGCCAGATGCTACGAGTGGGTGAAGCTTGATAGCTTTACCATCAATTAGTCTTGGCTGGAAAGCCTGTACCGAAAGACGGTGCAAGGATGGAGCACGGTTTAGGAGCACATATTTGCCCTTAATTACTTCGTCCAAAGCATCCCAAACAACAGTTTCCTTGGCCTCAATGAGTCTCGAGGCAGAGCGAATATTGTTAGCGTATTCATTGCCAATGAGCCATGAAATCACGAATGGCTTAAATAGCTCAAGTGCCATTTGTTTAGGAAGACCACATTCGTTGAGTTTAAGCTCTGGGCCTACCACAATCACTGAACGACCAGAGTAGTCAACACGTTTACCAAGCAAGTTTTGACGGAAACGACCCTGCTTACCCTTAAGGAGGTCAGACAATGATTTAAGCTTACGGCGGCCATTGGTTGAATTTGCACCCCTAGAACCATGCGCGGCTGAGTTATCGATAAGAGCATCGACAGCTTCCTGCAACATTCTCATCTCGTTACGGCAAATCACCTCAGGAGCATTAAGATCGATCAATTTCTTCAAACGATTATTACGGTTGATTACTCTACGATAAAGATCGTTAAGATCTGAAGTAGCAAATCTACCACCAGGAAGCGCAATCATAGGCCTTAGATCCGGTGGAATCACTGGGATTACCGTAAGAATCAAATCTTCAGGCTTAATCTCTGCAGCTTGCATGCCTTCGAGAGTCTTAAGCCTCTTTTGAATCTTTTTCTCTTTTTGGCCTTTTGCTTCTTCTGCTTCGGCTTTGAGATCAGCAACTAGTTTATCAAGATCGATTTCATCAAGCATCTTCTTGATAGCGGTTGCACCCATCTCTACCGTAATCAAATCTTCATACTCTTCTGGCAAATTACGATATTGTACTTCAGTAATCACGCCGCCCTTCTTGAAGGACTCAAGCATAGCCTTACGAGCCAAATAATCAGCTTGAAGGTCCTCAAGCTCTTTAGTTTGAGCTTCAGCAAGAGCTTTTACATTAGCACCTTCTGCCTTTGCTTCCTTCTCGTAGCGAATTTTGATCGCATCACGAGCAGTGTTAGTCTGAGCCTCAAGTGATTCTAGTTGTTTTTGAACTTCGTCAGTTTTTGCATCAGTGATGAGATAAGTTGCAAAATATACAACTTTCTCAATATTCTTGACTGTAATATCAAGAAGTAGAGACAATGCAGAAGGCACCCCACGCATAAACCAAATATGTGCAACAGGCGCAGCGAGCGAGATATGCCCCATTCTTTCACGCCTTGTAATTGATTTTGTAACGAGATTACCTTCTTTGTCTACCGCAGCTTCGCGTGAACGAACACCCTTAAGCTTGGCATCATGCGGATTAATATCTTTTGTTGGCCCAAAAATCCTTTCACAGAACAAACCATCCCGTTCTGGTTTTTGAGTTCGATAATTAATCGTCTCTGGCTTGGTTACTTCGCCGTAGCTCCAATTCAAGATATCGTCGCGGCTAGCTACCGACAAGCGAATTGAATCGAAGTCCGAAGCGCTGATAAAATTATCCATCCACGCCATCTTAGAACTCCTCTCCGAGATCGACAGTTCCATCCGACTCGTCAATCTCTGTTATTTCGACACCTTCTTCCGCCATCATGGCTTCTGCCTCATCCTCATCTAGGTCGAGAATTTGTGGCTCGGTCTCTTTTTTATGTTGATCATAGATGGATTGATCATCTTTTGATTTTTCAATTTCTTTCGAGGTGCGCTCGATCACATCACCAGCATCAGCAGCTTCACCGTGGTCTAGTAAGTCGACCTTAAGGCCAAGACCTTGAAGTTCTTTCACAAGGACGTTAAAGCCTTCCGGAAGTTTTGGACCTTCAATCGGTTCATGTTTAATGATTGCTTCGTATGCTTTTGCACGACCGTAAACGTCATCAGACTTAATTGTGAGCATCTCTTGAAGAGTAGTAGCTGCACCATAAGCCTCAAGTGCCCAGACCTCCATTTCCCCGAAGCGCTGACCACCATTTTGAGCTTTACCACCAAGTGGCTGCTGTGTCACCATCGTGTAAGGACCAGTCGAACGAGCGTGAATCTTGTCTTCAACCATGTGATGAAGCTTGAGCATATGCATCACACCAACGGAGGTTCTTTCGTTGAATGGCTCACCAGTGAGGCCATCATAAAGTTGAACTCTACCATCGCGAGCATAACCAGCTTTTTCGAGCTCATCAGAGATGATTTCGTCTGGCACACCGTTAAATGATGGGGTAGCAACTTTGTAACCAAGAGCTCTAGCAGCCATACCAAGGTGAGTTTCAAACAACTGACCGAGGTTCATACGGCTCGGCACACCCATTGGGCTTAGCACGACATCAATTGGAGTACCATCGGCCATAAATGGCATATCTTCCTTTGGTAGGATTCTAGAAACAACACCCTTGTTACCGTGGCGCCCTGCTAGCTTATCACCAACACCAATCTTACGCATTTCAGCGACAAAGATCTTTATCTGCATAATCACACCAGCTTTGAGCTCGTGACCTTGTTCTCTAGTGTAAACACGGACATCGACAACTTTACCAGTCGAAGAACCGTTCATGCGGACTGAAGTATCACGTACATCTTTAGCTTTTTCACCAAAGATAGCACGAAGAAGTCTTTCCTCAGAGCTTAGTTCCTGTTCACCCTTAGGTGTAATTTTACCTACGAGAATGTCGCCATTCTTAACTTCGGAACCGATAGCAACGATACCGTCTTCACCGAGATGCCTCAAAGAATGCTCTGAAACATTTGGAATGTCACGGGTAACTTGCTCTGGACCAAGCTTAGTCTCACGAACTTCAACGTCAAAATCTTTAATATTGATCGAAGTCAAAGTATCGTCCTCAACCAAACGATTTGAAATCACGATTGCGTCATCCATGTTGTAACCACGCCATGGCATAAATGCTACAAGAAGATCACGACCAAGTGCGAGCTCACCATTATTGATGGAAGCACCTTCGATCAAAGTATCACCTTTCTTGACCTTTTGGTCACGACGTACAGCACATCTTTGGTTGTAGCACCTATCATCGTTGGTCTTTTCAAAGTGTTGCAATTTATATTCTACATCGCCACCCTTATCATAAGTTACAACCACAGACTCTGCATCAGCTTTCTTTACAACACCACTACCAGAGGCAACTACGATCTGTGAAGTGTTCAAAGCGACTTCACGCTCGATACCAGTACCAACAATCGGGTTGTCTTGGCGTAGAAGTGGCACTGCTTGTTTCTGCATTGCGCAGGCCATCAAAGAACGGTCAACACGGTTTTTCTCAACAAATGGAATTAGGGATGCCGAAACACCAAGAATTTCCTTGTGAGCTGCATCGATATGAGTTACCCTACTAGCTTCAACCTGAGCAGGAGTACCATGCACACGAGCAGACACCCAGTCTTCAACAAATTTACCGTTTTTATCTAGCTTCACCGAAGCGTCAGCGATAATCATATCGTTTTCGGTATCAGCATCCATGTAGACAACTTCGTTAGTAACTTTACCATCCTTTACAACTACGTAAGGAGCTTCGATAAAGCCAAATTCGTTGATTTTTGCATAAGTTGCAAAGTTTAGCACCAAACCCACGTTGCCACCTTCTGGTGTCTCAACCGTACAAATACGGCCATAGTGAGTTGGGTGAGCATCACGAACGTCAAATCCTGCGCGTTCCCTAGTCAAACCGCCAGGACCCATCGAACTTAGACGGCGCTTATGTGCAAGTTCTGAGAATGGGTTGACTTCGTCCATGAGTTGTGAAAGTTGTGAAGTTGAGAAGAATTCCTTCACTGCTGCCACCACTGGGCGTGAGTTTAGAAGTTGTGACGGAGTCACCTCTTCGAGATTAGCCATTGACATTCTATCAAGAATATTACGCTGCAAGCGAAGCATACCAAGACGGAATTGCCTTTGTACAAGCTCACCCACAAGCTTTACGCGACGATTAGACAAGGAGTCAATATCATCCGGCGCTTCTTGAGTATTGTTCAATCTGATGATTTCGGAAATAATCGCCACCACATCTTTCATTTGCAAAGTTCTAAACTCTGGCTCATTTGGCGTGTCAAAGCCAAGACGGCGATTAATCTTAAATCTACCAACATTCGAGTAATCATAGCGCTTCTTATCAAAGAAAGTACGCTCGATCATAGATTTTGCGTTCTCAACAGTAGCAAGATCGCCTGGGCGAAGTTTGCGATAAACTTCAAGCAAAGCCTCACCTTGGTTTGAAGTTGTATCTTTTTCAAATGTCGCCTCAATGTATTTCTTTTCGCCATCGTCAACTTTAGCAAAAGCATTCTCGATCTCGCTTTTCTTCATACCAAGTGCACGAAGGAAAGTTGTTACCGGAATCTTACGACGGCGGTCAATTTTAACGTAAATAGCACCGTTTGCAGCGGTCTCAAATTCGAGCCAAGCACCGCGGCCTGGAATAACCTTAGCTCCATAATAGCGCTTCAGACCAATTGTCTCGGCATTGAAAAATACCCCAGCAGAGCGGATCAATTGAGACACAATCACTCTCTCGGTACCATTGATAATAAATGTTGCCCTTTCGGTCATCCAAGGATAATCACCAAAGTAAATATCCTGTTCTTTCTTTTCACCAGTAGTCTTGTTCTCTAGCTCCACCAAGACATGAAGTGGGGCTTCATAAGTAGCGAGATTATACTTCGCATCACGCTCCGACTCCTTTGGCTCTTTAAAATAATAATCTTTAAAACGAAGAGAAAGCTTCTGCCCGGTGTAATCTTCGATAGGATTTAATTCCTCGAAAACCTCTCTTAGGCCATTTTGCACAAAATCAGCCCACGAATCCTTCTGATGCGCGGTCAAATCTGGTATTGGCAAAGCCTGATCACCCTCGGTAAAGAAAACTCTTTCTTTCTGACTAGGTTTTGTAACCATTCTACCTCTTTTTATTAGTGTTAATAGTATTATTCAGCGACTAACCATACAGGAAATAAAGCCCCTGTCACATCAATCACTTCAGCGCCGAAGACTACTGCCCAGTTCCCACCTTGAAAGTCGCCACCTTCCATAAGATACAAAAACAGGGCACACTACTTCTTGTACTTAATATTACCACATCTAAAGAAGAGAATCAATACCAAATTTCAACATTTTCCCAAATTGCACCAAAATACGCTTCATCTATTAAAAACCCAAAATCTCCCATCAACGCTTGGGAGATTTCAAGCCATATATAAGCTCTCAACATTTTTTACAAGCCGACTCGCAGTTAGTTAGCTTATGCTTAATTATACACGACGCATCCGGATTGTCAAGACGTTTGTGTTATTATTTTTTTGCACAAGTATTAACCCCCGATAAAAAAGACGCCCTCCTAACGAAAGGCGCTTTGATACTCTATTACGACTAAATTAGATATCGAGATCGTCAAGATCGGCGAGCTCTGCCCTAGTCTTCTCGGCGAGTTCCGAAGTACCTTCTTCATCATCCTCGTCTTCATCCTCGATTCCTTCATCCACTTCTTCCTCAACCTCATCCACCTCTGCATCCTCAGCTTCCTCCTTGGATTCCTTAGGCTCACTCTTTTTAACTTCGCCCTCTTCATCTTCATCAGTGTTTACGATCTTCAAATTAAATCGTGCATCTTGCTTGGTGCCAAGTGCGCGAAGCAAAACACGGATGGCTTGTGCAGTCACACCTCTTTTACCAATAACGCGACCGACGTCGGATGGGTCAACGGTCAAAGTAAGGAGTACACCTTTTTCATCAATTGCTCTTTCAACTGCTACCTTTTCAGGATTATTGACTAAAGTTTTAACGATATATTCTACGAATTGTTGGTCGATAGTAGCCATATTATTTCTCCAAATTAAGTTTATACTTTTTTATTATAGCACAAAATAGTCCCTCACGGGACTATTTTAATCGCATATGCTAATACCTTATGCCTCGGCTGGAGTTTCTTCAGCTTTAGCCTCTTCGGCTGGTGCCTCAGGCGTTTCAGCGGGAGCCTCGGCTGGTGCCTCAGTCGCCTCAGCAGGCTCTTCCTTTGGCTGATTCTTACGAAGTTTATCAGCGTGTTTTGCGACAGCTTTCTTTTGGTTTGGCTCTTTGTACCATTTAGGTAGTTTTACGCCATTTTTCTTCAAGATAAACGCAACTCTCGAAGAAGGCTGTGCACCACATGATAGGTATTTTTCTACTGCATCCTTATTCAAGGTCAAAGCCTTGGTTGCGGGATTGTAGTTGCCGACCTCAGCTACCACGCGTCCCGAAAGCGGATGACGCTGTGATTCTTGGACGACTATCCGGTACGTTGGATAATGTGACCGGCCATTACGTTGCATGCGAATCGCTAGCATTTTTTCTCCTTAATTAATTATTCAAACCATTATAACACATTTTTCAAAAAATAAAAAGAGGAGGCCTCAGCCTCCTCAACCTATCTCTTAACCCCCTTTCTTTTTAAGGACACAATTTGACCAACCGTGATCATGGAGAGCATCAAGCCTTCACGCTCAATTTCTTTAAGAACGAGCTTGAATTCTTCACGGTGCTCCTTGTCATGGTAAACCAAAGACGGCTCACGCCCTGGCTCCTCGTAAACCGGGTCGCCAAACTCATCTTTAGCCTGCTCGCAGGCGATCGTGAAGTAGTCCAAGAATGTTTCCGGATACTGGAGCTTTCTTAATCCATAGCACTCCAGAATCTGATTCATTTCCTGAACAAGGCACATACAGCGCCTGTAACACCCCGCCCTTGCGGCTACTTTGAGCTTGGTGTAAGCTCGGTCAAAATCCTCGGAAGTAGCTTTCGTGATTGAGCCACCGAGGAACCTCTTTGTGAAATAATTTTTTGACGAAGCATCTATGTCTTTAAGGCGATACCCCTTGTAGCGGTAAAGCCCAATTTCATAGACAACCCTTCGCAGTTTGGCGTATTTCACAAGAGCCGCCTCCTTTCCGAAGAATAACTCGTGTAATATTTCAAAATACCTCGAAATATCACTTTCTTTTGCCTTAATCTGCTCTACCATCTTCTCACCCCCTTTTTAATGGTAGCACATACCTATATTATATCACAAATTCGGCAAAAAATCAAATAGAACTACGCCATGGGATACACCCCAATCAAATAATCCTTTTATCCCTTATTCGCAAGCGTCCGATATTTTTTGACCCCCTCTTTGGCCGCTTCGGTCTGAGCTTCCTGCTTAGAATGGCCCTCACCAGTACCTTTTAGTTTATCACCAACATAAATTCCCACCGTAAATTTCTTATCGTGATCCGGCCCCTCCTCTTTGAGAGTTCGGTAAATTGGCGTCATGCCATCATATTTTTGCGCCAATTCCTGTACATACGACTTCGGGTCGCGCCATGACTCTTCCTCGAGAATAGTTTCGATTTTAACCAAAATATGCTTACTGATAAAATCTTTGGCTGCATCGTAACCCTGATCGAGATAAATAGCGCCAATAACCGCCTCAAAACAATCAGCGAGGATCGATTCATGAGCCCGCTCCGAACCATGTTTTTCACCCTTCGACAAACGCACCAGAGGCTCATAGCCGAGCTCTTTGCCCGCATCACCAATCGACTCTGTCCTAACAAGCGCTGCTCGAAGTGCTGTCATCACCCCCTCTGGGTACTCATAATTCCGATACAAGAAATCCGATGAGACCAACTCAAGCACAGCATCACCAAGAAATTCCAAGCGTTCATTATGTTCATGTACGGACTTGTGTTCATTGACATAACTTCGGTGAGTCAAAGCCAGTACTAACAAATTTATGTCATTAAACTCAAATCCTAGTTTTTCTTTGGCAAATTCTTTGTATTTTTCGATTTCCATTAATAATCTCCAGCGCGAATTCGTTTCTTCGCTATTAACATTAATTTTTC
>JAZRRH010000010.1:0-40903 GCA_045650525.1 Candidatus Nanosyncoccus sp.
AGATTCGCTTTCTAGAAGAGCTCCCCAAGACCAAACTCGCCAAGGTCGACTTTAAAGCATTGGAGTCATTGTAACCAATACACACAGTTTCGAAACATTTTGAAATCGCCCGATAAAAATTACAACAGTCACGGACGAGGAGTCGGTACTGAAATACCGAGCCGAGTCCGCCTGACCTGTTGTAATTTATATGCGGCGCATGTTTTACGTTTCGAATTTACTTACTAACACTTCACTGTGATACCTAAGCAATCTAAGGACGCCATGAATCAAAATAATTTGTTATAATAATTCTTATGGATGGAAAAGTATTCGATCGGGTGGAAAAGAAATACCTCATCACGAGTGCCGAAAAAAATCAACTCCAAGAGCTAGTCGAAGAATATATGAGGCCGGATAATTATCACGAATCGCTAGTGTATAATCTTTATTTCGATAATGATAATTATGATTTTATCACTCAGTCCATCGACTGGACCGACTTCAAAGAAAAAATTCGCGCCAGAAGCTATGGCGGATATGACAGGGTTTTCATAGAAATCAAGACCAAAATCCGCGGCAAAGAAAACAATGTCGGATATAAACGCCGCGTCATGATTACGCATAGCGACTTCAAAAAGCTCGTCAAGAAAAAAGCCTCCGTCGTGGATTTGTCAAAACAAGTTATCGAGACCGACAACGATCTCCAGATTGCAAAAGAAGCAGATTATTTGATAGATCATTTTGACCTTTCACCCAAAATCCTTGTTATATATAATAGAACAAGTTACAAAGGCGAAAACAACCTTCGGGTTACATTTGACGAAAAATTAAAATACCGTAACCATAATCTTGACCTAAAAAACAAAAAAAATGATAAAATATATTTTGAAGGCGACCGTAATATAATAATGGAGATAAAAGCGGGTGGTGCCTTGCCTTTATGGTTAGTTCATAAAATGTCAGAACTAAAAGTTTACCCACAAAGGTTTAGCAAAATTGGCATGATATACCAAAAGATAAGAAAGGAGCAGAATGTTTAATACAATCTTTGATAATACAGTAGCTGGGATGAGCATCACTACTGGCCTTATTTGCGCCGGTGTGTCGTTGCTACTTGGTATCGTGATTGCCTTGACTCACATGAAGACTACTCAGACCACCAAAGGCTTCCTGGTTACGCTTGCGACTTTACCGCTTCTCGTTATGGCAGTAATGATTATGATCAACGGGAATCTCGGCACATCGATTGCTATCCTTGGTGCGTTCTCGCTGATCCGTTTCCGCTCCATCAAAGGCCATGCCAAAGATCTTCTTAGCGTATTTTTTGCAATGGCGATAGGTCTTGCCTGTGGTATGGGCCATATATTATTTGCGGCTGTTGTTACGCTGATTGCTGTTATTGCTATTTTTATCTTTTCTTGCACCAATTTTCTGGAACCAAACAAGAGACAACGTGTTCTCAAAATTGTTATCCCCGAGGATCTAGATTACGAAGAAGTTTTTGACGATATTTTCAAAAAATACACCACGAAATCAAGCCTGGTTCGCATGAAAACTATGAACATGGGCAGTTTGTATAAACTAACCTACGACATCACCATCAGAAACGGCATCAAGGAAAAAGAATTTCTCGACGAGATTCGCGTCAAGAATTGTAACCTCAAAGTATTACTTTCTCACCCATGCCTAGAAGAGGAGATCTAATATGGGGGACGAAAGGGTGAGCGAACAGTCAGGAATACAAGGGACGACAAGGTCGCATAGAAGAAGCAAGAAATCGTTTGATGCAAGATGGATTGTTTTGTTTGTGGTGCTAGTTTCGGTTTTTACCACATCGATCTTAGTCAATAACGATCATGTCGATAATAGTGCCAACAAAATCGAGGACGGTCTCGATATCGACAATGGTGACACCAAAATCAACTGGAGCAAGTATGCCACGACCGAAATCAGGTTGGAGGATTCTCTAAATATTACCGAAGCGGGTATTTATCACCTCACCGGCACACTAAAAAGCGGCGAGATTAAGATTTCTGCCAAGGAGCTCGAACCGGTCAAGCTTATTTTGGAGGACGTCTCGATTACGAATCCCAACGGGCCGGCAATCAACTGTGAATCGGCGGATGATTTGGTTATAGAGTTAATCGGCAAAAACGAACTCACGGATGGCGTTAAGTATGATGTTAACTATGACGAAGACATTACGGGCACTATCTATAGCAAAGCCGATCTTACCTTTGGGGGCGAGGGGACATTGATTATTACCGCCAATTATCAAGACGGTATAGTCGCGAAAGATGATTTAAAATTTGCAAGCGGCAATTATGATATTGCCTCAGTAGACGATGCAATTCGTGGTAAAGATTCTGTGTATGTCCAAAATGGTAGTTTCAAGCTGTCAAGCAAAGCAGATGCCATCAAGACCACTAGTGAAGATAACCCTCGAAAAGGTTTTGTCTTGATCGAGGATGGTAATTTTAATATCAAAGCAACTGGCAAAGGCATCGAAGCAACCACGAATATTTTGATAAATAATGGAAATATTGCGATCGATTCAACCGACGACGCAATTCATTCTAATGACTACGTCGGTATTATGGATGGCACCATTAGTATTGCTACCAATGATGACGGCATGCACGCTGATAGAGAGCTTATCGTAGACGGCGGCACGATCAATATTAGTAAATCATATGAAGGTTTCGAAGCACAAAAAGTAACAATCGGTGGCGGCAATATCAGTATTGCCGCCACCGATGACGGAATCAATGCTGGTGGTGGGGTAGACACGATGGCGGCAACAGGCCCGCACAGCGATCCATTCAAAACAGACGAAAATTGCACCCTTACAATTAATAATGGCAATATATATATTAATGCATCAGGTGACGGCGTAGATAGTAATGGTTGGCTGTATGTTAATGGTGGCAGCCTCATAATAGACGGCCCGACAAACGACGGCAACGGTGCTCTAGACTCTGGAATGGGTGTAATAATTGGTGGCGGCGAAGTGCTAGCGATCGGCTCGAGTGGCATGGCGGAAATGCCGAGCCCTACTTCTAATATCTTGAGCGTTAATGTATATCTACCTACGACCAAACCAGCAGGCACCAAAATCGAAATCAAAAATTCCAGCAACAAACTAATCTTTTCGCACGACTCAGCAAAATCGTTTAGTTTCATTTCGGCTAGCTCGCCAGCATTCAATATCGGCGAACAATATATTATATATATGGACGACGAAGAATATAAGTCATTTACAATTTCGGAAATTACAACAACGATAGGTAACAAATTGGACAATCAATCTACTCCGCCGAGGCCAGGTAGAGATTATTAGGATATAGAACACGATAACAAAAGCACGATTTATGTTTTAAAGTAATTATGCTATAATTAAAAAAAGGAGGCAAACGTGCATTTGATAGTCATACTTCTTGCAACAGTATCAGTATTAACTTTTTTGTCTGGAACGATCGTGTTCTTTGGCTCGACCAAGTCGGACCGTGCAAAGTCAGCAATGTACTTCCTGGCTGCGATCTTTGCTACTATCTGGATGACCTCTATTTCTCTTTTTCTAACCACGAAGCCAGATAGCGCCGACAATATTACTTGGTATGTTAACGGCACATTTATAAGTGCCATCCTACTGGACGTTGCGTTTCTGGGCTATGGAGCTTGGAGCAAAAAAATCGGCAAAATCACTACGCTTGTTTTTCTTGCGATCGGCCTTCTTATTAGTGGCGCAATTTTGATTAATCCGGAATCGTTTTATACTGAAGTAACGTTGTCTGGCGCGGGAAATGGTGTGACGATGAATATGGGGCCACTTTATTTCTCGTATATAGCGTTCTTTGCGGCGATAGTGCCGGTGATAGTATTCACATTTTTGCGGCAATTTTTAAATAGCAGATCCAAGCGCAAAAAAGGCGGCGAACTCATCACCATGATAAGCTTCGGGTTATCAAGTACACTTGTGCTAGTCTTTAACCTAATATTACCACTATTCGGCAACTGGAGTTTGATCTGGGTCGGGCCGTTGGCTTTGGCCGTGACTATTCTCTCAGTTTATTATACGATTTTGCGATACAAGACCCTCAATATGTCATCAATCTGGCTCCGGATATTCTCTTATGTCGTCACTATTGCTTCGATTGCAATTGTCTATATGGTAGTTTTCTCTATTGTTTTTGCGGCGCTATTCAAGGGCTCGACGCCATCCATGGAGGTAATAATACTAAACTTTATTATGATACTTGTGTTTATTGTTTTGACTCCAGCAATAAATGGAATTATGTCTTACTTCCATAATCTGACAACCCCGCAAAAAAAGAAGGACAAAAATGGAAGCGACGCCCCCAAAAAATAATCGGACTTCGATCCTATTGTCTATAAATGCGGCGGCAATCATTGTTGCGGGCGTTTTGATAGCTAGTGCATTGTGGGGCAAAGACGACCTTTCATTTAAAGCGGTCGATGAGCGCTCTGACATCGTTGAGGATAAGGCGGGAGAAATGAAGCTCCTAGAATCAGTGTCTGATTCCAACGCGACTATCTCAGATGATGTTTATGTTGTAGGAAATGATGATTATGTTTCCACTACAAGTCACGAGTTTGACAACACCCCCATGCCCGACGGCGAACTATGGCACGAAAAAGCGATCACTATATATGCGACGCCAGATACTGATATCTGTGTTGGGGGTAATTTATCAAATCTTGGAGATATGTATTGGCAGACATCCGATGCAAATGTTATTTCGGGGTTTTATGACTCGGCGCGTACATGGCTAGGATATAATAGTAAAACTTGCCGCTATCCTGTCATTAGTGGTATCGGCACCACAACAATTACGGCTGGCACATATGATGGCCTCCGCAAAGATTCATTGATTGTGAATGTAGTACAGCCACCGGTAGAGCAATGGGAGCACGAAGTATTAACTCTCGTTAACAAAATACGCATCAAGAATGATCTGAATCAGCTCGCTTGGGGCTTCACTTGCGAGGAAGGTGCCCTCATAAGAGCCAAAGAAACCATGAAGGTTTATGCTCACACCAGGCCAAATGGGTCAAGTTGGGCGACAGCCTGCCCGGCACCCGACAAAGGTGGCGTGAGCGGCGAGAATCTGGCGATAGGCAACGCTGCGGTCTCCCCTGCTACAACAGTAGCTCTGTGGATGGGCAGTGAGACTCACCGCGCCAATATCTTAAATCCTGACTACACAAACCTAGCAGTGGGATTTGTCTTTGATTTAGATTCAGAATACAAGACCCATTGGTCGCAGTTTTTTAGTACTTATTGATTATAGTAATAATTCTCTATTTGGAGTCCTAGTTCGCTGATCTTTTGGAATGGAACTTTGTTTGTCATAACAACGACGACGAAATGACGATTATCCTCTGGAAACTCTACGATAGCGGCATCATGGTAGATATTCCAATACCTGCCATCAGGATTATAGTCCCAACCAACTTTATTGTAGACGTTTGCTTTTGAGAATCCGCTAGGTAGGCCTTGTCGCCAATTATAAGTAGTGGTTGGCTGCACCAAGAAAGAATCTTTCATTCGGGCAATCAGAGCTTCGTCAGTGATGTCAGTGTGATTATAGAAAATTTGCATCATTTTTAATATATCATTAGGGTTTGACACGAGGCTTTTGATGTCAGAGTTTATGATACCATAATGATTATTAATAACATCTTCTAGATTATCTCTGCCGATCATGCTCCATAAAGTTTCGGCGCAGCTCGAATTTGATTCCCTAATAGCGAGATCGAGGCATTCTAGAATAGTGTGTCCAGTCCCGCCTGCTGGGGCGTTGGCTGACCATTCCCCGTTTTGAATTTTCATATAGCCATCATACACCACGAATAGCTTATAAAGCGACGCGGTATTGTAGCCTTCGTCTGTATTGTAAGATCCAGCTAGTTCTTCGCGGTCTAGGTCGTATATAATCACGCTTTTTGAACCAGAAACAGTACCGACCCAATCATCGATGACGTCTTGAAAATCGATTCGAGATGGCAAAACTGGCTCAGGGCTCGGAGTGGACTCTTGCTCGTTGCTAATCGACGTCTCTTCGATAGGTGCAGGCTCGACTTTTTCGCTAGTTACATTTTTGATGATAATAGCTGCAATATAAGCACTGGCGAACACAAAAACAAACAAAAGAGAAAGCAGTAGTGGTATATTGGACCTTACGGTTTTATGCTTATCAGACGATTTAGAAACCATCGTGATGTCTCCTCATCTAGTAACCTAGTTTGTAAGTTTTTATCGTAAACTGTAGGAACAACATTAGTTTGAAGCAACTTCCCTTTGTAAAAATAGTGTGACAATATCAAGCTCCTAGTAGTGCCAGGCCACCACGCCTGATCAAAGAATAAATTACCGAGTCCATAATAAATTGCCCCGTCACCATACAATTCAAAAGTTTGCGGTTGATGAGCGGAGGTACCAACAACTAGGTCAGCCCCAAGGTCAATTAGATGTCTGAAGAAACCGATTTCGTCACCAGGGACGTTCTCGGGATAATCGCAAATCGGATCTTCATACTCCGAAGCGTATGCACTACATTCATAATATTGAATATCAACAATCACAAAATCACCGCGCTCCTTGGCGGCATTGATCTCAGCTACTGCATTATCTTCGTAGTATTGATTAGCGCCAGGCAGAGCGCCCTGGGTAGCGCCACCAGTAGATAAATTATACGCAAGAAAAGTAATATTTGAACCTTTTTCGTTGATTTCGAGAGGGGTAGCTGCATCGGTGGCGTCGCTCCCGCCGCCGACTTTGGAAATATTATGCTCCTTATAGGTATTAAGAGTGTCTAACGCGGCCGTTGCGCCACAATCTAAATTATGATTCCCGGTGAGCTCAACAATATCAAGACCAATCGCAGTGAGTGTATCGATAAAACGTTTGTCCGAACAAATATTGCCAGAATTTGCTAAGTCTGTAAATGAAGATTCATTCGAGGTATGTGTAAGGTCGTGTGCCGACAAGAAATCCTTGATCCCCTCCGCAAAATATGTGGCATCTCCGACTTGATTTAATTTGGCGTTCATACCGCGAGAAAGCGCTGTCACACCAGTCTGGGCAAAAGTGAGCACAGTGTCTTTTGTGGGGAACTCGGAGTTGAATAATTCGCCGACGAGAGGCTTGATTTCTTCGACGTATTTCTCTGAATCAAATTTGATTGTGCGGAATATTCCACCTTTGTCAAAATCATCCAAATAATAACCGCCATCCTTAGATAATAATTTGACCTTAGCATCTAGTTCGTCGACCGGAATATATTTATACTCACCTTCATTATACTCGCTGACATCCTTACGAAGATCATAGAAATCAGCAACTGGGACACGAATATCTACCAAAAATTCACCCTCAACTAACTCTGGCATAGTATCGGATTCGTTGACGCTAATATGTACATCCTTATCAAGTACGATTTCGTCTGTAAAAACATTTTCGATTTTGCCGCGCTCATCGTCAGTCAATTCGTCGGCGTAATATACCACGCCAGGAATTTTGAAAATACCGGTCTTGGTAAAGAATTGAATTCCAAAAAAAGCCGCAGTAGCTACGACTAGTATCCCCACTACCCACAACACAGGTTTTGCATTTCTCCTACTCTTCGTTTTCATAATTCAATTATACTACATTTTAATATAATCGGAAGCGGCATTATAAAAAGTTAAGCAAAAGTGTTATAATGATGACATGATTTTAAACTTGAAAAAGAAACAATTTGAACAAAGCGTTTTGTCTCCGGACGGTAGTATTAAATTCCATTTGACAATAAAATCCAACAAACTATCTTACGAAGTCCTTAGGAATGATAAATCTGTAATTAAAAAATCAAAACTCGGTTTTGTCATCTGCGGTGATGAGTCAAGGTTCGATAACTTTGCGTTGGTAAAAGAGCATAAAAAGAGTAACAAGGGCAAAATCACCATGATGTGGGGCGAGGATAAAACTATCGACAATGCCTATAATGAAGTTGCGTTTTATCTAGTTCAGCCCAAACCCCCAAAACGTACCATGACTTTGAGGGTAAGAGTTTTTGATAATGCAGTTGCTTTTCGTTATGAGATACCGCCTCAACCTCATTTTTCGCAACTTACTATCAAAGAAGAATTAACTGAATTCAATTTAAATCCAGACACCACTGTTTGGAAAATCCCAGCCTATCAACCAGATCGATACGAATATAATTACGAAAAAATACTACTTGGAGATTTATCGGGCTCCGCCCATACTCCATTTACAGCGCGGACACCTGGCGGCACATATTTATCAATCCACGAAGCTGCACTATATAATTATGGTTCAATGACTCTAAAACTAAGTGACGAAGAAAAGCTAAAAGCCGACATCACGCCATTATCTGATCACACTATTGCTCATGTCAGACTTCCATTCCACACACCGTGGCGCCTCGTAATGCTAGCAGATTCCGCAATTGACTTGACCAAAAATCGGACTATGTTCGCTCTAAATAATCCACCCGAAGGCGATTTTAAATGGGTAAAAACACTTAAATTTATCGGTATCTGGTGGGCTATGTATGTTGGCGAATGGACCTGGGCGCCTGGTGAACGGCATGGGGCAACCACCGAGCACGCCAAAGAATATATTGACGCCGCCGTGAGACTTGGCATCTCGGGACTTCTCATCGAAGGATGGAATGATGGCTGGGAAGGCGACTGGCTAGAAAACGGGATGTATAACAAATACACTGTTTCTACATCAGACTTTGATCTCGAAAAAGTTGCGAGATATGCCAAGCATCGTGGTATTGATATTGTTGGCCATCACGAAACTGTAGGTTTTATCGACAATTACGAAAGACAGCTAAAAGACGCCTATGACATCTACGCCAGAAATAATATCCATTACATCAAGACAGGATACTCTGGCTCAATGATGTTAATACGCGGACGTCGTGAATATCACCACTCTCAACTCGGTGTCAACCATTATCAAAAAACCGTAGAACTAGCCGCCAAAAAACACATCTGTCTAGACATCCATGAACCAATCAAAGGTACCGGCATTGAGCGAACTTGGCCAAATCTTTTATCGCGCGAAGGAGCGCGTGGCCAAGAATACGAAGGCGGCGCAATCTCGCCATCACACGCTTGCTACTTGCCTTTTACCAGGCTTTTATCAGGCGGTATGGATTACACTAGTGGGATTTTTGACCTAACAAATAAGGCTAAGCCTATCTTCACGACCTTAGCGCGTCAGCTTGCATATTTTGTAACAATATATTCTGGCATGCAGATGGCCGCTGATCGCCCATTTATCTACGAAGGTAAATTCAAAGAAGAATTTGAGTTTATTAAGGTAGTTCCAACGAGCTTTGAAAAAACGGTACCTCTGACTGGTGAAGTTGGTGAATATTATGTCGTAGCTCGTAAAGATAGAAATAGTAATGATTGGTTTATCGGTGGTATCACAAACGAAAAATCAAAAACAGTACACTTGTCGCTAGATTTTCTAGACAAAGCAAAATACCAGGCTAAACTCTTTGTGGATACACAGGAGTCGCATTATCGACATAATCAATTCGCCATAAGAAAAGAAACCATGGATCTTACAAAAAAAGATTGCCTGGATGTATACATGGCACCAGGTGGGGGATTTGCAATTTGGCTAAAATCTAAATAACTTTATTCCAGTACTGCAGTGATAATTAGGCGATGGGTGGCGTCGTTGTTGTCTAGGCTTTTGCCAGCGCAAGTCATTAACACCAGAGTATCGCGTTCGGATTTTTTGAGCAAAGCATGCATGCTGATACTGGATTTTTCTACTGTTGTCTTTGAAATAATCCGATAAAGATTACCTGAATATATAATTGTCTCACCGATATTGGCTGCATCTAGCCCGCTAAAAGCAGTAGTTCTGTGCCCGATTATCAAAGTTTTGTTTTTGGAACGACTATAACTCCCCGCGTAGTTGTCGGGTGTTTTTAGCTCGCCATCTTCGAGAGATAACTTAGCTACGCCGGTCTTCAAACCGATTTCGGGGATAATCAAGGTTGCGTTCGTGCCAAAAGTCTGAGATTCAGCGTGGGTTTCTGTAATTCCGGAAAGCGCAATATTTAACATCAGAAATCCAAACAAACATGCAAAATATATAATTCCAAAAGCATGTCTTGAATTAAATCGGTGTCTTAACTTCACACTCTCCTCCTTAAACTAATTATAGCATAAGGACTAAAAAATTTTGAGAATTTTATAAGCCAGGGCTGTACTTTTTTAATACTTTTTCGTGGTACTTGTACTTTGGGTCGTGTTTCCCTACTTCGGCCCAAAAAGCTTTCGAATGATCCATATGATTTAGATGCGCTAGTTCATGCAAAATAACATAATCCTGCAACTTTGGCGGTAATTTCATTAACCCAATATTAAGCGATATCGTCTTATTGCTTGAGCAGCTACCCCATCTAGTATTAGCATGAGAGAGACGACATTTATCATAAGAATATCCATAAAGCTTTGCAAAATATTCCAGCCGATAGGGTAAAAATTCTCTTGCTTTTTTCATCATCACCTTTTTTTGGTAATCACGAGCTCGTTGCTCGTTCGGGTCCCTTAAAGGGAGTTTTTCGCGGATGACTTTTCGGTTGGAATTTAAAAATCTTTTTGCAAGAAAATCGGAAGTGTATTTTGGCACAGACATCATTAAGCGTCCGGAGGTTGAAACAGAAAATTTCACACCACGCGAAAGAGCGTTTTTGCGGACCATGACCTCACCAAATTCTTTGTCTACAATGATCACAATGGTTATTTAGACTCTGTGAGCTCTGCTAGACCTTTGACGACGTGACGGCATTGTGTTTCGAAAGTATGCTTGCCCGAAAGAATGATGGGTTTCTCAGACTCAGCGGGAGCTTCCATTGAGGAAACAGCATGCTCGTAAATTTCTTTGGCCTTGGGGACGCTGCGACAGCGTTTCTTAAGGCGCGTACGAATAGTAGATACATCAGTCTGTACCCAGATGAGAGCTGGATCGTACCCGTAGTCTCGGAGAAGATTGCGAAGTTTCACGCGGTCTTGCTCCGTATCGACACCGTTTTCGACGATAATCGAAGCTTTAGTCTTTAATATTTGTTCCAAAACAAAAATCGCGTTTTCTTTTGAAAAACCACGATCTTTTGTAAAAGCTTTGAGATCATAATACGCCAGACCAAATTTTTTTGAAAAGCCTTCACAAAATGTAGTTTTACCACTACAGGGCGCACCGAATACCAACAAAGCCTTGGGTTTCGTCATTGTATTATTACCTTCCATATTATTATAATTGTAACACAGAATAATAAATATACAAATATTAATTATTCACTGGATGGTGCGCGTTAAATGACGACGCATCAAGTTTGGCAAACACAAAACCATTTTCTAGGCCGTATGTGATAATCCGATCTACAGCATCGACAGAATAACCTTTAATGTCATGCTGTAAAACCACGGAGCTACCGCCGCGTTTCAGGCCATTTATTACTTCGTCGAAAATACCATCAGGAGTATTAACGCCTTCCGCATCGCCAGAATTAACATTCCAATCAAAGTACGTAAAGCCGCGGTTTTCTACTTCGCGGGTTAAATAACTCATGATGTGCGAATGGCCATCATATCGCCTACTCACGAGATTCGAACTACCACCTGGGAAACGCATCAAAGTTGGCGTAAAACCGGTCAGATTTTTAACTCTGTTTTGGACCGCCGTAAGGTCGTTAAAATAAGCATCAGGGCTGGAATAAATTTGACTGTAATTATGCGAACAGGTATGTAATGCTACAGCATGACCTTCATTATATTCGCGCACGATCATATCATCGGGCCCAGCACAAGTCACAAAAAAAGTAGCTTTTACATTGTGTTTTGCGAGAACATCAAGTAAAGCCGCTGTGTATGCCCCTGGTCCATCATCGAATGTCAGATAAATAATACCAGTTGGCTCAATTACATGCACAATTCTAGTAACCGAAGCAGAATTGCCATTTTCGTCAGTAGCGATGTATTCGACCAAATAGTCGCCAACCGTTTTTGTGTCTACTTCGCCAGAAACATCAACAGAAGTTCCGGTGCGGGCGTCGAAGGCGGTTACGCCATCATCGTAAAAAGTTGTACCTAGCGCCACGGTAACATCCTTCCCTCCATTTAATTCGATAATAGGAGGGACTTCGTCGGGTGGCAAAGAAACAGAATGCGTACTAAGGTAGGCATCGCTATTGATATATGAATTAAAGCCAAATAAATAAATGTTAGCGAAGAAAAGTATACCGATGATAGATAAAAAACAGATACGTTCAATTTTAAGCAGATCTCTTCGCTTAGTCATAAAATCTCTCACTATGGCAGGGATGCTCGGAATCGAACCAAGATCTACGGTTTTGGAGACCGCTATACTAGCCGTTGTACTACATCCCTAAATGTCCCATCATTATTTTACCATAAATCCCCACAAATTAATAAAAATGTGTTATCATAATAATGATGAAAATACTTATGCTAGGATGGGAACTCCCACCCCACAATAGTGGTGGTTTGGGTGTTGCGTGTCTTAACATGGCAAAAGCCTTGGCTGATCAAGGCGCCAGTATTGATTTTGTCGTTCCCTACTGCGGGAAGCACGAAGACGCTGATTTCATGAATATTCTACCCGCCACGGAGGATTCTCCGCTTTTTAGATTTGGTAACGGTGCATATGTTTCTAACGGAATACATAAAAAGTTTTTTACAGATAACGGTTGTGCAAAGTCGATTCGCGAAATCCAGAGAGAATATTGCGACTACGTTGATAATTATCTAGAAAACCATCACCCGGACGTTGTTCATGCGCATGACTGGTTAACATATGAAGCCGGCCTTATTGCTAAGCGTAAATATCATATTCCTCTAATTGCGCATGTACACGCAACAGAATTCGATCGCTCCGGAATGAAAAGCGGCAATCAACTCATCCACGAAATCGAATACGAAGGGTTGGTTAATGCTGATCGTATCATGGCGGTATCCGAGACTACCAAACGCCTAATTCATGAAAAATACAACATTCCTCTTTCAAAAATCGAAGTGGTATACAATTCACTGGATTCAAAATTCGAAGAAGAAGATTATTTGTTCGATGACTCGACCTATAAATACATTAAAGGGCTCAAAAAATCAGGCTGGACAATTGTCTCGACAGTTAGCCGCTTTACAGTTCAAAAGGGTCTTTGGCACTTAATGCATGCAGCGGCGAGGGCTATCGCCGAGAATCCAAAATTGCTATTTATTTTTGCTGGTGATGGAGAAGAAAGAAACGAGTTAATTGAACTATCGGCGGATCTGGGTATTACCAAGAACATTATATTTACTGGATTTATTAGAGGAAAGAAACTCCGCGATGTTTATTCGTTGTCTGATATTTTTGTGATGAGCTCAATCTCGGAGCCATTTGGTCTCACTGCCCTGGAAGCCGCCCATCATGGCGATTGTCTGATCCTTACCAAACAATCTGGTGTCTCCGAAATAATCTGGTCTGCACTCAAATATGATTATTGGGACGAGCATAAACTTGCCGAAGAAATTTTGGCAATCTCCAAACGCCCAGCACTCAAAAAAGCCCTGAGCGACAGTATAAGAAAAGAATATCACCAGATTTCCTGGGAAAAAATCGCCAAAAAATGCCTCGATATCTATAGAGAAACAGCAAAAAGGAAGAAAAGATAATGCGCGCAATTTGTTTATATCTTCACATTCATCAGCCGACTAGGTACAGACAATACTCTGTTTTCGACATTGGCAACAATTCGAATTATTTTAATGATTGTTATGATGGGCGCCAATCGAACGAACGAATTTTCAGAAAAGTCGCCGACAAGAGCTATCGCCCAATGCTAAATCTTCTCGAAAGTAAAATAAAAAAGCATAAGAACTTCAAAGTTTCCTTTTCGATCACTGGCACCTGGCTAGAACAAGCCGAAAAATGGGCCCCGGAGCTAATCGAACAAATTAGAAGAATGGTAGAGACTGGCCAGACCGAAATCGTAGGCGAGACTTACTACCATTCCCTAGCCTTTTTCTATAATAAACAGGAATTCGAGGCGCAGGTTGAGATGCACCGCGACAAAATCAAAGAGTTATTTGGAAAAGCTCCTAAAGTATTTCGCAACACTGAGCTAGCATATAATGACGAGTTAGCAAAATGGGCTGACAATAAAGGCTACAAAGCGATTCTCGCCGAAGGATGGGGCAAAATACTCGGTTGGCGCAGCCCTAATCATCTCTACCGTCCGTTTGGTTGCAAGAATATTAAACTGTTGCTCAAAAACTACCATTTGTCAGACGATATTGCTTTTAGATTCAGTAACCGCGCCTGGGAAGAGTGGCCACTTACTGTTCCAAAATATATCAATTGGCTCAATATGGATAGCCTACGCGGCAACCTAATCAATTTGTTTATGGATTTCGAAACATTCGGTGAGCACCAATGGAAGGATACCGGAATTTTTGATTTTATGAGTCATTTTATAGATAAATGGCTGGCGGAATATGAAAATGTCTTTATAACAACTTCTGAGGCGTGCGAATTATTTGATTCACGCGATGAGATCTCGATGCCCGAGACGGTCACCTGGGCAGACACCGAAAGAGACCTTTCGGCTTGGTGTTCAAATTCGATGCAACAATCTGCCGCAGAAGCATTATATGAAATGCGAGAAGAAATTTTAATGTCTGGCGACGAAAAACTAATTACTGATTGGCGCAACCTCACTACCTCAGATCACCCTTATTCGATGTGTACAAAATACTGGAACGATGGCGATGTTCATGCTTATTTTTCCGCCTATGCTTCGCCTTACGAATCATATATATTTTTTATGAATATACTAAGAGATTTAGAGTTCCGCTTAAGAAGTGTTGTATAAGTTTACCTAGGATATTAAACGTCTATAGTGGAAAGGTCTATCCATGGTAGATTTTTTGAAGCTAGTCAAAAACGCAAAAATATGATATAATATCGCGCAAGTTTATAAAATAGTACATTAACAGAAAGGTTGGTGATTTAGTTGGATATCAATTCTCTCTTGAGAGGAGGAATATGTTTGGTGTCGATAGCAATGGTGTTTTCGATCCTCTGGGCACTTGTAATCTATGAAGAAAGCCGTAGTAAAGAGCCGATCAGAAGGCTTTGCCTAAAAACACCCCTATGCGGTGGAGATATCTACGGATTCTTACATGACGATTTATTGTCGGCGTATAGGTTGTTGGCATCTGGCCGAGTTGAAGGCGATGGGTGCTCTTGGGCTTTCATGGAATCCCCGCTTTATACGGAGGCGGAAAGTCCTTCAGCCGCTAGGAAGAAGTTTGAAAGCGACATGGACTACGTCGTATACCCTGACAAATTGACGCTTATACTCAATACGCATTGGATAGGGTTGTTTAGTATATTGCGGCTATCTTATGGCTGCGAAACTAGGAAAATGTCGGATGGTAAATATCGCTGCGCCCTGACGGGATTAGTCGTCGAGAAATGGCGTTCACCGTATGGATATATCTGTCCACGCGACGAAGCGATAGAGTGCTATCGGAAATGTTCCCAAAGGATTAACATGGTAGCAAAGATGGTGATTGCCGCGAGAAGATCAAACGGCGAACCTTTGACAAAAAAGGAAAAGTTAAAGTACGTGCACGATTGGCTAATCAATAGTGCATCGTACGATTACAAGGGGCTAAGAGCCAGGAAGAAAAAGCCAATGTCTTACACGATGACACATTTAGAGTATCTCTTTAACGAATACGGCGCCATCGTAGATGGTAAAACGATCTGTGAGGGATACTCTGTTGCCTTTAAGGCTATTGTTGATGAGTTGATCCGACGAAAAGCATTAAAAGGCGTCAAGTGTGATATCGCAGTAAACAATAGTCATGCCTGGAATCGAGTACAACTTGGTGGGCGTTGGTACAATATCGACGTAACTTGGGATGATTATGGAGTTCAAGACTTGTTCCGCAAAGTATCCACCGACAATTTTTTGGTTAGCGATAGAAAACACAGGATAAAAAAATATGGCACATATGAGTATTTAAACGAGCCGGCGACGGATCGTAGGTACGAAAAAATGAAATGGCCAAGATTTAAAATGTGAACCACTAACCATAATAAGGCTGGTAAATACCAGCCTTATTTTAATTGATTAGTTTTTAAGATATTCCCTCTTGTAAAAAAATCTAATCCGTGCTATAATAATAGGAATTATGGCAAAAAAGAATAATACGAAGCGTAAATTGGTTGGCCTCGTCTCTGAAGAGTCAGGGGTACGCGCTTACTATACCAAGAAAAATACGATGAATACGCCAGACAAGCTATCTCTTCGTAAGTATGACCCTGTTCTCAGAAAACACGTTTTGTTTGTAGAAACCAAGAAAAACCTTGGCCGAAACGAAGTCAAAGAAAAGAAACGCTAAAAGCAAGATAGAGCCGCAAGGCTCTTTTTTTGTATCGTAAAAGCCGACAACAAAAAAACGGGACAAATGGGCCCCGTTTTTTTTGGTAGGCAAATGTGTCATTGTGAAAGTAGTCTAGGCTCAGTTTTTATTTGCAGCTTAACATATGAATGTTCCGCTCCATTTCCGTTAAGAACGGCTTACCACAAACAGGGCAAGAGTAAGTAACGGAGTAAACACGTCTGCGTTTACTGAGTCGTTTACGAACAATCCTCATTCGCACACCCCCTTTCTACCAAAAATAAAGAACAATTAACAGTATATATATACTATAATCAGTCGCCTTTTGCAAGCAAAAGCTCAATGAATTTAATTATATCTTTGACGCCAAGACTTTTATTTGGTGCAACAAACACACCAGGATCATCCATGAACTCAAGCGTTGTGACTAAGGAATAAACCCTCCGAATAAGATCAAGAAGCAGCGCGCCATTCTTGGGGTCATATTCATAGACTTTGTCATAGACTTCACCGGTCTTTTTATCTGGAATGACAAAGAGAATATGTGCTTTTGTGACTTTGTATTTACGATAGGTAGGCGAATTATTGAGAAGCAGTTTATAAAACTCAAGCTGGAGCATATATTTGTATAGCGAAGCGTGTGACTGCCATTTTTCTTTATGATAACCGGCAGTTTTGTAATCGTATATTTCGATAGTTTTCGCAGAATCGTCAATCACGATGTGGTCGATCTTGCCAGTAAGCGGGACGCCAGAAACTACAATCTTCTCGGAGCTAAGGTTTACTTCGGCCTTACCTTGATGCAGGATATCACGAAAAGCCTCTAGAGATACAGTTAGATTATGTGAGCCCTTTTCTTGTAAACGCTCCTTTAGTTTTGATTCAAGCGGAAGTTTTTCGAGCTCATCAAGATAATAGGCGATCGCATCTTTGTCCGACAAATTATTATTTGTTACACGTTCAAAAACCTGGTGCACCAAGGTTCCAAAAGCCAGAGACTCATCTTGGCGCTCGCTAGGTACTCTGAGCACCTCACGTTTGAAAAATTCCTGTGGCCCTGCATAAACAATATCGATGAAGGTCGTAAGTGAAGTTGCGGACATGCGATAGTTGCTGACACGGTCTCTGTAGATCGATCTCATATCGGGGCTGGCTTCGTGGTAAACCGACAGCCAGTTTTTAAGGGATTTTTCGGAGATTGAAACCGCGCTTCCATCGTATAGACACTGCACCTCATGGGAAGGCAAAAATGGCGAAATAACTTTGTCTCCTTCTACGTATTCTTGTAGATATTCGAGACGATCGGGGTTTTTTCCGTTGAAATCATTTAGTGAATTTGAGATATAAAGATGTGACTTTGCACGCGTAAGAGCAACATATAAGACTCGGATTTTTTCACCATCAGTTGTTCCGGTGTGACGGATCTGGGCTAGGTTTTTGGGAAGAGACAATGTGTTGTTGTTCCCTTTCCCTTTACCCCATGCGGCGTGATCGGCAGATATAATAAATACATATTCAAACTCTAGACCTTTTGCCTTGTGTGCAGTCAAAATAGAAACGGCGTCTTCCGAATCCTTGTATGGAGAGGTGGTGTTAATCGGCATCTCGGCAGATTCATAGTCGGAGACCATAGAGACAAGGTCGGAGAGCTTCAGGGGTTTGTCGCCAAAATGTTGTCGGAGTTTGCCGCGGAGAGCCGCCAAGTTTTCGTATAATGAGAATGCCTCATATTCGCCCAGAGAACTATAAAAGCTCAGCAAGGGCGATCGGAAGCCACAAAGCTCTGTGGCACCAATGAGATAGTCCCACATGATTTCAAGGGGTTCAGTAAACGATTTTGCCACTAGGTTAGCCAAAAAATTTGCGACTTCACTGATTCTTTCGTCAGAAGACGCAATCAGATATTCAAAAACTGACTTTTTGTCATTCCTGGCGGCACCAATAATCTTGATGACTTCAACCATCGGCAAATTAAAGAATGGGTAGCCAAGTACCTCAGTAAGGAGAATGCTGTCAGAACTTTGGCGAGAGAGTCCATCAATAAGCCTTGCAAGAGATATAATTTGATGAATTTTATCGTCCTCAAGTAAATTATTTTGCATCTCATAAGCAATGTTTATTTCGGGGTAAGACTTAAGATATGGTAAAAAAGGCACAAAATATTTGCGCATATAAGAAATTACAGCGATATCTTTTTGTCGCACGCCAGATTTGATGAGTTCTGAAATTGTTTTGGCGATATAAGAAAACTCAGCGTCCGACGAACGAAATTCATAGCGATGAATCTCGGAGGATTTCAAATCTTCTTTATGTGCAACTAATTCTTTGTCGGCAAATCTATCAGGGGCTTGGTTAATAATCTCGCGTGAAAAATCAAGTATTTCTTGGGTGCTGCGATAGTTTTCAGTAAGCGGTATCACTTCGGCCCCGTAGTGTTCTTGAAAATCAGTCAAATTGGTTGCAAGCGCACCCTGGAATTCATAAATTGCCTGATCGTCGTCCCCCACCGCCATAATATTTGGTTTTTCATAATCAGTCAGCTTTTTGATAATCATAAATTGAGAGGGGTTGGTATCTTGGAACTCGTCAAGCATGATATATTCAAATCGCTCAGATAAGGTCAAGCGAAAACCTTCATCGCTGGACAATATCTTGACAGCTTCTTGAATCATGTCATCATAATCAAATAAGCCGTTTTCTTTGAGATAGCTATCGTATTTTGCCATTACGGCACCGACACTGAGGAGCTTTTTGTTGGCGACAATGTCTTTAAGACGATAGTTCCCCTTTTCGTCTTTTTCGAAATAAGCATTTCTCCAGGCTGTAAGTGGGGTTACTTTTTCAGTATCCTCGGCCTCCAGGATGGCTTGTTTTAGGTCGCGAGAAATGCTGGCGATTGATCGTTCGATACGATTGATAATGGGCTGAGCATCAGTGTAGTTTTTTAATAGTTCGAAAATGGGCCCATATGCATTGTCGTATGATTCACGAAACTTGCCTTTCACGA
The DNA here is from genome assembly GCA_045650525.1 of Candidatus Nanosyncoccus sp. Taxonomy (GTDB): domain Bacteria; phylum Patescibacteriota; class Saccharimonadia; order Saccharimonadales; family Saccharimonadaceae; genus Nanosyncoccus. The sequence continues at coordinate 19,463 of JAZRRH010000010.1, forward strand.
CATTCATAAGAAGTGGTGAAATTGCTTTAGACAGAATTTTAGAATCTTCAATGTTTATTTTTGCAATTTTATCGAGGTCAGCAGCGGAAAGACCAGCAGATTTAGCTGAGGAAATTACACTGATGATGTTTTTGATGTTATCACCATGCAAAATATCCATAGCGGGCAAATCATCGCGAATATTCTTCACAATCTTAAATTGTGTTACTTCGTCAATTGGGCTATCGAGTTGACGATCATATTTTTCGGAATAATTTTTGTAAAGCGACAATATGTCGGTCCCAAAAGAATGGTAAGTGGAGACCTGAACCTTGGAGCCTTCTGCGCCGACGATGGTTCTGAGTCTTTCGCGCATATTCATGGCGCCCGATTCGGTAAAAGTAAGACAAAGGATATTCTCTGGGTTGGTATCAGTATTCTTCAAAATATGAGCCACTTTTTCGGAAAGAAGCTGAGTTTTGCCGGTACCAGGGCCAGCCAAAACTAGGAGCGGCCCATCTAGATACTCTACGGCGCGTTTTTGGTTCTTATTTAATCCCATTTATAACTCTTTTAACTATACTCTTTAGTATAACAGCATCCTCTGGCAATGCAAGCTCGCCATTAAATATGGCTCGTGCCGTCGATAAACCCTCGATGGTGTTCTCTGACGAAGGAATCTTGTCTTCAGCTAGACTTTTACCATATTGATAATTTCGTGAGGGAGCGTCGCAAGTAAGCTTTAGATCACCGATACCGCAAGAGAGATTAGCGGTGTGAGGATCACAACCATTAAATTTCAAGATCTTCTTGAACTCAGAATAAACATCAGCGATATACTCTCGCCACTTAGGCGAAGCATATTCAAGATTCAAAATCCCAGCACCTATAGCATAAACATTTTTGAGGGACCCCGAAAGTAAAACTCCCTGAAAATCATTAGTATAGTCAAAAGACAAATATTTGGTCGAAAATAAATCAATCACTCTCTGGTCGGTAGTGGTCAAGATAGTCTTTTTTTGATTAGTCAAATCTTCGGCAAAACCTGGTCCGGAGATCAGCATAGTGTCGCTAAATTCCGAGAAGATATCCTTATTTAGGATACCTTTGGTAGCTACGATAAGTGATGTATCATGGAAAAGCGAAGGCAATATGTTGTCGATCGCGGAAGATGGTACGGCAAGCAAAACATAACTGGCTCCATCTATAACACTAAGTAGGTCTGAATTTGGTAATTTGGTGTCGTAATATAAAACAAGGAAACCTTTTTCGGATAAAATTTCGCCAAGAGCTACTCCATAGGCCCCCGCCCCTATTACGCCAATCTTTACCACCTAGATCTGCCCTCCTCGGGTGGGGTAGTTACGGCTTGATGAGTAGAAGCAGAGCGAATCTTGAAACTTGCGTTTTCTAATTGATCAGCTGTAAGCGAAGTAGAGACAAACGCCTCGAGCTCGAGCGTGTCGCCAGGATTTATCGCTTCAGAATGAAGGCTTGAAACACCGAGGATTTTGCCACTTTCATCTAAGGCAGAGAGAGATACTTTTGCGGATTGGGCGACATCGGATGTATTGCTAACGGAGACTTTTACTATCCTGTGATCGAGCCCAGGCGTGACACTGTCGGCGAGTCCAATAATGCTGACCTCAACAACGCCGTCAATGAGTTCAGTCGATGTTGCTGTATCGCTTGGTCTCGAAGGAGTCGCTGTGTCATCATCGAAAGATTTGCTGTTTGCCATAGGATCGTCGGATTCTTTAACACTAGCATTGGTGTTATTTGCACTAACATTATCAGTACTTGAATTAGAAGTGTGACTTGGGAAGATTTTTAGAAGAACCAAAGCAACAATAGCGGCGACGGATACCATCATTAGTAGACCGCCGATAATCATCAAAGGTTTTTTATGAGATTTTTTGGCTTTCTTTTTGCTTTTAGTGGCGTCATTTTGAAGTGTTGCATTATTATCGGGAGTATCGTTATCGATCACGGATATGCTAAGATTTTGGATTTCTTCAATATCGAGTTCAGGAGTAGTATTGTTAGAAGGGCGCCTCGTCGGTGCTGGACGAGTAATTACGGGCTCAGGCGAAGATATTACCGGAGAGCGTAAGAGCGGTTCTGCGTGGGTCTCGGTAGGTATAGGTCTATGGAGGGTATTAGAAGGATTAGCTGCACCTTTATAGCCTCGTCGCCTACGAAAATCACTAACTGGATTAGTAGAAGGTCTTAAATTAAATTGTCTTGCTGATTTATGAGATTGTATCTGGTGTAGCTGATCAATAGTATCGGGAGAGTCAGGTAAGTTGTTATCGAGATTGAAAGTATCTGGAGTAAATTCATCATAAACGCTATCATTCATAGCAGAATCATTTTGCGAAAAAGAAGAAAAGTGCGAAGAAGGCTCCGCTTCTTTCATCTGCTTTTTTAACATTAGAGGGTTTGTTGTATGTGATTTCTCATGGTCCATATTAATATTAATTTTAGCATAAACATCATATATAGTAAAATATTTAGTTTTGCACAATTTTAAAAATTAAACATAAAAAGTCTTGAAATGCCATATATAGTGTTATATTATATACATAAGGCACTAAATGTAGGGTAGCAGAAGCATTACCGTGAGTTATCCGAAAGGTCATAGAAATAACAAACTGAACTAGAATACGCATTAAGGAGGTATATTTCATGTTCAAAAGAATAGTGAAGCGGGATGGGAAAATCGTAAAGTTCGACCCAGAAAAAATCACCGAAGCCATCGCCAAAGCCGGACTCGCAACCGAGGAATTCAAATACGAAAGAGCAAAAACTTTATCAGATAAAGTCCTAAAACGCGCGGAAGAGACCATCACAGTCCGCACCCCTAATGTTGAGCAGATCCAAGATATTGTCGAAGAAGTATTGATGGAATCTTCATTCAAGAAGACCGCCCGTGAATATATCAGATATCGACAAGAGCGATCGCGCAGACGTGAGGCAAAGTCAGATCTCATGATGATATACCGCACGATCTCGCATGCAGATGCTAGTGAAGACTCGGACATCAAACGATCCAATGCCAACGTGGACGGCAACTCCGCTATGGGCAAAATGCTTCAGTTTGGCGCTGAGGGCTCAAAAGTATTTGCAAAAACCTTGCTAATTCGTCCCGACATTGCAGCGGCTCACGACAATGGCGATATCCACATCCATGATCTAGATTTTTACGCTACAGGTACACTTACTTGCTGTCAGTCAGATCCGCTCGTGCTATTTGCGGACGGCGGTTTTAACACCGGCCATGGCCACCTCCGCACCCCAAATTCTATCGGTTCGTATGGTGCGCTCGCGGCAATTATTTTGCAAGCAAACCAAAACGAGCAGCACGGCGGGCAGTCCATTCCTAATTTTGATTACGCTATGGCTCCAGGCGTCAATAAGTCTTTCCGTAAAGCCTTGAAACGAAATCTTGCCAAATATAACAAGTTTACAGGCAAAAAACTCGATCTCGAAGTAAAAGATAGTTATGATTATGGCTCTGATGACAAACTAAAGAAAGCAAAGTGGCCAAAAGAAGTTGTTGAGGCGTCTAACGAAGACGTCAAGCGTGAAACCTTGCAAGCCATGGAAGGATTTGTTCATAATCTCAACACTATGCACTCTCGTGCGGGTGCACAGGTGCCATTTACTTCGATCAACTTTGGTACAGATACTTCTCCAGCGGGGCGTTTAGTTTCAGAAAACCTCCTCATCGCCACCGAAAATGGTCTAGGCAAAGGTGAGACTCCGATCTTCCCTATTTCTATCTTCAAAGTTAAATCTGGCGTCAATTATGAACCAGATGATCCAAACTATGATCTCTTCAAAAAATCAATGGAAGTATCAGCCAAGCGTCTCTTCCCTAACTTCTGTTTTATCGATGCTCCGTACAACCTCAAATACTACAAACCAGGTGATTATAACACCGAAATCGCGACCATGGGCTGTCGTACCAGGGTATTTGGGTCTATCTTCCCCGAATCAGACGGTGTTGCGACAAGAAGAGGCAACTTGTCATTTACCACAGTAAACCTAGTCAGGATTGGCATCAAACACGGCATCTGCCTAAAAGAAAGAAAAGAAGCCGACTGGGATGGATTTTACCGTGAACTAGACGAAAAAATGGATCTAGTTAAGGATGAGTTACTCGAGAGATTTGAATTCCAGGCCAACCAACACGTCCGCAACTTCCCATTCCTTATGGGTCAGGGCAACTGGTTTGGTAGTGAAAAGTTGAATCCAAACGACACGCTTCGTGATGTAATTAAACACGGTACACTCTCGATCGGATTCATCGGCCTAGCAGAAACGCTCGTCGCCATGACTGGCAAACACCACGGCGAAGACGAAGATTCGAGAGAACTCGGTCTAGATATCATCACTCACATGCGTGAAAAGTGCGAATCTTATAGCAAAAAATACAAACTCAATTTTTCGCTTTTGGCTACTCCGGCCGAAGGTATCGCTGGCCGCTTCACCAAGATCGACCGCAGAGAATTTGGCAAAATCAAGGGTGTGACTGATCGTGAATTCTACACCAACTCATTCCATGTGCCAGTTTATTATCCGATTTCGGCATTCGATAAAATCGACATCGAAGCCCCATATCATGATTTATGCAATGCGGGGCATATTACCTATATCGAACTAGATGGCGACCCGTCCCAAAACATCGCCGCGTTTGAGGCGGTAATTCGAAAAATGCATGATGCAGGAATTGGCTATGGCTCCGTCAACCATCCGGTAGATCGTGACCCAGTTTGTGGGTTCTCTGGTGTTATTGCTGGTGACAGGTGTCCGCATTGTGGTAGATTAGAAGGCGATTTGCCATTCGAAAAGGTCCGTTCTTGCGCCAAAGGAGAATAATGACAGATTGGCACAAGATCACCCTAGAAAAAATTGCAAAGCAGGCAGAAATACCTGAAGGTATGATCAGGCTTTCTGGGCCAATTGAGCATGACAATATCGTAAACGGCGATGGGCTAAGGGCGGTCCTCTGGACACAAGGCTGCCCCAACCATTGCCCTGGCTGCCAAAACCCCGAAACCTGGGATTATTCTAGCGGTGAGTTAATCCCAATAGACGAGGTATTAAAGGAGTTATCAACCCTAAAAGGTCAAACCGGCCTCACATTCTGCGGTGGTGAGCCATTTGTCCAACCGAAACAGTGCAAAATAATCGCCGATTATGTTAGGAAAGAGCTCGGTTGGGATGTATGGAGCTTCAGCGGGTTTACTTACGAAATAATCAAAGAATATGGTAAAGAACCATGGGAATTTCTAAAATCACTGGATGCTATCATAGATGGTCCATTTATTCTGAAGCAACGAGATTTAAGCCTTCGTTTCCGAGGCTCAAAGAATCAGAGACTAATCAAACTCGAATACGGCACCGGCAAAATCAAAAGCATCGAATAACCAACGTCTATAATTACTTAATAATAATTAAAAAAATATCTCCCCTGTCTCGGGGAGATATTTATTAGAACTCAGATTTTTTCTTCTTGGCTTTTTTGACGCGAGATACAATAAATACAACAATAGCAGCTATTGTACATGCAATCAAAATCATAAACCATACTGGGCAGATAATCACATTCTTTTCGTTTGTCGAAGTCTTGCCGTCAAATTGAACGGTTTGGGTGACCCTGATCACACCAATAGATGGCAAATTACTGATCTCACGGGAGGATGAATAAGTAGTATCGGGCATAACCACTTCGCCGAATTGGCCCTGTGATTCATCTTTTGGATAAATGACCTCACCGGTAAAGAAATTAGTAACTTTCAAAATAATGGTAGCAGATTGATGAATATTACCCTTATTTTGGAGTTTGGTGGATACCAAAACAGGTGGCACGGCTGCAAAACCAGGGATATTGTTTTCGAGAATCTCACCTTCTTTTACGATGTCGCCAGAAACGGTACCATAGATAAGGCTAGCCATCTCAAAGACGTTCTTGACGGCGAGTCCGTCATTATCGGAGCCATCATTGTTGCTGGATACATTAAGCGAGGCATATTGACCACCAGCAGCAGCGTCCTTTGGTGTAGTAATGGTGAATTTCACCTTCTTGGTGCCGTTAGGAGCGATGGTACCAGTAGGCTCATCGACCTTGATCCAGTCCACGATCTCATTGCTTTTATTTCTTGACTGCAAATCAGCCGTGTAATTTTCACCGACCACACTATATGGTGAAACGGTAATTTTGTAATTGAAATCTTGCTTTGAATCAGCAGGATTTACTATAGTTATGTAGCCCTCAGACACCTCCCCAGGAGTCAAATCAACTTGTTGATTCATGGGCATTAGAGTAAATGAATCTTCCATAACTTAATCTTATCAGCAATTATCTATTTGTGCAAGAGAAAGATTTTTGAAAGATGATGATATAATATATAGGATAATGGTCTATCTAGATTATGCTGCAACAAGCCCACTTTTACCTGAGGCGATCGAAGCTATGCGCGAAGCAGAGCAGAATTTTTTTGCAAATGCATCGGCGCTTCATACCCCGGGTCATTTATCCATGAACAAAATCGAAGAAACGCGCGAGCTTCTAGCAAAGCTAATCAATGCCGATCCAGAGGAAATCATTTTTACCTCAGGTGCTTCAGAATCAAACAATACGGTAATCCGTACTTTTGAGGGGCACAAAATAATCACTTCGCCATTCGAACATCACTCTGTCATTGAAGCCGCAAAAGTTCTCGGAGGCAACAAGAAACCAGTTCTATATTCTTATATGCTCGCAAATAATGAGATAGGCGAGTTTTTCCCTGTCGAAGAAATAGTCGAAAAAGCCCACAAAAATGGCGACTTCGTTCATTCTGACTTGACCCAGGTACTCGGCAAACTCCCTGTTGATGTTAAAGCACTCGGTCTCGACTATGCGACATTTAGTGCACATAAAATAGGAGGCCCAATTGGGGTAGGCGCACTATATATCAAAAACGGCGCGCCGTTCAAACCTCTCATCATTGGCGGCAACCAAGAGAAGAAGCGTCGCGGCACAACCTATAACACAGTCGGAATTATTGGTTTTGGCGCAGCGCTTGAATATGCTATCAAACACAAAACCTGGGAGATTTATGATAAAAAAGTCCGTTCCCTTCGCGACGAGCTAGCAAAACGCATCCTAGAAGAAGTCCCTGGTAGTAGTCTTAATACCGATCTTGAGAATTCTTTGCCAAATATATTGAATGCGTCATTTGAAGCGGCTGAAGGTGAATCAATTCAGCTATATCTTGATGCCGAAGGGATCATCGTATCCACAGGCTCCGCCTGCGCCTCTGGCGACATCAAGCCAAGTCATGTTTTGATGGCCAAAACCGGTGATGCCGAAGCTGCGCATTCATCGATTCGTTTCTCATTCGGTATGGAAAACACAAAAAAAGACGTCGAAAAAGTCATGCAAGTATTACCTGGCATCATCGATCGTTTACAAAAAATCAGTACCATAGAAAGGAAACAAAAATGAGTGAAGGGCAAGATTGGGTATATTCAGACGTAGTGAAAGAACATTTTATGCACCCCCGCAATTTCCTATTTGGCAACGAATCGCAGTTTGACTTTGACGCGGTCGGTGTAGTTGGTAATCCGATTTGTGGCGACCAAATGAGAATGTATATAAAAGTCAAAGATGACAAAATCGAGGATGTCCGTTGGAAGACCTATGGTTGCGCATCGGCAATCGCTTCGACCTCAGCACTATCAGAGCTTGCGAAAGGCAAAAATCTCGACGATGCGATGAAAATTTCCGCAAAGGACATCGACAACTATCTTGGAAATTTACCAAAACATAAATTTCATTGCTCTATTCTCGGACATGAGGCCTTGGAAGAAGCCATCAATAATTACCGTGCGAAAAATAGCTAATTCGCGAAAGATAGAGGACTTATCCTTTGAAGCATACACAGGCTCTCAAACAAAAAAGCCCCAATGGAGCATTTTAGGGTTGGTGGGGCTTAATTCACCAGGCTTTAATAGTATATAAAGAAATATATCATGGACATGGAGATGACATGATATAATACGATTATGGGAAATGGTAATACTAATCTTGAAGACCAAAATTTGCTACAACAACCAAAGATTAATAATCTGCAAACCGATTTTACGGATTCATCTCAAGCGACACCATCATTAGGGTCAACAACACAGGTTCAGCCGCCAGTTTCCGATATTAGTACAAATACGCCCATGTCATCATCTTTTTCTAGCGACGCTTCACCTCAAGACTCCTTACCGAATGGCGTAACACAGAAAATGCCCGCTGATTTTACTACAAATATAGATAAGAAAATAAGATTCTGGAAGAGATTTTCTCTCATAATCGGACTAATTACGTTTTTTGGCTATATCCTTGTTCTTGTTGGTGCAAATGTCTTGGCGCATGGAACACAATTCGGATGGATAATCTTCATGATGTTCGGTATGGCTTGGCAAGGATTGATTTTTGTATTATTCGTATTGTCGTTAACCTCTCTTATAAGAGTGGCAATCTTAAGCAATAGACGCAAAAAACATGTTTCCAAAGATTATGTTATGGTTGTTGTAGGCTTATTATTGATTTTTTCACCATACGCGATTAGCGGTGTTTTATCATTCTTCAGAATATCATGGAATGAGGATAGCGGCGCCTCCGTAACTCTGAAATCAAGAGATCCCTATTATTTAAGCGGTGATAGTTCGTGGGGCAAGTTAGATTGCACTAAAATGAAGAAAACCGGAACATCTAATGATTTAAAGGATATTGATATAGATGACAAATATAGTTATGTCGACGACAAAGAAAGAAGGAAGCTATTCGCGGCAGAACACTATGTGCAACAAATAGGTGAAGAAATAATATGCCAAGTGGGGGAATTCTATAGAAAAGAGGGACGATATCCAAATGAAACCGAAATCAAAGACTTTTCTTCAAGTGCGATCAATGATGACGTAAGGGCTGGAATATACAACGTAAAACTCGAAGTTGGAGCCGAGCCAAATAATAAAGATTTTACCGTTCTATTTGGTAGAAACTGTACTAATGAAACAGTCAAGGACGGGAACGTAGTGGTCTTATCGCCACTTTATGGAGATGATGGCAGATATTGCGTTTATCAAACTATTGACGAAATAAAGCTGGAAGATTTTCTAGACGAAGGGGTTTAACCGACAAAATTATAGAAGTAAATATGATTTTGATATGTTTTTTGTCGCAAAATGAGTACAAAAATGGCCTTCTATTTTTACGAGGGATTTAACAGACATCAACAGATTGCAGAATAGTTAAAAATTATTTTATAAACCGTTTGGTGGACCCAGCAGGGCTTGAACCTGCGACCTTACGAATGTGAATCGTACGCTCTAGCCAACTGAGCTATGGGTCCAAATAATATGGTATAATTATAGCATGAATCTAGAAAAAATAGAACAAGAACTATCTGAAATCGAGTCTTTCCTGGCGCAGCCAGATGCTTATAATTCACCAGATTTTCCTGCAAAAAGCAAGCGCGCTAGTGTTTTGCGCGAAATTATTGATCTTAACGCAAAAAAAGAAACTCTAAAACAAAATTTAGCTGAAGCCGAAGCCTTGACCGAAGATCCAGAGCTCGGCGAGATGGCAAAAGAAGATATAAATAACATCAAAACTGAGCTAAAAGACCTAGAAACACAGCTAGAAGAGCTTTTGATTCCCCGCGACCCCGAGGATGATAAGCCAGCCATTATCGAAATTCGTGCCGGGGCAGGCGGTGATGAGGCTTCCCTTTTTGCGGGTGAACTATTCCGCATGTATCAAAAATATGCCGAATCGCATGGCTTAAAGCCAGAATTAATCAGTAAAAACGAAAATGAAGCTGGTGGCATGAAAGAAGTAATCTTTAAAATCTCAGGAGACGATGCTTATGGACAGCTAAAATTTGAAGGCGGTGTCCATCGTGTCCAACGCGTTCCCGTTACCGAATCTCAAGGCCGCATTCATACCTCTACCGCTACTGTCGCGGTATTGCCCGAAGCAGCCGAACAAGATTTGGAGATCAATCCAGATGACCTCCGCATTGACATCTATCGATCTGGCGGGCATGGCGGTCAAGGTGTAAATACTACCGACTCAGCAGTGAGGATCACTCATCTCCCCACAGGAATAGTGGTAGCTATGCAAGACGAACGTTCTCAGCAACAAAACCGCGTCAAGGCTATGAATGTTCTTCGCACCAGGCTATTAGAGCGCAAAAAAGAAGAAGAACTAAAAAACGCCAGTGAGGCCCGCAAATCCCTCATCGGCACAGGAGACCGTTCCGAAAAAATCCGCACTTATAACTTTCCTCAAGATCGTGTAACGGATCACCGTATTCACTATTCTCGCTCTAATATTCCCGCAGTGATGGATGGCGACATTGATGACATAGTCCACGAACTAATTAAACAAGAGCGCAGCCTATCTGAGCAATAATAGCTAATGGACAAATCGTCAAAACAACACGTAGACAAGACGCCTCTAGCATATCAAAAGGGGTATGCTGATTTTTACGGCCGAAATTTTATCGTAACTCCAGACGTCCTTATCCCGCGCCCTGAAACAGAACAAATTATCGACCAAATTCTAATTCTCGCGGGTAAACCATATCTCCCAGGAGTCAAACCGACAAAATGCAAACTCCCCCAAAAGCCAGTAATATTAGATGTTGGTACAGGTTCTGGTTGTATCGCAGTCACAATCAAAAAGGAATTAGATAATGCAGATGTTTACGCTTCAGATGTTTCGGTAGACGCCCTAGACATAGCCAAGAAGAATGCCAAGAAACATGAAACGTCAATAAACTTTCTAAAATCAGATTTATTGGAAAAGATCCAAATAACTCCAGATATTCTTATCGCAAACCTCCCATATGTAGACCCAGAATGGAGCTGGTTGGATAAAGAATCACTAGACTTTGAGCCAAGCCTTGCATTATATGCGGGAGATCATGGCCTAGAATTAATAAAAGAGTTAATACGGCAAGCAAAGGATAAGAATATCGAATATATAATTTTAGAATCCGACCCATGTCAACATAAAACACTGATAGATTTTGCAAAAAAACACAAATATAATCTAAAGGATAAACGCGGATTTATTACTACCTTAAAAATTGCTTAAAAGATAAAACAGAATCTATTTTTTATATGCGCCGAGAGTAACATTGATTGCAATTTCATTACCTTCGCGAACAACGGTAAGTTGTATAGTATCTCCAGGTTTGTATTCACCAACAAGATCAGAAACCGTCCCAGCAGAACCTATTTTAACACCATTAACGGCAGTAATGATATCTTTGTCTTTGAGACCAGCGTTAGCGGCAGGAGAGCCGTTTACGATAGCAGAATATGATGATGGGCTATATAAATACTCACCAGTGGAGACAGGTAGATTGTATGCTTTGGCTACATCAGGAGTTATTTGTATAGTATAGATACCAAGATATGCCCTTTCGGCCTTCCCTGTTTCGATAAGTTGATTCAACATTCCTTTAGTAGAAGAAATCGGAATAGCGAATCCCATGTTTTCAGCAGAAGAAGAAGTGGCAGTATTGATGCCAATTACTTCACCAGCGGCATTTACCAAAGGACCACCAGAATTACCTGAATTAATCGCAGCATCAGTCTGGATCATATCGGTCAAAGTCTCAACATTATTACCGGAACCGTCCGAAGCCGTCACGGAACGACCAACGCCAGAGATGATCCCAGAAGTAACAGTGTTTTGGTATTCACCAAGTGCATTACCGATTGCGATTACTTGCTGTCCTACATTCAAAGTCTTGGAGTTCCCGAGGGTTGCAGGTGTGAGATTCGATGCGTCTTTAATTTTTAGATAAGCGATATCATCAAGAGGGTCGACGGCAACTACGGAAACATCTTCATATTTTGTGCCATCATCCAAAATTACAGTTACTTTGTTGGCGCCATTAATAACGTGTTTATTTGTAATAATATAACCGTCAGATGTGACAATGACGCCTGTACCGGCAGCAGAGGATGCATAATCCTGTCCAAAATAATTACGAGTAGTCGTAGAAGTTATAATTGATACGACGCTTTTTGAAACCTTTTCTGCGATGTCCGCAATGGAACCTTCAACAAAATTTGATGAATTTCCGTCCTTGTCACTATCTAGAAAAGTGATTGGTGTTGATGCTTTTTGGAAACTGACGCACCCAAGTGTTAATCCGCCAATACCAAGAACCAAAGCCAACGATGAAAGAACAATTGCGGTCTTAGATGAGTTGACCGAACCTTGCGATTTATTATCGCTATCGAACTTCATATTGTTTTCTTTCGCTTCAACAATTTTACCCTTTTCTTGATCTTCCATTTTGCCTCCTTAGATATTAAATATTGGGTTACTAAAAAATATGACAATTATACCAATTAATAATATGCCAAATACGACTGGACCAGAAATATGCTTAAACCGAAAATCATCCTGATATTTGATCATGGCTTGACGAGCATAATTATAAACAAACGCAAAAATTGTCAAAATAATAGCGACCTGCGGAATACGGATACCGGTATTGCCAAAAGTATATAGAATACTCCAAGAATTGCAAATCCAGGCAGTTTCGGCGAATATTAAGCCACAAACAAGAGTTGTTAGCCTAAAATCTTTGTCACTACTCTGGACAAGAACATGTCGGCTTGCTGCATAGCCGATCAAAAATTCAAGTAGGATAAATACAATAGAATTAAGGTTGGCGGTCATAATAGCAACGGCGGAAGAACCAAGAAAAACAGCAATAAGAGATTGTGCCAAAGTAGCAGACTCAGACGAAAGAGGTTTTATAAAAATAAGCCAAATACAATAAAAAGCCGCTAGAATAAAATCTACAGGCAAAAATGACACACCCGCATAATAAGTCAAAAGTACAATACTAAAACCAACAAATATATCCACAAGATTAGACTTAATATTGAGCCAAAGATAACGGAATCTAACAGCAAATATACGCCATTTCGACAGAATAACCAAAAGGATGCCAAGGACGGGACTACCAGATAATACTGTAATAAGCACAGAGCCAATCCCAAGTAATATGTTCAAAAAAATATGAACTAGATTACTAGCAATATTTCTAGATTTTCTTGCCAAAATATAATCTGCCATACCTAATTATTATATCAAATTTATGCTATAATGAAAGACATGGAACCTACTTTTTTTCAGAGACATCCATTAGTGAAAGACTTTTTAAGTCTTGGTGGTTTTGTAATACTTATAGTTTTATTGACGATATTTTTAAATACGTTCATTTACCGATCATATAACGTAGTCGGTGGAAGTATGGAAAATACGCTTCATCAAGATGACCGCGTCATAGTAAATCGTGCTGCGGTTTCATGGTCACACTTTATAGGACAAGATTATGTACCAGATCGTGGGCAGGTTATTGTATTTCTAAACGAAAACGAAGATGTTGTTAAAGAATACAAGGAAAAGGGAGTAGAAAACCCTATGACTTGCTCCATGCCGAACAACGTCAGTGACCAATATATTATCAAGAGAGTTATCGCATTCCCAGGTGAAAGGGTCACCGTAAAAGATGGCATAATGACTATATATAATGACGAACATCCAGATGGATTCGTATATGATAACGAATGGCGGAAATCCGAAACAGACGGTCCCAAAGAGCATACCTCTGGAGAAATCGACGTCACAGTTCCTAGTGGTGAGTTATTTGTCTCAGGTGACAACCGCGAAGGTTCGAACTCTTGGGACTCAAGAAATGGTCTCGGTACAATCCCATATTGTAGAATCATCGGACCAGTGATGCTAAGGTTATTCCCGTTTGATAAAATCAGATTATTCTAGAATAAAGTTTTAATTAGCAAGATTAATACTATACTTCACCAATGAGTTTAACCGACTCTACCTCAGGTAGTTCTTCAACGTTCTTGAGTTTTCGTTCGATTTGACGAGAAGTAGTCTTAGCAGACTCAATCTTGTTGGCTGATTCCTGAAGTTTCTTCTGTACCCCTTCAAGAAGATCTGAGAATTTACCGAATTGTGTTTTAACGGCGCCGAGAGTCTGCCATACCTCAGCAGAACGTTTCTCAATAGCCACAGTCTTAAAGCCCATCAGGAGACCATTAAGGGCTACAGGCAAAGTTGACGGGCTAGTAATTGATACATGATACTTCTGGCGAATCTCATCAGAAAGACCAGGAATTCTTAATATTTCAGCATAAAGTGACTCAGTGGGTACAAACATCATGCCAAAATCTGTGGTCATAGGCGGATCGAGATATTTAGTTGAAATCTTCTTAGCTTGTTCCTTTACGTCAGCAGCAAGAGCTTTGGAGAATTTCTCAATTTCAGTCTTGTCACCATTATCATAGGCAGCAAGGAGCCTCGAATAATTTTCGATTGGGAATTTCGAGTCAATCGGGAGATATATTATATTCTCAGCATCCTTACCGGGCATTTTAATAGCAAACTCGACTCTATCAGCGCTTCCCTTTTTGGTTATCGCGTTTTCTTCATACTGTGATTTATTCAAAATATCCTCGATGATGGCGCCTAGTTGAATTTCGCCATAAATCCCGCGAGTTTTGACTCCTTCCATTACTTTTTTAAGATCACCGACACCAGTCGCAAGATTTTTCATTTCGCCAAGTCCCTGATAAACCTGAGTAAGCTGGGCAGAGATCGATTTAAAGCTTTCATTAAAGCGTTTTTCCACGGAAGCTTTTAACTTTTCGTCGACGGTCTCACGCATCTCCTCGAGTTTCTTTTCGTTCCCTGTTCGAAGCTGCTCAATGCTCTTGGCATTACTGTTTTGCATCCGCTCAAGATTCTCAGAAATTTCTTTACGATTCTCTCGGAAGTTCCGATCAATCGCGGGATTAATTTTAGATACTTCACCTTCAACACGTATTAAGCGTTCTTCCATGGCTTTATAATCTAGCCCTGGTTTATTAGATGAACTTTTTTTCAGGAAAAGAACAATTACTGCAATTAGTAATACTATAATAACTACCCCCATTACCATAAACACTATATCCATATCTATATTATACCACAAAGGTAATAGCTTAATCCTCAATCACCATGTGTCTTCTGAAATCAGAGATAAGGTCGGCATCAGCATTTGGATTTGCCATGTACCAATCATATATATCAGAAGTATTTTGGAGATACCCCATCATAAATACAAACTTAAGTGCATTCCCAGAATCCTTCATCTTGTAATATCTAGTTCTATCATAAAGGCCAGAAAGATGAGTTAGGGAGTATTCTTGGTGGCGATCTTCATTTTGTACACCAAGTAGACCCTCTAGGATATAGGCGATTGTGCCAGTTCTGTCAGCACCTACGCGGCAATGGAAATAAATATTCTTGCCAGCAATGACGTCGGTCATAATATCCGTAACTGCATTCCACGCTTTCATATAATTACTATTTGCGGAAAGATCTACTTCGATATTGTAATGGACCACAGTATCTTGTTGATAGTCAGACAACCTCGTATCGCCACTTAATTCATTACCGTCACTGAGATCGTATTCTTTCGTAATCCCAAGATTAGTGAGCTCAGCAGCGTTCCCAGGAGCAGACCATAACCTTTCGCCACGGAACAATTTACCATAAGCGACTGTACCAGTAACGGTATTGCCGTTCTTCTCATAAGAAACTGGCAAGCCGCCTAGATCTCGAGTATTTCTAATTTGGCCAGTATCCACCCAACGCCTATTGTTAGGTGAAGTAGCAGTTACATATCCATGCACCGAGCTGTCGCCATCCTTTTCCCAATAATAAGTTTGACCAGGAATCATATTGTAGATAACGCCTTTACTGGATTTAGTATAGAATACTTGTTGTCCTGTCGATGAATTATCTAAGTCATACAGATAAACATTTAGTGGTGCACGAATCTTAGTATCATAAGCATCTGGCTTAGAGCAGTCAACTGTACCGTTAGCCCAGGCAGTAGGATTAACGGAAGTAGTTTTTGCGTCACCGTAACTTGGAACCATACAGTCATTTGACTCAAAGCTGTCTTTTAATGTGGTCCAGTAATTAGGCTCAGAAAGTACTAATGTGTCACCCCAGGTAGAACTATTGATAGGGCTTGCTTTATTGAAGGTTGTTAGGTTCACGGGGCTCCCGATCCAATTATCAATTATGTCTTGATAATCACGCGTTGCGTCATTCGAAACATCGAACGTAACTGGAACGTCAGATGATTGATAATGCCAATGAGCGACGTAGGTAGAATCGTGGGTTGGGGTAGTGGCAGGGGTTACAATCACGGCGGGAGTCACCGATTCATCATACCATGCTTCAAAGGTAAAGCTACTGCTTGCAGGAGTTGGTGTTGGTAAGGTCCCGATCGGATCACCAATAGGAATAGATACGCTGGATGGATTCACTGACCCACCGTTCGCATCAAAGTTTATTGTGTAATCAGTTTTATTACCAATCCTAATATACATATCAGTCAAAGTACCGACGAGTGGGCGCTGAGTACCACCGGAAGAGGTTGTAGCTACACCAAACCATACATTAGTATCAAAGATAAACCGTGTTATATTAGTAATATCTTGGAATTCAACCGGGGTACCATCGTTGATAGAATAGTAAATCTTAGTTCGAACAGAGCCGCCAACAGTCTCCTTGCGACGATAAACCTTAACAGATTTAACGTCGCTATAATTAAATGTCTGCGTAGCGCCATTATTGCCAGAGCCTTTCCATTTTTGGGTTAATTCCAGCCAGTTTCCATTATCAGAATTACGGCGGAATACGAAACCAGGATAATTATTTGCGCTGTTTTCTTGTTTTGAATTGACGATTGTTGCTTGTTTTACATTGACCGCAGGATCATAGTCCACTATGGTAAAACCAACCTCGAATTCATCATCAATATTGTCTTCGCTAAAGAGTTGTTTCCCTGTATCAATGTAGGCTTTAGTTTTATTATCTGCATCGCAGTATGTCCCCGACACATTACCAGACCCAAATATACAGGCATCTGTTTCGGCCCAAACTACTGGGAATGATGCAGTGTCTTCGACCCATTTTGCATAATAGGTTACGTCAGAGTTGATAATTGTTTCAGGATACACCTCTTCAAACAACGTAGGATCCTCATACCACCCAAAGAACTTATAGTTGGTTCTTGTGATTGTCGGAAGCGTACCGACAGGATCGCCCGCATTAACACGAATCGGCTCAACGGATTCGCCACTGTTTGTTTCAAATGTCACTAAATAACTAGTCACAGGAGCAGGTGTGACCTCGACCTCAAGAGTCTTGGTAAGATGAGACTCAGAGCCAGTCATTACAATATTAGTAGTGCCAGCCCCAATGCCCGTGATTACACCAGAAGTAGCATCAACAGTCGCAACGCTAGGATCGTTTGAGATAAACGTATACGGCTCAAGTTCATCAGAATTTGTTACACCGACAGAAATCTGTCCACCGACCGAAAGAGTCAAGTCATAATTGGATATTATAGCTTGAGTCACATCGAGCTTCCAATGAGCATAATAAGTCTTGCTATGGCTTGGAATAGTATCACTCGTGATAAGTTTACCACCAGTTGCCTCGGTAAACCAACCTTCAAACACATGATTGGCGTATAGTGGATCAACGGGGTAGTCAGCACCTATCGAGCGACCAGCAGGTATAGTAATATCGTTCACAGGAGAACCACCCTCAGAATCAAATGAAATAGTAAATGTATCGGTGCTAGAAACGACATTTATGTAGATAGTCTTAGTATCTCCAGATTCAGTGCCAGTCAAAGTAATTGTAGTTTCACCACGAGAAACACCAGTAATGACACCAGTTGTAGAATCAACTGTGGCCTTCGAAGAATCATTTGATCTAAATGTATATGGTTCAAGTTCGCTTGAATTCGTAACATCGATTGAGACGGTGTTGTTTTCGATCACGACAAGATCGTCGTTCGCAATTTCGGCAAGCGAAACAGATTTCTTCCATTGTGCATGATACGTAGAGTCACTAACAGGGATAGTTTGATCTGTTACAGGGTCACCGCCTTGAGGAGCTGTATACCATCCTTGGAAAACATGGTTTTCATATTGCGGATCATGGGACGGAAAATCATTACCAAGTGGTTCTCCATCATCTATATGAACAACGTTTGAAGGAGTATTATTGTGAGGATTAAATATAATAGTATATACAGGAGTTTCAGAATATGGCTCAATCAAACCGGCCGGAAGCTCAATTACTGGACGAGGGGCATTTTTACTGCCATTAATAGATGTGTCGACGCTATTTACGTTTAACGCAGCTGTGTGGATACGTCTACCACCGGTAGCACTATCATTTAGTTTTTGCATCCAAATACCATCTTGAAGACCAGTATTTGCAAAATTAGTTTTTTCCATCAAATAATCACAGGCTTTTGTTCTAAGACCACCAGTATTGCCACAGGCGGTTTGCATTTCGGACAGCTTCATATACCTTGCGATTTTGCCCTCTTCTTGCGGGTAAATATCTGTACTCCTCCATTCATTGGCATCAGGAAGCAAAGTGAGACCAGAAGGATAGCTCATACTCACATCAAACATATTTTGATGCCAAATTAAAGCAGTTCTGCCATTGCTCGTGCCAAGATAATAGAATCTTTCAAAGTCTTCATCAAATTCATTATTTGCGTTTATATCACAAGTATATGCAAAACCAGGCGATAAAGTAGTAGAATTCGGAATAGTACCATAAGTGATTGTGTCGCCTTGGGAGTATAGATTATTGGTACGACAACCCTGCGTAGTTCTATCGCATGTTTCTGTATGGAGTTCAGTCGCCTTCTTGCAAACATATGTAGTTTCAATCCAGTTGGCGATAAAGGTCATTGGCTCATTAATTTGAAGGGATGTAGTAAGTTTGGTGCCAGTACCATTTGGACCAGTGTACCACCCATCGAGCGTATAATGATTCATGATTGAAATAGGTAAAGTACTGATAGTGGCACCTCTACCAATATTCATAGGAGATACAGAACTGCCTTGCCCAGTTTCAAATGAAACAGGAACAAGCTGGTCTGAGACGGTAACATTTAAGTACATCTCATAGCCAGATTCAGTACCGTGCATAATAATTGTCGTAGAACCAACACCGACACCGGTAACAACACCAGTGGTTGGGTCAACTTTAGCAATAGAAGTATCTTCGGAACTGAACGTGTAGTTCTCAAGCTCTCCTGGCGGGTTAGTTACAACAATTGATTGAGAACCTTTAACTGCGATTTGCAAATCCGTGGTTTCAAAGAATGCCTGGAGTACAGACTTAACCCAGTGAGCCCAATATTCTTCATCCCCATGAGGAATCCAGCTTTCATTTATTTGGGTACCACCCTCTTCTTCGGTGTACCAGCCTCTAAATACCCAGCCTTGTCTAGCGATTTGCGGGAAACGGCCTATCGGACTTCCATCCAACACTTCCATTGTAGAAGAAGGTGGAGTTCCGCCATTGCTATAAAACTTTAGAGTATGTAGCCTGGTCGCTTTAGCATCTCCAAGCCTGATATACATTTCACTAAGCGTCGCTTCAATATAACGTTTAGCGTTAGTGCAAACACCTTGAGTCTCATTACCAGTACAATCATCACTTGGATAAGCACCAAACCAAGTGTTCAATGCAAATTGTTGATCAAAATTATTAATCTTCTGGATAAACTCTAGTGGACCATTATTGAAGCTGGCATAAATTTCGCCATCAATCCTCATAACGCTGATTTCCGTCACAGAAGCGGCGGTCTTAACGATGTCTTTGGAATTATCGCCATCGGAGCCATGACCATAAGTGTGTCTTACTTGGATACTAGTATCACTAGCTCTTCTTACAATAACACCTGGAGCTTTTTTGTCATATGGTGATTGCTCTACGCTGGTCGACAGTTTATCGGAAACAAAGGTTTGTTGAGAATCTTCCGTATCGTCTTGGTCGTGAGGATCATAGGAAACTATCTTGAAATGTATTTCGTAATCTTTCGAAAAGTTCTCATTACTATATAAGCCAATACCAGTATCGATGAATTTTTTGTTGCTATAAGCAGAGCATTCTGATCCAGTAATATTTCCTTGGGTCTTACCATGGAATTCACAAGCGCCCATCTGGCTCCATACAATTGGGAACGGATCTTTGAGCCAGATAGCATAAAGAGTTATATTGCTACCATCGACCGTCTGGTCGATAGGATAGTCTGAGCCAGCTGCATAGGTAGTGCCACTACATTCATCATCACCGGTTGAAGAATTGTAAGTTGGCTGAATATCACACCAACCACCAAAAGATCTATCTTCGCGTAACGGCACGTTACTGCTGAGCGGAGCGTAGCTTTCCGCAACAGGAGTACCACCTTGAATAGATAAGATCTGAGGATTAGGTGTAGGCATATTGGTGACAGTATCAGCAGTGTTGGGATCATAAAGCACATTGTACTCAATCATATTCCCAACGGCATTAAGAACAAAAGTGTATTCGTAATCACCAGTTGGGAGCTCACCGTTAGATTTAGCAGCAAAAGAAATAGTGTAAGATTTATCGGTACTATTTGCGGCATTAGTTACGTCAATTAAGCTCCCATTTACAGAAGGTAAAGGTAAATAATTAGTATTTGTTATAACGGTACCTAAAGGTGAAATATATTGACTAGGCAAATATCCAAAGGTATTGTAATAATTATTATCTGATCTATAAGTTTCTTCAGAAAGAGTTGTATCAATAGATGGAATAACAGCTTCGCCGTTAACTAGGTAGGGAGAATCGGCTGAAGCTACTGATAATTTAAACCCGGAGTAATTATCAGTATGCACGCCAATATTTAGATTAGAAGTTTTACCAAAACTGTCCCCCGGCAATGTAATCTCAAGTGGATCAGAAGAAACGCTCATCGAGATGGTACTTTCTTTTGCAATTGCACTGGCATCAGAAGAGTTCAAAAATAGAAAACTCGTCAAAAGGAACGAGAATGAGAAGAATCCGACAAGATTCACAAACCTACCGAATTTAAACAACTGGCGTGTCCACATCTGTTGTTTCTATTCCTCCATACTCTTTTATATATAACCATTATAAGGCTTAAAATGATATTGTGCAAGTGGTTAAAAGTCTTTAAATATTCTAAAATATGTGATATAATAAGCGCACGCCGTGATAGCTCAGCTGGTAGAGCAGCCGCCTTGTAAGCGGCAGGTCGTCGGTTCAAGTCCGACTCGCGGCTCCACGAGGAAAATCAAAAAATTGGGCGCTTGCGCTCATATTTTTTGTTTTCCGAGTGGAGCAAGAGTACGAAGTACTCGTGGCTCCTTACCTTCGGATCAAAAGACTGTTTTCCGAGTGGAGCAAGAGTACGAAGTACTCGTGGCTCCCAGCCTTCGGATCAAAAGACTGTTTTCCGAGTGGAGCAAGAGTACGAAGTACTCGTGGCTCCCAGC
>JAZRRH010000011.1:0-13221 GCA_045650525.1 Candidatus Nanosyncoccus sp.
TCCCTCCCAGCCGGCTCCTTTGATACTAGTAGCATCACCACCGCTGGCGACTATTTCTTCAGTTCCTTTAACGAATCTGGCTCCCTCACCTCCCTCCCAGATCACTCCTTTGATACCAGTAATATCACTACTGCTGGCAACTATTTCTTCCAGTACTTTAACTACCATGGCTCCCTCACCTCTCTTCCAGATGGCTCCTTTGATATTAGTAACATCACTACCGCTAGCGACAGTTTCTTCGATGGCTTTAACCCCTATGGCTCCCTCACCTCCCTCCCAGCCGGCTCCTTTGATACTAGCAACATTACTACCGTTGGCGACAATTTCTTCGGTGGCTTTAACGACTCTGGCTCCCTCACCTCCCTCCCAGCCGGCTCCTTTGATATTAGCAACATCACTACCGCTCGCGACTATTTCTTCCGTTCCTTTAACTACTATGGCTCCCCCACCTCCCTCCCAGCCGGCTCCTTTGACATTAGTAACATCACTACCGTTGGCGACGATTTCTTCAGTTCCTTTAACGACTCTGGCTCCCTCACCTCCCTCCCAGATCACTCCTTTGATACCAGTAACATCACTACCGCTAGCAACGGTTTCTTCAGTGACTTTAACTACTCTGGATCCCTCACCTCCCTCCCAGATGGATCCTTTGATACTAGTAACATCACTACCGTTGGCGACACTTTCTTCAGTTGGTTTAACTACTATGGCTCCCTCACCTCCCTCCCAGCCGGCTCCTTTGATATTAGTAACATCACTACCGCTGGCGACCATTTCTTCCGTTCCTTTAACGAATCTGGCTCTCTCACCTCCCTCCCAGCCGGCTCCTTTGATACCAGTAACATTACTACCGCTCGCGACTATTTCTTCATGTACTTTAACTACTCTGGCTCCCTCACCTCCCTCCCAGATGGCTCCTTTGACACTAGTAACATCACTACCGCAGGCGACGAGTTCTTCTATGGATTCAATTCTTACGGACATCTAAGTACTTTGCCTTATGGCTCCTTTAGCACCAGCCAAATCACTACGAGCGCCTCAACGCTTGGGAGTACTTTCATGTATCAATTTAACTTTAATGGTTACCTCCAGCAATCAACTACTAACTATAATCCAGATTTTGTAAATAAATATTCTTCGTCTGTAAATGCCTATTACGGTACTGGCAGTAGTGGCTCTACCTCGTCCGTATCAATTGCCTCTGGTGCAAATTTCTACTACATGCAAGATCCCCCCTCATCGCCTTCCAACACCCCATAAAACAGCCCCTCCAGTACACCTTCTAGCACCCCAGCGAATACCTCCGCCAGCGCATCATCTAGCCGCTCTGGCAACACTAAAGCTGCTACAACTGATAACACTACCGACTCTACATCTAGCGAATCATCCTCTAGCGATTCTGATCTAACCACTCCCGCCACTAGCTGTTCCGCCCCCCTTGGCGCCATGACCGACGGTGATACCAAAGCTATCACCGAAACCACTATTACTACTACCAGCTCCTCCGATCTTCCACTTATTATCACTGCCGCTGTCACCGCCATCTCCTCAATTATCTTCTTTATCCTCTCCCATCGCGACAACAAAGATGAGTAATCGTCTCTGGTGTTGCAATTAAGCTACGGAAAAACCTACGACCTCATTAAAATCGTAAAAATCTATTATGTTATGGACGCATACACTATTATGCTATGGACGCATACACCCCCTGGCCATTTTTTGCCATGTATGTTAAAATGAAAAAAAGCGCTAGAGCAGCTATCACCTGCGAGCTGACGGAAGAAAAGGCTAAGCCCTGATTAGACCCGTCCGTGAATCCGCGTGAGAGATAAATTAAGTGCTGGCCAAAATGGTCGGAAATTGGATGGTACCGCTCCCTTAGAGTTCCAATGTGTAAGCATTGGATTTTTTAAAGTAAAAAGAAAGGAGCGATATGAAATACCAAGCCGGCCAAAGAAGAAAAGCTGTGGAATACGAAAAGTCCATCGCAGAGTGGTGGAAAAAGAACAAAATTTTTGAACGATCAATCGAAGAAAGGCCAATCGACAAATCATACGTATTCTACGATGGTCCTCCGTTTATTACCGGTAACCCACACCACGGCACGCTCCTTAGCTCCATCGTCAAAGACGCCGTTCCACGCTTTTGGACTATGAATGGCTACCGCGTAGAACGCCGCTGGGGTTGGGACTGTCACGGTCTTCCAGCCGAGAATTTCGTCGAAAAGCAACTTGGTATCACCGACCGCCGCGACATCGGTACCAAATGGTCACTTGAGGATTACATCAAAAAAGCCCGCGAATCCATGGTAGAGAACTCCGAAACATGGCGCAGCACTATCGACCGCATCGGCCGCTGGGTTGATTTTGACAATTGCTACCGCACTATGAACAAAGATTTTATGGAATCCGTCTGGTGGGCCTTCAAACAGCTCTATGACGCCGGCAAAATTTACGAAGGTCGCAAAGTTCTAATGTACGACACAAAGTTTGCCACCCCAGTATCCAAGGCCGAAGTCACCATGGATAACGACGCCTACCAAACCGTCACCGACCCATCGGCCTTTGTCAAATTTAAGTTAACAGACGAAGATAATTATTTACTCGCTTGGACCACTACGCCCTGGACTTTGCCAGCCAACATGTGTCTTGCTATCAACCCCGAACTAGACTACGGAGTTTACGACGTGGATGGTGATAAGCTCATCCTTGCAATCGACCGCGCCAAAGTACTATTTGAGGGCCAAAAACCAGAAAAAGCCTTCAAGGGTACAGCCTTGGTTGGTAAAAAATACCACCCTATCATCGAAGTCGCCGATGGCCTCTTTGACCTTGGTCTTCGTGGTACAGATGGCACTATCGAACGAAAAGACACCTACACCATCCTCGCAGCCGATTTCGTTTCCGCCGAAGAAGGTACCGGCATCGTCCACTGTGCGCCCGCCTACGGCGAAGACGACTATTCATTGACCAGTAAATATGAGTTGGATTTCGTCGACTGTCTAGACGAAAACGGCTACTATTTACCCGAAATGGCCGACAAGCTCCACGCCCTTGGCGTTCGCGACACCGACGAACACGGCATCCAGATCTGGGCCGCCAACAAGTTTATCGCAAAATGCCTAGAGCAAGAGGGAATTGTCTACAAGATTGAATACATCAAGCACGAATATCCATTTAATCCACGCAGCAAAGAGCGCATCATGTATCGTGCCTTCCCAAGTTGGTTCTTCGATATCGAAGGCCAAAAACAAATGATGCTCGACGAAAACGAAAACATCAACTGGTTCCCGAGCCATCTAAAACACGGTCGTTTCGCCAAAAACATCGAAGCTGCCCCTGATTGGAACCTCAGCCGCGATCGCTTTTGGGCTACCGCCATGCCTGTCTGGAAAGGCGACAAAGGCTCCGTCAAGGTCGTCGGCTCCTACGCCGAGCTCAAAGAGCTCTCCGGTGAGGAGCTTGAGGATTACCACCGCCCATGGGTGGACAAAATCGAGTTTGATATCGATGGCGAACACTTCACTCGCATCGAAAAAGTCCTAGACTGCTGGTTTGAATCTGGCTCTATGCCGTTCGCCGAGCTCCACTACCCCTTTGAGAACAAAGAAAAATTTGAGCAAAACTACCCAGCCGACTTCATCGTTGAATACGTCGGCCAGGTTCGTGCCTGGTTCTACTACGTCCACACCGTTAATACCGCTCTAGCCAGCATCGGGGCCTTCGGCGAAAAGGCCAAAAAAGGCCCCAAAAACGCTTACAAGAACGTCATCACCACCGGCACCTTGGCCGGTAACGATGGCCGCAAAATGAGCAAGTCCCTCGGCAACTATACGGACCCGAACGAATTAGTGGATCAGTACTCGGCCGACGCCTACCGCTTCTTACTCCTCTCGAGCCCGGTCCTATCCGGCGAAGACTTCGCTATGCTCGACAAAGATGTCTCCGACACGAGTCGCAAACTCGCCATGATCTGGAACGTCTACGACTTCTTCGCCACCTACGCCGAAGTCGAAGGTCTAGACTCAGAAGAACTCAAAGGATTTGAAAGCGCTATTTATCAACATTTGCGAGGCGCCGACAGTCATTTTGACAACGGCTCCCGAGGCGAGTCGGAGGTTACGTCATCCGCGAGCCGCAGGACGAGCCGTTGTAAAAATGACGATCGCGAGCCGAGTACGTTGATAAATAGCCTTTCAAACCCTCTAGACCTTTGGATCATCTCCAGACTTTACCAACTCCGCGACAGCATCACCGAAGGCATGGAAGAGTACAATATCCCTAGGGCCCTAGAAAACGTCCTGCCATTCGTAGACGACCTCAGCAACTGGTTTGTGCGCCGCTCTCGTCGCCGCTTTAGTAAAAACGACGACGCCAAGGACAAGAGCCAAGCTTTCGCCACGCTTTATTACGCCCTAGTCTATCTATCCAAACTCCTCGCTCCCTTCACACCATTTTTGGCTGAGGAGCTACACCAAAAAATAACCGGCTCCACCGAATCCGTCCATCTTCTAAATTGGCCCGAGGCCGGCGTCATCGACACCGACATCCTAGACAACATGGCCAGAACCCGCCAAATCATCACCGATGCTCTCTCCCTCAGGATGCAAAAATCCGACACCGAGGATCAGATCAAGATTCGCCAGCCACTGAGCGAGCTTACCTACGATGGCGACAAATTAGACGACTTCTACGAGCAAATCATTGCCGATGAAGTCAACGTCAAAAAGGTCAAAAACGGCAAAGAGCTAAAACTCAACAAAACCCTCACCCCCGAACTCCTAGAAGAGGGAAGAGCGCGTGAGATTATCCGCGCCGTCCAAGCCGCCCGCAAACATGCTGGCCTCCGCCAGGATGATCAGATCAAACTATCGCTCTCTTGCGACCTTCCAGTAGGCCACGAAGACCTCATCAAGGCCGAAGTCGGCGCCGTCAGCCTGGAAAAAGACCAAAACTATGCCCACGATGAAATCGCCAAAGTAAATGGCGACAACATCACTATCTCGCTCGAAAAAATCTAATATCCAAAGGCGAACAAAAAGTCACGCGCATGAGCCGCGTGATTTTTTTGTTGTAAAATATACACCATTTCGCCCCAGTAAATTTGACAAAAACCCAAAAAATAGCATAAGCACTATTGACAAAATAAGCATGTTGTGCTATACTCAAAACAAGTTAGAACACAAAATAAAAATTCTAACAAACAAAAATAAAAACAATAATAAAACAAAAAAAGGAAAATATGGAAAAGCTAAGAACAGAAAAAAGAATCGAAAAGCTAAAAATACCAGACGAAGTAGTCGATAAAGGCTGGGAAAATAGCACAATAGATTTCGAACTGTACAAAAAAGAAGCAAACTACATCTCACCAGATAAAATTCCAGAGGAATCGATAGAGAAGATCAAAAGCATGAAGTTGAACAAAGAACGTGGACATAAGCTTCTCGGCATGATATTTCCGCTAGAATCAAAAAACAAACAAACAGCCTAACCATATTTTCCGAATAACAAAGAGGAAAGGAATTACCAATGTAAGAATAAACTCCCTCAACCAAAAATACTAAAAAACAGGAGAAAACGCCTATAAGATAGACAAAACCAAAACAACAAAACTAACCATAAATTACGCAAAAAACCGAACACCCCGTTCGGTTTTTTGTTGGTGGTGAATCAAGTAAAACCAATCAAGCAAAAACAAAGTAAAAAGTTGACAAAAATCACGGTTATGCTAAACTTGGACCAGAAAGGTCAAAATATTAATAACAAAACTATTCTATGGACAATAATCTTCTAGATCATGGCATGCTTGGTGAAATCATCGATGAACTTATGTCGGCGAAGGGCCCAGCACCAGCACAGGATGTCGAAGAGCTAAACGCTCTCCGCGAAAAATATATTAACGAGTTGGATGACAAACTCGCTACCGCAGTCTTTGGCTCACTTAGTGCTGAGCAGGTGCAAGAAATTGAAAAACTACTCGATCAAGAGGACGCCTCCGATGAGTCGTTTGAGAAATTCTTTAAAGATGCCAATATTGATGTAGAAAAGATTATTTCAGATACCATAAAAGAGTACAAAGAAGATTTTCTAGGAGGTGAAAATGCCTAGTGGTGAAAGAATCGGTAACGGCGCAATCAATTCAGAGATCGTCGGAGAAGAAGAACGCAAAACTTTTGAGGAAAGAGGAGAAAAAACTCTTTCCGCAGCTGAGAGAGAACAGAGAATCAAAGAGCTTCAAGAAGAAAAAGAACGCCTAATGCAGCGATACAGAGAAATTGAAGAAGAACAAAAGAGGCTCGCACAGGAAGAGGCTATAGCGAAACAGCAGAAACAGGCTGCAAATGACGAAATTCAAAACCACATCGCCGACCCAGACGAATATCGGGAGATGGTAAGAAAGTACAATCATGACAAACTAGAAGAACTAAACAACGAAAACGCACAGGCCGCTCCTGCAGATCCTAACCAAGCTGCGCTAGACAGGGCCAGAGCCTACAACGAAGCCCACGCTGGCGAAATGTACGAAAACTGGCAAGACGGCCAAGGCCTCGAAGCCGCTCCTGCAGATCCTAACCAAGCTGCACTAGACAGGGCCAGAGCCTACAACGAAGCCCATGCTGGCGAAATGTACGAAAACTGGCAAGACGGCCAGGATCTCCCCAACAACGAAACAGAAGAACAATGGGCCGCCTTCTACCAAAATCAAGGCGAAGAGTTTGGCACCGACAAAACTAACGAAGTTCATCCGGCTGTAGCCCAGGCAAACCAAGCTTCAGCCCAAGCCACCGAAGTCCCAGCTGCAGAAGAGCCTGGGGCTACAACAGCAGAAGCAAACACTGCCGAGACAGAGCCAGACGATGAGCTCACCGACGAAGAAGCCGAAGTCGTCGCAGCGGCCGAAGCCATGCCGGACACTCCAGAGATGCCAGAAGTAGTCAAGAGATTGAAGGAAAAAGGTAAAAACTCTAAAGGACTCAAAAAATTCCTCATTGGCGTCGCAACCGCTGCCGTCATTGCGCTCGTGTTAGCCGGAATTATTAAACCAACAGGAGACGCCAAAGCAAAGGCCCCAGTCAACAACCCCAAACAAATCGAACAAACTATGGAAACTGACACAGTAGACGAATCAGAAGAAGAACAAAACACCGGCATAGACTACGAGTCCGAAAAGGGCATCATAGATGGTTACAACAAGAAAGGTATGTTCCTCTCCCCAAATAAGGGCGGCAAATACGACTTCGCCGCCGCCAAAGAAGTCGCCGAGGTTTGCAACAATGATGAATGTGAAATGATAAAATACGCAGCCAGGAACCAAGTTGAGTGTCTTGCGGACTATATCGCCAATATGCCGGAAGAGTTGCAGCCAGAAGGATTTAAGGGTCTTTCAATCCTTGAAGCAGAAGTTAAGATAGAAAGCCTTGCACCTGAAGAATATAATGCCGTTTTCAAGACATTTTGTGATGGTGTAGATAAGGCGTTTACAAGGCGTGTTGTGCTAGACGGCAATTATGAAAACGCGTCCATGAGAGAGAAAGATGAGGCAAAAGCAGCAACACACGGCAATATGGAACTAGTAAAATGTGTTACAACCGAGAATGGTGTAAAAGTCAACCAATACTATTGGCTTGACAAGGATGGCAACGAAATAGGGTCTATGACTATCAAGATTTTCTATGACGAGAATGGAGATATTGTCGGTGGGTGTATGCAGATTGTTCATAAGGAAGGCACGACGGACACTACTGACGGCATGAAGAAAATTACCGAAGATCCAGATCCGCCAAGCTCTGGTTCCGAAGGCACAGGCGGCGAAGGGACGGGTTCCGAAGGCACAAGCAGCGAAGGTACCGACATCCAGTCTAAAGATCCAGAAAACCTAATCAGAATTGATAACAAGATAGACGACGAAATTGCACAAGATATCGGTACTGAGAAAATAGACAACTATGTTAACCCTGGAGTAAGAGAAGATGACAAAACCCCTGCTCCGTCTTTTGAACAGGATACTATGGTGACAAATCCTGATTCAGGGCCTGCCCCGGAAGTAGCCCCGACAGTTTCAGATAATAACTATAGCAACAATAATGGTGGAGCTAATTCTGGATACCGACCAGTAAGTGACGATGAGCAGGCACAACAAAACGCTGACTCTGGAAATTATACAATGCCAAATAATATAGAGCAGGCTGATGACGCCTTAGCAGATTTAGGTATCAACTAATGGTGGGAGGAGGAAACAGATGAAAAAACCAACTATCAACCATAAAGTAGTAGGAGCGGCACTATCGGTAAGCTTTAGCTTGGCGGCATTTGCTAACGTTTCTGCTTGGGGCCCAGAGCGAGCAACCTTCACGATGGAAAAGCCAGCTACATACCCTACATTTAACTCTATTACCGACAACCCATCTATCGGCGACGAACGAGACTTCGTTAGAGTGGGAGAAATCAACGCCGACGTTACGCAATTAAAAAATGAGATCGAAGTGGTACCAGGTAGACAATACCTAGTTTACGTTTATTTCCATAACAATGCTTCGTCAACTTTTAATGATTCCGCTCATAATCATTCCGGTGTTGCGTTGGGGGCTCGTATGTCCACAACCTTTTCAACCTTCTTAACTCCAAGCGAAAAGGGTGAAATTGCGGCCGTCGTTTCCGCCAACAACTCCAAGCCTGGGTCTGTATGGGATGAAGCTTATATGACTACCAAGACTGACAAAGTTGTAATGCGCTACGTTCTGGGCTCAGCTAAGATTCATAGCGACTGGAAAGCAAGCAACACGGTTATGCCGTCTACCCTCTTCACAAAAGAAGGCGCTCCACTTGGTCTTAACGCATTAAATGGTGTAATTCCGGGTTGTGAAGAATATCATGGCGTTGTAAGCTATGTCCTTCAAGCCGAAGAACTTGGCGGCTCAATTGATAAAACTGTCTCCAAAGATGGTATAAACTATGGCGAAAGTATTAATCTTGCGCCAAACGAAGAGGCAACCTACAAACTTACAATTAGAAACACTGGCGATATCGCTTTAACGAACGCCACCATTAAAGACGTTTTGCCTGCCGGCCTCACCTTGGTCCCAGGTAGCGTTCAGCTCACTGCTAACGAGTCGACAACTCCAGAACCACTTCCGGATAACATTTTCGATACAGGCTACAACCTTGGTACTATCGGTACAGGCAACACGGTCTACATCACATACAAAGTAAAAGCTGGCCCAGATTTCGACTGCAAAGGTACAGAGCTTACCAACAAAGCAACCCTAACCTATGATAGCGACAACTCCAAAGGCGAAACCAAAGAAGACGAAACCACGATCACAGTTAAGCGTACTGATTGTGATGAGCCAACTCCATCACTAGATGATTGTACTACTAACCCAGGTGCGCCAGAATGCCAACAGCAAAACTGTAAAACCAACCCCGAGTTGGAAGGCTGCCAAGAGCTTCCAAATACCGGTCCCGTAGAAATAATCCTTGCAATCGTAATCATTCTTGGTATCTGTGGTGGTGGCTATTACTTCTATCGAACCAAGAAAACCTTGAAAAATGTCAAAAATGACGTCTCAGGTAAAGCTGACAACAAAACTGAAAACAAGGCTACCGACAAAGAAGAGGTAAAAGAAGCTGCCGACAAACAGCCAAAAGACGATGGAACAAAACAAAAATAACGCCCCTCGTCGTATACTAACTGTCATTGAAGGCAGAGAGGAAAACTCTCATATGGTTGAGGGTTTTTCCTCATCTGCCAAGAAAAGAGGCTGGGGTTTTTGCCAGATTCTTGGTATTAATTCCGACAAATTGGCCCGTTTCGACTTTGAAGGTATTCCATTAGATTATGTGATTTTTCGCGAGCTGTCCGTAAACAACTACCACGAAGCGGAGCGACTAATGTATTGGCTAAAAAACAATCATAAAACCTGCATCAACGCCGACGTGGCTGGCAGACGCATATCGACCTCGGACAAACATTTTCAGCAGGGGTTATTTATGATGGACCCATTCTTAAAAGAATATGCCCTCCCTACCTACGAGTCTAGACATAAGAAGAACGTATTGTCATATGTATATACTGGTCGCGTTCACTACCCGTTCATCCTTAAAGACCGCCGTGGTACGGCAGGGGAGAACATTATCCTTATAAAATCACCCAGTGATTTAGATAAAGTCGAAGATTTTGAAGGCCTCCTCATCGAGCAATACGTTGAGCCTGAGTGTGATTATCGTGTATTTGTAATTGGCGGGGTAGCCGTAGGCACTATGCGAAAAAAAGGTGACCTAGACAATCCTGGAGATTTCGTCGCTTGGAGTGCTGGTCGCGAGAAGCATCCCGAAAACGATCCAGCTGTCCTAGAACAATTAGCCGATATTGCCACGAGGGCAGCCTCAGTTTCAAAATTAGAGTACGCCGGTGTCGACATCATAAGGGAAAAGGGGACAAACAAACTTTATTTGTTAGAAACCAATATCGCCGCTGGATGGCCGAATTTTGTGCCAGTTACCGGTATTAATATCCCTGATTTGGTCCTTGATTGGTTTGAAGACATCGACGAAGGGAAGACTATGTCTCTTCCTGAGTCCATAGAAAAATATATTTCGGCTCGGAAACAGTACCTTCCTCAGAAGATTGTCGAGAGTTACAATCGAATTCTATCAGGAGACAAAGAAGCCATATCCCACTATCGAGACATTTTTGCTAAAAATGACGATCGCTATCTCTGCGACGCTGGCTATCTCTTTAACATGCTCGAAAGCGCATATCTGGAATTAATCACCTCCCCACAATCCAAAGAAAAATACACCAGCCTAATCTCTACTATCGAGTCTATCCCCTTGTCTTGGGCGGGTAATTACATCGGTCCCGAAGTCGGTACTTTGCATGACGGCGCCATCCTCTCCGCACTTTATCTGTTTATACTTCACAAAATCCAAAAAATGTGATAAAATAGTCCAGATAAATAAAGGAATAATATGAAAAAAGCAGTCATTCTGGTTGGCGGTAAGCAATATATCGTCGCCGAAAAAGAGACCCTACGGGTGGACCTCCTCCCGGCAGGCACCAAAGAGCTCGAACTTGACGCTTTACTCGTAACCGACGGCGACAAGACGACCGTTGGCACTCCTACGGTAAAGGGCGTAAAAGTTTCAGCTAAAGTCAAAACGCCCGAAGTTAAGGGTGACAAAATCCGCGTAATCCGCTACAAAGCCAAGAAACGCGTTCACAAGGAAACTGGCCATCGCCAGAAGTACTCCGAAATCGAAATCACCAAAATCGGTTAGAGGACTAAAAGGTAATTCTAGCAGCATAATGAGATTTAGACCAGATTTGTTCGCGTAAGAATTACAACTCAGCAACGAAAAAATCTCCCCCAGCCCGAAGGGCGAATAAGGAGATTTTTTCTTGCCCTGCGTTGTGATTCTTACTAGCGAACAAGTCCAAGCTGCTAGAATTACTTTTTAGCCTTTATGTGACTTTTGTGGTATAATACGTAAGTATTATGAGTGCGAAGGTAATCTGTATAACAAATCAAAAAGGCGGCGTAGGGAAGACCACCACAGCCGTTAACCTCGCCTATTATCTTGCCAAAGACAAGTTCAAGACTCTGCTAATCGACTTTGACCCCCAGGGCAACGCCACCTCTGGCCTCGGTATCGACAAGACCTCTGGTCTTGACGGCACCATGACCGAAGTTATACTCGGCACCGCCAAGCTAGACGCCATCATCAAGCCCACCAAATACAAGAACTACGACCTTGCCCCCACCACCCCTGAACTTGCCAATGCCGAAGTCGAAATCACTTCTCAGAACAAAAAGTTCACTCGCCTTCGCGACGCCATCCGCACCGTATCTGATTTTTATGATTACATCATTATCGATCTCCCACCATCCCTTAGCCTCCTCACCGTAAATGGCATGATCGCGTCAGACTATCTCTTGCTACCCGTACAAACTGAGTTTTACGCCCTCGAAGGCGTTGCTCAGCTCCTCGAATCCATGAAGCTTGTCATGAAACAAGCCAACCCCAACCTCAAGCTCATCGGCGTACTCGCCACTATGTACGACAAGCGTACTAGTCTCAGTTCACAGGTCTACGACGAGATCAAAAAATACTTCAAAAAGCTCACTTTCAAGACTACCATCCCCCGCAACGTGCGCGTCGCCGAGGCTCCTTCCCATGGTGTCCCAGTGGGTGCCTATGACAAATTTAGCAAAGGCGCCAAAGCTTACAAAGAATTCACTAAAGAAGTAGAGGAGAGAACCAAATGAAAGGATTAGGTCGCGGTTTTGAATCATTGATCCCTACCGAACTCATCGACGATGAGTTTGACCCCACAGCAGTAGAAGACAAGAAAGAAAGCAAACTAAAGGAAATCAAATTAGATGATATCGTTCGTGACGAGGACCAGCCACGTCGCGAATTTGACCAAGGCGCTCTCGAAGCCTTAGCTGCTTCCATTAAAGAGCACGGCGTATTGCAACCTATCGTCGTCACCAAGGAAGAGGGCAAATACAAAATCGTCGCCGGTGAACGCCGTTGGCGTGCTAGTAAACTAGCCGGACTTAAGACAATTCCTGCCATTATTCGTACCCTAGATTCCCAGAATCGCCTCGAACTATCCATCATTGAAAACGCCCAACGTGAGGACCTAAACGCTGTTGAGCTCGCAACCGCCTACGCCAAGCTCCAAACTCAGTTCAACCTCAGCACCGAAGATATCGCCGCCAAAGTCGGTAAAAGCGAAACCACCATCCAAAACACCATGCGTCTTCTTAGCCTCCCCGACGACGTCAAAAAAACAATGGTGAAAGAGAAACTCACCGAAGGTGTCATGCGCCCGCTAGTCTCTTGCGATGAGGCGACTATCAATAAATTGCTCCCTAAAATCATCAAAGAGGAATGGACTGCCCGCAAAGTAGAGCGCTACCTCGCTGAACACAAAAAGAGCTCCAGTGCTGCCGCCATCAAACGAAGCACCCACATCAAAGAGGAAAACGCCCTCTCCGATAAGTACAATGCCACCGCAGTTATTCGCGGTCGCTCACTCACTTTTAAGTGCAAAAGCGGAGCAGAGCTCCAAAAACTCGTCAAAGATTTGTTATAATAGAGTAATGGAAGAACAATCGCGGGTTCAAAAAGCCGTCGAGATTGCCAAAAAGGCTCACGAAGGCCAGCTCAGAAAAACTGGCGAGTCCTATATTGTGCATCCCCTGGCAGTAAA
>JAZRRH010000012.1:0-23407 GCA_045650525.1 Candidatus Nanosyncoccus sp.
GCTGCAAATACTGTGGTCGCCATCATTGTAGCGATGACTCCCACAACTACAAAAGTTGCAAATTTTTTAATTATTCTCTTCATAACTTTATTGCCCTCCTTAATATTCTAAAACCTATGAAGCTAAAAAATTCTACTCTAATTATACCACGCGGCGCGAATTTTGTCAATACGCCACCCCTGTTTACAAAATTAAACGCTACCTCTATAGCGCCCCTGTAACGTGAAACAACGGGTATCGTAGCTCACTACCCCTGTTGGCGCCAATTATAGCACCTTACCCAGAAACTCCCGCACCCTCTCTGTTTTTGGATGCTTGAAGAACTCGTCGGGCGTGCCTTCCTCTATAATTTTACCTTTATCAAGAAATACTACCCTAGTCGCTATCTCTTTGGCGAAGCTCATTTCGTGTGTTACGATCATTATTGTCATACCTCTGTCCGCCAACTCGCGAATCAGAGAAAGAACATCGCCGATCGACTCCGGATCAAGCGCTGAGGTCGGTTCATCAAATAATAGCACCTCAGGTGATAACATCATCGCCCGGACAATCGCCACCCGCTGTTTTTGTCCTCCCGACAGGGAAGCAGGATAGGCGCCCGCTTTCTTCACTAGCCCGATATGCTTCAGTAGTTCCATCGCCCGTTTTTCTGCTGCATCACGCTTCATTAGGCGTAGTTTTACTGGTGCGAGAACCAAGTTTTCCATCACCGTCATATTATTGATTAGATTAAAATGCTGGAACACCATCCCAATGTTCTGCCTTACGCGACGAATGTTTTTCTCGGTTACCACCTCGCCATTGAAGATAATCTCACCGCTGGTTGGCTCCTCCATCCAGTTAATACAGCGAAGAAACGTGGATTTTCCAGACCCACTCGGCCCCAGTACCACCACACGCTCACCTTCCGTAAGCTTAAAATCAACGCCACCGATCACCTTATTGTCGCCAAAACTTTTGTACAATTTTTTTATCACGAGTTCAGTATTTTTGCCGTCCATCTATTTCTCCCCTCTGAGGTCACTGCGCCTCAAACTCTTCTCAATTCGTTTTACAATAAATGTGATCAGATAGATAGTTACAAGATAAAACAACGCCGCCACAAACATCGGCACAATATAACTTGCCATGTTTTGCCCCGAGCCAATGTCTTTTGCTGCCATATTGAGGTCGTACATCCCCACCATGCTCACAATCGCCGTTTCCTTGATTACTGTGATGACCTCATTCCCAAGTGCCGGAATAATATTTTTGATCGCTTGTGGTGCCACAATTTTTGTAAAAATTGTAAATCTCGAAAGTCCAAGCGCAAGCCCCGCCTCTGTTTGTCCATTATCTACCGAAAGTATTCCACCTCTAATCACTTCCGCTGCATAAGCCGCTGAGTTTAGCCCAAAAGCAATTATAGCCGTGATGATGCTAGGAAATCCCTTAACTGCGAATATTACAAAGAACATGATAAAAAGCTGCAAGGCCATCGGCGTCCCGCGGATAATCCCCACATACACCCGGCAAATAAACTTCGGCACTATCAGCCATTTCGAAGGTTTTGCGGTATCAATAAGCGCGATAATAGTCCCGAGGAATATTCCAATGAGGAGCGCAAAATAAGAAATCTGCAGAGTGAGCAAAAACCCATGTAGCAGCGCATCAATATAAGCCGGTGTGCTAAAAAGTTCTCCAATTTTACTAAAAAAATCACTCATCATAAAGCCCCATGTATTTTAATACCAATCGATCAATCTCGGATTTTCCATCAGGCCCCTCTTCAAGCATCTCTGTCAGAACTGCGTTAAATGCATCAAGAAGTTCTGTCCTGTCGCGATTCACAGCAATCGCGTAAGATTCCTCCACCGGGTAGTCATCCTCGCGCGTCTTGCCCGCATAGTACAGAGGCAAAGCCCCGAGATCCGGATTTTTTTCGACAATAAATTGTGCTACCAATTCATCCGCGATCGCGTAATCAATAATGTGAGCATTAATAGCGTCTGCCGCTAGCTGATGAGAATCGATTCCTTTGATTGTAGTTCCAGTTCCGGCCAGCACTCCGTCTTTGATCTCGTTTTCCACGGATAAATACCCGGTACTCCCAATTTGCGACCCAAGCGTAGATCCGGCCAACGCCCCCCATACCACATGATCATCGCGAAGCGAAGGCGGCGTATTTTTGTTGTATATCACATATTGTACCGAAGTATAATAGGGAATCGTAAAATTGACTTTTGCCTCGCGCGCCGGAGTAATCGTAATCCCGGCCGCCCCCGCATCAGCAATTCTCCCTGCTTCAACATTGTCAATAATCACATCAAACTCCACGTTTTTGATCTGGATAGTCTTGCCCAGTTTAGCAGCCACACGATTAACTATATCAACATCCACCCCCACAATCTCTCGGTTTTCATAAAATTCAAAAGGCGTAAAAGGCACGCTGGTCTCAACCACATAATCAGCATTTTTTTCGTCAGCAATAGAAAAATAAACGCTCACCCCCATCCCTGCAGTCACAAGTAAGAATATTATTATATATATAATACTTTTGACCTTATGCATAAGCTTATTATACCACGAACAAGGTTTTGTGTATGTGGTATAATATATTATAGGTTTGGTCCGGTAGCTCAATGGATAGAGCAATTCCGTCCTAAGGAAGAGGTTGTGCGTTCGACTCGCACCCGGATCACCACATTACAATTAAATGTATCCGATGCTCGTCGAACCTACGGTGCGACTCGCACCCGGATCACCATTAACACTACGTGTATCCAATGCTCGTCGAACCTCTGGTGCGACTCGCACCCGGATCACCATTAACACTATCCAATATGAATATAGGTAAAAAAGACTCTAAAAAAACAGAGCAAGAAAAAGTAGAAGAACGTCGCGAGGAGGTACTAGCCACCGGACGTAAGTTCAAATATCCTCTCCAGTGGACGCGTCACCGCATCATTATTAGCACGATCCTCATCACGGTCGTGGTTTTTGCTGTTGTTATTGTCGGAGGTTGGCTCGCTCTCTATCGTTTAGGCATGACCGACGATCTTCTTTTCAAAGTTACCAAAATCGTACCAGTCCCAGTTGCCAGTGTAGACGGTGCCGAGACTAGATTTTCGGATTATCTCATGTTTTATCGCAGTAGCATGACCTCTATCGAGCGCCAGTCCGGTAGCCAGTTTGACGCCAGCTCCTACGAAGCTCTAAGGGACGAGTACAAACGTGCTGCCCTCACCGAAGCCGAGGATTATACCTACGCTCTGAAATTAGCCCAAGAGCTAAACATTGCCGTCACCGACGAAGAAGTCCAAAACGAATTTGATCGCCATCTAAAAATCGGCGGTATCGACCGCTCTGAAGAGGGCTTTGTTAAGATTATTTCCGATAACTTTGGTTTGACCAAATCCGAGTATGAGCGCATGCTCTATCTTACTCTTGTCAAAGCCAAAGTCTCCATCGCTATCGACGAAAACGCCAACAAGACTGCCGCCAAAGTCGAATCCCTTCTTTCCTCAAACGGCAATGACTTCCTGGCCGTCGCCGATGCGCTGGGCGACAGTATCAACTATGAGGAAACTGGCGGTCTAGTCGACGGCAAAAACATCGATGGCGGGCGTGCCACCGAAGCCATGAAACTAGAGCCAGGTGAAACTAGCAAAAAATTCATATCCATGAACGGCGACGGTTATTACTTCGTAAAACTCATCAAAAAAACCGACAGCTCCGTCGACTTCGTCTCTATCAAGGTCCCATTCACAGAGTTTGACAAACGCATCAGCGCTCTTCGCGAAGAGGGAAAAGTCAACGAACTAATCGAGATCAGCGCCCCTGGCGAACCCACGGAACAATAAGCCTTAAGATCAAACCTCACTATCAAAAAGCTATGTTATAACATAAACATATGAGTAAAAACGAGGAAACCCTAAGTTTTGTAGATTCTAACCTCAAATTAGAGGGGATGAAGCTTTCTGTACGCGAGAAGAAAACCATTATGAGTTGTTTGTCTGGCAAAACTCGCTTTGATGATGCTATTTCTAAAGCCTTTGCTAAATACAGGAAGACTACCGCTTAATGGTATCTTCTCCACTATCATACGAATAC
This sequence comes from Candidatus Nanosyncoccus sp., assembly GCA_045650525.1. GTDB lineage: Bacteria > Patescibacteriota > Saccharimonadia > Saccharimonadales > Saccharimonadaceae > Nanosyncoccus. The sequence goes on from JAZRRH010000012.1 coordinate 4,093, forward strand.
GAACGAGATGATAAAAGCTAGCGATGCGGCATTTCATCATGATTACGAGCTAATGGAAGCTATTATAGCTAAATCCATCAAGAAAATATAATGGGATTAACTATGGTATAAAATAAAAGTGCGAACTCTATACAGGGTCGTGCACCAGAAATAAAAAAACCCCTAAAGGGCTTGCTTTTATTTCTGGTGCGGGTACAGGGAGACTGCGCTCCCTGGGCCCCACTCCAATAAAACTAAAAATAACCATAAATGGTTATTTTTACTTTTCTTGGTGCGGGTACAGGGAGTCGGACCCTGATCTTATCCTTGGGAAGGATACATAATAGCCGCTATACGATACCCGCAGCATCACCATTATATCACATCCCTGTAAACTATGGTATAATATTTTTATGCAGGAACTCCGCGCGACGCTTAAAAAAGTTATTCACAGCCTCTATGGCCTTGATTTTGATGCCGAGCTTACTCCTTCTCCAGAGAATATCGATGCGGACTACTCCACCAATGCTCCCCTAAAACTCGCTAAAGAACTCCACAAACCCCCAATGGAAATAGGGAATGAAATAGTGGAAGAACTTAGAAAATATGCTTTCGAGGAGCATAATCGCCGACGGGGCGATTACGGAGCGACCGAGCCCCGTAAACGACCGCCCCTTGGGACGCGGACGACCCGAAGGGTCGACGGGAGCGAGGGAGCGTTCCGAGAAAGCATATTTCTAAGTACTCCCGGCTTTTTAAATTTCATCTTACCAGATGAGTATTTGGAGAGTGCTATAGACGACTTCGACAGTAATTTCGCCTCAGATGAATATAAAGACCAGACTGTAATCTGCGAATTCAGCGACCCCAACCCCTTCAAAATTCTCCATGTCGGGCACCTCTACACCTCGTTTGTTGGGGATTCTATCGCTAGATTATTTGAGTATGCTGGCGCCAAGGTCATTCGCGCCAACTTTGGCGGCGACGTTGGCCTTCACGTAGCCAAGACTATGTACGCTCTCCGTCAGAAATCATTAGACGAACTAACTATCGAAGATGTTGCAGATTGTTACATCAAAGGTACCGCCCTTTATGAAGACGACGACAAGGCCCACCGAGAAATCACAGAGCTCAACAAAGAAATCTACAAAATTAACTCCGAGGATTTCCACGATTCCGACCTCGCCAAGCTATATTGGAAAGGCAGGGAACTATCTTATGAATACTTTAAGGAATTCTACGATTCAATTGACGTTCATTTTGACAAATACTACCCCGAGTCCACCGTCGTAGACCTCGGCCTGGAAAAGGTCAAAGAACAGCTAGACAAAGGTGTTTACGAATATTCTAATGGCGCAGTAATTTTTGATGGCGACAAATACGGACTCCACACACGCGTCTTTATCAACAAAGAAGGCGTCCCCACCTATGAGACCAAAGATGTCGGCCTTATTTTTACCAAATGGCAGGACTACCATTTTGCTAGGTCTATCGTGATTACCGGCTCCGAACAAAAAGAATACATGGCCGTAGTCCTAAAGTCCATCGAGCAGTATGCCCCCGAACTCACTGAGCGCACTACGCATCTCACTCACGGGCTCGTCAAACTCCCAGGCAACGTTAAAATGTCCTCCAGAAAAGGCAACATTCTAAAAGCCGTCGATGTTCTAGATATGGTTCGAGACGCCCTCAAAGCAGAGCACGGCGGAAGTGACGAGATCGTCTCCCTCGCCGCCGCAAAGTACGCCTTCCTCAAATACAAAATGGGCGGCAACATCGTCTTTGACCCCAAAGAATCCGTCAAGATGACCGGGAACTCCGGCCCATATCTCCTCTATTCCTGCGTCCGCGCCAAAAAAATCCTCCAAAAGACCCCGACGCAAACAAAAGAAAACAACAGCCTTACTGTAAACCCGTCCGAGCGTAGTTTAATGAAGAAACTTCTTGAATACGCATTGGTTCTCAACGAAGCTGTCGCCGAGCTCGCCCCATACAAAGTAGCAAATTTTCTTTACGAATTAGCCCAAACATTTAGCCGCTTCTACGAAGCCTGCCCAGTTATCGGTCACGAAAACGAAAGCGAGCGCCTCAAACTAGTACAAACATATCTCGATGTCATGACTCACGGACTCGGTATTTTAGGAATCAAAATCCCGGAGGAAATGTAAAATGAAAAAAGCCAAATTACTCTGGATTGACCTTGAAATGACGGGTCTTGACCCAGTCCAAGACAGGATTTTAGAGGTCGCCGCTATCGCAACCGATATGGAGTTAAACGAGATCGCGACCTATGAAGCCGTGGTCAAAGTTGATGACGAGCTCATAAACACGCGCATGGTTGGCGATTTTTGGGAAAAGAATCACGCCACGCGTGACGCCCTAAAAGCTCAAAACACCACAGGGAAGCCAGTAGATGAAGTCGAGAAAGAACTCCTTGAATTCATTGACAAGTATTGCGCCAAGGAAATTTATCTTGCAGGCAACTCTATTCACCAGGACCGCAAATTTATCGAAAGAGAAATGCCTGCTCTAAACAAGAGACTCCACTATCGTATGCTCGATGTCTCCGCCTGGAAGATTTATTTTGAAAATGCTCTAAACAAGAAATTCACGAAGCCCGAAAACCACCGCGCTCTAGATGATATTAATGGAAGCATAGAGGAACTAGGATGGTATTTGACATTTCTAAAATAACCGGGATCGGCCCATATAAAACAAAGACCGATTCAGGCCGCGAAATTTACTTCAAGGACGAGCACGCTTTTCTTATCGTAAATCACAACACGATCGAGGTTCGCTGCGATGCTAGGCTCAGTAGCAATCTCGAGGAAAAATACGAATCAGTCATGGAATCTCGTTACTTCGGCAAAGGCGGCATCGAAATCGTTCTCGCCGGCCAATTAAGCCAGGAAGAAATCGAAGATCTCATCCGATTAAGCTACAATCTGACACAGTAAAAAACATAAACTAATAATTCGAAACATATAAATTTCCCATATAAAAATTACAACTAGCACGGATTTTGCGAGCGAACTTGTTACGCCGAGCAAAATCTGCCTGCCGTTGTAATTTTTATCTTGGCGAAATTTTATCGTTGAGAATTATAGTTTATGATTTTTTTGCTTCTTCAGCTCTTTTAGCTTTTTTCGCATCCCGCCTGCGGTTCAAGCGATTCATACCCTTAATTACCATAAAGATTACCCAGGCAATTACCAAGAACTGAACTACATTTTGGATGAAATTACCATAAGCAATCACTGCCTCGTCGCCCGTCCCAAAGAAATTCGGTATGCGAAGTGCAAGCCCGGTGAAATCTACGCCGCCAAGCAACAATCCAACTACTGGCATTACAATGTCATTAACCAGGGAATTAACGATTGCAGTAAATGCGCCACCTACTGCCACACCTACCGCGAGATCAATCATCGAACCACGATTGATAAATTCAATAAATTCTTCCTTCAAGCCCTGCTTCTCTTGAATCTTCTTTGCCTCTTCAGACTTAGCCATAAAACTCCTTTCTAATTATTGGGTTCCGAAATATTATTTATTTGATTATATAAATTTTCCAGACTAGTGTAAGAGTTAGCCATAATTTCCTTTAGCGACTCGTCGCCAGAACTTTTTGCAATATCACTTTCTTCATTCATCATGGTAGCAATTTCGTAAGACATTTTGTTTTCGAATACTCTATCTAGATTTCCATTAATCTTGGCTTCAAATAATTCGTTTATTAGCGCATCTCTCTCTAAATCAAGTTGCTGAATCTTCTTCTCGCCCAGAATCTTTTTAGCATCATCCTTGTTATCGCCGTTCTTTGCGCTCAAATAACTCTCAAGCTGCCCCTTCACATTTACAAGTAAGCTTGACAAAGTAGTGTAGTATGAACGTATCCCAGAGGACTTAACTTTATCGCGATATCCATCGAATGCTTCAGTCGTATTGTCGATATGCATGGTAAAAGCATAAATCTTTTGCTTCGGACTACTTTTAGATCCAGAAAGCACACCGCCAATCACGGCGAGCAAAATAAACAAGATCACGGCGCCAGCAGCAATCAAAAAAACTTTTGACGATAAAATACTTGCAAATTTTCCATTTGGTTTTGTGTTTACTGGCCTATTTGACGCGGAAATCTGGTTCAAATATTCTTGCCTATCCATATGCTATAATTATAGCATATGTACGACCTAAAAGAGGAAATAAAATCGCGCCTTGGCGTTGAAGAAGTGGTGGGTCAGTATGTAGAACTAAAACGCGCAGGCCGTAGCTTAAAGGGGCGTTCTCCCTGGGGAGTAGACAAAACTCCATCTTTTATGGTTTCGCCAGAAAAAGGCATCTGGCATGATTTTTCCGCCAACAAGGGCGGTGACATTTTTACCTTCGTCATGGAAGTCGAAGGTATTAGTTTCAAAGAAGCTCTCGAAAAACTTGCCGCACGTGCCGGCGTAGACATCTCAAAATATCAAGGCGGAGACAAGGCCATTAGCCAGAAAAAACTCCGCGCCAAAGAAGCTCTCGCTCTAGCGACCAAATATTACCAAGCATGTCTCATCCGTAATCCCAAAGTATGCGAATATGTTTTTTATAAACGCAACTTAAATCGTCAAACCGTGGCTCAGTTCAAAATCGGTTACGCCCCGGCTGGTGGCAAAGCGATTCTGAATGTCCTAAAAAAACGAGGCTTCACCGTGGGCGAGCTCGAAGCAGCAGGTCTCCTCAGCCGCTATCATAACGATATTTTCCGCGACCGTATGACCGTCCCCTTTATTGACACACTAGGGAATGTTATAGGATTCACTGCGCGCACAATCACCGGCGAAGAACCAAAGTATCTCAACACCCCAGAAACAATTCTATTTAACAAGTCCAGATTTATTTTTGGTCTCTACCAAGCCAAGGAATCCATTCGTCGCGATGGCTATGTAGTAATCGTAGAGGGAAATATGGATGTTATCTCATCCCACCAAGCAGGAGTAAGCACTGCAGTAGCTACTTCTGGTACGGCTATGACCGATCAGCATCTAAAAGCCTTGTCCAAACTTACCTCCGATATTAGGCTTGCCTACGACGGAGACGAGGCTGGTGTCAAAGCCACCGAGCGCGCCATCATGATGGCCGGCGATCTCGGCATTGACCTCACTGTCATTTCTGATTATCACGGTGCCAAAGATCCGGACGAGCTTATCCAAAAAGATCCGGAGCTCTGGCAAAAAGCCGTAAACCACAGCGTCCCAGCGGTAGACTGGCTCCTCCAAAAATACGAAGAAAACCTCAACCTCTCCACCCCAACCGGGAAACGAAAATACTCCGATGTCGCTCTAAAACTCCTAACCTACGTCAAAGACGAGGTCGAGCGCGCTAGCTACGAAGCCAAAATTGCCAAAAAACTCGGTGTCGAGGTTGAAATTTTGCGAGAAAAAGGCGACCGTTTAAACAAAAAAATCCAAGAAACTCCCAAAAGATATCTCAAAAAACCCAAGACCAAAGCCACAAACAAAAAACTCGAAAAACTCGAAAACTCCCTCTTAGCTCTCAAGGTTTATGGCGGCATCACCAAGACCGACATCCCTTTAGAAATCCCCGACGACGAAACGCGACTCTTTGAGCTAGAACTAGTATTTAACTCAGAGCACCAACTAAACACCCCCACTGACTACGAAGCCGAAGCTAGGGCCCTCCTCTCGTCTTATCAAAAAGAGCTAGACAAGCAAAAAATCACAGAATTAAACAACAAATTAAAAGAACTTGACGAGGACTCCGACGAATATTTAGAAATTCTTAGCAAAATAAACCGTTTGCAAAAAAAGTAATAGTATATTATAATGCAGGGTAATGAGCTTGAAAAAAGATGAAATTTTGAATGCTGCAAAAGACCACACTCTGGATCTCGACGAGCCAGAAACACATGATCTTGAAAACGAAGAAGAGCTTTCCGACGAGGAATTAGCTATTACCGCAGAAAACGTCGATGCTTTTGCAGATGATTCCGTTAGATTATACCTTCGCGAAATTGGTAAAATTCCTCTACTTACTGCAGAGGAAGAGGCCGATCTTGCACAGCGTATCATAAAAGGCGACAAAAAAGCCAAAGACAAAATGGTTGAAGCCAATATGCGTTTAGTCGTGTCAATCGCTAAGCGTTATGGTGGTCGTGGTCTAGATTTTCTTGACCTTATTCAGGAAGGGAACACCGGCCTTCTCCGTGCGGTTGATAAGTTTGACCCCAAGAAAGGTTTTAAGTTTTCTACTTATGCGACCTGGTGGGTTCGTCAGGCTATCACCCGTGCCATCGCCGACCAAGCTCGTACTATTCGTATTCCAGTGCACATGGTAGAGACTATCAATAAAGTCCTTCGCACTACCCGTAAGCTTACTACCGAACTCAACCGCGAACCAACCAACGAAGAAATCGCCAAAGCCCTAGACATGGAGCCAGAGAAGATCGATTACGTAATGCGGATCAAGCAAGACATCGCCTCGCTAGATGCCTCGGTTGGCCGCGACGGCGACGACGAAGATTCGGTCTTAGGTGACTTTGTCGAAGACGAAGAACGCGACTCCCCCGAAGAAGCCGCCTCGAACCAAATTTTAAAAGAGCAATTATCCGAAATCATCGCTACTCTAAGCGATAGAGAGCAAAAAATCATCCGTCTAAGGTTCGGTATCGGTGGAGGCCGCCCTCATACTCTCGAAGAAGTAGGTGCTGAATTTGATGTTACTCGTGAACGTATCCGCCAGATTGAGGCCAAAGCCCTCTCAAAACTTCGCAAAAACAAAGACACCAAAAAATTACACGAATACTTAAGGTAGGAGGAATATGAAAAAAATCATCACTAGCATCATATTGATCTTCACGGCCTTCGTTGTATTTATGTCTCCAGCATATGCAGCCAAAGACGACAAATGTGTCCCTACCTCTATTCTCGGCGGGTCGGCCTGTACAATTGACAAAGACAACAAAGCCACCTATAAGCACAAGGTTGACTCAGATCATCCCTTAGCCGGCGACGAGGTTAATTGTTCGTGTGATGATGGCGAGGGCTCTAGCGTTACCGATACACTAAATCTCGTTGTGGACATTATGACTATTGGCATTGGTATTCTTGGCGTGATCGGTATCACGATCGTTGGTATACAATACCTAACTGCCGGTGGCAGCGAAGAAAAAACCCGCAAGGCCAAACGCCGCATGTTCGAAATTGTCATTGGATTAGTTGCCTATGTTGTCCTGTATGCATTTGTGAAGTGGCTTATCCCAAATTTCAAGGGCTAAAATGAAACGTCTAATCGTCGTCTTCAACCCACAATCATCTCGCTACGACAAAGTGCGCCAAGATGTTATAGAACGTCTAAAAAATCTCAAAGGTTATCTTATAGGCAAATATGAAGTTGCCCCCACCAACCTAGAGGACAATATAGAGAAGCTATCCAATCTTCTAAAAGATGGCGATTTGGTCATTTCGGCTGGTGGCGATGCCACAGGTATTATTGCATCAAATGCAGTACTAAGGTCGGGGAATGATGTTGCGCTCTCAGCCCTACCATATGGTAATTTTAACGATCTATCCAGGACTCTGGGCACCAAAGCATTGGATGACATCCTCTTTGGTGAGACTCGCGAACTATATCCACTTGAAATATATATAGATGGTAAATTTTTCCGCTACTCTACCTGCTACACCACCATCGGCATGACCGCAGAGGCAACCCATATCTACGATTCACCCAAGATGCGTACCAAACTAAAAAACGGCCTCGGCCGAGGGATTGGTTCCTACACCAATCTCGCCGGCTGGTATTTTAAAAACCGACGAAAACGCGTATTCATCCCTGAATTTACTCTAAATGGTGTGCCTGTAGCTCGCAAAACTTCTGACTATGTAGCCGTCAACGGCCGCTACATGGCGCGCGTCATGAAGGGCAGGGAAGACTATCGCGATTCTGGGTATTTCCGCAGCACGACGGATTATCTGGTTAGTTTCTTCCGTTTGTCCAAATACATGGCAAGGAGCATCGTGGCTCGCATCCCTGGCTCACTCACGACAAGCGACACTCTAGAATTCAAAAAACCCTCCAATGTAATCATCCAAACAGAGGGTGAGTCCTATAAATGCAAGAACATTTCAAAAATTGAGATAAGAAAGAGCAAAAAACGCCTGAAAGTCGTCGAGAATTAGTGGCAAGGGTATTAGTTTGAGCATATTTAAAGCCTATCATACACATATTTTCGGGAACATAAAGACTTGGCCAGAGCGGCCCGGAGCGTGTCCCGAAAATATGTGTATGCTAGGCATGCTCAAGTTAATACCCTTACTAGTAAAAACTCAAGGGGCTAAGGTGTGATATACTATATATATGGAAAATGTAAAAATTCTAGCTATCGTCGGCATGTCAGGCTCCGGCAAATCTGTTGTAGTAGACTATCTCACAGAACAAGGCTATCCAAAAGTCTATTTTGGTGGCATGATCTACAAAGAAATGGAAAAACGCGGTATCGAGCGCACCGAAGATGGCGAATCTGAAAAAAAATTCCGCGAAGAAATTCGCGAACAAGAGGGCAAAGATTGGGTAGTTAACCAAGTAATCGCCGAGACGAAAGACCTGATCAATGCTGGCCAAAAGCGCATAGTGCTAGACGGCGTGTATTCGTGGACCGAATATAAGACCCTGAAACACGAGTTCCCGAAGGCTCTGACATTTGTTGCCGTCGTTGTAGACAAGAATCTTCGCTACGAACGCGTGGCCAAGCGCCCAGGACGTGCCTTTGATGCCAGGGCTATTCGCGAACGCGACCGCAGTGAAATTGAAAATCTCGAAAAAGGTGGACCTATCGTTGCGGCGGACTACTACCTCTTGAATAACGGCACTATCGAAGAGTTGCAAGATAATTTAAAAACCCTCCTAAAGGAAATTGAGTTTTAGCAAAACGTATGACCACGATGAAAAGATTAGTACTAATAGACGGAAAATCAGTTTTCTACCGTGGTTATTATGCAATGGGGGCGCTTAGTCTTTCTGATGGTACTCCGACCGGTGGCATTTATGGTTTTGCTGCAATTTCCATGGAAATCGTAAAAAAACTAAACCCCACCAAAGTCGTTGTGGCTTGGGATTCCAAATCCTCCACCTCCAAACGTCGCGCAATTTATGAAGATTACAAAGCCGGCCGCGTCAAGCCAGGCGAAGATTTTTATGCTCAGATCCCATTTTTGGAAGAGTTAATCAAAGATCTCGGCTGGAATTTTGTCGAGATTCCGGATTACGAAGCTGACGACATTATTGGTACTCTAAGTAAACAAGCTGACGATACTGGTGACTGGGAAACCTACATCATCTCAAGTGACCTCGATATGCTGCAGATTGTCGACGACAACACCCATATGTGGCGAATCCTCAAGGGTTTTACCAATATTGAACAAATAAATGTACCAGAGCTAGAGGCTAAATACGGCATCAACAAATCCCAATTTCTAGACCTAAAAGCCTTGAAGGGCGATTCCTCGGACAATATCCCCGGCGTTCCAGGTATCGGCGAAAAAACCGCCGCAAAGCTACTTGGTGAATACGGCGACCTCGATAGTATTTATGCGCATCTTGACGAAATTACTGGTTCCACCAAAACCAAGCTCGCATCCGGCAAAGATTCCGCCTATATGTCACAAGATCTGGCTCGCATCATGTTTGACGCGCCAGTTGAGCTCAGCACCCTCCTAGACTTTGATTTTGACCAAGCTCGGGTTATCGCGGGTCTCAAGAAACTTGAATTCAACTCTCTAATCAGAAAAATCATGAAGGATGCGGGTGATTTTGGAAATCCTCTGGAACTTTCAGAGGCTACATCCCCACAAAAGAAAAATCATCAAATGAAGATAGAATCATCAGACCTTCAAGAAAAAGCCATTATCGACTGGGATATCAAATCCTTAATGCACCAAAATGACAAAATCGCCAAAGAAATCCTAGCCGGCGAAAACTTTTGGGATCTTGGCCAAGCCGCCTTTCTCTTAAACCCCTTGATGAGAGAGATACCTAAACTCGTCGTCCCAGAAGAAGAGCGCGAGCGCCAGTTCCACGAATTCCAAAAACTCCCTGAACTCTACAGTGTATATGAGAATCTAGACTTACCCCTCATCCCAATCCTCTACAAAATGGAGAAGAAGGGCATGCAAATAGATCACGACTATTTCAAAAATCTTCAAGCCGAGTATTCTACCGAAGTCGCAAGGTTAGACGATGAGGTTCAAAAACTCGCCGGAGTTAGCTTTAACGTTAATTCACCTATTCAACTTTCTGAAATCCTATTTGATAAACTAGCCTTGCCAGTCAAGGGCATCAAAAAAACCACTCGAGGTTATTCAACTGGCGCCAAAGAACTAGATAAGTTAAAGGACGCTCACCCGATTATTGGCAAGATTATTGAATACCGCGAAGCCGCCAAGCTTCTAAGTACGTATATTACGCCCATCCCAAATCTCGCAGACTCCAAAGGTCGCATCCATACTACCTTCACCCAAAATGTCACAGCGACCGGCCGCCTTAGCTCCAAAGATCCTAATCTTCAAAACATCCCAGTCCGCACCGAAGAAGGAAAACGCATTCGCACTGGATTTGTCGCAGCGAAAGGAAAAGTTCTTGTTTCGGCTGACTACTCTCAGTTTGAGCTACGCCTTGCCGCCGTTTTGTCTGGCGACCAAGCTTTGATCGAGGATTTCAATCACGGGATTGATATCCACACCAAGACAGCCGCCGAAGCATTCAAAATCCCAATGAACCAAGTCACCAAAGAACAGCGTCGTGCAGCCAAGGTGATTAACTTCGGTATCCTATATGGCATGAGCGTCAAAGGCCTTGCCGATGCCGCCAAGATGCCAATCGGCGAAGCCAAAAAATTCATCGACAATTATTTCGAACTTCGCGCTCCCATCAAGCGCAAACTTGAAGAGATATTAAGGCAGGCCAAGGAAGATGGCTATGTCGAAACATACTTCGGTCGCCGTCGCCCCACTCCCGATGTCAAGTCACCTAATTTTGTTATTCGTCAGGCCGCCGAACGCGCCGCTCAAAATATGCCAATTCAGGGTACCGAAGCCGACCTCATGAAACGCGCCATGATCAAAATAGACAAAGTCTTACCAAAAGGCGCCGATTTGATAATGCAAGTACACGATTCGCTTATCGTCGAATGCGACGAAGAGCAGGCAGAAGAAATCAGCAGGATCCTGCAAACCGAAATGGAGTCAGTTGCGCCAGAATTAGACATCAAGCTAGCCACCGAAGTTACTATCGGGCATAACTGGGGCGAATTATAACAGAATAAAACGCTCATGCAAATAAATTTTTGTTTTGGGGTTGTTTTTTATTTGGCACTGTGGTTTATTTAGCCCAATAAAAAAAGGAGACACCATGCAAAAAAGATTTAAGGGTGTCATACATAAGGCAAAAATAGAAAAATCTCGCAGATTATTCTACGTCATCATGCTACTATCATTTATTGTCCAGCCATTCTTGAAGCCTCAGATTTCATCGACTTATGCCGCCTCATGTCCCGATTTAAAGGTAGTCTTTGCTCGCGGCTCCGGCGGAGAACGCTACAATAATAGTGAATATCAATCATTCAAAGAGTCTATGGACCAAAAACTTAAAACAACCACCTTGTCCTATGAATTTGACGACCTAGATTATCCGGCCGTCAGCGTGGGTATTAGCGATGGGCACCTTGGTACTATGCTTGGCGCCTACATTGGAGGCGGCGATTCTTATGAATTTGGCGATAGCGTCAAAGAGGGAACGAGGAGATTGCAAAAAATCATCAACTCTAACGCCTGCCCAAACACCAAATACGTCGTAGCTGGATACTCGCAAGGAGCGCTGGTTGTATTAAATAGCCTCACGGAGATAAACCCCGACAAGATTATTTATGCAGCCACCTTTGGCGATCCAAAAATCTTCCTACCAGAGGGTGCCGGATTATTGCCAGCGGCCTGTCGAGGAGATGATTTATCAGAATACCGCGCCTACGTCCCAGATTGTCGCGCCTATAAGGGGCTGCTTGGCGGCAGGGAACCATATGTTGAGTCTGGCTTTCAAGGCAAAGTAGGGACTTGGTGCAACAAGGGAGACATTTTTTGTAGCTCTTATTTCAGCATCGAAAACCACACCCATTATGTTGAAGACGGCCTCTTTGAGGATGCCTCACGCCTAATATTCAGTAAAATCGCCGCCGAATTTGACTTCAAAAGCCAATACTCTTCACCTCACGACACCGCGATTCTGATTGACTCAACCAGTTCCATGAGAAAGCTCATAGACGAGTACAAGGCTGAAGCTCTTAGGCTGGCAGAAAAGACCCTGAACACTGGCGGACGCGTCGCTCTCTATGATTATCGTGATCTGAACGACCCCTACCAGCCAGTCGAAAGATGTAATTTTACGACTTGTAATGTGGAGACCTTTAGAGCCGGCCTAGATCAAATCGTAGTCGAAGGTGGTGGCGACGCTAACGAGTCTCTCCTTTCTGCCTCCTTTCACGTTATGAAAAGCCTAGATTGGCAGCTAGGTTCCACCAAGTCATTAGTTATTCTAACGGATGCCGGTTACCATTCTCCCGACCGCGACGGTACCACTTTCTATGATGTAAAGACTCTCAGTAAACAAATTGACCCAGTCAACTTTTATATCATTACTTTGCCAAAGAAGGTGGCGGAATATCAATCTCTAGCCGAAGCGACTGATGGGGCCGTGGCTTCTTCTGTCGATGATCTCGGCCTCCTCACTGATAGTATCATTGAACGTTTCGATAGTTTACCGCGCGTCGAGGAAGACCCCACAGACTCGGGCGGGATCTCATTCCACCTAGATGCTGCTAGTAGTACTGTTCTTCCAGATCATTCAGTCAAGGTGAACTTCACCAGTGATGCCCCGTACACCTTAGTTGTCCTAAATGATGTGTTGATCGGCATGACCGATCGCACTGACTTCACTATCACGGGGTTAGACTTGGATCGGGATAACACCCTCATTCTTGCCCCTTTTGACGGAAATATGCGTGGCGATCCCGTCACTGTAGAACTAAGTACCGGTCACAGCGGCAGCCTCAGCCCCCAGCTAAATAGCTTGACTGCCCCAATGATCCCTAAAGCCCCCAATACTGGCAGAAGGTGACACACTAAAAAAGAACTGGGTATTAGCCCAATTCTTTTTTATCGATATTCTAAAATTAGCGAGCGTAAGCTAAGTTTTGCGCCATGGCCTGAGTCTCAAGTGCCACCAAGCGCTCCGCATCATTGATTGACGAATTCACGCAATGCTTCACGCGCGCCTTCTCTTCTGCCTTCTTTGCATCGTTCCATCTGTCTAGAGTTCCGACCAGATATCCAGTGATTCGGCGTAGTCTTTCGAACTTACCCTCGTCAAACCACTTAGCATGTTCATCAAAGTACTCTTTCATTGCAGATTCACCAGCTTTGGCGCCGATTAATTTCATTCCTACTTCTACTAAGCAGGAAACATGCATAGTCTCATATTGATCAAATTCAGCCAAAGCTTCTTTGACTTCTTTTTGGGTAACCTTAGCGTATTTAGCAATTGATTTTTCGAATCTCTTGAGGTCAAAGTTTTCAACTTCGTTTGGGTTGTTGTAGACTATTTTCTTCATGTATTTTCCTTTCTTTTTGCTACGTTTGGGGTTTTATAAGCATTACCTGGAATCTATTCTAACCCTATATATAGTGTGTGTCAAGACCTAATATACGCTAAATGTGGTGTTTTTCCACAATTTAGGCCCACTATATATTATATATATGGTAGAATATAGATATGCCAAGTTGGAATACCCATCTAGAGGCAGGGAATCGCCTAGCCGATAAAATGAAACTAGCCGGCCACGCCAGGCAAGAATTTTTGTTGGGGTGCCTTTTGCCGGACATTAACAACGGCTATATTAATAAGGTTAGTACTAAGAAAGAGCATGGCGAAACTCACTATGCCTTTGACCAAAAATCATCTCTTAATTTTTATGCTGAAAATAAAGACGAAATCGATCGCAAAGAACCAATCTTTCTAGGCTATCTATTCCATTTATACACTGATGGGTTCTTTAACTATGATTTTTATCGCACTATTAAGCATCACCGCCTCGGGGAAGGTCTGAACCACGACGAGAAACAGAGAATCAAACATCACGACTTCTGGATCTACGATACCTATTTTCACCATCACCTAGAATACAAACCGTCCGACCTCGAACGCCTAGCTTCATATGCAAATCAAATTCACGTTACCGATATTACTCCCCAAGATATCGAAAACATCGAAAATATCCTTACCGACGAAGCTTTTGGCCAAAGTATCAAGGGCGAAAAATACCTTTTTTATTCCAAAAAACGCCTCGATGATCTTATGGATGACATGATTGATAGTTTCTCTCACGACTACCTTGGGGAAGAATATGCCTGAACTCCCCGAAGTTGAAACTATTCGTCGTGGGCTGAATAAATTTATTATTCGAAAGAAAATCATTCACACAGACATCCTGTGTGATAAGTCCTTTATCGGGCAGCCAGCAGTTGGTGTAGTTCAGGGTCTTCGCCGTTTCGGCAAAGCGCTCATAATTGACCTAGATAATCACCTGTCTTTAATGATTCACCTCCGCATGACCGGCCAATTGATTTTTGACCCATGCCCCAAAGAAAAGGGAAAAACCCGTTTTGCCGCCGGTCACCCAAGCGATAATTTCATTGACAACCTACCCAACAAACAAACCCGTGTTGTTCTGGAATTTGGAGATGGCAGCCACCTCTATTTCAACGATCAGCGAAAATTTGGTTTTATCAAAACCCTCCCGACCGACGAAGTAAAAAACGACCCTTTCATCAAAAAACTTGCCAAAGAACCCTGGCAGATGACGAGCGAAGAATTTTATGAAAAGCTTTCAAAACATCCCAAATCGAGCATCAAGGCCATCATATTGGACCAGGCCATAATCTGCGGTTTGGGTAACATATATGCCGACGAAGCCCTCTTTCTATCTCACATCCACCCTGAGCGAAAATGCGGCTCCATCACCAAAAAAGAGGCCGAGCTTCTTCTGGGGTCCGCAAGAGATGTCATGGACAAGTCCATTGATTCCGGCGGTTCCACCATGAAGACTTACGTCAAGGCCGACGGCACCAAAGGTGATTATCTAGAACTATTCGCCAACGTCTTTCGTCGTGATGGTCAGCCTTGCCCACGTTGTAAAACAGAGATCAAGAAAATCAAAGTTGCAGGTCGCGGCACGCACATTTGCCCGAAATGTCAGCGCCTAAAAATTACCTCAGAGAATAAGGAGAAAAGATGATCAAAATTTTTACCGGCGACGACCGCGTGAGGGCAAAAAAGGAAATAATCAAATACTTAGGTGATTCTTATGAGATAATCGAGGGAGCAGACCTAACCACCGACTCTATGCCTAGCGTTTTCTATGGCAACACGCTTTTCGCAGACAAACGCAAAATCCTCATTCGTGACATCAGTACGAATAAGTCAGTTTTTGACAAACTTCCAGATTATCTCGATACACCACACGACATCATCATCCAAGAAATAAAACTAGACAAACGTTCCAGCACCTACAAAGCCATTAAGCCTAAGGTCGAAATCAAAGATTTTTCTCTTCCCGAAAATCCGAATTTTCGTCTCGTTTTTGATATCTACAAGACGGCCAAAAAAAATGGCAAAAAGGCCGTCGAGATGTTAGAAAAAATCAAACAAGACGAAGATCCCATTATGTTTTTTGGCCTCCTTGCCTCGCAAGCCATCAAAGACTACGACCAAAAACAGGGAACCAAAGAAAAACGAGCCCTCACGGAACTCGCTAAACTTGATTTGAGGCTAAAATCTTCATCCCACGATCCGTGGCTGCTGATTGAAGCGTTTTTACTTCTTCTTGTTAGCTTTTAGGAAAGCGTGAAGCTTAGCTTTGCGGCGAGAAGCAGTATTTTTCTTCATCAAATCTTTCTTGACGGCCTTGTCATACTCAGATTGAGCCTTTGCCAAAGTCTTCTCCGAAGGATTTGCCTTAAAAGCCTTCAACGCGACCTTGATATCTTTCTTGATTTGTTGGTTGTGCGCAGTACGCTTTTCAGCTTGTCTCGCTGCTTTTTTGGCAGATTTTATAATCGGCATTTAAATTCCTATATAGATTAAAAATTAATAACTTTTGATTATTATATCTCATTTCCCTGGAAAAGTAAAGAGTAGTTGTCAGTAATTATATCTTGCGGTTTTTATAGGCTTATGCTAATATTGTTTTTAGAAAGGTTTAAAAATGCCAGACAATAGCGCTAACCCCACAACACAAGACACAAACACAACTAATCCACCGATGGATGATTCTATTGCGCCCACAGCGCCCTCGTCAGGTGCACCAGATACCAATGGTGTTTCCAACCCTGCTGATACTAATGCGCCTGCCGACACTAATGCGTCGAGTTCATCATCGGACCCCACCGGGGCAGCTAATGGCTCAGCCCCTGCTGATAATCCTACTGATGCCTCTGCCGACAACGCACCGGCCAACCTACCTCCAGCCGATCCGGCCGTAGATCAGCAAATGTATACCAATATCGCCAACAAAATTTCCGAAGCGCGCAACATTCTTATCGCGCTTTCTAGCGACCCATCCGTCGACGAAATGGCTGCCGCCATCGGTCTCTCGCTATTTTTGGATAAATTAGGCAAACGTGCCACCGCAATCTACTCTGGCTCCACCCCAAACGCTCTTGAATTCCTAAAGCCAGAAGAAACTTTCGAGTCCACAGCCGATGTCTTACAAGATTTTGTTATTGCCCTAAATAAAGACAAAGCCGATCACCTTCGTTATAAATTGGACGGCGATTATGTCAAAATTTACATCACTCCATATCAAACCAAGATTACCTCAGATGATTTGGAATTCTCCTATGGCGACTTCAACGTCGATCTCGTCCTCTCTCTAGATATTGCAAATGGTATCGATCTCGATTCTGCCCTCCGTGAGCACGGTCGTATTATGCACGACGCAGTTATTATCAACCTCACCACTGGCAATCCTGGTAAATTTGGCGAGATAGAATGGAGTGACAAGAGAGCTAGCTCAGTATCCGAGATGATCGCCAAGCTTCTCTATAGTATCAATAGTGAGGCCACGATCGGCAAAGAGGAAGCCACTGCCTTCCTTACCGGTATTGTTGCTGCTACCAACCGTTTCTCCAATGCAAAAACAACACCAGAAACCATGGAAATGTCCAGTAAGCTTATGAGCTCTGGAGCAAACCAACAATTGATTTCCAAAAATATCACACCAGATGTAGATAACGAAATGGTTTCAATGTTAAGCACGTCAAAGAATACCGAGGCCAAGTCAGAAGAAGCTGCCGAAAAATCCGAAGAATCTAAAGAATCCGAAAAGTCCAATGAGGCCGACGGAAAAGAGAAGGCCGAAAAAGATCCCTCCAGCCTGGAAATCGAACACGACAAAGAAAAAGAAACAAGCGAAAGCAAAGAATCCGATGAGGCTATTTCTGAAGAAGGCTCAGATCTCCTAGATGATCTAAAAGAAGCCGAAGCAAGCCTAGCTCAGACTGGCAGCGAGACGACTCCTGACACCAGCAACAAGCCAGTACGCCTCAGCGACGATTCGACCCCAGAATCGGAAGCTCCAGCCACTCCAGATACTCCAGCTAGCGATTCCGAGCCTGTGCTCAGCACTCCGGCCGATTTGCAATCCACCGAGAGCTCTGATACAGACCTTTCGCACCCATATTTATCAGACGACAAAACCACCGAGACAAGTGAAGCAGACTCATCGGCCACATCAGGGCTGTCCGAACCAACATCTCCTAACGACGCCCTAGAATCCACCGGTGATAAAGCAGAAAAAGTCATTGCGCCTTCTTCTGATTTTTCCTCTACTACGACTGATACGGAAGCAGATAAATATGGCCGTATGCTCGAAGAGGCTCTGTCGGATCTCACCAACCCAGGCAGTGCTACTGCCCTAAACGCCGAGTCGTCAAGTGCAGCCGACTCAGCTGCTACAAATAGCTTAAATATTACAAGCAACCCAGCTACAACTAGCGCGCCAGAAGTTTCCTCTAAGCCAGAAATCAACGGCGTTCCTGAAATGAATTTTATGCCTCCAGCAGGGGAAAACATCCTTCCTCCGCCACCGGCTCCTCCAATTGACATGTCTGCAGGCAGTCTAGGCGCTAGCCTTCCGACACCCGCCATGAGCGTTCCTTCTGCTCCAGTAGCTCCAGCGGCTCCAGTAGTCCCGGCAGGACCCACAATCCCAGCTATTCCAACAGTAGCCCCAGCGGCAAGCCAGGCTCCCGTTGCTCCTCAGCCCGCCGTGCAGGCCCCGGCCACCCAACCAACCGAGGCCGGAGCGTTCAAGATTCCAGGTATGTAAACCCAAAATTGCAAGAGGCCAACAATAATACGTTTCTGCCTCTTGCTTTTGTATTATTATTGCGGTATAATACTAACACAATGGATTCGTAGCTCAGTTGGTTAGAGCGCTGCCCTGTCACGGCAGAGGTCGCGAGTTCGAGTCTCGTCGGATCCGCCATGAGTAAATAAAAAAGACCCAAAGGGTCTTATTTTATTTACTCATAACAGCATCCGACCGAGTCGCGAACGTAGTTCGCCCGGACGAATGAGCGAGAAAGTATCGTGAGCTCGCTCACGATACTTCGAGCCATGAGGACGGTGTTCTTTCGCGTCAGCGAAAGAACTGACTCGTCTACAGCACCGTGGAACTGGGTAACCACCATGAGGACGGTGTTCTTTTGCGCCAGCAAAAGAACCGACTCGTCATTAGTTTCGCAAATCCCAACATCCGCTTGTATCTTTCTAATAAACGAGGTATAATCAAAATAAGGAAATGCTTCCAGGAAACACTTCCTTATGGTTGGAGTCTGCTAGGTTCTACCTAGTAGATTTTTTACTTCGGCGATTCTTCCGCCTTCGAAGAATAATGCATAGAAGATTAATCTCTATGGTCATTTCATTACTCCTTTCCGGTAATCTAATGCCTGGCCATCGTTTAATGATCACCTCACACATCACAAATATTACTACTTGTGAATATCGGCCCACTAAACACCGAAGCCAACCTGACACCTATTAATACATAAGTCAAAATAGAAAACAACCCCGAGATGGCAGAATTGTTGCATAAGAATATTATTTAGCATAGGCATAAAGGGGAACAAACAGCCAGCCTTTCTTCGCACTATACTCATTGCAAACTTAAAAATCCGTCACCTAGTCGCACCCCTTGCACATCTTTTCACTCTGTGATATAATTACC
>JAZRRH010000013.1:0-143379 GCA_045650525.1 Candidatus Nanosyncoccus sp.
CGGAGGGGTGGATGGAGAAAGTGCGACGCACCGGAGAACCAATGGAAATAAATCTTAATGCGGCTGATAGAAGGATCGTACATAAGGTGGCGGTGGATTATTCAGATATCGAAACACACTCGGAGGGGGAAGGGCGTGAAAGAAAATTGATAATAAGCAAGGTTAATTAATAATAAATTTTTTCAACGCTAAAACTTGCGCCGCATAAAAATTACAACAGCTCAGGCGGGCACGTCCCGGTATTATAGTACCGGCTACTCGCCCGTGACTGTTGTAATTTTTATCGGGCAGTTTTAAATGTTTCGAATTTACTCCCCAACCTTTCGCACGAACTCACCAACCTTTCGCGCAAGCATGAGCAAACTTCCACGCGAACATAAGCAATTATTCTCACAGGCATAAGCAATATCATTTATCACACGATTATGTTATTATATATAATATATATGCTAGAGATCCGGAGTGTGAGCAAGGTCTATTCGACCGGCGGTGTGCGTCGCAAGGTACTAAAAGATGTATCGATTAATTTTCGTCGTTCTGAATTTGCTGCTATTCTTGGTCCGTCCGGGTCAGGGAAGACCACATTACTTAATATTATTGGTGGACTAGATCATTATGACAAAGGTAACCTAGTTATCAACGAACGGTCGACCAAGAAATTTCGCGACAAGGATTGGGACTCGTATCGCAATCATAGGGTTGGTTTTGTATTTCAGAGTTATAATTTGATCCCGCATCAGACCGTGCTTGCAAACGTGCGACTTGCTTTGACGCTTTCGGGAATTAGCAAAAAAGAGTCAATCCGTCGCGCCAAAAAGGCACTAAACGACGTTGGCCTCCACGAGCATATGGAAAAACGCCCAGCGCAGTTATCTGGTGGCCAGATGCAGAGAGTGGCAATCGCGCGTGCGCTCGTTAATGATCCGGAGATTTTGCTCGCCGATGAACCTACTGGGGCACTCGACTCAGAGACTAGCATCCAAATCATGGACTTACTTAAAAAAATCGCCCAGGGCAAATTGGTGGTAATGGTTACCCACAACCCAGAGCTAGCCCATGAATATGCTTCACGAATTATCAATTTGAAAGACGGCAAAATCGTTTCCGACACCAACCCGTATGACGGCAAGATTAAGACCGACCTCGACCCCACTGCATCCAAGAAACGCAGTAAAAAGACCAAAATGTCGTTTTTTACGGCACTTACTTTGTCTCTTAATAATCTGCTCACAAAAAAGGGTCGCACTATCCTGGTAGCACTCGCTGGTTCGATTGGGATTATTGGTATTGCTTTGATCTCCGCTGTATCTACCGGATTCCAGAATTATATCGACAAAATCGAGGAAGACACTTTGACTTCGTATCCATTGGCCCTCATGAAAGAATCAGCCGACCTTTCGGGTATGTTGCTAAACATAAGCGGGGGTGGTGATGGCGAATCTAAAGAGGGCGTCCTAAAAGAAAACCAAATCGTAACATCGACTCTTGGCAGCGTGTCGAATAACGATTTGCCTAGTTTTGCTAGTTACTTAGAGGCCCATGAGGGCGAAGTAGGGGATGACATCAGGCTTCTAGAATATGAATATAATGTAAACCCATTAATATACACCAAGGACGCGACTGGCGCTATTGCCAAAATGAACCCGAGCGGGTTGTTTACATCGCTAGTTGGTGAAGCCTCACTACTTCGTAATTACTCGTCTATGACTTCGGTATTCCGACAGTTCGATGGCGATAATCTAAAGAATGACACTGAGCTTTTGGCTGGGCGTTATCCCGAGAGATACGACGAACTAATGGTGGTTTTGAGCGACAAAGGGCAAATTTCCGAGCTCCTCACTTATTCGCTTGGTTTTCATGATACTGATGAGCTAAACAAGATTGTGACCAAAATCATGAGCGGCGAAAAAACTGACATCCACAACGAGCCGCTAGAGCTTACTTATGATGATCTGATGAACGTAGATCTTAGACTAGTCCCTGCGACTGACACTTATAAATTCAATAGCAAGTATGATGTCTACGAGGATATGACCGACGACAAAGATTTTATGAAGAGTATATATAATAATGCCGAGCGGCTCAAAATCACCGGCGTGGCCGTGATTGACTCCGAGCTCATGTCGGCCGGTAGCGGTGTGGCGTATCTACCATCCCTAGTCACGCATATTATTGACAAATCTTCCGAGACCGAGATAGTAAAAAAACAGCTCGCAAACCCAGAGGTTGACATATTCTCCAATACCAAATTTGGCGAGGAAGGGAATGACTTTGATTTTGAGTTTTCGGATCTTGTCAGTGTGGATGAAGCCAAACTCGCGCAGGCTTTTGGCGTAAAGATTGACCAGAACGCAATTAGTCGCAAAACGGCAGAATATATCCAGCAAATTTCGGATGATATCACTGCAGACATTTCGCCAATTCGGGATGACTTGGTGGCTGAATTCTCTCGACTTTCTGATGGATTAAAAAATTTTATCGCAGGCGACGACCATTCTGGCACATTTATCAAAACCGATATTGATAAAATCGTAGAAGAGTATTTATCTCAAAATGATTTTGGTGAGCTTAGCAATAAATATGGCATTCCGGCGGAGATGTTTAAGGCTACTTATGCTGGGCTTCTCAAAGGCCTACTCACCACATACGCGACGACGTTTGGCGAGACTTCGCCTATTCCGATAGTGGATACGACATATCAGACCGTATATGATGGTTATTTGCAGTCTGCGCCGGTGGTACAGGTCTTTGATAGGTTCGCGGTCTCTCTTACTGAAGTCACCATGAAAAAGGAAATATTAACCAAGGTAGGAAACCTCACCTCATACCTTACATCTAGTTTTGCCTCCGCATTTAACGTAAATCAGGATGCGATTATCGGGGCGTTCAAGCTGAATTTCTCCGAAGAGGAGCTCTCGCGCGTGGTCACAGCGATGTTCACCAAGAAAAAATCCACTCTGGCCACCAATCTATCAGCGCTTGGCTACCAAGACCTAGACGATCCTACCCAGATGTCGTTTTATTTCTGGAGTTTTGACGGCAAAACGCATTTTATGGAGTTTTTGGATAATTACAATGAACTAATGAAATCGCTAGGATACGAGGACAAGGTGATCGAATATTCGGATACGACTGGAATATTGATGTCATCGGTCAAGACTATTGTGGATGCGGTGAGCTATGTACTAATTGCATTCGTGTCGATATCTTTGATTGTCTCGTCCATCATGATTGGTGTAATTACCTACATTTCAGTGTACGAGAGGACGAAAGAAATCGGAATTCTGCGCGCGATTGGGGCATCCAAACATAATATTTCTTCGATATTTAACGCCGAGACTTTTATTATTGGGTTCTTGTCTGGGGTGTTTGGTGTAGGTATTTCGTACCTGATGATACCGCCGATCAACTTAATCCTCCATACATTTACCGGCGATATCCCGCTATCGGCAGCGCTTGACATCAAAATGGCGCTATTCTTGATACTTCTTAGCGTAATTTTGACCTTGATCGGTGGACTCATTCCGGCGCGCAAGGCCAGTAAGAAAGATCCGGTGGAGGCGCTGCGGAGCGAGTAAGAGAATAACTGCCACGCTAATCTTGCTGGTCTATAGGGTTAAACATAAGTATTTTCTGAAAAAACATTACCTCTTTGTAACAGGGGTGGGATTTACGAGGGATATTGACAAATTTGCGCGGTCGTGCTATAATGAAGTTGTAATTTTTTAACATCTGATTGAAAAAATAAGAAAGGTGGTGATTACCATGAAGGTGTTTAAAAAATTAGTAGCTTTAATAGTACTGACAGCTACTGTTTTAACAATGGCTGTCCCAACTTTCGCAAAAGGTTACCCTGACGTCCCTGTGATTTCGTTTGGCAAAGGTTATGTAAAAGACATAAACTACATAAAGAAGCACCATGGTTTTGATGGCGTTATCAAAGGGAAAAAATTCTACCCAGATAAATATTTTACAAAAAAGCAGGTATTAAAGATCTTTATAAATCTTTACGGGAAAAAGAACGTTCCGATTACAAAGTCTGACAAAAAAAGTTACAATAAAGCAGCCAAGGCTCACTGGATGCTTAAAAAAATCCAGACTATTGTCAAAAACTCGGGAGGTCGCCCATATTACTGGATGCCTGGAAACTTCAAAGTACCGCGATATCTTGCTGCTTCATATATCCATGGTTTTTTATGTAAAAGGGTAAAATATAAGTTGCGAAAGTAATCGTAAGGCCGAATTTTACAATTCGGCCTTTTTTATTTTTTGTACTTATGTTAATATGGAATTATGAATGGTGGTACAGACAGAAAGAATCGCAATAATTCGACAGAATATAAGATCATTCTAATTATTTTATTTGTCATAATTACGTGTTTAATAGTTGGAATTATTCTTAGTTTAAGTATTTCACGCAATGGCTCAGATAATGACCTGGAAGATGATGGAACCATGCCAGCTGCAACTACCGTAAGCGAACAAACTCCAGACGATATAGTTTCTAATGAGGCGTCAAAAATGTTTCAAGACCCAAACATTGATAATTCTGAGATAGAAAGTTATTATGACAATATTATAAATAAGGCTATTAATGAGAATAACTATCGATTTGCGATAGATATAATCATTCAAAAAGCATCATTTATTGCAATTGGAGAAGGCGATTGCGAGAAAGCAAAGGAATATGCAAATAGTTTAGATTTTTCGGAATTTCCCGAGGAAGATTTAACATATTTATATTCTCATATCAACTCGGCCATATGCCCCAACAATGGAGAGGATGAATTATGAAGCGTTCATTTAAAAAATATATAAGAATTATTTCGGTTATAACCATATCTTCTTTATTTTCTTTTGTTCATCATAATAACAGCTTCGCTTTACGCGAATATTATGAAGCTCCTGGCGCTATAACTTATGGCGTACCTGCAAATTGCTACGGCAATGCCTATCAAGGTCTTTGCGGGTCCCCCGCAGGGATATATGGCGGTGGTGCCAGCTGGAGAGTATTTAGCGTGAAGAATAAAGCCCCAGGACTCGATGATTATTCTGGCTATGGCGGAAATATTCTAACCGAAAGCTTAAAAGACGAGATACTCGATGCCTGTGGAGACATCGGTGCGAAGTGGATTATTTCTTTTGGTTGGGATGGTATGTATGGTAGTGCATACGGTTATGATAACTTTAGTTTTCAAATTGGGCCAGCAAGGAGAGATGTTGGTATCGTCAATGGTTCTGCCAGGAACGAATATGGACAAAAAAGCATTTCTAACGAGAAGACGAAATCCGATGGTACTGTGTATTATGAAATTGACGAGAGTAAGTTTGCTAATAATATTCGTATTTCAGACTTTGATGCTATATTAGCCTACCATACATATGTAGATCCATTAAAATGGTATATACCTAACCGAATCGGTGCATTCTGTGCCAAAACAGCAGAGAGCAATAGTTTTCAGGCAAAAGCTTTCGTGAGTGAGGGTGCTTGGAAGACTGCGACCAACAAGGCTAACACTGGGTGGACAAATGGAAATGGTACCGCTAGCATTAATATGAAGAGCACGAATGATGGGGTACTTGCTCGCTTTTTCCTCGTGCTTAGATCTAGGGGTGGTCCAGGAACAACTAGCTATGCTATTACAGCTAATAAAAACAGTACACTTAAAAAGAAGAAGTTGAATAGTACTGCAACGCTTGATGGGGACTCTAGCGGTGATCACGTCTTAAAAGGTACAGGTGGCTATAATGGCCTCTCTGGGTACATCGACCCAGGAGAGACGTACTGTGCCAACCTACATTATTTGCCCAATAGTACAAAAAAGACGGTAAAAAGGGTAAACGCCTGCGCCACGGCTTTGGTTACAAATTTTTATGGTTATTCCGCCGTTTCGGGCGCAGTTTCTGGTAATACCGATTGGCTTGGCAACAACTCCCCTAAAAATCTTTCCGTTAATTGCACGAATGGCTGCACTGTTACATTTAATCACTATATTAAATCTGATGACAATAAAGGTTCCACCACTTATTCCATCTACAGATCGTCCAATTATAGTCAAGTCTCTAGTGGTTACCTTGTATCAAATAAAAAACTAAATGCTCCATCTGCAGGCACAACGGGGCTAAATAAAGACGTCGTTTCCTTGGTCCCTGGCATGAAAGTGTGTGAGACTCTTAAATATGACAAGGATAACGATACAACAAAAAACACGGGAACTCAAAGCAGGACCGTATGTGTACATGCGACCGGCGATGCGCGCAATATCGGCGATGATGCATTTATTAATATTAAAGTCCGTAATAATAGCGTGACGAAATACAATAATTATCAAGAGGCGGTTTATGCCAAACCGACAGATAATGTCGAGTACAAGCCTAATTACGCTCCAACCCTACAGTATACACATAGTATCATCCCTGACCACATCCAGATTGATAATGGTACTACTTACGACGAAACATCTTCCTCAAGAACGTTAAGGGAAGCATTCAACGCGCACAGGGATACAATGCCAGAATGGAATAACGCTTTCGGCGTGAATAGCACCAATTTCCTTTCCTCAAAATTTAGCCAAGGATATGCGTTTGGTGTTGGTAGTATATCCGCTGATACCGATGATAAAACAAATGTACATCGAGTTAGTAATGACGAAGTGGGCCGCAGTCTCGAAGAAATTGCTTCTATAAATGTCGACGTTGACTCTGGTGGCCCTACAAGGACCACTCCAAGTCAAGTTTCGTTTAACTATAGTGGTAATAAATTTATAAGTAAAGTCATAACGGCCCCGCTTAATAGTAAAGGTGCCTATGCACATGTTCCATACAACTTCAATACAAGTATCAGCCTTAAGTTTAATAGTGCTGCAGTAAATGATAAAAATGTGCCGATTTTCGCTTCTGGTGAAGGCGGTAGCGCAGACATCGATGTTAAAATACTTCCAAGAGAGAATAGTTACACAACTAATGATAGTAATGATAAATATGCCACTAATGCCATTATTAAGACTAGACTAGTATTATTCGTTCCTAATGATAAAGATAACATTGATTTAAGTGGTGGCGATATAAGTGGTGATTCTCTATGTAATAAATATAATAATTACAAGTTGTGTCAGCAAACAAATGAGTCCGACGAAATAACTACAAACTCCAATCTTACCGTCGATCAAGTAAAGAACGGCAAAACCGAATTTCCTGTGCCCACAATTGAAAATCAGTCCTTTTCTATCCCGGATCTTGATGCCGGCACTACAGTATGTGTTGCGGCAGCTGTGTATCCATTTACGAGTGGTCTTCCAACTAACTTAAGCAAAAAAGGTGACAACAAATGGAATCTTTCCGAAGCGAAATGTTTTATCGTCTACAAAAAGCCAAGCCTTCAAGCATGGGGTGGGAACGTATTCTCCGCTGGCCCGCTCAGTACGCCTCTTGCTGAAAAAAGGCATATTAAGGGTGTTAATGATTTCGATGTAAACAATAAAAATGTTCGGGCGGCGTTTGGCTCATTTACTGAACTTGGTCTAATGCCTCTTAAGGAGGTTGAGGGTTTCGCTAGCGGCGCCGCGACTGGCTTCGACTCGAACAATAGCGGCTCCTTGCGTCCAAGCGAAAATGGAAATAGTACACTGATATCTACTCCTGGTGGGTTCGCGGATTATGACTCTTCCTTCTGCAATCTAAGCAGATTGACTTTCGGCAATTACCAAGGTAGATCATCCGACTGTAAAAGTTCTGTCCCGGGCCTTGGCGGCAGCTCAAGGTCTTCAGTCAATACTGACATAACCTCGCTCGTCTCCACTTTTGTTAACATGAGTGATGATGAGGCTACAGAGAAGAGCGTCACCGTGCTCAAAAAATCTAGTAATTATGAACTAAATGGGGATGAATATTCCTTTGACAACGGGCAGACCATAGTTATCTATGCAAAAGACCCTAACTCCAACAACTACTACGACGTAACGATAAGAAATAACATAGAATATCCCATTGAAAAATATTATGATCTCTCTGATATACCAAAAATGATCATCTTCGCCAACAATATCAGGATAGACTGTAGTGTCACTAGAATAGATGCAGTGCTAATCGCAAAAGAGACCGTAGATACTTGTTACGACGTCAATGACGTAAACCATAAGGACCGTTCAAATCAACTCAGAATCAATGGCTCAGTCATAACAGGGAAGCTTAAGGCGAACAGGACTTATGGTGCAGCTACTGGTTCCAATTCGATTGTCCCAGCCGAAATCATCAACTACGATACTACACTATATCTATGGGGGGCCAAAAAAGCTGACGTCACTGAAACAGGCAAGCTAGACACTACCTACCTGCGTGAGCTTGCACCGAAGAGATAACTAGAACCGGGCTCTACGTAGTTAGTGCAGAATGAATCTACGATCCACATTTTCCTCAAACGGATAATCATGAAAAAAGGCCGGCATCTTTGTGCCGGCCATAGTATTTGGTTTCGTTGAGAAGATTCTAGCAGTAGATTCTAGTGAGAGCTATTGCTATTTTTATTGTTTTGCCGCCTTATCAAGGCTTCGTCATGGCGTTGCCAGGCGTCACGCAAGTATATTACTTCACCCCTATGATCTATGACTGCATGCCCATGCCCTGGGCCATCTCCAGCCTTATTTAGACCGCCGAAATACACATGCGTGGTGCCGTCACTATGGGGAACCACCTTTACGTTTTTGCCGGTCAGGTTTCCATCATACTTGACGCCAGATTTCAGCATGGCTAGGTTGACGATTCTAATCGCTTGTTCCAAGCGATTCTGCTTTATAAATTCGTTATTGCTGACAATCTCGGTCCTGACCTGTTGATAGCGCTCTTGGAGGAGGTCGAACTCCTTTTTTGCAGCATCGCGGTCTTTTTTCAGCTCCAAGAACCTAGCTTCTGCCTGTTTGTGCCAGGCTTTCGCCGAATCAAATGCACTTTTTGCCTGCCTAAAGGCCGCACGATTGCCCTTCTTATTAAACCTAGATTTTAGCATCCTGCTGCTATAATTAAACTGACTCCAGGCCAATTTCTTTTCAGCAAACGCCCTATCGGTTTGCTCTCGCAAACTGATATACCGAGCAAATGCGGCCTGTTTCTGGTTGAACAAGGTCTGTTTTCTGTGTTCTAGCCTCCTCGAGTTTTCTTTCATCCATAATCACCCCCTTCTTTTAGGATTTTATGTTAAGGTCCACAATACCAAATACTAGTTGTTTTATACCATATTTTACCGTTATTGTAAAGTGCTCCCCTAAACTTACGCCTCGAGTGCAGCATTAGCGAGGCAAAAAGGGACATATTTACTGGTCATGGGCTAGAATAGATTTTGGTACCAAACATAAAACCGATAGCGGCAACAATCAAAAATATAGGCGAAATTTGGTTAATCGTAGTAAAGGGAGTCGTTCCGCCAAAATTGGACACAAAGATACCATCAACGATACCATATACCGACGCGAGCAGAATAGCGCAAATTGTCGGCAAAACATACTTGAACAACTTGCCAAATGTAAAATTTTGCGTGAATACTTTTACATCTGTGTCCATAGCGACTCTTCCTTTTTTAAATAAACTAAATGGCTGGGGATGAGGGATAGGGATACGTAATCCCTATATCCCCTGCGAGCCAGATAATCTTTGTACAATAAGACGAAAAACTACGTTTTTCACGGCTACTCAAGAAATAAAAAATATGAGAGCAAGCTCTCAATTTTTTATTTCTTTCGTATCCTTAGAAAATGCTTCGCATTTTCTCGTCTTATCGGTTTACGATTCTCGTGGCTGGGGATGAGGGATTCGAACCCCCGAATGGTGGGACCAGAACCCACTGCCTTACCACTTGGCGAATCCCCATTCTTTTTGTATTTTATCACATTTACCCAAATAATGCTATAATATACTACGATATGAGTAAAAAGAAAAATGTCTTTTCTAAAAAAGAATTAGCTGAGCTCTCTGCCGAAGATATTATCTACAAAATACAGCACGAGAATTATTCACTGCTCACTTCGCTCGGGGCCGAAGATCTCCGTCGCGAAATGGTGCCAGTAGGCAAAGTTTGCAATGCTGTTATTAATTATGTTTTCAAAACTTCGCGTCCCAAACACCAGGCTTCGTTTGATGCTAATAGCGCAGCCGACACCGAAGACCAAGACCAATTAGATCGCGCGGCCCGCAAAAAAATCGTGAAGATTCTTTCGAGGTTTACTCCGGGCACCTATAAGGGTATGCCAAAAGACAAATCGCATGGTCTCGTAATTGGTTTTAATCATCCTTCTCTTGGCGAAATCGCTAGAATCCTTGCCATGAAGATTGATGTCATGGGTGACAAACCGATGTATTTCCCGGTGAACTTGCCATGGTACGAAGCGCTTGCGCCAAATTACGACAGAATCAAGCGCCTCGGCATCATTATCACCCCTACCATTACCCCCTCAACATGGAAAAAAATGAATCTAAAAGAGGGAACAAAGCTCCGTGAGGCAGGCAACAGATTAAAAAAGGAGTTTCGCGATATTTATACCAAAATCTCCCACGACGGCCTAAAACAGGGTGGCGTAGTATTCGTAGCGCCGTCAGCCACCAGGCAAGCGACCGTATTCAAAAACGAAGATGTATTTTATAAACGAGAAGATATTATCCCAACGATGTCCGTACTAGCGCTTAGGCTCTACAAAGACCCCGAGATGAATTGTGATTTCTTGCCTATTGCGGTCATTCCGCCAAAGAACTACAAGCGCGGTTTGAACTTCCGAAAAAAATACACCTTGGCCCCTGGCAAAATCATGACGGCAGATTATATCAGAAAGACATATTTCAAGACCAAGAACCCCAAAAGATTGGATGGTTTTGACTATGATTTCCATATGAGAATCGCCAGACAATTGCCCAATTCTTTTTGGTATTAGACGCTTGTGCTAAGCTTGCTAATGCTTGTGCTTTTTTATTTTTGCGCTTATGCTATTTCGTGCTATAATCGTTATCAGTATGGATGGGCAAGAATATTTTTATCACCCCCTTGAAAATATCGAAGATGTCGATCTGTTTTATGATGCAATCGAGCGCGACCATCTGACCAAGGCTATTTCACCCGAAAGGCCTTATACTTATTGGACAATCGAATTATACGACAAGAAAAATGGCATCAGGGGAGGTGGCGGCCTCGGAGTCCTTGCCGCCGACACCAGACGCGTTGCCGAAAAAATGGGTGTGCCTTTTGCACTCATTACGCCTTT
Organism: Candidatus Nanosyncoccus sp.; assembly: GCA_045650525.1. Classification (GTDB taxonomy): domain Bacteria; phylum Patescibacteriota; class Saccharimonadia; order Saccharimonadales; family Saccharimonadaceae; genus Nanosyncoccus. The sequence continues at coordinate 11,241 of JAZRRH010000013.1, forward strand.
TTATCCATCTGAGACTAAACAAAGCCTAGAAGGTGGGGAAATCATCGAGGAGCATATCCCGGTTGACTACAAAAAATTCGGCTTTAAGTTTGTCGATAAGGTCAACATAAAATGTTCTAGTACGATCTGTAGTCTTGATGTAATCGAAAAAAAGCTTGGCAGCACCAGAATCATATCTATAACCGAACCGAACTTTGGCGAACTTTATTCTGGTCTCTCCGGATCTGACCACCGTTTATATCAGGAAGTCTCCCTAGGATTTGGTGGCTATGCGGCACTTAAATTACTCGGACTGAAGCCGGCGATTATGCAGTTAAACGAGGTGGCAACATTCTTCGCGGCACTGGCCAGACTTGATGAGCTCACGCGAAACGGTATGGACTTTTACGAAGCAGTTGTTTACACCAGAAAACACACTCTTTATACCAACCATACATTAGTACAGGCGGCCGAGGCGGAGTTCAGATACGAACAATTCGAAAAATTTGTTTTTCCAAACCTCAAATCACCTGCGGTACGCAAATGGCTGTCCGACAAGTTTTCGGATGGCCGCATAAAACTATCTACTGTTACTATCGAAATCGCAGAGCTAAGAAGTGGGGTTTCAAAACTCCATACGAGGGTGGCAAATTATCGCGATATCGCCGGCAACAAAGTCAAATTCAAAGCTATCACCAATGGTATCGACATGGATAATTGGGTGCTTCCCGAGATAATGGAAAATTATAAGGAACTTGGGATTATAGATAGTTTAAACGCCCCAACCTCTGATTATACCGACAAATTGGAGCATCTCGAAGCAGATCGCATCCGCGAGCTTAAGTCTGTTGGCAGAACTGTCTTGAATAAGATTCTCAAGAATCGCCCCGATCAAGATGGAAAAATCTTATCTTTTGGTCCAGACGATTTTGTGATTGATTTTAAGAGAAGATTTGTCGACTATAAGCGTCCCGAGATGCCATTTAGGGATCCCGTAAGACTACGAAATATCCTCGAATCTAGAGGCGCACATTATATTTTGGCTGGACGTGTACATCCTGGCGACCACATCATGTATGGCAAACTAAAATCTCTGCTCGACACCGTCAGACATGATGAATATTTGAGCACTCATGTGCATTATATTGCTGATTATGATGAAGAACTAGCCTATGGGCTTTCTGCTGGCTCCAACGTTTCGGTAAATTTGCCCATTGTGGGCTACGAAGCTTGTGGCACGAGTTGGATGAAAGATATAGCAAATCTCGATCTTTTGGTATCCACCCATGATGGCGGTGTGGCCGACGGCCCGATGAATGCGTATTTTTGTGTCAATGGTACTACCGGGGAGGAAGAATTAGATATGTTCTACCAGCAACTCGAAGATGCTATAGCCACGTGGGATAATGACTTCGACCTGGAATTCATGACCAGAAAACAGCTTGAAGCGTTTTTGCCTATTATCTCCGGCGCCCGCATGATGAATGACTACCTGAACTATTTGTTCCCAAAATAATCTTACATAATTAGCCCACAAAATGGGGCATTTCCTCTTGATTTTTGCACTTTTGTTTGGTATACTATTGACAAGTCTGGTATCAGACTTTTTTGATACACTATAAAAGGAGTAAAATGGCGAAAATTACAAGAATAAAAGCTAGTGATGACTCCCCCAAAAAAGAGTCTTCTAATGAGCCGACGATTACTCGCAAGAAGGTTGTCGTTAAAGACAAAAAACAAGCCAAAACCAAACGCGCCGAACTTAAAAAAGAACTAAAGAAGGTCGGCAAAGCTGATCAGCCCAGGAAAAAGGTGTTTATATTATTTAGGCCTTTTGTTTTCTTTGGTCGTTATCTCAAAGAATCTTGGCACGAACTAAGACAAGTACGTTGGCCAAATCGCAAAACTACCTGGAAAATGGTACTTGCAGTGGTGGTATATACCGCACTTTTCATGGTCATTATTCTACTACTTGATTTGTTCTTCTCGTGGTTATTTAATTTAATACTAAGCAAATAAGAAAGGATATTACATGGCAGTAAACAGATATGATGATACAAGAGCATGGTACGCCATCTCCACCTACTCTGGCTACGAAGACAAGGTCGCTGACTCAATCAACCAGCGTACAAATACCGTCGAGATGGCCGACAAGATTTTTGAGGCGATTGTGCCAAAAGAAAAACAAATCGAGATCAAAAACGGTAAGCGCAAAATCGTCGATAGAAAGATTTTGCAGGGTTATGTTCTCGTCGATATGAAACTCTCGGACGAAACATGGTACATCATCCGTAACACCCCTGGCGTGACTGGGTTTATTGGTACTGGTACACAACCTACACCAGTTTCTGAGAAAGAAATCAAAAAGATCAAAAAGCGCATGGGCGTCGAAGATCCAAAGTTCTCCGTCAAATACGAAGTTGGCGAAGTTGTTTCGATCACCGATGGGCCATTTAAAGGCTTTGATGGCGCTATTTCCGAGATTGACGCCGCTAAAGGCAAGCTAAAAGTTATGGTATCAATGTTCGGCCGCGAAACACCTGTCGAGCTCGATGCTTTACAAGTAAAGCAATTGTGATATAATAGTGAAGTTACGCACAGAATAGAAAGGTTTTTATGGCAGAAAAGAAAGTTATTGGTAATCTTAAACTAAGGATTCCGGCTGGCAAGGCAACTGCAGGTCCACCGGTTGGTTCAACTCTTGGTCAATGGGGTCTAAATATGATGGATTTCATCAACCCATTCAACGAAGCTACCAAGGATTTGATGGGCAAGAATGTTATTGTACATATTCGTGTCTATGATGATAGGACTTTTGACTGGAAATCTCTCGGGCAACCAGTCGATGACTTGATCCGTGAGGCTATCAAAATCAGCAAAGGTTCCGGCAAACCAAACACCGACAAAGTCGGTACTATCACGAAGGAACAGCTCAAAGAGATCGCCGAGAAAAAGATGGAATTCTTAAACGCTGTCGATATCGAAGGTGCTATCAAAATCGTTGCTGGTACTGCTCGCTCGATGGGCGTGACCGTCGAAGACTAAGTCGAATTATACAAGAAAATCAAGCCACTAAGGCTTGATTTTTATTGCGATTATGATATAATTTGGGGATTACCATACAATCATGCAAAATGTAAAGGAGGGAACAATATGAATTCGTATGGAGTACCTTTATCAAAAAGGAGTAACGGTGACAGAAAGCAGCAACTAATTGAGGAGATCATGAAAAAGTGGTCAGTTTACGGCCTCGAACATCGAACAATACTTCAAAAGTATCAGGAGCTGCACGAATACAGAAAAGTGCACAATATCTCACCGAGAACGAGATTGAGAAAGCATCTTCTCGCCACATTTCCTGATATCAAATTCCTTGACATCGAGACAAAAAAGAAAGCCGAGGAGTACCTCTCCAATCTCTCGGTAGTTGATATGAAGGGGCTTCTTTCAGAAATCAACTGCTATATCAACTCACCTATTCGGCGCGAGCTCAAAGGTCGCATTTTTGACTACGAACACGACATGAAACGCCGTGGTCAAAAAAATTCGCTTCTCGGGATGCTCCCGGAAGACTGCTAAAGGTGGTACTGGGATTTTAGCCACTTTGCCAAAGTGAGGGGCCCTATACGGGGCCCCTTGAATTTTTTTATGAATTTTGTTATAATATTTTTATTATTAACCAGTGGGAGGGTTATCCCGTTATTACCACAGAAAGGATTATTATGACCAAAGAAGAGGTCAAAGACTTAAACGAAAAAGACGCAGTCGTAGAAGCTGCAGAGAACGCCGCTGAAGTCGTTGAGGCTCCAGTCGAAGAAAAAGCTACTGAAGCCACCGAGGCTCCAGAGACTTTTGCGAAATCTGGTAAAAAATCCAAGAAACACATCGAAGAGGTGAAGGCCGAGGAAGAGCGCCAAGCCCGCAAAGAAGAGCGCAAAATTGCTGATGCCGCGCCAAAGCCAAAAGGTGCTACTCCAATCACTAGATCCAAACTCGAGCGCCGTGGCAAAAAATACCAAGATAAATTCAAACTGGTCGAAAAGGGTAAAACTTACACTCTTGGCGAAGCCGTCAAACTCGCAATGGAAACTAATCCTGCCAAATTTGACGCCAGCGTCGAGGTTCATGCTAGACTCGGTGTTGACCCACGCCAGGCCGATCAAAACATCCGTACTACTCTCGTACTCCCTCACGGGAATGGCAAGAGCGTACGCGTAGCTGTGTTTGCTCCGCTCGATGTCTGCAAAGCCGCCAAAGCAGCTGGTGCTGACATCGCCGAGGATGAGGAATTCTTGAAGAGACTCGAAAAAGGCACAGTTGATTTCGACGTACTAATCTCAACTCCTGAATTCATGCCAAAGCTTGGTAAATTCGCGAGACTACTTGGCCCTAAGGGCTTGATGCCAAATCCAAAGGCTGGCACCGTTACAACAGATGTCGAGAAAGCCGTCAAGGAATCCAAGGCTGGCAAAGTCGAATATCGTGTCGACAAACAGGCTATTGTCCATATTGGTGTTGGTAAAGTTTCGTTTGGTGAAGACAAATTGACCGAGAATATCAACGCATTTCTAGAGTCTTTGAAAGCTCAGAAGCCTGCTTCTCTCAAAGGTTCTTATATCAAGACTATCTTTATCACTACCACAATGGGTCCTTCGATCCAAATCGAAAACATCTACAACTAATCTAATATTTAGTCTAGACAAAAAATCTCCCTGCTGGGAGATTTTTTGTGCTATAATTGGCCTATGGAAGCATTGCAAGGTTTGGCAATATATGAATTGATTGTATTTGCCGTGCTTGGTCTTCTTGTCTTGTTTTGCGGTTTTCGTATCAAGAAAATCGCTTTTTTCTTGATCTGGTTTATACTTGGTTATAACCTGATGTCTTTGTTTTTGCCTACCATCAATACCTGGGTTCCACAAATCGCCGAGAATAATCTTTGGCAAATTCTACTTCCGATCGGCGGTGGTTTACTACTTGGTTTACTTGGTTTTTCGATCGAAAAACTCTGCGTTGGCGGGATCTGTTTTGCGCTCGTTATGATGGTGACGATCAGGTATTTTGGCACCGAGGTACAGACTTTGGCTATCGGCGGTGTTGTTGGCGTCATTGCGGCGGCATTTGCTGTTATGTTAATTAAGCCGGCGATAATTATTTCAACTTCTCTCGCCGGAGCATACTTAATCACATTAGTATTCCTCACCTTAGTCCCGTCGATTCAATTTTCGATATTCTACTGGCCGATCATTATCGGGCTTACCGCCGTTGGTTCACTGGTCCAATTCTCCACGACTAAAGACATACGTAACTAGTCCTATAATTAGCTCTCTAACCCTTGTTTTTTCATTCTAATCGTGATATAATTAACTAAGTTACCAAAGACAGCGACGGGAGTAATCCTTAATCATGTCGCCGAGGAATTATCTTGTAATTATATTTGGTGACGAAATTTAACAATTAGTCAACCAAATTATCAAATTAAACCAAAGGAACTTTTTTATGGCAATTTCTAAGGATAAAAAGAACACATTGGTTGCTGATTTAACTGAGCTTTTGTCAGGCGCAAAGACTACCGTCTATGCAAAGTATCAAGGTTTGACCGTAGCTGAACTCCAGGAGCTAAGAAAAGCTGCCAGAGAAGCTGGTGTCAAAATCAAGGTTGTGAAGAACCGCTTGGTTCGTGTAGCTATGGGACAAATTGCCGTCTACAAAGACACGGACACAACCGGCCTTACCGGCCAATTGCTATATGCGGTCTCTAGCGAAGATGAAGTTGCTCCTGCTAAAGTTTTAGCTGCTTTTGCTAAAACTCACAAAGCACTTAGTATCGCGGGTGGTTTTAACGATCTCGGGAATGCACTTTCCGAGGCGGAAGTCAAAACTCTCGCTGCTATGCCGACCAAAGACGAGCTTATCGCCCAGGTCGTGGCACAACTTCTATCACCAGTTACGGACAGTATTTCTGGACTTGCCGGTGGCATCTCCGGGATCGTATCTGGTCTTGAAGCTCACGCTAATTAGCAACATTTAATTATTAATTGAAAGGAATAATTATGGCTACTGATATCAAAAAACTAGCTGAGGAATTGGTCAAATTGACTGTTCTCGAAGTAAACGAACTTAAAAATGTACTTAAAGATGAATATGGCATTGAGCCTGCTGCTGCAGCTGTTGCTGTCGCTGCTGGTCCTGCCGCTGACGCCGGTGCTGCTGCCGATGAAGGCAAGAGCGAATATGATGTCGTCTTGAAAGACGCTGGCGCACAAAAGATCGCAGTCATCAAGGCTGTCAAAGAGGCTACTGGCCTTGGTCTTGGCGAAGCAAAAGCTATCGTTGACGGTGCTCCTGCAACCGTAAAAGAGAAAGTTGCAAAAGCTGACGCTGAAGCAATGAAGAAAGCTCTTGAAGAAGCTGGTGCTACTGTCGAGCTCGCTTAAATCATTTTAGGTTGACTAATTGGCAAAAACACCCACTTTGGGTGTTTTTTGTTGTATAATTTTTATATGAAAGAATTTGATTATTTAGGTGAGGGAGATGTTTATCTTGATGCGGCGTGCCAAAGTCTTCGCCCTCGATGCGTGATTGACGCTATTAATAATTACTACACTGAACATAATTCATGTGGTGAAAGAGTTAAATATAAATGGGGTGTCGAGACAGATACAAAAGTCGACGAAACCAGGGAATTAGTTTTGAAATATGTCGATTTAAAACCCAAGAAATACACAGTTTCGTTTACACTTAACACCACTTATGGTATTAATTTGATTTTGTCGCAGTTAAAAGGCGATTTATTCAAAAAGGTGATGACGAGTGAGATCGAACACAATTCGCCGTTTCTTGCGACGATTGCTTTTTCCGAAAGAACTGGGCTACCCCGCGAGGTAATGAAAAGGGAAGACGACGGCTCGATCAAATTGTCTGATTATGATTTTTCTGGCGCTGTAGTAGTAGTCAACTGCGCGTCAAATTTCGACGGCCGCAAACTTGGGAACATTAAAGAACTCGTAAAAACCGTACACAAGGCTGGTGGCATCGTGATTATTGATGCGGCGCAGGCCATGGCTCATTCGGCAGACGTCGTGCGAGGTGTTGAAGCTGACGCGATTTGTTTCTCGGCGCACAAAATGTACGCGCCAAGTCTCGGCGTGATTGTTTGGCAAGATAGCCTCCTGGATGTGCTAGATCATGGTTTTCTTGGCGGTGGTATGGTAGACGATGTCGAGGCTGATTCTTATCAATTGTCTGCCGAGAACAAGGAACACCGTTATACCAGATTCGAATCCGGCTTGCAGGCTTGGGGCGAAATCGTGGGCCTTGGCGCGGCTCTTAAGTGGTTAATGAAACTACCAAAATCCGACTGGAAGAATCTTACTGATAATTACACCGAGCTTTACGAGTTTTTGAAGAGCTCAGATAAAGTTCATTTTGTAAACCATGAAGCAAACCCCACAATGTCATTCTATGTCGATGGGCTAGATTCCCATCTTCTAGGGACTGCACTCAGCCGTGAAAACATCATGGCCCGAACTGGTTATTTCTGCGCTCACTACTACCTAGATCACGTGCTCGGTATGCCACCACTCGTTCGATTCTCGCTCGGTATTCACAACCGACCAGAAGACGTCGAGAAGGTTAAGAACATTCTCGAAAAAATCATCCATTAGCGCTGCAAATTTAGGTGCTTATTGTCAAAACTATTGCCGAAATCGAACAATAACCCTTTAGCCCCGAGATCGGGGAAACCCCGGAATAAAATCGGGAAAAGCCCTGAAAAAAGCCCCGGAACTTGGGGCTTTTTTTTCATTCGACTTGTGGTAAAATAGTTACATTATGGTGTGCATTGCAGCGTTTATTATACTTGCTTTGATTGGTATCTTTGTTGCCATCATTTCGATTTTCAAACCCAAAGTCGGGAAGGCTTATCTAAAATCCCTTAAAAAAGCTTGGGGCTGTCTATGGAAAAAGGTCCGACTACAAAAATGCGAAACCGGATTCAAAGATGACGTCAAGAACACATTGCTTTCTCGTATCATGTTAAAACATCCAAAATGGGTAAAGCCCTTATCTATAATTATCGAGGTTCTTTCTATTGTAATCGTGGTAGTTGCGGTCTGGGCGATCGTCGTCGCTATTAAATCATTGCTCGCACTCTGGGTGTTCGGGTCTTGCAACGTGACAAAACCATCAGCCTGCACAATGGGCGCCGAAATCTGCTCGATTGACGAAGCAGAACCGTCCAACCCGCTCGAGGCGACAGGCCGCTGGTTTACCGAATGGGGAGAAATCTTCGGGGCTATTCCAGACAAGTTCAAATCTTATAATCCCGATGAATACAACTTCAACTATATCGACGTTTCTGACAACCCTTCTGAGGGAGCTACGACCGCCGTCGATATCTTTGACCCGGGCTGTCTAGTTTGCAAACAATCGTTTAACAACCAAAAAAGCTCTGGATTCTTCGAAAAATACAACGTGCGCCTGGTGCCTTTCCCGATTCGCGATGGGGACGGGAATTACAAGTTCAAAAATTCCGAGCTCATCGTAAGGTACTTGTTTGCCGTGGAGCAAGTAAAGTCAGGGCTTTCGCTCAAAATTCTCGATAAAATATTCAGCGGCACGAATAGCGAAGGCATTCCGTACCAAACAATGTTCAACGAAGAATACAGTCACGAAGAGGCTGAGCATAAACTACAGTCTTGGCTTTCCGATTTTGGCCTCAATGCCGACGAAATACAAGAAGTCAAAAAGATATCCGAAACTCCAGAAATCGCCGACAAAATCAACCAAAACCAAACAATTGTCTTAGACCAACTGAATGCAAAAGGCATTCCGACAATGATTTATGACAATTCAAGGCATACCGGTCTTTACAAACAAGACTAATTAATCATAAACATTTTATTGTAAAATTTACAACATTTTTGCTTTTACCGCCGTTAAAATGGTGGAAAAGTTTTGCGCGTTTCTATTGACTTTATTTCGCGTTAGATATAATATAATATTAATATTATATTTAGACAGGAATGCGAGGTGATGTCTGAAATACCAGAAAAACAAATAAAACGACTTAGAAGTTTGCTTGGAGAAGCAGAAACTAATTTGTCAGCAGCAAAAGAATTGCTCGTATCTATTTTGGGTGATGGAGATACGATTGAAGTACCTAGCGACACCGTTGTCTCAACGCCGGAAGGTAAAGTAATCGAAGGCATTTTTGATGGCCAAATCATGATTGGCCCAGATGGCAAGAATTATCCAGTTCCAGCTAATTACGCTTCAAAATCTAAACTAGTTGAAGGTGACATTATGAAACTTACAATTAGCGACGATGGCAAATTCTTATATAAGCAGATTGGGCCGGTTGAGCGCAGGACCGTGATCGGCACTTTGTCACATCATGACGACAAATATTTTGTTGAAGTAGGCGGCAAAGAATATCAGATTCTTTATGCCTCTGTAACATATTTCCATTTACGCGAAGGAGCTCAGGTCTCGGTGGTGATTCCGGCTGATAACGAAGACGCAACCTGGGCGGCAGTCGAGGCGGCGCTATAACTATCTGAATGAAAAGTCTCTATAGAAGATATAGGCCATTAAAGCTTACTGATGTTGTCGGTCAATCACAGGTGACTGATCCCTTGGTGAAGTCATTAAAGCAAGGCAAGATAAACCATGCGTATCTTTTTATTGGCCCTAGGGGCTGCGGCAAGACTAGCGTAGCTAGAATTTTGGCGCATGAGGTCAATGGTTTTAGATACGATATCGAGGATGAATATATTGATATTATCGAAATAGATGGTGCGTCAAACCGTGGCATCGATAACATCCGTGATCTTCGCGAAAAAGTCGCCATCGCTCCTTCGAGCGGCAAATATAAAGTATATATCATAGACGAAGTTCATATGCTTACAAAAGAAGCGTTCAATGCGCTTCTCAAAACTTTGGAAGAGCCGCCAAAACACGTTATCTTTATTATGGCTACCACTGATGCCTACAAGGTACCCGTTACCATTACTTCGAGGGCCCAGAGTTTTACATTTAAACTCGCCGACCGTCAAGTAATGTTCGATTATTTAAAAACAATTACCGACAAAGAAAAAATCAAAATCACAGATGAGGCTCTAAGTATCATTGTAAAGAGAGGTGGCGGGTCATTTAGAGATACGTTGTCCTTGCTAGACCAGCTTTCATCACTTTCTGAAGACGAAATCACCAAAGAGATGGTAACAGATGCCCTGGGTTTACCCGAAGACGAAGCTATTAATTCTCTGATTACTGCTTATGAATCAGGCGAAACCAAAAAAGTATTTAGCATAATCAAAAATTCGCTTTCTACTGGAGTCAAGGCAGACACTCTAGCAAGTGAGCTCATCGCCAGTATCATAGATTCGCCAAAGCCTAGCCTGATGGAGCTCCTAGCAAAACTCCCCGACGTCAAAGCTCCATATGCCGAGGCAAAACTACTCGTGGCTCTGAGTAGACCCGGGAGCAGGGTTAGTCCAGCCACCATTGCCACCGGCACCACCACTACCACCGGTACTGCCACCAGCACCGCCACTACTACTGTCACCACTCGCACCACCACTACCGGCACTACCACCGCCACCATTAACGCGCCAAAAGTCCAAGCGCCGACCCACCCGACTGCCAAGCAACCAACCACTGATATTGATTTCAACTGGGGCCGATTGCTAGAAATGGCGCAAGAAAAAAGCGACGCGATCCATTCGCAATTACTAAAGAGCAAACATTCTTTTGATGGCGAGGTTTTACATATTTACCCTAACAAGAAAATTGCCAAAAACATCCTCGAGCGCGACAACAACAAAAAGATTCTACAAGACTTGATTCCAAGTGGTGTAAAAATTACAATACACGACATTTCGGATTCCCCAAATAACGGAAAAAAGGATGCTGTGCTATCTAGATTATCTGATATAATGGGAGGTGAGGTATCAAATGACGGAGGAGGAAACCCATTCTAATAAGGATGGTGGCCGCGTGCCACCTTATGACGAAGTAGCAGAAAAATCTGTTCTCGGTGCAGTTATTATAGATAACGATGTTTTGCCCGATGTTTTGTCAATTCTAAAACCGCGTGATTTCTACGAAAAAAGACACGGGATTATTTATGAGGCTATTGTTGATCTTTATGACAAACACAAACCTATCGATCTTTTGACACTGACTACCGAATTAAAATCCAAGAAAAAACTTTCCGAAATTGGCTCTGCATCATATCTTACTGATTTATCAAATTTCGTACCTGTGGCTTCACACGCCAAAGCTTACGCTGAGATTATTGAGAAGCTTTCTACGAGGCGTCGTTTGATTTCGGCGGGGACCGAAATCGTAAAAAAGGCCTATGAGGAAGATTCCAATACAGACGACCTAATTGGCGCCGCCGAGCAAGAGCTATTTGAAGTATCCGACAAAATTGTAAAAAGTGATTATGTTGCTATCGACCAGTTGCTCGCTGACGCTTTTGATAGAATCGATGATTTGCACCGAAACAAAGGAGCTCTCCGCGGCCTCAAAACTGGTTTTCGCGATCTTGACAAGAAAACAGCCGGCTTTCAGAAAGGCGATCTCGTTATCATCGGTGCCCGCCCAGCAATGGGTAAAACCACCTTTGCGCAAAATCTTGCATATAATATTGCGACTATCAACAAAAAGGGCGTGCTCTTTTTCTCAATGGAGATGGCCGCAAACGAAATTGTAGACAGAATGATTTCCGATGTTTCTGGCGTAGATAACTGGAAAATGCGTACCGGCAATTTGTCCGACGAAGAATTCCAAAAAATCGGTGACGCAATGGATGAGATGGACGAGTTGCCTATTTATATTGATGACACCAGCTCTATGACCGTTGTAGAGCTACGAAACAAGGCGAGAAGAGCGATGCATGATCATGATATTGGTATCGTGGTTGTAGACTATTTGCAGCTTATTCAGGGATCTGATAGGTATAGAGGCAATCGTGTCCAAGAAGTGACTGAGGTTTCGCGTGGCCTTAAGATTTTGGCTAGGGAATTGAATATACCAGTTGTAGCTCTCGCGCAGCTTTCTCGTAATGTGACTGGGCGCGAAGACCCAAGGCCAGTACTTTCGGATCTACGTGATTCTGGCTCCATCGAGCAAGATGCCGACCTTGTAATGTTTTTGCACCGTCCCGATTATTACAAACAACACGACGATAATTATGAAGAGACTCACATTACCGAGCTACTAATCGCAAAGCATCGTCATGGCGCAGTTGGCAAAATTGAGCTCTACTTCCACCCAGAACTTCTACGTTTTATGTCACTTGATGCAACACATGAATAGTAGTATAATACTTATGTGAAGAAAAGAACTATTTCTAAACTTTTTCTATACCGTTATCGTTTTTTGATAGGCTACATTATTCTTGGTGTGGCTTTTATTACTTTGCTTGTGGTATTACCGCTAGTCGCCCAAAACGGTCTATCGGACGCCGAGATGGATTCCGCTACTGCTTCTTATTATCTCGGAAAAGACAACTTGCTTTCTGGAAATATGGTAGATATGCCATATCATTTATTGCAAAAGGTTTCAATTAAGCTTTTTGGGCTAACTGCTTTTGCAATCAAATTGCCTAGTATTATTATCGGTCTTGTTCTTGGGTTGCTTTTGATACTGCTCCTAAATAGATGGTTCAAGAGTAACGTTTCTTTGATTGCTTCGTGTCTAATTGTTTTGTCAACACCATTTCTTTTCCTGGCCGGGTCCGGGACGCCACTAATCATGATCGTTTTTTGGCCGACATTGCTCCTGTGGCTAGGATCAAAAATCCAAGGAGAAAAACGTCCCAAGCCAATGTATAGCTTTATCTTTGCTATTGCTATGCTCTTTTCTATTTTTACGCCGTACATGGTTTATTTTGCTGTCCTTTGTATGGTGTTTTTGCTTGTTCAACCGCATCTTCGTTTTGTCGTTAAGAGCTTACCAAAGCTCCCGCTTATAATCGTTGCGCTGATTGTGGTCGGTGGGTTTGTAATACTCGGCATCAACGTTTTTAGGCGTCCGGATACTATTATGGGACTACTATTTAGTAGTAGCTTTGAGGCCGGCTCTTTCTTCCATAATATCGCTTCTGGTTTTTCTCCTGTATTCTCATGGTATAACAGCAGCGAGGGAGTGTTCTTGTCCCCGCTAATTAGCTTGCCGACGCTCGCGCTTGCATTGATTGGTCTTTTCTCGACTACAAAAGGATTCTTTGCCTCACGTAATTCTATTGCCACAATACTTTTGATCTTTTGTATTATCATCACGGGGTTCAACCCAGACGCCGTGATTTTTATTATTCTACCGCTTTCTATTTTAACTGCTCATGGTATCAAATATCTACTCGAAAAATGGTATGGTCTTTTCCCGGAGAACCCGTATGCAAGAATTTCTGCACTTTTCCCAATCACTTTGCTGTTTGGTATTATGATTATTTCAGGACTTTTGCAATATATATATGGTTATAGATATAATCCAAACATTGCCGACTCGTTTAGCCATAACCTAAAAATTATCAGCGAAAATTTGACGGATGAAGTACTTGTAGTAAACGACAAATTTGATTTTTACAAAATACTCGAGGATAAGACTGATCTCAAAGTAAGAGACAAGGTCGATAATTCGGCCGAGAAATTGGCGATTATGGGCGATAAATCATCGGTCCCCGAAGATTATACCCTATACCGCATAATCACTTCCCCAAGAAAAGATAATTCTGATATAATATATCTATACACAGCAACCGTAAATCAAGGAGAATAGTATGGGTCAAAAGATGGACCAAATGAAATTATTGAATCAGCTACGTAAAGCTCAAAAAGAACTCAAAAACGAAGTAGTGGAAGTCGAAGCGGGTGACGGCGCTGTCATCGTTCAAATCAACGGTGAACTCAAAGTCAAAAAAGTAAAAATCGACCCCGAAAAAGTTGACCTTGATGATATCCACGAGCTCGAGCGTTGGATCGAAAATTGCATGCGCGACGGTTTTGCAAAAGCACAAGAAATTGCCACCGACAAAATGAAACCTCTGATGGGCGGCCTCAGCAACCTCGGCCTCGGAATGTAATATGTTACCTAGTGCTCTCACGAATGCCATCGATGCCTTGGCTATGCTTCCTGGCGTGGGCCCCAAAACTGCTGAACGCTACGCCTATTATCTTTTTCGATCGAACCAGAGAATTTCTGATGGGATTTGTGAAGCACTTTCAAATTTGCACGACAAAGTTAAATCATGCCCTATAACTTTTGCATTGATTGATGCAGACGAAGAAGTCTCGCCTTTATATGCAGATGATTCGCGCGACAAAACCACTATTATGGTAGTAGAAGAGCCGCTGGACATTTATGCAATCGAAGCCACAAAACAATACAAAGGAACGTACCACGTCCTTGGAGGTGCGCTTTCGCCAATTGATGGTATTACGCCAGAACAACTGCATTTCGGCGAACTGATAAAACGCGCAAACAGCGATAATGCCAAAGAGATCATCATCGCAACCAACCCATCAGTAGAAGGTGAGTCCACAGCATTGTATCTCGAAAAAATACTACACGAGCAAAATCCCAATCTCAAACTAACTCGCCTCGCGCGCGGGTTGCCACTCGGCGTAGATTTATCTTATGCCGATCAAATTACCTTGAGTGCTGCGCTTGAGAATCGTACTAATTTATAATTTGATATTCCTTCTGTGCTTGACTTTCCAAACACGGATTTTAGCAAAACGTGCCGCAAAGACATCCGTAGTCCACTTGTCGCCTAGCATTATAGCTTCACTCAATTTGCAGCCGTGAGTTTTTACCGCGTTAGTTAATTTAGTGCTTACGGGTTTCATGGCCCACCATACACAATCTATACCTAGTGGTTTGCAAAATCTTTGCATCATTTTTTTGCGACCGTTATTGCTTACAACCATAATGGTAACGTTAGCTTTTTGGCATTCTTTAACCCATTTTTTGAGGCTTTCTGATGGTTCTTTTTCGGAATGGAGTCTAATAGTATTATCTAGATCGCAAAGCAAAAGCTTAACACCTTCTTTTTTTAATAGCTCTGGTGTAATATCTTCGAAACGTTCGAAATATTTATCTGCGCTAAAAAATGTCATGTAATTATTTTATCATATGTTTAATAGCAA
This sequence comes from Candidatus Nanosyncoccus sp., assembly GCA_045650525.1. Classification (GTDB taxonomy): domain Bacteria; phylum Patescibacteriota; class Saccharimonadia; order Saccharimonadales; family Saccharimonadaceae; genus Nanosyncoccus. Next base: position 26,378 of record JAZRRH010000013.1, read on the forward strand.
TACACGGAGGTATTCGTATTATTATTGTGTCACTACTCAATACACCATCTCTTCTTTGTTCGCCGTGATATAATAATAATATGTACGATAGTTTTATAGATTTTTTGAAGGACAAGCAAAAGATTTGCATCATCCAGGCCGAGAACCCGGATGGCGATTCGCTAGGGAGCGCAATCGCCCTTGACTATCTTTTGACCGGGAAGGACATCTCGCTATATTGTCCTGTCGATATTCCAAAATACCTGCACTATTTCATTGATTGGTCCAGAGTGACGAATGATTTTGATTTTGATGCCGACGGATATATCATTGTGGATACAGCGGCCGAAATTTTACTCTCAAAACTACTCGATGATTCCGCGATAAAGAATCGTTTATATTCTGCGCCGGTTTTTGTGATTGACCACCACGAGACTGCCGACGATATTAGTTTTCCGCATGAATCAATCATCGAGGTAGGGCCAGCCTGTACAGGCCTTATATACAAAATCGCAAAAAATATCGGGCTTGATATAAATAAGCAAGCCGCCGAGGCGATGATGCAGGGAATTATGTCTGACACATTGGGCCTTACTAGCTCTTCCGTGACAGATGAAACTTTTGAAATTATGGCCGACCTCACACGACTTGGCGCCACCATCTCAGAACTCGAAGAAAAACGCCGCGAACTATCCAAAAAATCGCCACGCATTCTTGATTACAAAGCCGATCTCATCAAGAGAATTGATTACTCGCTCGACGGAATGCTTGCTACGGTACATATTCCATGGGACGATATACGAGAATATTCCGACGAATATAACCCTAATGTACTAATCTTAGAGGAAATGAGAATGGTTGAGGGTGTTAAAGTCGCCGTTGCTGTCAAAACTTACCCTGATGGCAAGATCACTGGCAAAATCCGCTGCGCCTCCGACGCGCCAATCGCCGAGCAAATCGCTGGCTACTTTGGCGGTGGTGGGCACACCTTTGCTGCTGGCTTTCGTTCTTATGATATGTCATACGATGACGTCCTTAGGGACCTCATCAAGATTATCCCTGATATGGAGACTAAGTAGTCTACCTTATGATATAATGACCTTATGATGACTAATAAGATTTCACTCGCAAAAACACACGACAAAAGTAATGCAAAAGATCCAGCTTTGACCGTGGTTCTAATCCACGGAATCGCCTCAGACTCCCGCGACTACACTAAAGCACTAGATCATTTCGAAAATGACAAATCTCTAAACAATGTTCGATTTGTGACTTTTGACCTGCTCGGTTCTGGCGAATCTCTCGTCGATGACGATAAATTAAACTATGATTACAAAGATCAAACCGATGCTCTCAAAAACGCTATCGAGAATCTAGATATTAAGACGCCTTTGGTGCTTGTAGGGCATTCGCTCGGCACATTTATTGTGACAAGATTTGCATCTCTTTATCCCAAAATGGTGAATGAATTAGTGCTAATCTCGCCACCAATTTTCACAAAACAAGATTTCGACAATCCGGCACTTATGGCCGGGATTGATGCTTTCAAGCAACTCGTCGGAGCCAAGAACCCAGACATTTTGAAAAAGAAATCATTTATCAACTCCATGGATAAAATCGTGCTTGACAAGGAAAACTACGGCGTTTTATCTGACCTCAAGATCCCTACAACATTAATATATGGTAGCGGAGACCAGCTAATTGCATCATTTAATATTCCTGGATTAGTGAAGAAGTGCGAAAACATTTCCGCTATCAAAACAGATGGTAGGCATGGTATAACCCATGATAAATACGAGGAGTTAGCAAAAATTCTGAAAGAGTCTTTAGAGGACGCTGAAAATGAATAAAATAAAGCTATACAATACGGCGAGCCGTAAACTGGAAGATTTTAAACCGCTTAGCGAAGTGGTAAAAATCTATACCTGCGGCCCAACCGTGTATAGCGAAGCGCATATCGGTAATTTGACCGCATATATTTATTGGGATCTGCTTGTCAGGACTTTAACTGCAAATGGCTACAAGGTCAAGCGTATCCTCAATCTTACTGACGTAGGGCATTTGGTCTCGGACGGAGACGAAGGCGAGGATAAATTAGAAAAGGGTGCCAAGCGTGAGGGGACAAGTGTATGGGAGGTGGCCGAGAGATATATCGATAAATTCAAAAATGATTATGCTAGCTTGGAGCTTTGCCCTCCTGCTATGTGGGCCCGCGCCACAGATTATATCGATGAAGATATGGACGCGGTAAACAAAATGACCGAAAATGGGTTTACCTACGAAATAGAAGACGGTATTTATTTTGACACAAGCAAATTCCCTCAGTATGCTGATTTTGCTAAGCTTGATCTTACTGGCTTGAAGGCCGGTGCCAGAGTTGATTTTTCCAATGAAAAGAGGAATGCTTCGGATTTTGCTGTTTGGAAATTTATCAAGCCTGGCGAAAAGCACGCAATGCGTTGGGACTATTTGAATCGCCCCGGATATCCTGGTTGGCATCTTGAATGCGCTACTATTATCCATAAGGAACTTGGCGAGCCGATCGATGTTCATTGTGGTGGTATCGATCATATTCCGGTACATCATACTAACGAAATCGCAGAGTGCTATGGTGCCTACGGTACGAATCTGTCAAAATATTGGATGCACTGTGATTTTATTACAATTGATAATGAAAAGATTTCGAAATCTCTTGGTAATGTTTATTCGCTCGGTGATTTGAATGAACGTGGTTTTTCTGCGATGGACTATAAAATGTGGGTACTTTCTGGCCACTACCAAGGCACTCGTAATTTTACTTTTGAATCACTAGAAGGTGCAAAAAACCGCAGGCTAAACTGGCGAAATAGAATTGCAGAATGCTACCAAAACAATACTTCTGGTGATTCTGATGCATTTTCTGAGATCCTAGCGGCAGTTAATAACAATATGAATTCATCAGAGGCTTTCGCTGTTGTTGACAATAAAACCCTGTCTCTTGAAGATTGGAAAAAAATCGATAATCTATTCGGGCTTCGACTAATCGCCGACACGCCTGATATTTCAAAAGAAACTTACGCACTAATTCAAGAACGTGAGGAAGCTCGGGCTGAGAAAAACTACGCTCGTTCTGACGAAATCCGTGATTTGCTCGCAAAACAAAATATCGCCGTAAAAGATACTGCCGATGGCGCAGTTTGGCAATATTTAAAATAATTTTTTGTAATTTAATTGTGCTTAAGAAAATACTTATGTAAAATATTTTTGATCTAAGGGGTTGATTATTGTTTAGGGTATTGTTATAAAGAATGCGGGTTGGCTTCGGAGTTTAACGGTCGAAAAAGACCGAAGTAGTTTACGATAATGATTCGTATGGCATGAGACGGCCATTAAACGGTATTCTGGGTATCCAGGTTGTCAGAAAGGAGACGAAAATGGCTATACAGATTAATTTGCTGTGTATCGTCTTCCCGAGACGAAAAAACCACCGAAGAAAAACTAGTTAGCCGTAAGGCTAACTAGCACCAACTCAGAACAGTTCGTCCCAGAGGGGCTGTTCTTATGCATTTATAATATCATATTTTTATTGATTATACCAGCAGCAATATTTTGTAATTAAGACTGCATTATTAGACTAGGATAAGATATTCTAACCATCACTTATAATCAAAATCAAAAATAACCCCGCAATACACGGAGCTATTTTAACTAGACTAATGAATGATTTGTTTTTTGAAGCATAGCTAATGTTTGATTAGCCTCATTTTGTGCGATTTGAGGCTTTAGTCTATCATGCATCTTTCTAATCGACTCCGCTGTTGGTTGTTTATTTAACGGGACGTCAATTACTCTAAGCTCCAATAAGCCATTGTTTCTGGCTTCTTTTTCAAATGCTTCCCAATCCATTTAATCACCCCCTTTAAGTGAATAGTTTTATGGGTGTCTAGTCTCTAAAGAACTTAACAGTAATTATACCACTTTATGATCTATAATAACGAGAGAGGAATGATTCTTTGAATGAATCAAAAGTATCATTTTCGATCGACTCACGAATCTGGTCAGTAAGATGGACCACGAAGTGTTCGTTGTGGATGCTAGCGAGAACTTTAGCAGTGATTTCGTCAGTTTTAAATAGATGGTGGAGATAGGCTTTGTTGTAATTTTTACAACATTCACAATCACAGTCTGGCATTAATGGAGTAAAGTCATGCTTATATTTGGCATTTTTAATATTTATTCGGCCGTCGTTAGTATATAATGAGCCATTTCTAGCCATACGAGTAGGACCTACGCAATCAAAAGTATCACAACCATACTCGGCGCCGACAAAAATATCAATAGGCTCTTGACCCATACCTAGAAGATGGCGAGGCTTATCTTCTGGTAAAATCGAATTAACAGTTTTTAACATTTCATCCATACCCTCAGCGGTAAAGACTCCGCCAATACCAAAACCGTCAGGATTTTTGCTGGCGCAATATTCGGCACTCTCGGCGCGAAGATCATTAAAGGTGCCACCTTGTACTACCGCATATAAGTATTGTTCAGGTTCTTTATTTTTCTTTGCCTGTTTAGCTAATTTGTTATTTTCATCAACACAGCGGTCAAGCCAAGCATGCGTGCGAATCATAGCTTCTTTCATATCCTCATAGCTTTCGGATTTAGCTAGATGATCAAATGCCATATGAATATCTGCGCCAATCGCCCATTGAGCTTGCATGGATGATTCGGGCGTGATTTCAAGATTTGCGCCGTCGATATGAGATTTGAATTTTACGCCATTTTCGGAAATTTTTACATTGGGTAAGCTAAAAATCTGGAAACCACCAGAATCAGTAAAAGTCGGGCCGTGCCAAGAACTGAACTTAGCCAAGCCACCAGCTTCTTTGATCAAATCTGTACCAGGGCGGAGAATCAAATGATACGTGTTAGCGAGAATCGCCTGAGAACCAAGGTCGCGCATTTCGCTCATCGTGAGCGCTTTAACAGTGGCGCGGGTAGCAGCACCAACAAAAGCGGGAGTTTTGATATCACCATGCGGGGTGTGGATTACGCCGACGCGGGCAAGGCCGTTTCTTTTTTTAATATCAAACTTTAGCATATCAGCATTGAATCTCCATAACTTAGAAAATTGTATTTTTCGTCGATTGCATGCTCGTAGGCATTTTTTAAATGATCCCAACCAGCAAAAGCAGAAGCGAGCATCAGAACAGTAGATTTTGGGGCATGATAGTTAGTGATCAAAGCATCGACTAATTTAAATTCAAATCCAGGATAGATAAAAATGTCATCTTCTCCCTCTACTTGGCCGGTTCTAGCATAGTATTCCAATGTGCGGGCAACGGTTGTGCCGAGAGCAACTATTCTACCTTTTTTATTACTCATTGCTTCAATCGTATCTTTTGGAATACTATACCATTCGGAATGCATTTTGTGGTCTTCCACCTTATCGGAGCGGATGGGAAGGAAAGTACCGAGACCAACATGTAGGGTAAGATACTTAATGATCACACCTTTTTTGCGAAGTTTTTCTAATAATTCTTCAGTCATATTTAAAGAAGCGGTGGGCGCCGCGGCGGACCCCATGTTCTTAGCCCAAATAGTTTGATAGCGTTTTTTGTCAGATTCGGTCGCATCGCGATGGAGATATGGAGGGAGGGGAACGGTGCCGTATTTTTCGGCGAGTTCGGCGAGCTCGGTATCTGATTCAACCTCCGCGATACCATTGCCGAGTATGTGTTTTATGACAATCCCGCCAATTCTTGGGCCGCGTCCGGCCGGCCCATCGCCATGGGCGGCCGGCGCTTGTCCTCGCCTTGCCAGGCTCCGGATTCCCTCGAATTCGGCGGAATCGTCATCTCTCCCATGCTCCTCGAAAGAACTATTATCAAGCGTTAATACATCACCATCGTGAAGTTTGCCACGGTACATCACGCGTTGAGGTTCGTCACCGTGTTTTTCTAGGACCACTAATTCGCGTTTGCGGCCGTCTGGGAGATTGCAAAATAGACGTGACTGCATCACGCGGGTGTCATTCAAAATTAAAACATCGCCGGGGTTTAGAAATTGGTCTAAGTCGCGGTAGTGGGAATCTGTAATATCACCAGTGTCGCGATTTAGAACCAAAAGTCGCGTGGTACCACGCTCTTTGGGTGGAAATTTTGCGATGCGCTCCTCTGGTAAATCATAATTATAATCAGATACTAACATGTTTTATTATTGTAACATATTTTTGAAATTTTGCTAGCCGCCTGGGGCGCTTTCCTGGATGTGGCTACTTGAGGCGCAGCCGCCTAGGACGCGCTCTTGTCTTTTTCAATTTGTTTGCGATAGCGATCTTCCTCGGAAAATATGCAACCGCAGTATTTTTGCATATATAAGCCAGCCTCGCGGGCTTTGTTTTGCCCTTCACGAAAACCGACACGGAAGTCGCGATACAAGAATTTTAAATCTGAAAGAGCGGCCAATTCTTCGCAAACTTTGATGATTTCTTCGTGTTTTTGGTATGGTGAAACAAGGAGGGTGGTCGTAAAAGCATCGTACCCATGACTCGCGGCATAGCGGACAGTTTCGGTGAGGCGCTTTTTGTAGCAATAATTAACGCAACGATTCGGAATGTCCGAAACTACATTCTTGCAAAATTCATCCAAACCATAATCTTCTTCGATGATTAGCTTTGCACTGACTTTTTCCGCATATTCTTTTAGGCAATCACGGCGAGCTTTATACTCGGTATAGGGATGGATATTTGGGTTGTACCAAAAAAGTGTCGGTTCGATATCTTCCGCCCTCAAACTATCTATGCAATAAACACTACATGGCGCGCAACATGTATGCATCAAAAGCTTCATTCTACTACTCCAATTTATGCATTTTGCTTCACATTATTATAACATTTATGCTACAATAAGTGTATAAGGAGGTTTTATGTCAAAGAGGATCGAAACTGATTTAAAGACTTTCGTTAAATTTTGGCTGGTGCCACTTGGTATCGGTATTGCTATTTTAATCATCTTTAAGGCAATTACTGGTCTGGTTATTATTGGCGCCTCTATTTTCTTGGCTTTGGCCCTAAAACCTTTGGTGCGCAAAGTAAATAGTTTCTTCTCAAAGTTCCTAGGCAAGGACAAAAAACATCAAACTTTGTCCGCTGTTTTTGCTTACCTTATTGTGGTCCTGGTGATTGGTTTAGTTATTGCAATTATTGGCCCGGTCGTCGTAAATGAAACCTCAAAGTTTATCCAGAATTTTCCCACCACATTCGAGAACACGCTTGGTGGTTGGGACGGCATCAATAATCTTGGTAGGAATATCGGTATCAATGATCTCCAGCACGAGATTAATAGTGCAGTCGAGGGCGTATCGAAAGATTTGTTCGGCATCATCGGCTCCAACTTAGTCTCAAGCGTAGGGGGAGCAGCAGATATCATTATGAAAATTGTGTTGGTGCTTGTGCTAACCTTACTATTCCTACTCGAAGGGCCGAACATTTTCGAGAACGCTTGGAAGAATCTTGGTTCTAGAGAAGAAGACAAAAAGTCAGTCAACCTCGCAAGGCGCATTATCACTAGAATGGCAAACGTGATTTCTATGTATGTTTCAAGACAGATAATGATTGCCATAATAGATGGTTGTGCTTCAATGATCATCGTGTTTGTGCTGTCGCTAATACTTGGATTCTCGTCCAATCTCGCCATCCCGATGGGTCTTATCACGATGATGTTCTATCTTATCCCGATGTTTGGTCAGTTTATTGGTGGTACTTTAGTAACTGTTCTTCTTTTCTTCTCCAATCCTCTTGCGGCTGGCATATTCGCCGTTGTCTATATCGTGTATTCGCAGATCGAAAACAACCTCATTTCTCCAAAGATTCAAGGAAACGCATTGAAGCTACAACCGGTTGTAATCCTCTGTGCTGTCGTGATAGGTATGTATATGTTTGGGTTGCTTGGTGCGATCATTGCGATTCCGATCGCTGGCTGTATTCGTGTGCTCGTGGAGGAATATCCCAACTTCAAGGCTCTGAGAGATTGAAATGACTAAATCTACCAAAGATTCGGCCAATCCTAATATTGACCATAAAAAGTTAGTCCCTAAGAAACTATTTAAAAAACCGCTTCTTATTATTGCTTTTGTCTTATTAAATGTCATTGTTATTGCGATTACGGCCTTTTCGGAATTCGGCAACTCAGAAAACGCTGCTGCGCTTTCCGAAGTTAAAATCAATTGGTGGCTCTTGATCCCAGCTGCGCTATGTTTTGTAGTTGCAATTTGGGCAGAGATTCATAAATATGTTCTCATGATGTATGAAATGGCGATAGACAAGTCTACCTTCAACAGAAAAAGAGCAAGAAAAGTCGCAAGAAGGACCGTCTTGCTCGGGAAATACTACGACAATATCACACCGGCGGCCGTCGGCGGGCAGCCGTTCCAGATTTATTTTATGCGCAAAAACAGCAAACTCAAAGGTGGCGTCTCTACATCCATCCCAATTTTTGGTATGATTTCTGGGCAGATTGGTTTTATTATTATCGCGGTACTCTGTTTCTTGTTTGGGAGTCTCTCGATCAATAACGCAGTACTTATCGGCACGGCATGTTTTGGCCTTTTGTTCTATGCTTTTTGGCCGATAACTGTCATGATTGCAACTTTTCTACCAAAAGCCACAAGCGAGCTAATAGGTTTGTTTGTAAAATTCTTAGCAAAAATTCGTATAGTCAAAAATGAAAAGAAAACTCGAGAAAAGACCGAATATGAAATTCATGAATATGCAAAATGCGTGAAGAGGATTCTAAAAACACGTGGGCTGTTTTTGAAAACAGTCGCGCTTTCAATTACGTTTAATGCTCTTGTTGCGATGATTCCGTTTTTCGTATTAACGGCTTTTGGTGGGCAAGTCGATTTCTTGCCATGTTTTGTCACTACGGTGGCTGTAACCAGTGCGGTGTACTTTGTGCCAACACCCGGAAATGCTGGCGCAGCAGAAGGTGCGTTCTTTGTAGTGTTTTCGGCGCTCTCTTCTGGCTACGTCTTTTGGGCAATGCTTGTTTGGAGGTTTTTCTCGTACTATATATATATTATAATGGGGCCAATAATATACTTCATTATGCACTTGGAGAGAAAGCGAGATGCGAAAGATCAGGTTACCTAAGAAAAAAGTATTTATCGCGATAATAATAGCCGGCGTAATTATTGTCGGGCTTGTGACCTGGTTCATTATACGACTTTGCACACTAGATACGACACTGAATGTTGTTTTAAAATACGATTTCCCCGAGGCATTGCCTGTTAAGGTCGAGAGTAATATCAATACAAAGGACTTCGCAATTGCGATCGATGGGGCGACCGTCGCAGGTGGCAGCTTCGACAAAGACGAGCAGTATATCCAGCCTACCGCTAGCACCGCCAAAATGATTTTGGGGCTTGCCATCATGCGAGAGAAACCGTTCGACGTAAATGAGAGTGGTGAAATTATAACAATCGACGAAGAAATGTATAATAAATACTTGTGGTATATAAACCATGGCGGTTCAAATACTAGAGTTAGAATCGGAGAAGATATTTCCGAATATGATGCTCTTGCTTCGGTATTTCTTACATCGTCAAACAACATGGCGGACTCATTGGCGATCTGGGCATTTGGCTCCATCGATGCCTACCGCGAGTACGCAACCTCTATGCTTACTGAGTGGGGGCTATCCCAAACTACGATCGGCGAAGATGCCTGTGGTTTTAGTGAAACCACGACGAGCTCGGCTAGCGATCTGGCCATTATCGGCGAAAAAGTCATGAATGATCCAGTACTCGCCAAAATCGTCGGCACAAAAAGCCAAGAAGTCCCCGTGGCGGGATTGCTCGAGAATACCAACAAGGTCCTGGGCGAATATGGCATCTCTGGAGTTAAGACCGGTTATATCGGTGATGCTTCTGGGTATTGTCTAATATCTGGCTATCTTGATAACGGCCATATCGTCACCGTTAGCCTACTCGGAGCACCTACTAGAGCCGCCTCTTTTGATGAGAGTTTAACTCTCGTAAAGAATACCCAAAACTCTGCCAAGCTGACCAAATTATTACACGCCGAGCAAGTCGTTGGCTACTACGATAGTTGGTGGACGGGCCCGGTCGCTATCAAAACAGCGGCTGACTTTGATGAGTTGCTTTGGGACGAGGCTGCAAAAAACACCGAGCTCGAAATGGATGGGAATAGTGGCAAGCTTCGACTTAGCATCGCCAACAATACATATGACGTGGATATAACAGCAGATGATTATAATGATTCGCCGAGTTTTTGGGAAAGAGTAATGCGTGTGTTTGGTTGGAGCAAAGGCGGAGACTTAGACGCCTTACTAAATGAGACCGTGGACGATGCAGCCGAGGAGCCTCAAGACACAAACGACGGACCGGCCGACACCACCCCACCAGCAGAGAAGGAAAGCGCCGCCGTGAGCCCAGTTACCAATGTGCCGTCTAATAACTGTACGATTTCGTTTGGCTATTTGATGCTGATAAACCCGAATTTTACCGTGGATACTAATTTTATCGACGCAAGACGAAACGAGCTTGTGAGTGTCTCTAAATTATACGGTATCGTTGAGGGTAACTCCTATAATGGAGATAATCTCCTCGACGCCGAAGCGGCGGAGCATTTAAATGCTATGGTAAAAGCTTACGAGGCAGAATACCCGGGTCATACTTTTGAAACAAGATCCTGCTATAGGGCACGTGGTACAACCTGCGGTAGACTTTGCGCTGCAACAGGCACATCGGATCATCATACAGGGCTGACTTGCGATTTACTCGACCCAGCTTATGGCACCTCGCTTGATACAGACACCTATGACAAGCATGTTGACTGGCAATGGCTTTACGCTAATTCGTATAAATATGGTTTTATTGATAGATTCCCGGCCGAGTGGGCAGGCGGGCCAATGAGTGAACCTGTCAACGTAGACGAAAATGGTTCAACTGGCCTGTTTGAAACTTGGCATTACCGGTACGTTGGTGTGGGCCCAGCCACCGAAATCGCGCAAGGCAAATATAATAACGGCGCATATGACTCTTTGGAACATTATTTAAAGGCGCGTGGGCTCGTAACGGATTTAAAGAATGGAAAATGTAAATAATAGGGGTTTAAATATAATAAAAGGGATGTATAATATACTATATGCTCAAACTTTTTAGGTTTTTGAAACCATATTGGTGGCAGGCGCTAATACTTGTAGCAACAATCGCAATACAGGTCTGGACTACGCTTAGACTGCCAGCACTTATGGCTATTATAATCAACGATGGCATCGTGCCTGGCAATGTTGATTTCATCTGGCAAACTGGCCTGCGAATGGTAGGACTTGCCTTGATTTCTGCTGCCGCCTCACTCGTTTCAAGTTATTTTGCGGCGAGAGTGGGGACAAGCTTTGCGCGCGATATTAGGGAAGCAGTATTTACCAAAATCCTTAGCCTCAATATTCTCGACCTAAAAGACTTCAGTACCGCTTCGCTTCTTACTCGCACCACCAACGATGTCAACCAAGTACAAATGGTGACTATCATGATTCTGTCCATGATGCTTAGGGCGCCGCTATTTTGTATTATCTCAATCATTATGGCGATTCAAACTGCGCCCGATATGTCGTGGATTATATTTGTCGGCGCAGCGGCGATTCTAGGATCAGTGGTCCTGATCATGTCGCTCGTGGCGCCTAGATTCAAGATTTTCCAAGAATTAGTCGACAAAATCACCTTACTCACGCGCGAGAATTTAACCGGCCTCCGGGTGGTTAGGGCATTTAACAACGAAAAGTTAGAAAAAAAGAAATTTGAAAAAACCAATAAGAAGATGACTAAGTTACTGATTTTTATTGATCGCATTTTGGAACTCCAAAACCCACTAATTAATATTATTTTCAATGGTACCACGCTACTTTGCTCGTGGATTGGCATCACACTGCTTTCTAAAGATTTCGCCTATCTTGGCAATATGACCGCTTTTGCGCAGTATGTAACGCATGTGATGATTTCGTTTTTGATGATGTCTATGCTATTTGTAATGCTTCCTAGGGCTAATGTGTCAGCACATCGCATTAACGAAGTACTTAGCAAGACAACCAAGATCAACTGGCCAAAAAAGACAAAGGGCGTACCAGAAAAGAACGCCTCGATCGAATTTAAAAACGTCGACTTTTCTTATCCAGGCGCAGAAGAAAAACGTCTTGATAATGTCTCATTCAAAGCGGAGGCCGGCAAGACTACAGCGTTTATTGGGTCGACAGGTTCTGGCAAATCTACTTTAATTAACCTCATTCCGAGATTCTACGAAGCGACTAGCGGGGAAGTACTAGTGAATGGTATCCCAGTAAAAGATTACGAAAAGAACGATTTGATCAAAAGAATTGGTTTTGTCCCACAGCGCGGGATGTTGTTTGCTGGGACGATCCGCTCAAATATTAAATTCGGTGCCCCGAATGCTACTGATGAGCAGATGCGAAAAGCTGCTCGAATCGCACAGGCTGAGAATTTTATAGAAAAAATGCCAAAAAAATACAATTCCCATATCGCACAAGGAGGATCGAATGTATCTGGTGGCCAAAAACAGCGTCTATCGATCGCACGCGCTATTTGCAAGGACCCCGATATCTTTATATTTGACGATGCTTTTTCGGCTCTTGATATGAAGACTGACGCCAAATTACGCGCAGCCTTGAAGGAAGTAACGGATAATTCAGTAATGATAATCGTCGCACAAAGAATTAGTACGATTAAGGACGCCGAGCAAATCGTGGTACTCGACAAGGGCCGCGTCGTTGGCAAAGGTACACATTTGGAGCTCCTGAATAAATGTAAGATTTACCAAGAAATCGTAAAGTCTCAATTCTCCGACCAAGAATATAAGAAAGAGATTAAACTAGCCGAAAAAATGAAGAAGGAGGTAAGCCATGCCTAAACCTATGGGTGCCGCCAGGCCGGTAAACACCCCACGCGATAAAAAGTCTACTTCTTCTATGTGGAGGTCTTTCAAAGTATTTTTGAAATCTCTCGGCAAATACCGTTGGCCAATCTTGGGCTGCGTGGTCCTTACTATCGGATCTGCAGTTCTAGGGCTTTTTATCCCGAAGATCCTTGGAGATATGACTACTATTGCGGTGGATTCTTATCCCGAACTCGATTTTGGTGCGCTAGGCGGTAAAGCCATACTCGTAATTGTTCTATTCTGCGCTTCTGCTGCACTTGGATATGCTCAAGCATATATTCTAGCAGTGGTATCAGCAAATTATACAAAGGACCTCAGAGAAAAAATTCTCGACAAAATTTCCCGTTTACCAATTTCATATTTTGACAAACATCAATATGGAGACACGCTTTCACGAATGTCTAATGATGTTGATATTATCACTACTTCGATGTCGCAGGAAATCGCCGATGTTTCGATGTCATTAACTACACTCATTGGCGTAATGATAATCATGCTGACTATCTCGGTGCCACTTTCTTTGATTTCTTTTGTGGTTGTGCCTTTGTCTGTAATTGTAGTAGGAAGAATAATGCATTTTGCTCAAAAATACTTCCGCGAACAGCAAAATACTCTAGGTATTTTAAACAGCGAGATCGAAGAAGATTATTCTGGACAAATCATTATAAAATCTAATTCCTATGAGGATGATGCAACCCATGAATTCAAAAAGGTCAACGAAAAGCTAACTGCCGTAACACGAAAAGCGCAGATCTTCTCCTCGCTTTCTTTCCCGGTGACACATATTTTTACAAATCTTGGCTATGTTGCAGTTTGTGCGCTTGGTGGCGTGTTTGTGGTGCAGGGCCAAATTAATATTGGTGGCATCCAGGCGTTTATCCAGTATGTTTCGCGGTTTAATCGCCCTATTACCGAGATCGCATCGACGACCTCGACCTTGCAGTCGCTTCTAGCTGCTAGTGAGAGAATTTTTGAATTCCTAAACGAAGCAGAAGAAGAACCGGATACTTTGCCGGCACAAATCATCAATGACGTAAAAGGCGAAGTTGAGTTCCATAATGTTAATTTTGGATATATCCCTGGTCGCCCAGTGATCCGAGATTTCTCCGTAAAAGTCAAACCCGGCATGAAGGTGGCAATAGTGGGACCTACCGGAGCAGGTAAAACTACGATTATTAATTTATTAATGAGATTCTATGAACCTAATTCCGGTTATATTTCGATCGACGGCGTACCGACCAAAGAAATGAAACGCGCCGACGTCCGAAAACTATTCGGCATGGTTTTGCAGGACACTTGGCTGTTTAGTGGCACCGTAGAAGAAAATCTGCGCTACGGCAATCAGTCCGCTTCGCTTGAAGATATCAAAAAAGCGGCTCTTGCTTCCAATGTAAACCATATTATCGAAGCATTACCTGGTGCATATCATTCTGTTATCTCGGAAGATTCAGATAATATTTCCGCGGGCGAGAAACAATTAATTACTATCGCGCGCGCCATGGTGGCAAATCCACCGATGATGATATTAGACGAGGCTACGTCGAATGTAGATACGCGTACCGAGCAATTAATCCAAGATTCGTTTGAAAAACTAACTAGCGGTAGGACATCGTTTGTAATCGCGCATAGGTTGTCAACAATCCGGAATTCGGACCTAATTCTAGTGATGCGAGATGGAAATATTGTGGAGCAAGGGAATCACGACGAGCTGCTAAAGCTCGGGGGATTTTATGCTGAGCTGTATAATTCACAGTTCGCTGAAGGATAAAAATAATATCATAAACGTTTAGATTTTGGCGCCATATTTGCGGAGAATGTTTTTATTATTTTCAATATAATCCTGATTCAACCGTGAAACTAAATTGTCTATATTTGCTCCGTGGGAGATGAGAGTGTCTAGATTATTAACAATACTATTAGGGTGTAACTGTGAAACTAAATTATCTATATTAATATTTGCTCCGTGGGAGATGAGAGTGTCTAGATTATCAGCAATCTCATACGGGCCCAAACGTGAAACTAAATTGTCTATATTTACTCCGTGGGAGATGAGAGTGTCTAGATTATTAACAATACTATTAGGGTGTAACTGTGAAACTAAATTATCTATATTAATATTTGCTCCGTGGGAGATGAGCACATCTAAATTATCAACAACCCCATACGGGCCCAACCGTGAAACTAAATTATCTATATTTATATTTGCTCCGTGGGAGATGAGCACATCTAAATTATCAACAATCCCATACGGGTCCAACCGTGAAACTAAATTGTCTATATTTGCTCCGTGGGAGATGAACGCGTCTAGATTATCAGCAATCTCATACGGGCCCAACCGTGAAACTAAATTATCTATATTTATATTTGCTCCGTGGGAGATGAGAGTGTCTAGATTGTTAGCAACACTTCTAGGTTGTAACTGTGATGCTAAATTATCTATATTTGTTCCGTGGGAGATGAGAGTGCCTAGATAATTAACAATACTATCTAAATAGTCTAGCTGTAAAACTAAATTATCTATATCTATATTTGCTCCGTGGGAGATGAGAGTGTCTAGATTATCAGCAACAACTTCAGGGTGTAAATCTTGAACTAAATTATCTATATCTATATTTGCTCCGTGGGAGATGAGAGTGTCTAGATTATAAGCAATATTTTCCGGATATCCCGGGTGTAACTGTAACTGTGAAACTAAATTATCTATATTTGCTCCGTGGGAGATGAGCACGTCTAAATTATCATCAAGCTCCCACAGATACAGATGTTGAACTAGACTATCTGGGTCAATACCATGGTCTAGGGCATATTCTATTCCATACTCTTCTCTTAATTCTCTGATACGTGGGTCATAATGATTGTAAGTATCTAGGGAGTTTATCTCGCGGTGTATTTCGTAGAGGAATTCTAGTTCTTCTTTGGTTAGGTCTTCACCTTTTTTCATTTTGCGATCTAGTGCTATTAGGCGGTTTTTGTCAGCGAATTTAGGCAAGAATTCTTCGCCACCAGGTAAGGATTTGACCTTTTCTTCTACAATGCTGACCACAGAATCATTTAGAGCCTGACCCCCTTTTAGGCCGGAGATTTCTGCAACCTTACCATCAGGATCAAGACGAATTGAAGCACAGCCGTTCTTGGCTAGCCTACCCGTCTTGGGATCTATGAGGTGGAAGATGATAAACTTAGCTTTGTTTTTCTTGACTTCATTATAGTATTCGTTGCCATCGTTATAATAATCCTCGTCTTCATAGTAATCATCATCTTCATCATATTCATCATATTCATCATATTCATCATCTTCATCATGCCCATACGTCCCATATTCTAGATAATGTCTACCCACTGAGGAGGCGGCTACGCACCAGCCGGTGCCTTTTGCGGCTCTAGCGATGTCATCTTCTTCACCTAGTCCATATTCTACCCATTCGCCTTTGACATCTTCGGCTTTTTCTGGTGGCTCTATGACGGGAGCGATATCTTGTCTTATGGCATTGTAAATTTTGGAGAAATTGCCAGATTGGACTATCTTTTCTAGGTTGATATTACGTTCGCCGTCTTCGGTGTAGAATCCTTTTTCACCGTTACCGTGATAACGGTTAATTACATCAAAGACGCCGGCTAGTATTTCTGGGTCTGGGTCTGGATAGGGAGCAATTGTGGTTTCGTTTCTGACTTCGTATCTATTTTTTCCTTTGCTATAATTACCCATTTTGGTCATACCATCCCAAGCATAGATCTTGAACCAGAGTGGATAGGGGGAGTGTTCGTCGCCTAGATAATTAACCCATTTTTCTAGGGATTCTTGTTGGAACTCACGTTCTTTTTCGTAATATTGGTGTTTTAGTTCTTCGGTTAGCTTAACGTTGCCGTAGCCATTGTCTCTAAGTTCTTGTCTTTTGGTGTCCCAGTATGATTTTGTTATTTTGTCATAATTAATGAGGAGGCTGTCTTTGATCGAAGCTTTCCAGAGCTTCTTCTCCATGGTGTTGCCGTGTTTTGCAATTAGGTTTTCCAGGCGCGCGAGATAGGCGTGATTTCTGCGTTCGCCGTTTTTGCCTGGGAGTTTTTCACCCTTCTTTAGGGCTTTGTTGAAGCTGGAGGTTACGATGGGCTGACGAGATTCAAAATTACTGTTGGCGAGAATCTTGGCACCCAGTTGTCGGTTGCCGAACGATGAAGTGGTGCTTTCAGGCTGGGTCTGAGTGGCGTTCGTAGCACCACTGGAGTCTAGAGAACTGTCGGTGCCTAGGTTTTCGGCATCGGTTTCGTAATAGTCGGTATTAACAGACTCAGGATTAATTGGCATATATAATTCCTTATTTAGCTTATGCATATTATATCATAGCACTGGGTTGAGCCTGAATACTGGCTAAAGGCTCTTTTTTATTTCTTCGAAGATCTCCTCGATAGTACCGGATGCGTCAATCAGCTTCAAATTGAAGTCTTTGGCGATTCTTGGGTAAGCAGCGTTGACTCTTTGCTGGAAATCGTCTTGCTTTTTTTCGAACGTCTCCGAAGCTTTGCCACGGTTTTGTTGGCGCGAGAGCCTGGCTTCGTCTGAGACTGTCAAAATAAAACCATGATCCGGTTTGAAATATTTTTCCGGCAGGAGGTCTTTGGTGATTCTGATAATTTTGCTACGCGAGACGCCTTCGCCGTAACCTTGGTAAGCAAGTGTAGACCAGTAATTTCGAGCGGAAACCACGACGCCACCCTGTTTTAGGACGGGCTCAGCGATTTTGCGCCACAATTCGACCCGGGCAGCAGTAAAAAGTAAGACGTTGGTGATTGGCTCGAGATCGTAGCCGCGCGTCAAAATCATATCATGAAGATCGTGGGCTTGAGGCAAATCGCCATCTGGTTCTTCGAGCATGGCGACAGTTTTGCCTTTTTCTTCGTAGTATTTTTTGAGGAGTTCGGCTTGAGTGGATTTTCCGGTGCCGTCTTGGCCTTCAATCACTATATACATTTTAAATACCTTTCATAGCAGGCGGGGCAGATGGCTCGATATTCGATCTTGCTTTTGCCGTCATCTATCAAAATGTCTGGCCCGTCAGCAATTAATTTGCCATTTAAGAATCTAGCGTTATAAGTGGCTTTTTTGCCACAAGTGCAGATGGTTTTGATCTCTTCGATGTCGTGAGCGATTTGGAGAAGCCGAGTAGCGCCCTTAAACCCGCCGTCTTCACGACGAAAGTTAAGCCGAAGACCGTAAGCGATGACTGGGATATCGAGATATATGGTGATAAGCATCAGTTGGTCGGCTTGTTTTTTGGTCAAAAACTGCGCTTCATCTACTAGAATGCAGTGGACATCGCTGAAGGATTTTTTTATTTCTTTAAATATGTTGGTTTTATTATCAAAGCAAAGGTCCGTCTCGCGTTCTGGCCCAATGCGGGTCAAAATCTTAGTACCGTTTTTGACGTCGGTTTTTGGTTTGATAACGCAAACCTTGTGGCCGCGCTCTTCATAGTTGAAAGCGACCTGAAGAAGCTGCATCGTCTTCCCACACCCCATTGCTCCATAGCGGAAATACAATTTTGCCATATGCTATAATTATAGCATATGCACGAGAGTTGGAAGCCGTTTCTTAAGGGAGAATTTAAAAAACCATACTTCAAGGAATTATCTAAATTTTTACACGAAGAGTATGAGACTAAGACAATCTTTCCGCGGAAAGAATTGGTATTTAGGGCATTTGCGACTGATCTTAATGCGGTGAAAGTCGTAATCCTAGGGCAAGACCCATACCATACGCCTGGCGCGGCAGAAGGGTTGGCTTTTTCAGTACCAAATTCTCAGCCGATACCGCCTTCTTTGAAAAATATCTACAAGGAGATCGATTCTGATATTGGGGAGCACAAAAACCCGCGCGGGAGCCTGGCGTCTTGGCAAAAACAGGGAGTATTGCTTTTAAACACCGTTTTGACAGTGGAGGCACACCGGGCCGCTTCACATCGTGGCAAAGGTTGGGAAACATTTACCACTGCTACGATTTCATATTTAAATAACGCTAGACCTCACCTCGTGTTTATCTTATGGGGGAGAGATGCAAGAAGCAAAAAGGGCTTGGTTGACTCGTCAAAGCATTTAGTCATAGAATCCGCACATCCGTCACCACTATCGGCATATCATGGATTTTTTGGAAGCCGACCGTTTTCGAAATGCAACGAGTTTCTCACGGAACACGGGATGGATCCGATTAAATGGTGACGACAAAATTAGAGCCATTTTTCTAGACGGGCGCGCTCGTCTGAACCTTCGGGGTAAGAATCAAGGATATCCTCGATGTAGGTTTTGCCATTGGTAATATTTAGCGTCTTTACCTCCGGCATTGAAGCCAGGAGTCTCACCACAGCTTCGTCGGTTTCAAAATTTGTCATGGAGTGTTTGGGATCTACCGAGAAAGAGTGAACTCGGAGCTCACTATACACGAAGCGTTTAATGCCGGCTTGGAGGCAGTGTTTGAGGCAGTTTTCACAAGTCGCAACTCTATTGTATAGAGTGCAGCCAGTAAGATCCTGGCGAGAAAAAATGATAGCGTTCATTTCGGAGTGAATGATAAAATGATATTTCATCGGACGCTCACTCAGAGTTAGCTTAGATTCGTCGGCGGCTTGCACCAGGCCATTATAACCCAGCGAAACTACGCGCTTGTTATTGTCTACTATGACACAACCCATTTTGGATGAAGGATCTTTTGATTTTGCCGAAACGGCATCGGCGATGCCTAGAAAGTATTCATCCCATTCTTGCTGTTTACTCATTTTGTCCTCCGTTTTGTTAATTATATCATGGAGGAGCTGTTTTTATCTAGAACTTAAGTGCCAATGATCGCCAAATTCGCATTTATAGACAGTCAAATCTTTAACACCGTGATCATACTCAGCCACTCTGGCTGCCAGCTCTGCCTCTTCGCGAGTAGCATAGCAGATTTTATGAGAATCGCCCACCCAGCAGCGCTTGGGTGTATAGACCTGATTCGGATTCAGATGTTTATTTCGATTTGCCATATTTTTTTATTATACTATAATAAGATAAATGTTGTACCTTTGAGTTTTATAAAAAGGGAGGGCGATGATGAACGAACTTAGAATCACTTTTGGCCTCGAACATTTTGAGGCGATGGTAGACGAGACGGCGGCGCAGGAAATTATGGATATTGCAGCTCGGTCTATGATACCGAGGTTGCACGAAAATTTGATTGGAGAAAAAATCAACGAAATGATATCGTTCGGTGTTTCTCCTGAAAAAATTTTTAAATATCTAAAAGAAGAACAGCGGACCCCCGAGGTGATGTTGTTACTTTCAAAAAACGGCCTGTCTTACGAGAGGTCTTGACCTCTGCAATTTGCAGGCTTCGTTCAAATGTAAGGCTGGATTATTCCAGCCTTCTCTCTCTTATTTACGCTAGACAACAAGGCGATTTTATGGTAGAATTACTCTTATGACTTTAGATAAAAATAAAATTCGAAATGTGGCTATTATTGCGCATGTTGACCATGGTAAGACAACTTTGGTTGATGGGCTTTTGAAACAGTCGCATACTTTTCGCGACAATCAAGCAGAAATGTCGCAAACTTTGATCATGGATTCAATGGACCAGGAGCACGAACGCGGAATTACGATTACCGCCAAGCAAACCTGTGTTTATTACGATGGGTATAAAATTAATATTATCGACACACCTGGGCACGCAGATTTTTCCGGTGAGGTAGAACGTACCCTAAATATGGCGGATGGCGTACTTCTTATCGTTGATGCGCAGGAAGGCCCGATGCCTCAGACCAAATTCGTCCTGTCTAAGGCTCTAGATTTAGGCCTAAAGCCAGTGGTAGTAATTAACAAAATTGACAAACCTGCAGCGAGGATTCCGGAAGTTTTGTCAGAAATCGAATCGCTATTCTTGGAACTTGCAACAGATGAATCGCAGCTGTTTTATCCAGTTTACTATGCGATCGCTCGTGAAGGTAAAGCCGGCAAGACCACTGAACTCGATGACGATCTGCATGTGATTTTTGAGTCAATCATTAATGATATCCCAGCTCCGTCAGTGGATTCCGATTCCGATTCGGCACAACTGCTCGTAGCTGCGCTAACCAGTGATAACTATCTCGGTAAATATTGTATCGGTAAAATTTTCCGTGGCAAGCTAAAAAAAGGACAGAGTGTTAGCATTTTACATAAAACAACAAATTCATCATCCGAGGCAGTAAGACTTGGCCTAGCGGCCCGGAGCGCTGCCGAGGAGGATGGATTTGTTGTTTTGCGTGGAAAAATTGAAAAACTGTTCATTTATAAGGGGCTTGGCAAGGAAGAGGTTTCCGAAGCAATTGCCGGGGATATTGTAGCCGTAACTGGTGTTTCGGAGGCGAACATCGGTGACACTATCGCTACAGGTGACAAGCCTGAGGCTTTGCCAACAATTGAGCTTGAAGCTCCTACTCTTTCTATCTATATTGGCCCAAATACTTCACCACTTAAGGGGCGTGAAGGCGAATTTACGACTTCACGACAAATCGCCGAAAGGCTCGAAAAAGAACTCGAGACCAACATTGCTCTTAAAATCCAGCCAGATGGACTTGGCTACAAAGTGTCTGGCCGCGGTGAGCTGCATCTCTCAGTTTTGATTGAAACAATGCGACGCGAAGGCTACGAACTAGAAGCTGGTCGCCCAGAAGTGGTTTATCGTGACAACAATGGCGTGCAAGAAGAGCCAATTGAGTCACTTACCATCGAGGTTGATCCAGAATATGTCGGCGCTGTTTCGCAGGAACTAGGTATCCGTAAGGCCGAGCTAAAGACCCAGGAACTAACCTCTTCGGGCTCAACGAGGTTTGTCTATGAAATCTCTACCGCTGCCTTGATCGGTCTTAGGAATAATCTACTTACTGCTACCAAGGGTACAGTCATTATGTCTTCAATCCCATCGGGCTACCGACCGGTAGAAGGGAAATACCGTCCTGAGCGAAATGGCGCTCTTATATCCTTTGAAACTGGCGTCTCCACAGCCTATGCCCTCGATGCAGCCCAAGCCAGAGGAACTTTGTACATTCCACCTCAGGTAGATGTATATCAAGGTATGATCGTGGGGCTTTCAAACAAAAAAGATGATCTTGATATCAATGTTTGCCGCGAAAAACAGCTTACCAACATGCGTACGCATGCCTCTGATGGTGCAATTCAGCTCACTCCTTATACTCAGTTGTCTCTAGAGCAATGTCTAGACTTTCTCTTAGACGACGAGCTCTTAGAGGTCACACCAAAATCTTTGCGCCTACGTAAACGTCAACTCGACCCTATCAAACGAAAACGCGAAAACCGGGCATAACAAGAAATCCACCGGTGAAAGCCTGTGGATTTTTCGTGATATAATTGTTTCATGTTGATAGACACGCATTGTCATTTACACGACAGAGAATTCTTTACCGAGGAGCAGGCCGAAGAGATGCTTGGTCGCGCAAAAGAAGCAGGGGTAGAGAAGATTGTTTGTATTGGCACTTCGCACGATGATTCGCTTGCCGCCGCCGAATTTGCAGCCGCACACGATAATGTTTATTGGACATACGGCATACACCCCGAAGGGGCAGAGAAGGCCCGTTCCGAAAAAAGGCATTCGGACAGGACCCCCGCGCCTATCGCTATCGGAGAGGTGGGCCTAGATTACCATTATGAAGGATATAACAGAGAAGCACAAATAAGATTATTCGAAGAAATGTTGCAGCTAGCTACCGATAATGATCTACCTGTTTCTTTCCATGTGCGCGAAGCTTACGCGGATTTTTTCCCTGTAGTAGAGAATTTTCCGAAAGTGCGTGGTGTAGTGCATTCTTTTACCGATAATAAGAAAGTTTTGAAGCGAATTTTAAACGAAACTGAGTATTTTATAGGGGTAAATGGCCTAGCCACCTACTCCACTCTACCCACGCCACCTCTTGAAAGGATTTTCCTCGAAACTGACGCCCCCTTCTTGACTCCTGAGCCATTTCGTGGTATAATTAATGAACCGGCCTATGTAAGGGAGGTAGCTCGCTGGCTGGCCTCCAAACTGGGTCTAGAGTACAAGATTATAGAGAAGGAGACCACGAATAATGCAAGAAAACTATTTCGAATATAAAATACCATCTTTTGCGAGAAAAGAGGCTTATAATTTTGAGCCTATCGCTAAAGATAGCCCTTCTGTCTACGAAGAGCTTAACGCTATTTCGGAGGAGATTGAAAAATGTCGTTTGCAGAATTGTTAAGGTTGCCAAGATTTCCTCTGGGCCTAAAAAATAGCCCATCACGCTATTCCAGTAAGCCATCTTATGAGGATTTAGTCAATGCCGAGTCCAAGATTGGTAGGACCATTTTTGGGCCAATCCCTAATGGTCATCAACGCGAATTTTTCATGGCGCGAAGCAATGTATGGATTTGGCACGAAAGATACCCCGCCAGTGGCAACAGCCTTGGTGAAATGACCATCCGTTACGAAGTGCGACCAGACGGAGTCTACAAAAAGGCTACCGGTAGTGGCTACATAAAAATTGAAGGCGCTGAGCTTGAAAACTTCCGCAAAGCGACCAAGACTTATCTCGAACTTGTCAAATCAAAACTCTATTGCTAAAATAGAGTCATGGATAAGAATAACGAGATTGACGCCGAGGCACTAGCTAGTGCATTTCAGGGTGATAGCAAGAAAAAACTCTCCCCTGAGAAAGAAACACGAAAGCCCAAGGGCCAAAAGAACACAAAAAAGAAAGTCTCTATAATTGTACTCATTCTTGGAATTATTGCCCTGATTGCAGGGCTAGTAGTATTAATCATCAACCTCACCAAAGGTGCGGCAATTTCTGACGCCGAGTATCTGGTCTCCGCCAAGGAATGGAGGCTCGAGGATGGCACAAATTGCGACAACCAAAAAGACAGTGACGATGAGGCAAACTGCGAATCTGGTGTAATCTGGAAATTTACTGAGGTAGGGAAGGGTACCCTCACCACCAATAATCATACTAATGACTATGATTTTGTTTGGGCGCTCGACGGCGACACGCTAAAAATCAACACCGATTGGCTTTATACGCTAAATAATGAATACACTTATAAACTTGATAAGAATTCTGGTAAATTAACACTAGAAACTGAAGACGAAAAAGCTACTTTTGTATATATCAAGGACGAAGAGAACAAGTAGCCACCCCTGGAGGATTTATTAAAAAGAATAAAACCGCCTAAAGGCGGTTTTATATTGCTAAAATTGCGCAGGACTTAATGTCTTTGTACAGCGCGTTTGCTTCATTGATTTCTCTCGGGGAAGTTGCCCCTTTGGAAACAATACTTTTGATGATTTCAGAGCTAATTACTTTTCCGTTTATTTTGTACGGGAAAAATGCCTCAGGAGTTACGACTTCGCCAAGAACCCCGTCCCCAAATCCATAATTTTCGTGAGCGTCAGCTCGACAGTATTCGGAAAGGTATTCAAAGATACCTTCGGAGGTTTCTTTGCTCTGCATACAGTCATAGATAGACTTCGTCAAAGGAAGGTCCCAGAAATCGTTGTACCCGCACACCCACTTTGGTATGACTTTATGGATGGACTCGTAATAGTCTTTTCTTTTTTCGATGAAGGGTAGATCCCAGGACAGATCGGCAACGTATTTCTCATTGCCGAACATAAACTCCACCCAACAGTGCGGGGTCCCGTCCACAGTTCCTTGCACGTATTTTGTGCCGGGGACCATCTTTAAGGCTATCATTGACAGCACCGTCGGTTCACAGTTGAGGCAACAGCCCAAATATGAGTCAATTCTCCGGAAGAACCCAATGTTTATATCGAAAAACTTCGATAATTCAATTCCACAGAGATACAAATTCTCCGTTTCCGCTAAAATAGCTTCGAGGAAAGCCTGATTGGGGTCCAAATGATATTGCTTGACAAAAAAACTGCTCATTTTTAGCTCCTTTCTGAAAGGTTCGCCGTAGATGGCATACGCCAAAGCGATAACAACAGTTACTACAGATTTTAGTATTATATCATAACTTGATTATCTTGGCAAATGTGTTATAATATGCATATGATTTATCTTGACCATGCCGCCGCTACGCCGGTTTCCCAAAAAGCCATCAAGGCGATGGAGCCGTATTTTGCAGTGGATTTTTTTAATCCCTCGGCAGCATATCTTCCCGCAAAGAAGGTTGCGCACGATTATGAAACAGCAAAGGCGGAAATTGCGCATGGAATAGGAGCCAAGGCCTCCGATCTCGTAATCACAGCCGGGGCGACTGAGGCAAATAATCTAGCATTTACCTCTATAAGTTATGGGTCGGACGATAGCGCAGCTAAAACCGCTAGCCACAGGGTTTTATATCTTGAAACAGAGCATGATTCGGTCAGGCGCGTGGCGGAGTCCTATGACGGTATAGCTATCAAGGTGCTTCCGAATGGTCTAATTGATCTCAGGGATTTGCAAAACAAAATCTCCGATGAAACTGAGCTGATTTCGGTCGCACTGGTCAACAACGAAATTGGCACTATTCAACCCCTTGCTGAGATCGCCGGAATAATCCGCGAAACGAAACTGAACCGCATGAAACGCGGTGTCAAGACCAAACTTTTGCTCCATTCGGACGCCTCGCAGGCACTCAATCTCCTCGATATCAATGTAGCGAGACTCGGCGTAGACCTCTTGACTATCAACGCAGCCAAAGTTTACGGCCCAAAGGGTGTAGGAGCACTTTATGCGTCGCACGACGTAAGACTTCGCCCCCTAACTCACGGTGGTGGGCAAGAAAACGGTCTTCGCTCTGGTACCGAAAATGTCCCTGCCGTGATTGGTTTTGCGAGAGCCGTAACTGATTGCAAAGAACACTTAAACGGCAACCGCAAAAAATACGCAAAATGGCGTCAATTGTTTTTACAAAACTTGGAAAGCTACGAGTTAATCAATAAAAAACATTCTTTGGATAACTTTATCGTGCTTTGTTTTGATGGGATTGATGCAGAGAGGCTAGTGTTTATGCTAGAGGAAAAAGAAATATATGTAGCCACCGGCGCCGCTTGTGCCGCATCCAAAGGGGTGCGTTCGCACGTACTTGCGGCCATCGGCCTAACCGACTCGCAAATTGCCGGTTCTCTCCGCATAACTATGGGTGAGACCAACACAGAAGAACAGATAATTGAGGCCGCAAAAATTATCAACGAGGTTGTCAAGAACGAGAGGGGAAGAGTCAATGGCTAAAACCGTTTACGTCGGAATGAGTGGTGGAGTAGATTCAAGTGTTTCGGCTCTACTTTTGAAGGAACAGGGGTATAACGTCGTGGGAGTTTATATGAAAAACTGGTCCAAGGATCTTCCCGGCATGAAATGTCCTTGGGCGGAAGATCTCGCCGACGCAAAGAGAATCGCCGTAAAGCTCGGAATTGATTTTTATGTTTGGGATTTTGAAAAGGAATATTTCGATAAGGTGGTCGAATATATGCTTTCGGAATTCAAAAAGGGAAACACGCCAAATCCCGATATTATGTGCAACCAAGAAATCAAATTCAAGTTATTTTACGAAAAGGCCATGAAAGCCGGAGCTGATTATATCGCGACCGGACATTATGCTAGGGTAAAAAATGCAATGCTCCTCCGGGCCGTAGACGAAAACAAAGACCAAACTTACTTTCTTTATCGGATTTCCGAGGAGTCCCTTTCTCGTACTATTTTTCCAATTGGCGAAATGTTGAAGCCTGAAGTCAAAAAACTAGCGGAGGAGAAGGGTCTCCATAACGCCTACAAAAAAGAATCGATGGGTGTTTGTTTTGTGGGTGAGGTTGGAATGAAGGACTTTTTGAAGGAGTATATCGACGTGAGCCCAGGTGAAATTCGCGAGATCGAAAGCGACGAGGTGCTAGGGTATCACGAAGGTGCGGTGTTTTATACGATTGGCCAGAGACACGGACTGTATTTGAATGGCAAAAAAGGTGTAGTGAATGATGGCTTGCCTTATTATGTGGTCAAAAAAGACATCGATAAAAATGTGGTGTATGTGTCAAAAAACCTTAATCATGAGGCGATTTGGACCAGAGAGTTAGAATTAAAAGATGTTTTTGTGCGCAGTAAAGATAATCGTTTCGTAGAAGCAAAAGATATCCAGGTGCGACTCCGTCACCGTGCACCGCTCATTCCGGCTAAATTTGACGGCAATAAATTATACTTTGCCAAGGAAATCAAGCGCCCGGCAAGCGGCCAAAGTGCCGTAATCTATGACGGCGAAGCTTGCCTTGGTGGCGGAATTATCCAATAAAAATGCCCCTTCCGGGGCATTTTAGACTCGCAGCATTAATTAACTAGCCTATCATCATTGCGGCATTAGCGCAGAGAAGGGCCCCTGCAATAATGCTCATGCCTGCGACCATACAAACATGCATCTTCTCTTGCCGAGAAATTTGCTTCTTGGCAGTACGAGAACATGCTTTTTTATGGCACTGCGTCTTCCTTGCGGAAGCTTTTTTCGCAGTTTTTGTCGCAGTTTTCTTTTTTGCTTGTGCCATTTTTGCTCCTTTTTTGTTTTAATTAATGCTTATGCTTATTTTAGCACTTATCTCCCAAATAGTCAAGAGTTCGTAACTGTGGTATAATTACACCTATGGACGCGAATACAATTAGACAAAAATTTTTAGATTTTCAGGAAAAAAGAGGCCACAAAATAATCACTCCTGCGCCACTAGTGCTCGAAGGTGACCCCACCACGTTGTTTACCGGCTCTGGGATGCAGCCGCTTTTGCCTTATCTCCTTGGAAAAGACCACCCAAAAGGAAAGCGTCTTTGTGATTCGCAACCCTCGATGAGGCTTCAGGATATCGAAGACGTAGGTGATCCGAGACACACTACAGTTTTTGAAATGCTCGGCAACTGGTCGCTTGGCGACTATTTTAAAGAAGAGCAGATTCGTGGATTTTTTGAATTCTTAACCAAAGAAGTGGGGCTTGACCCTAAGCGTATTTATGTAACGTGTTTTATCGGCAACGAAAAATATGGCATCCCGCGCGATACTGAGGCTGCCGAAATTTGGCAAAAAGTTTTCGAGGAGGCTGGCGTTGAAGCCAAAATTGCCGAGATAGGCTCAGCGGAAGAAGGGGATAGGCGCGGTATCAAGCCTGGCGAGAGAATCTTCTTCTACGACGATAAAGAAAACTGGTGGAGCCGTGGCGGCGGTTGTGATTCTACACCGATTGGGGATCCTTGTGGACCAGACTCCGAGGTATTTTATGATTTTGGCGAGAATTTACAAGATGAGGCAAAGTATGGTTTGGCGCACCCGGCTTCCGACGGGGCCAGGTTTATGGAAATCGGCAACCAAGTTTTTATGCAGTACAAACGCAATGCAGATGGTAGTTTTTCTGAACTCGAGAAGAAAAACGTTGATTTCGGTGGAGGCCTTGAGAGGATTGCTGCCGCAGCTATTGATTCGTTTGATGTATTTAAGATTTCATTAATGAAGCCAATCATCGAAAAACTTGAACAAGTTTCAGGGAAATCTTACGATAATAACACTGGCGAGATGCGTGTAATCGCAGATCATATTCGCGGCGCGTATTTACTCGCGGCGCAAGGTTTGGTACCCTCCAACAAAACCCAAGGGTACGCGATGAGGCGACTACTCAGGCGTGCAATTTTGCGAGCCCTAGACCTTGGAATTTCAGATAATTTTCTTGCTGAAATTATCCCGATTGTAGCTGATAATTACAAGAGTTTGCCCGAGTCGATTCTAACTTGTCGCGAAAATGCACTCGAAGTAATGCTTCGCGAGGAAACAGCATTTAGAAAAACTCTAAATAAAGGTCTCAAGGAGCTCAGCAAAATGACCCGCAACAATAAAACTCTAGATGGGCGTGAAATTTTTAAGCTCCAAGATACGTATGGTTTTCCAATGGAGTTGTCCGTGGAGGAATGTTACCGCGAGGGCATAAAACTATCCGAGAATTACCTCAAGGAATTCGAGGATGCCTTGAAGGAGCAGCGCGAAAGATCCCAAACCGCATCTAAAGGCATGTTCAAGGGCGGTCTCGAAGATCACGGCGAGCAGACTATCAAATATCACACCGCCACACATCTACTGCTTGCGGCCCTACAGAAATTGGTTTCGCCCGATATTATGCAAAAAGGTTCTAATACTACCGCTGAAAGACTAAGATTCGATTTTAACCTAGACCACAAAATGACCGACGAAGAGAAAACAGCAGTAGAAAACCAGGTGAATGAGTGGATTGAGGCGGATCTTCCCGTAATTTTTGACGAATATGATAAGGATTATGCGCGCAACGAGTTAAAGGCGCACGGACAATTCTGGGATAAGTACCCGGATAAGCTAAAAGTCTACACGATTGGCGATTTTGATAACCCGATTTCACGCGAGGTTTGCGGTGGCCCACATGTTGCACATACTGGCGCGATTGGTCATTTTAAGATCAAAAAAGAAGAATCCTCATCGGCCGGCGTGAGAAGAATCAAAGCTGTCATAGAATAATAGTCTTAAATGGCTTTTAACGACAGTCCACTTGGACTGTTTGGTACAAATATATATTTGGTGACTAACCCTTATTTTTGGAGGATTTTGGCGATTTTGTTTCTTAATTTGTTTTCTTCGGGGGCTCCTGCTAGGGTATCTACGCCAACGCGAAGTAGGCCAAGAGCTGTAGCATAAGAGTGGTCAAGGTCAAATTTTTCTTCGTTTGTGAGGTTTGGGAGCTCTGCGACGTCAATCAAGTGGATAACCGGGCGACGCGAAAACGCCAAAGATTTATACCAGTCAGAAACGGCAAGAGTTTCTTGGATCATAGATAAGCTAGCGCCACCGCCGCATAGTAGGATGTTTCGTGGGAGACTGCCGACGTTTTCGAATTCTTCGAGGGCCACTTCTACGCCAGTCAACCATACGCTAAGGTTGCGCGAAAGGGCAGTTTCGACTTTGGCTTTGACACGATCGTCGAGCTTGGTTGTATCAAAATCTAGCTTGTATTGCTCGGCGGCTTCATGGTCAACACCGAGAGACTCCGCAACTTGATGAGTAAAGCTGCGGCCGCCAATAGAGAACATCTTGGTGCCTTCGACGCCGCCGTCCTCGACTACTGCAATATCGGTGGTGCCACCGCCAATATCCATAACTATGCCAGAAAAACTTGAATCAAGGTCGTCACCTAGACATGCACGGCAAACAGCAAATGGCTCTACGGCAACAGTGAGAAGGTCGAGGTTTAGCTCGGCGCAAACTTTTTCGATGGCGGCCACATGAATAAGAGGAGCAAAAGCGGTATAAAACTGAATTACGATATCTGAGCCTTTGAATCCGATGGGGTTGCTGATCTTGTATCCATCAATAATGAGGGAGACAATCGCGGAATTAATTAAGCGTACTTCGACGTTTTCGTTGCCGGTTTCGAGTGCTACGGTTTTTTTTGCTACTTCGCCGGATTTTTGTTGGACTTTTTTGATAATTTCTTGCATTTCATTATCAGTGATAGGCTTGTTGGGGTTCTTGCGATTGTAGTGGACAGTGGTGGTTGAGCCTTTTATTAGCTCGCCTGCTACTCCAACTACAGTAAGATCGGCTTTTTCGCCGGCTTGTTTTTCTACTTTAATAAGAGCATCTTCACACACGTTGACTACAGCTGGAATATCAGAAATAGCGCCGCCCCACATATTGCCTTCGGCCTGCTTGGCTTTGGCAACACCTAAAACCTCAAGATCGCCTTTGCGATTTGGGCGCGCAAGGACAGCTTTGACGAATTCCGTGCCAATATCTAATCCTAGTATAGTGCTCATACTTTTATTATATCATATTTACCGACGGGGATATCACCCAGTTCGTATTTGCCAAAATGAGTGCGGTGGAGCTTGGTGACTTTGTATCCTAAGGCCGCAAAAGTACGGCGGATTTGGCGGTTGCGGCCCTCGGTCAAAACTACCGTGTATTGAGCTGGCACCACCGTCTCTTTCGGGTCGCGTCCGGTCGGCCTGTTTGCCTTCGGCAATTCGCGTCCCAAGGGGCGAGCGCCACGGGCGGCCGGCGCTAACTCTCGCGCTGCCGCGCTCCGAAATCCCCTCAAGAGAGGTGATGCCAGCTCATTCCTCAGAACTTTGAACTGGCTGGGGCCGTCGTCAAGCATGACGCCGTAATCTGAAATCATTTGTTGATGTAGTGGTTCCAAAGGTTTGTCAAGTTCAACTTCATAGATCTTGTTTTTGCGGAACTTTGGGTGGGTCATTTGATAGGCAAAATCGCCATCGTTAGTTAAAAGAATTAAGCCGGAAGAATCTTTGTCGAGACGACCTACGGTTTTTAATTTGTGGTATTTCTTGGGCAGGATTTCATAAATGGTGGGGGCGGTTTTTTGTGAACGTCGCGAGCATACATATCCAACTGGTTTATGAAAAGCTAAATAAAGATATTCCGTATCAAACGGAATTATCTTGTTATTATAGCATACTTTGCTTGATTTGTCAATTCTATCCCCTAGGATCGCTTGGCGTCCGTCAACGGTGATTTGATTGGAGGATATCAATTCATCCGCTTCGCGCCTGGAGACACCTAATCGTTCGGCTAAGAATTTGTTCAGTCTAACCAGTGAGTTTTCCATGAGGTTTTGACTATGCTACTGGTGCTCCTGGCTGAGCTTCTACTGTTGCCGGAGCAGGAGCCGGAGCGGCTGGAGCTACTGGGGTAGGAGCATGAGCGGCTGGAGCCGGAGCAGCTGGGGCTGGGGCGGCTGGAGCTGGGGCGGCTGGAGCCGGAGCGGCATTTAGCGCACCTGGTATAGGTGCAGCTGCAACACGATCGCCCAAAGTTTCGTGAATAGTATTAATAACATCCTCGATGCCAACTTGTGATTTAACAAGATACTTATTGGCACCAAGACGTTCGCCGCGTTGTCTCTGATCATCGGCAGAGAGGGCAGTCATCATGATAACCTTGATATTTGCGGTCTCTGGGGTTGATCGCAAAATATCCAGCATATCAAACCCGGATATTTTTGGCATCATCACGTCGCTTAGAATTAAATCGGGTTTTTCGCGCACAGCAACAGCAAGTGCTTCTTCGCCATCTCCTGCTGATACTACTTCGTAGCCTTCGGCGGTGATGCGGATACTGTAAATTTCTCGTAGGTTTGCGTCGTCTTCGACTACCATTACTTTACTCATTATTTCCTCCATTTATTTTATTATCAATTGTTGGGGCTTGGTTCACCGGTGACACTGGCGGTGGTGTCGCCGAGCCTGGCGCTACAGGCTGTGCCGGCGGGGGTACTGGGGGTGCCGGCGATAAATTCGGAACTGTCGGGGTAACGTGAGCTGGAGTTGGAGTAGCTGCGGGAGCCATAGGAGTTGGTATAGGGGCGGGAGCTGGCGCCGCTTGAGTTACAGCTGGGGCAGCCGCGGGAGCCATCGGAGTAGGTGCGGCTGCGGGAGCCATCGGAGTAGGTGCGGCCGGGGTGGCCGGAGTCGGTGCGACTGGCGCTGTTGGAACAGGTGGTGTCACAGGAGTAGCTGGTGCGGCTGGGGCCATCGGAGCCGTAGGGGCAGCTGATGCGGCTGGGGCCATCGGGGCCACGGGGGCAACTGGGGCCGCAGGTGCCACCGGAGCTACCGGAGCAGCGGAAGCAATGAATGGATTTTCGGATGGCGGCTTAACCGGACCACCGATAAGCTGATTTTGAATTTCTTGATTTTTTACCACAATCATGCGTTTTTCGTATTCGTCTGCAGTTAGACGCGGAAGGGAAACATAAAAGGTTGTTCCTTCACCAAAAGCGGACTCGGCCCAGACTTTGCCACCCATAGCTTCGACGCGTTGTTTTACTAGATAGAGGCCTAGGCCAGTGCCACCAATTGTCCTGGTGTCAGAATTATCGACGCGGTAGAATTTTTGGAAAATATGAGTAAGATCTTCGGCGGAAATCCCGATACCGGTATCGGTGACATTGATAAGTACACGGTCGCCGTCGCCACGCACATTCACATAGACCGAACCACCCTCAGGGGTGTATTTGATAGCATTTTCAATTAGATTATCTACGATTTCTTGAAGGAAAGTAGTATCGACAAAACTATAAACGACCTGTTGCATCTTGCGACCGGCCTCTACCGATGATTCGTTTGAGCCAAATGTGAGTGTGAGCTTGGATTCTTGAGCGTGCTGCATATGATTACTCGTGATCGACTCAATTAATTCGGTCATTTCGACTGGCTCTAAGTGAAGCTTACTCTTGCCATCATCTAGCTTGGTGACATCTAGTAGGTCTTGGAATAGTTTGCCGAGATGTTTTGAAGCTTTTTCGGCAGCAGAAAGATAACCACGAGCGCGTTCGTCGATAGTGGCCGTCTGCGGATTCAGGGCCAAGGATAAATATCCATCAATAGTTGCCACTGGGGTACGCATTTCGTGCGAGGCTGTAGAAATAAACTCGGTTTGCTCGCCTTCTTCTTCGAGTTCTTTGGTGATATCACGGAAGGTTATAATACGGTCGGTATTCACCCCGTCGGTCTGGATGACAGAGATAGAGACAGGGAAACGTTTGTCCGAAGAAGTATTAATAAGTGAAGCCTGATAATGTTCGAGTGGCTGGTTGGTCTTGATTGCTTGGGTTAATTGGTTTTCTTGCTCGGAGAGCTCTCGACCCTCTTTACTCTCTAGTTTGATAACTAAGCCATAATCTAGCCCAACAGCGTTACTTGCTGAGCTAGTGCCAGTCATAAGAACTGCAGCAGGATTAATAAATTTAACGGCACCATTTTTGTCAATTATTACTACGCCATCGTGAAGTGATTTTAGGACCAAATCGGACATGGCAGAATTATTGCTATCGCCACCATTTGGCTGTCCGTTTGTGGTTTTATCGTGCTTAAACATTTTCATTTATATATATATTTTAACACAAGCATCAAAAAATGTGTTATATTTTATATATGAATAAGGATGTTATTTATATAGAACCCGAAGATGACATCACGGATGTTATCGCTAAAATCGAGAAATCAAAAGAAAAAATAGTAGCCTTAGTCCCCCCGAAAAAAGCGGGTGTCTTTAGGAGTATTGTCAACATCAAACTTATTTATAAATCTGGCAAAGCTGCCGAAAAAACCATTGTGCTTGTTACCGTGGATCCATCCATTATCAAACTTGCTGCTTCCACTAAATTACCCGTAACAAAAGATCTCAACACGCCTCCAGCCATCCCGACCGTCGATGATGAAGGTGAGCCAGAAAACGTCTCAAATGAAGATTTGATTGAAGAGCCAGATGGTAGCGTCGAGGCAAAGGAAAATTCCGATGATTCGGACAAAAAATCAACTAGCAAAAAGAAAACAGACAACGACGAAGATGATGATGGCGATGAGGAAGATACTGAAGACGAAGAAGATGAAGAGAAAGAAGAGCCTAAGACTAAATCTAAGGGCCTTTCTTCAAAAAAGAAGAACTTAAAGGAAACTTCGAACAAGTTTATCGCTTGGATCAAAGACCATAAAAAACTCGCTATTTGTGGCGGTATTGGTATTGTTCTTTTGATAGTATTTATGATTTGGGCATTCGTGATTGCCCCATCTGTCAGCGTGACCGTGGGCGTGAAGGCGTCATCGAACAACTTTTCTGAAGCTTTGACTTTTACAACTACTTTGTCCGAAGAAAATGCCAGTGAGGGTAAGTTTTATCTTGAAGAAAAGAAAATCGAAACCCCACAAACAATAGAATTTGAAGCCACTGGTAAGAAAAACGTTGGCGAAAAAGCGAGTGGTGACGTCGTCGTGTATACATATTTTAGTGCAAAAGGCGCCTATTCTATCGAATCAGGAACAAGGTTTTCGATCAATAACCTAAATTATCTTGCTGATGCCGATTCGACACTGTATTGGGATGGAGCTCAATCGAGCTGTGAAAATAAAAAAGAAGACGACCCGATTATCGTAGATGGAGTCGTCCACTGTCTTAAATCCGGTAGAATAAAAGTCACTGCATCCGAAGCAGGTTCTAAGTATAATATTTCTGCTTCAAGCGCTGGCTGGACTACGGTTTTCAGCACTTTAAATGTCTACTCAGACAAAGCGATGGCTGGTGGTACTGACCAAGAAATCACTGTCGTCCAGCAATCTGATGTCGATAAAGCAAAGAGTCAATTGACCACCAATAGCCTTGACGAAAACAAAGCTTCTCTCATGGATGAGATCAGTGACGATATGCTAGTTATCGAATCTAGCTTAGCGCAGAACACCTCCGATCCAGAAATCTCACCAAAAGTTGGTGAAGAGGTTAAAGATGGCGCAAAAGCAACTCTTAAAGTTACTACAACTACTTCGATCTTTGCGATTGACAAAACCAAAGTTATTGAGTTTATTACCGAAAAAGCAAATCTCAAAGATGACCAGAAGATTTACGAGATGAAGGATCCGTTTATCGAAAACTTCCTCAAGACAGATAATGGATATACTGGTAAGTTAAAGACCTCTTACCTCACTGGTCCGAATTTGACCGAAAGTAGCATAGCTGAACTCGTCAAGGGCCACGGCATAGGTGATGCAACACATATGCTTAAAGATGTCGATGGAGTAGTCGATGCCAGAATTGACGGCTCGTTCCCGTGGGTAAGTTCCGTACCAGGTAATACCAACAAAATCACCGTAACTCTTGAGATTAAAGACCAAAACGGCAACAAGGTCGAACAAAAAGAAGAGGAAGATTCTAAAAAATCTGAGGACTCTGATGATTCTGATGAATCAAAGGATTCAAAGGAATCCAAAGACTCCAAGGACTCCAAAGAAAAGAAAGACAGTAAGACTCCTTAAGGCTAAGATGAAAATAATTGGGCTAGATGTTGGCGAGAAACGAATTGGGGTGTCGAGAGCAGATTCGGACACCCGGATTGCTGTACCGGTCGGCTTTATTGAGGTAGATGGCAGCGGGTCGGAATGGCAGGAAATCGCTAGAATCGCAAGATTGAACAATACAAACTTGTTTATTCTTGGCATGCCGCGTAGCAATGAAGGGAATGAGACCGCTCAGTCGCTTTATGTTCGTAATTTCGCCAAAACATTAACAGAGAAACTACCCGGGGCGCGTGTAAAGTTTCAGGATGAATCACTCACCTCTGTTATAGCCGAGGAACGCCTCAAATCTCGCGAAAAAAACTATGTAAAAGGCGATATCGATGCAGAGGCAGCTACAATTATTTTGCAGGATTTTCTCGAGGGGCTTAGCGCCGCCTCTAATATGGCCAGCGCGAGTAGCCCCACCTCTGATGACGCTGATGAGGATACACAGCAGTCTGGCATAAAATCCGCCATAAAAGGTGCCGGTATGGCCGTAAGCGGTGTCGCAAAAAAAGAGGCCGATAGAGCCAAGTTGAACTCGGCGAAGGTTAAACATAAGGTAAAAACCTCCACAAAGCTAATATCTGGAGGTGTAGCGCTAGTTATTTTAATAATTGGGGCTATCGGCGGTTTTTTTCTAATTAACCACATCAAGGAAGAAAATGCGAAAAAACGCGCCGAGGAGTATGCTAGACAAGAGGCCGAAATGAAAGCGGCGACTTTTGATTTTACGATTCGCCCAGGGGAAACCATCTACGATATCAGAGATAATTTGACAAAGGTTGAGCGCGGCAAGCCCGTCGGTGCCGACGAGGAACTTCCTCATTTCACTCGCCAAGAGATCGATGCGGCACTTGCAAAGAATTATAACTATACTTTTTTGCAGGGGCGACCAGAAGGGGCTACCCTTGAGGGTTACCTTTTTCCGGAGACTTTGAATTTTTATGGTGAAAGCACAGTAGAAGAGGTAATAGACGCGTTTCTTAAGGAGACTGAGAGGGTAATTCAAGAAAATGATCTTATAAACAAATACAGCGCACAGGGATTGTCTCTATTTGAAGGGATTACTTTGGCATCGGTGGTACAAAAAGAAGCTTCTTCGCCAGAGCAGCCAACCGTGGCTCAGGTGTTTTTATCGAGGCTCTCCTCGGGAATGCTCCTCGGGAGCGATGTAACAGTAACTTATGCTCTTGACACAATTGACCCCGATCGAGAGATTTACAAAGATAATCAGAATGCTTTAAAGATAGACTCTTGTTACAACACAAGGACCCACAGAGGCCTCCCCTGTGGCCCTATCTCCAATCCGGGGCTTTCGGCGCTTCTTGCTGTAGCTAATCCATCAGATACAGCTTATCTTTACTTCTTGACAGGAGACGATGGTATGATGTATTATGGTTATACAGAGTCTGAGCATATCCAGAACATCTACAACCATTGCCAAGAACTCTGTAATGTATCATTATGACAAGACGCAAGAAGAAATTTGATTTTAGGAAAATTCAGAAGGCTTTGCCTTATTTGTTAACTGGTATCGTGACGCTAGCGGTTGTTTCTGTCGGCTCCATAGATAAACAAAATAGTGACGTCAACCTCAGTCTTGATTCTTTTGCAGCTAGCGACTATAACGTCTCTGTTGACCAGCTATCAGAGCTCTATGTTATTGCAGATCTATCTGATGCACTCAGCCTAGCTAGTGCCTCTGATGCCGCTTCCAACTACGTTATTACAAATACTATGTATAATGCTGGTATTTCGCTGGCTGGTAAGATAGAAAAACCAAGCCTTACCAATATTTCTGCTTCGCGTGGCGTAGTTGAGCATACAGTAGCCGAAGGTGAGACTATTGATACGCTCGCCTCAAAATACAACGTCTCTGCGGATCAGATACGTTGGTCTAACGGGCTCAAAACCACAGAGGTAGGAGTAGGTACAGTGCTTTATATCCCAAGTAGGCCTGGAATTGTTTATACCGTTAAATCTGGCGATACGATCGACTCTATCGTAGAAAAATATGGTTCGAATTCAGAAGAAATCATCGCTCTCAATGATTTGGAATTATCTGGTATTACTGAAGGGGCGAGAATCTTAATTAAAGATGGTACTCTGCCAGAAAAAGAACGCCCAGAATATGTGGCCCCTGTTGTACAGAGGAGGACTTCATCAAATTCATCAAGTTCGTCATATACCTATACCTATCTCGGTGACACCTCTGAGCGACAAAATATCCAAGTGGTAGGATACTATCGCATCGGACACGGTCAATGTGTGGACTGGGCATCCTATATGAGGCCAGACCTCGGCGGATTGATGCTTGGCAACGCCAACGCTTGGGCGAGGAATGCCGCTGCTAGAGGATATTCTGTAAATCGTAGCCCTTCGGCTGGTGCGATTTTCCAGACTTCATCTGGTTGGTATGGTCACGTCGGTTATGTTGAAGCAGTCAACGGAGATGGCTCTATTACTGTAACAGAGATGAACTATAGCTATGTTCCTTATCGCGTGATTCGCGCAATTATTCCGGCGGATAAGGTGGGGAATTTTAACTATATCCATTAAATATTGATGAAATAAAATCTCTTAACGCTATTTTTCGTTCGCGCTTCGCTTCGCTCCAGGAAAATCTTTATAAATTTTTTAACGGAAATTACTCGTGACTCACGTCTGCCTACGCGGTTCGCACGAGCTAATTTCCTAAAATTTATAAAGATTTTCTTGGGCTTGCTCAATGCTCACAAAAACAGAGTTAAGAGATTTCATCCTACCAATCTTCAACGAGGGTGAATTCTTTGCCGGCGATTTCGATGATAGAGTCCGGTTTGGCGCCTCTGGTAGTGAGTTCGGCGCGGATGCCCATCTTTTTCATGATATCGCGAAGCCTATTGACGCTGGCATAGTTATCAAGGTCGGTGCGGCGGGCGAATTTTTCGATCTTTTCACCGGTGACTTTGTAGTGGTCATCGTCTATTTTTTCGACCTTCCAAGTGTCTTTCATGGCGTTAGGGCTAAGAGATATAGTAGGAATATCAGCATACTGATTTCGCTCATGCTTCACAGCGCTCCGGGAAAAATCTTCGTCGGCTAATCGGGACTGCGCCGAAATTTCAGTTTCGTACTCGTCTCGACTATCCTCCTCAGATTTTTCTCGGGCCCCACCAATATTCGCGAAATCAGTATGCTGAGATTCCTTCTTATTCTCTTCCACGATCGCGGCTAATTCTCTTAAGAGTTCTGTAAGGCCTTGGTGGGCGGCGCTTGAGATAGTAAAAATCTTTGCTTCTGGGTTTTTTTCTAAGATAGAAGCCATTTGCATTTTAACAATATCGTCATCGACGCCTTCGCATTTGGTAAGCGCAACTATCTCTGGGCGAGAAGCGAGGTCGGAGTATTTTTCTAGCTCGTTTCTGATGGTTTGATAGGCCTCGCCGGCATCGTCGTTGTAAATATCGACAAGATGGAGCAAAACAGCAGTACGATCAACGTGCCTTAAGAATTCGTGGCCGAGACCTCTTCCTTCGGAGGCGCCCTCAATTAGCCCTGGAATATCAGAGATAAGTAGGTCTTTATCATCTATGGTAGCGACGCCGAGGTTGGGGGTGATAGTCGTAAAAGGATAATCGGCGATTTCGGGCTTGGCGTTCGAAACGACAGAGAGAAAAGTGGATTTGCCGGCATTTGGAAGGCCCACAAGACCAACGTCGGCCATTGATTTTAGTTCTAGTTCTGCTTCAAATTCTTCGCCGGGTTCGCCAACTTCGGCGACCAGGGGTGCTTGGCGGGTGCTGCTCTTGAAATGTGCGTTACCAAAGCCACCGTCTCCGCCCTTTGCGATGACGGCCTCGTCGCCATCGTGCGTCAGATCGGCCAAGAGGATTCTTTCTCGGGGCGTGTCCGAAACCCCTGTCGACCCTTCGGGTCGTCCGCGTCCCAAGGGGCGGTCGTCCACAGGGGTTTCGGCGCTACTCCTCGCCTTGCCAGGCTCCGGACCCCCTTCGAAAGAACCTTCTTGGCCAATTCGGTACACCACTGTGCCGACGGGGACGTCGACGATGAGGTTTTTGCCGGAGCGGCCGGCAGCGCGCTGGCCAGAGCCGTTCTTGCCGTTTTCGGCTTCGAGAATAGGGGTAAAACGAAAGTCTACTAGGGTATTAGTGTTGCGGTCGGCACGAAAAATAATATCTCCGCCTTTGCCACCGTCACCCCCGTCTGGGCCACCTTTCGGGATATAAATCTCATGGCGAAAAGATACGGCACCATTGCCGCCTTTTCCCGCCTTTAAACTCACTTTCGCTTTATCTACAAACATAATGATATTATAACATAATTTTTATAAAATAAAATGCTTGACAACTAATTGGTTATGCTTTATGCTTGTATTAAGCTGATACGCTTCACAGGGGTTCCACTGACTTTAGTGGAGTGTGGAGACTCATTAAAAACAAAAACAGCGGATTAAAACAAACCAATGTGCCCCAGGGTGGGCGCGTAGCAGCGGGGAAAGCGGCCGAAAGGTCGCTTTTTTTGCGGCCGCATGGTATAATTCTCGGTAAAGGAGGCTCATGGACCAAGAAAAAATAATCGATCAGTTAGAGGATGCGGTACTAGACAGGCTACCGGCTGACGCTGTAAAAAAACTAGCAGATTTAACCGACTTAGAAGGTGATCGCACGAAAGAGGCTCAGGCAATATTAGACGAGCATGGCGTCGACGTCGAGGCTGTCGCCAAGGATTATTTCAAGGAGGAAAACAATGACTAACCCCAATAGATCAGGATTTACAAGCCACGAAGGTGATGGGCCAATCAAACATATCGGCATCAATAATAGCAATATCAACCACGATCAAGAGCTTCTTGACCTGGAGGCTATCGAAAAGGATATAAAGGACCACAGAGAGCGAAACCAAGAGCTCGGCAAGATGAGCAATGAAGTTATTGCAAACAAAAACAAAGCCAAGCGTGGACCACTGAAGACAATTGTCAAAGGCGTAGCGGCCACTCTTATCACTATTGGGGTCATTGCTGGTATTGGAAGCCTCGAGAAAAACTCGCTCGAAGAACAGAAAAAGGCCGAAGAAGAAATGCATAATAAGAATCTTGCGGATTCGCC
This sequence comes from Candidatus Nanosyncoccus sp., assembly GCA_045650525.1. Lineage (GTDB taxonomy): Bacteria > Patescibacteriota > Saccharimonadia > Saccharimonadales > Saccharimonadaceae > Nanosyncoccus. Next base: position 67,234 of record JAZRRH010000013.1, read on the forward strand.
TATGCATTTTAATATTGGGGCTGATTCAAGCACGCTCATCGGGTCAAATGGTAAAGTTTATACCGTAGAGAACAATGGCAGGAGCGAAGAGGAAGTCAAAAACGCACTAATCGGCATGATGGATGACGATATAAAGAATACAGAGGAGCGCGAGGCTCAATTTGGAGAATAAATGATTAAGTTTACAATAATTACACTATTTCGCGAGGCGATTGAGCCATATCTCAAGACCTCAATGATGTGGAAAGCCACCGAGAAGGGTCTTGCAGAGTTTGATTTCGTAAACCTGAGGGATTTTGGCCTGGGGCCACACAAATCCGTGGATGATGCGCCATACGGGGGTGGAGACGGTATGCTTCTCCGGTGCGAGCCGGTTTTTGCCGCGATTGAATCAGTAAAAGCAAAAGACCCCGAGGTAAAGGTTATTCTACCTACCCCTGTAGGGGAGATATGGAACCAAGGGATGGCGAGAGAGTTCGCTGGGGGTCAGCCGGTAGATTTTGCAAACATTGAGCAAACCCGAGAAAAATCTGAGGAGGCTAGTCGAGACGAGTACGAAACTGGAATTTCGGCGCAGTCCCGATTAGTCGACGAAGATTTTTCCCGGAGTGCAGCGAAGCGTGAGCAAAATCTACCTACTGACCACTCTACCACTCACTACATCATCTTGTGTCCACACTATGAGGGGTACGATGAGAGGATTTTGTCGATCGTGGACTATAAAATTTCGCTTGGCAAATACGTTTTGACTGGGGGCGAGCTTCCAGCATTGATCATTATCGATTCCGTAGTGCGGCTTATCCCAGGGGTACTTGGCGGTGAACAGTCTGCCGAAATTGAGTCTTTTTCGGATGGAGATAACCTGGAATATCCGCAATATACTCGTCCAGAGGATTTTAGAGGGATGAAGGTGCCAGAGGTTCTTCTCTCGGGCAACCATGGCGAAATCGCTAAATGGCGCGAGGAGCATAGTGGGACTGTTTGACCCGGTTGAATCATTGACTGGGGTCGGCCCAAAAACGGCAGAAGTTTTAAGAAAACATGGTATCAGGACCGTAAAAGACTTTTTTTATAATTTGCCGCGTGATTACGAGAACTACGAGAGGCCGACCTCTATCTCGGAGATGCGCCCCGGCAAGGTGGTGATTAGGGGCAAAATCGACAGTCTGTCTACCAGGAGAGCTCGAAAACGTAATTTATCTATCACCGAAGGTATAGTTCGAGATAAAACAGGGGCAGTAAAAGTTGTTTGGTTTAATCAAAGATACCGCGTAAAGCAATTTTCTCCGGATAAAGAATATTTCTTTACTGGGCTCTATGAGCTAAGAAATGGCCGTTATAGCCTAGTTTCACCCTCTGCGGCTGAGATAAGCGATATTGACCCATCAAGCGGCCTAGCGCCCGTTTATGTGGCTCACGGAAGCTTAAAGTCTAATGATTTTAAGCGTTTGATAAATAAATCACGTGATCAGTTTGCCTCTATCCCAGATCTTTTGCCATCTGTGGTGCAGGGAACAAGGGCTAAAGCACTCTATTTTGCACATTTCCCAAACTCTCTGAAATCTATAGAGGGAGCGCGAGATTATTTGGCCTACGAGGAGCTTTTTGAGTTAATTCTCGCGGCAAGGCTAAACCGCAGGGAAAATGAGAAACTAAAAGCCATGCCAGTGCCTTTCAATCAGGGTAAAATCCAGGAAATTGTTAACGGGCTTCCCTTCAAATTAACTAATGCGCAGAGGCGGGCTACTTGGGAGATTTTCCAAAATATGGAGGCCGTTACACCGATGAATAGGCTTTTACAGGGTGATGTGGGCTCTGGCAAAACCATGGTGGCGACTCTCGCGGCATACGAGGCGGTTCTCGCTGGTAGCCAAGTGGCGATTCTCGCCCCAACAGCAATCTTGGCCGCTCAGCATTATGCTAGTTTTTCATCGGTTTTGGAGGCTTATGGCGTTAAAATTGCCCTCCTCACTGGGGCAACCAAGAAAAAATCTGAGCTAAAAAAACAAATCAAGGACGGCGAAGTCGATATCGTAATAGGAACACATGCTCTGCTCACCGATGACACGGAATTCCATGAGCTTAGATTGGTAGTAATTGACGAGCAGCACAGATTTGGGGTAGAACAGAGACAAAAGCTGATGTTAAAATCGCCAGCCGGCCTGGCACCACACCTGTTATCTATGACAGCCACCCCTATTCCGCGCTCGTTGCAGTTAACTGTGTTTGGGGACCTCGATGTCTCTATTTTGAATGAACTGCCAACCGGCAGGCAACCTGTCACGACTTTTATTTCGCCAGAGGTAGAAATACGAGAAAAACTATACCCACTGATGCGTCAAATTTTGAAATCCGAGCCGGACAAGAAAAAACACGGCGACCTAGCGCATGGACAGCAGATTTATTGGATTTGTAAGGCGATTGACAAAAATGGCGACGAGAATTCCGGTGTCACCTCTGTAAGAACTAGGACAAAACGCCTCCAGGAGGTATTCCCTGAATGTAAGGTAGAATTTTTGCATGGCAAGATGAAACCTGCAGAAAAAGACGCCGTGATGGAGCAGTTTTCCTCTGGGGAGATTGACATTTTGGTTTCTACAACAGTGGTAGAGGTGGGCGTTGACGTACCAAATGCAAACTTGATGGTGATCGAAAATGCCGAGTCGTATGGTTTGGCACAACTTCACCAATTAAGGGGTCGCGTGGGGCGCGGAGCGTCTTCTGCGTATTGTTGCCTTTTAACCTCTGGGGACAGCTTCCCGTCTAGAAGACTTCGCGAGCTCGAGAAATCCAACGATGGTTTTTACCTTGCTGAGGTGGATTTGAAACTACGTGGTCCTGGCGAGATTTACGGAGCCCTGCAGCATGGCGCGCTCGATCTTCGCATCGCCTCACTCTCTGATACCAAGCTAATTAGCCGCGCACAGGCCGATGTATTGAAATTCTTGAAAGATCCGGCGAATTTGGCGTGCCACAAGGAATTGATGGACGGCATCTCTAAATATCAACAGATTACGACGCTGAATTAAGACCTCGCCCGTGTTATAATTGAAGGGTAATGAAAAAGGGAAGTATCAAAATCACCTCCGGAACATACCGGAGTAGAGCTATCGCCACCCCTGGCGGAAAGACTCACCCGATGGGGGAGAGGGAGCGAATTGCGCTTTTTAATATGATTTCCGAAGAAATCCCTGGAGCGACTATTTTGGATGCTTTTTCTGGCTCGGGGGCCCTCGGGCTTGAGGCCATCTCTAGAGGCGCGAAGGAAGTGACTTTTATTGAGAGTAATCCCGCAGCTTCGCGAACAATCAAAGAAAACCTCGCCTCGCTCGGAGTTACTGGTATGATAGTAACTTGCCGAGTTTCTAGTTTCTTATCCGATACAGAATTTGATGTAATTTTGGCCGACCCGCCTTATGATGATTTTAAGTTGAATGAGGTTTCTTATCTGGTGCAATTTTTGAAAAATGGTGGCATATTTGTGCTCTCGCACCCCGGTGAAGCGCCAGATATTTCTGAACTTACCCTCACAAAAAGCCGTAAATATGCCGGGGCAACAATTTCGATATTTGTCAAGGCATAGATACTGGTTGATTTATTCTTGTTTTATGTTGTAGTTATATTTGCATTTTTTACAATTGTGTGATATAATTATAGAATAAGGAGTTTAATTATGTATTATCAGGAAGAAACAGATAAGAAAGAGCGACGCAAAGTTATTGCCATTGCTACGGCCGCCGTCGTAATTATTCTTATTCTGATTGTAGCCATTATAGTGGTGGCGACTAGAAAAACCACCAAGACTGTTTCGGTAACTGAGAATTCTAATACTGAGGTGGTCGTCGACGAAAACAAAGACGAAAACGCCAATAATACTGAAAACAACGAGCAGACCGAAGGCGCTAAACAAGCTGAAGGTGCCGAAAACAAAGAAACCACCGAGAACAAAGAGGCCGAGAATAAGAATACGAGCTCTGCCGCTACAATCGGTAGCCTTTCTACGGAAACTAATAAGCAAGCCGAAAAGAAAGCCTCTACTCCTACTACAGAACAAAGCAAAAATATGCCATCCACTGGCCCAGAAGAATACTTGCCTATTGCGTTGATGGCCGGTATGCTGGTTGCTTATCTTTCTTCCCGTGTTCTCGCGAAACGTTCCGCCTAAGACAATTCTTTTATGTAACACGCTTTACACAAAACGCTCGCAATTTCGGGCGTTTTGTGATATTATAGCTACAGGCCCGGGTGGTGGAATTGGTAGACACGTATGCCTTAGGAGCATATGCCATTCGGTGTGCAGGTTCAAGTCCTGTCCCGGGCACCACGCTATTTTGAAAAAATATCGTTCAAAAAGAAGGACTGTGAATCTTCGATGCAAGTCCTGTCCCGGGCACCACGCACGCTAAAGCGTGTTTTTTCTTTTCTTAAAGGTTTTTGTTATAATTGTAGTTATGGCTAAACATGGTTTCATTAAATTTAAAACCATCATCATTAATTTGATTCTGATTGGAGTACTCGTTGGGGTTGGATTCTTTTGCTATACATTGATCAAAGAAAGGAAAATGTTTGTCAACGAATGGTTTCTCGGAGATGCCCTGAAGGGTGTAGATATATCGAGCTACCAGGCGGATGTCGATATGAAAAGCCTCTCTAATCAAGGCGTTCGCTTTGCTTATATTAAGGCGACGGAAGGAAGTAGTCACGTTGATGAGAAATTTAAGAGCAACTGGGAAAACGTCGCAGAGAGTAACATTAAGCCCGGTGCATACCATTTCTTTTCGTTTGAAAGCAGCGGGGAAACGCAGGCGGAGAACTACATAACTACAGTTGGCGACCTGAAGAACAAGTTGATCCCGGCGGTAGATGTTGAGATGCATGGAAAATCCGAAGAGGAGCCACCCGAAAAAGACGCCTTGGTGAGACAGCTAAAGATTTTTATGGCTGTACTTGAGGATGAATATAAAACTAAGCCAATGATTTACGCCCAAAAGGACGTTTACGACAAATACCTAAAAGATGACTTTTCGGAATATCCGGTTTGGGTTCGCAATGTATATTTTCCGGTGTATTTGGAATTTGGCGGCGACTGGACGATTTGGCAGTACAAAGATCGCGGAGAGCTTGAAGGGTATTCTGGTGGGGAAAAATACATCGACCTCGATGTCTTGAACCCGGGCAAGAATCTTGATGATCTCGTCGTAAAGGAAAGCAAAAGGCACGACGAATCTAAAAAAGACTCCTAAAATTCAAAACTATTTTTTGTATCTGTGACTATGGTGTATAATAGTGGCATGAAGGAGGTTAGAGAGTTGGTAATACATGGCGTGTATCGCCACTTTAAGGGTGACTATTATCTCGTGGAAGATATTGCAACACATTCGGAGACCAAAGAAGATATGGTGATTTATCGGTCACTCTATGGCGACCATCGTTTGTATGTGCGGCCGATTCAGATGTTCCTTAGCCCCGTCGATACCGAAAAATACCCAAATGTCAGACAAAAGTGGAGATTTGAACTCCAGGAGAAAAGGATAAAGATTAAACTAGGCGAAAAGAAGCGTCGAAAATAATAACAAAACGGAGGGTAAAATGGATATTAAATATTTGGGGCACGCGTGTTTCATAATAAACGACGAGCTTGTAATTGATCCTTACAAAGATGGTTCCGTGCCGGGGCTCACGCCTCTCAAGGTGTCGGCCAGGAAAGTAATCTGCACACACGGGCACGCTGATCATAGTGGAGTAGAATGCGTGACAATCACACCAGGAGAGTGTGAACTTAAGGTCAGCGAGGTGCCGAGTTTCCATGACGACAAGAATGGCGCACTGCGGGGCCCGAATACGATTTTTATAATCACTTCTCCGGCCGGAGAGAAACTGGTACACCTTGGTGATTTGGGACATTTTCCGAATAAGGATCAGCTTGAAGCAATATCCGATGCAGACTTTTTACTAATCCCGGTGGGTGGATATTATACGATTGATGCCGCGACCGCAGCCGAAATTTGTGTGGCAGCAAATCCAAAATGCATTATCCCAATGCACTATCGGACCGCGAATTCTGGCTACACGGAGCTCGCTATGGTAGATGATTTTTTGAAGCTTTGCGAAGAAAAGGGAATCGCAGATAATGTTAGATTAATGTAAACCAAGCATTAAAAACGCCCCGACAAGGGGCGCTTTTTTATTTGTTTTTATCTGAAATCGATATTCCGCCAAATCCGCCACCCGCATCTAGATAAATAGTATATTTGCCTTTGTTGTCGCCACTCTTTCGCTCATCAGAGATGCCGCCAAAGATAAAGCCAGATTTGATTTTGACCTGAACATCTTTCGGGACCTTGATATCGATACCACCAAAGAGACAGAAGGCTTTGATTACAGTGTCTTTTTCAAACTTGGCGTTTCGAAGGTCTAGATCTACACCGCCAAAAATAGCGACTAAATTCGAGCCAGAAAAGGTCTCGTCATTATAAACTCTGTCGCTACCCGAAAATACAGCCGTTTGAGAATCCATGCTTTTGCCATCTTTCATGTCTTCGATTTTTTTGGCGACCTCTTTATCGTTTTTGCTATGGAAAAGACTTTTGACGATAATGTTAAGACCAATCAGGATCAAGAATACTGCAAGAGCAGCCTTCCAGGCCACATCGTACGAGAAGACATTCTGGGCAGCTAGGAGCAGAATTACGCCGACAGCAAGGAAGCCAAGGCTGGCAATTTTGTCCTTTTCGGTGATGAGGCTAATTACGCTCGGAACAATAATGAATAGTGTCCACCACCCGTCAAAGAAAACGTTAAAATTAAATAGCCCGATAGCGTTACCACCGAAGATTACACCAAGGGCGATGATTGCGACCCCCCAGATAATTGGTTTTGCTTTTTTCATGCTTGATATACTCCTCTGATTTATTATAACACACGATATATTGAATCTTGCTAAAGCCAAAAGCTCCCGCCAAGAGGAGCTACTTTTGGCGAGGCTTATTGGTTATAAGGAGCTGTTAGGCTGAGGTTATTTTTTGAAGCTTATCGCGTGGCTATACTTTACAAAGCGGAAGACAAGTGCGATTCCCGCAATAGAGATCAGAGAAGAGACCACTATCGCAACCACATTAATGCTTCCACCAGTTGTGCTATCGGAGCCAAAGTTCGATGAGCCTATGGCGCCAGTATTTGGTGTATTAACGTCTGTACAGACTACGTCGATGGTGCGTTTTTCGGATACGCCCTCAAACGTATAGGATGTTGGGTGATCAGTGATGCTTACTTCCTCCCCATTCACCAAGATACTAGCCAGGTGAAATCCTTCATTACATGAATATTCAACATCGTAAGTTTCCTCGGCATCGATATCTGTAATGCTTTCCGTGATAGTACCATTTTCGATTGACGTTATGATGCTTGGCAAACCACTATCATCATCTTCATATTCATCGTCTTGGTCAGCACCTGGTCCTTCTACGCAACTTACCGCAATACTGTTCTGCTCCGCAATTTCTTCACTAGACATACTAGCAAAGCCAAATGTATAATCACCCGAGTTGCCAGTTATCCCATCTTGTTGAGCACCATTTACCAATACAGATCCTATAGTATATCCATTATTACAAAAGAAGCCTACCGTGTAATCATCATCGGCGCTAACATTGCTTGCGCTAGGGGATATCTGCCCATTAGTGATTGACGTAGTTACAGAAGTACTCCTTTCTGCTTGTTCTGTAGAGTTTTTAGTGAAACTACCATAGAGAGTTATTCCATTTTGACCTACCGTTATACCATTTGGGGATTGGCCATTGACTTTCCACCCATCAAAGCTAAAGTTGGCGGTATCGCTATAAATCGGAGTATTACTTACACTTAGTTTCCCATAAGTCGCTATTATGTCAGATTTTCTATATGAGAGACTTGCTGGCGTGCTGCCACCCATCTGATAGTACACATAGGTATATGGCGTATTGTTTTTCGCCCCGCGCCTTAGTTTTGGCATCGTCATAACTAGCTTGAGAGGTTTTGCTTGGCTTCCCTCGACTTCTGTCCACAGAACATACTTGTTATCATACATTGCGTGAAGGTCGTTTTCGTAGTTGCTACCGCTTCCGGTGCCGGACATGACCCAGGTATTTGCATTGCTATGAATAAGTGGCGTCGTATTATCCCTAGTTATAACATATCCTCGACGAAGGCCAGTCGTGATTGAGTACCCTTCGCCCCAATCGAAGTCAGCAAATGCGATTATGCCTTTAAAGGTAACTTCTTCTGTTGTCCCAGATTTATAAAAATGGATTTCTCTGTGTATATTTGTCTTCGTATTCTTAGCTTTAGTACCCTCGTCGGAAGCCATACCGGTATTACCAAGATTGAGCGCATATATAGCACCATTCGGAATCCAGTCGTATTCTATAACATCTAGCCAGCCATAATCGAGACTATAAGCTGCTTTTCCAAACTCAACATATATTCCACTATTTTTCGTAGTGTTGTTCCCGCAGAAATAATTGCCTTTTTTAATGGTGTCGTTTTGTGCATACTTACTACAGCTGATGCCACCATGCGTTTTAACGCTTTTAGGTGCCAAAAACGCAACGCCCTTTGAATATTCGGCTTCAAAAGAGTCTTCCAGGTATCTGTATTCGTTCATACTGCCTGGTGTTACTTTTCGAAACTGCGCCTTTTCGTAACTCGCGGCTGAAACTTGACTGATGACCGAAGTAATCCCAAACCCGGCCAAGCCAAGACCGAGAACAAGTGTTGCGATACGGACCGCCATCCTCGAATTATTGTGTTTTATTTTCATGAAATAGCTCCTTGTTTTGTTTTTATTTTTTATGTATAACCTTTATGTTTGTTATTTTAACGCGGTTTTTAAATAAAGTCAAGCGTTTTTATCAAATACTTTTAGCCCAAGCTTCAACCTCGTCGTCAGGGGCATCTTGGTAGAAGCGGTGAGCTTCGAGCCAGTTACCTGACCCGGCGTCGGATTGTAATAATTTGTCGCTATCGCCTAGGCTGGAGGAATGAGAGGTACAAAATGGAATAACTGTTTTGCCTGTAAAATCTAGTTTTTTGATCATAGAATTAGTTGGCCAAGCAGCAATGCCGTACCAAATTGGATATCCAATAATAACAGTGTCATAATCTGACCAGTTTGGAATGTCGGTGGTAGCGAGCGCGACATTTCTTAGTGATTCGTCAGCGTGTTCGTGTGAGACACGAGAATCGTTATTGGTCCAGTCGAGATCCGCTTCTTCGTATTTTGATTCTGGCATAATTTCAAAGATATCCGCGTTCAAGTTTTTGGCGATTTTTTCGGCGACAGTCTTAGTGTGGCCTTGCGCCGAATAATATATAACTAGAGTTTTTCCCATTCTCCTCCTTTTCTAATCATTATAATTATAGCACGAGCTGAGATGGGGTATAATAAATATAAGATTCGTAAATTACGAAAGGATGATATGGATAAATTTGTAAAGCAAAGTATTGATGCGAGAAAAAATGCCATGGCGGCAAGTTATAATCTTGATGCTAATGCCAAGAAAAGGATTGATACGCTATTTGTTGAGATTGAAAAATTAGGTGAAAAATGTAAAGATGCAACTGAGTTTGAAACAGAGTTTCAGAAGAGTCCTTTGAATCAAAAATATTTGGATTTGTTTACGGAGATTGCGACCACTTCACAACCAAAGGCGGTAGCCTCAACTACCGATACAGAAAAAGCTAAAAGTGGTCTAAAGAAACAAGTCGCTGGCGGTATGGTAGCTGGCGCAGCCGAAAGTGCGTTGAATCAAACTATCCACACCGTGGTCCCGACCCGCGCCGCAGTACATCAGAAGGCTTACGACGAAGTACGAGATATCCCAGTAGTAGGTGAAGCTATTGACATCAAAGAAAAAGCAGGTTATCTAGCGCATCTTGGAAAAGTGTTTGGGAAAAGCAAAAAGAAAAAGGAGGAGTAAATTATTATGCATAAGGAAAGGTGGGTGCGGTGAATATCCTAGATTATTCCAAGGGCGTCGAGAAATTAGTGAACCCGATGGAGGTCGGGCGAGTGAGCTATATGCAAACAAAACTTAGGAGGCTCCCGGTTTGGATGCAGCGCAAAATCGTCACTAGCTCAACAAAGAAAGCTGATAAAATGCCTTTCGTGGTGGAGCCGTATTGCTCATTTATGTTTTATGAAATAGTCGAACCGGAAAAAATTCAACCATTTTTGCCGGTTGATTTTGTACCGGCAAGGTCGGCTATTTTTAAAGGTGATGAACCAAAATATTACGGAATAGTATCAATGTTTAGAGTACATTCTAGTGTTTTTTGGGGTGCAAGAACCGAATTCTATTTGGTGGCAAAAAATGCAAAAACTGGTCTTTTGTCGTGGATTATCTGTGACTATATTAGTGACACAATTTCGTACGATGAGAAACATGGACTGAAATCGCCGGATGTTTCTGGGGCTGTAATGACCACAACTTGTGAAGGTGATTTTGTATGCGACATGAAAAACGAAGATGGCACAAAATTTGTGCAGAGCGAGATGAATCTGCTTGGCGCAAAGATGCGAAAACTAGACAAAAAGCTATGGATTGAGGGGAATACCTCAATCGCATACGGCCGATTGGCTGGCGAGGCGGACGGGGATTTATTTTCTTTGACTTTTTTCCCGGAGGAAATGGAGCAGGCCCTTGAAATACCAATTACGAAAGTACGAAAAGCAAATGTACTTTGCGGGACCGGTAAGCTCGGGGGAGTACTTGAGCGAGCGGTCAGTTTTCCTTACGCGCAGCATATGTTATCGGACGCGCCTGGCCGGCAAACTCATTACGGATCCGAGGATGCTCTGAGGAAAGCTGTAGAAAACGTGCGATTTAGTGGCATAAAAACTTTGGGGAATTAGAATAAGAATTATGGTGGAGAAAAGAAAATCAAGTTTGGGTGCCAGGAAGGATACTTTTAAATATATCTGGCGAGAATTTATAAAAGGAAGTCTGAGACTCGCAAAATGGCAATGGGTAGGAATACTTATGCTGGTTTTTGTTTTTGCTGGGCTATTTGGATGGATGTACGAATTCCTGTTTTATTATATAGATGCAGGAACTGGGGAATTCTATATGCAAGGCGGAAACTTTTTGCCATGGATTAATATTTATGCTTTTGGCGCAATACTGATTATGCTTTTATGTTTTAAAATTCGAAAGTATCCGTGGGCGGTATTTTTACTTTCTGTGGTGATAACCGGCGCGCTTGAATTTGTGGCGGGTTGGCTAGTATACACAATAGGGAATGGGACTAGGTATTGGGATTATAACACTGAGATATGGAATTTTGGAAATATTGAAGGGTTTGTGTGTCTGCGCAGTGTGCTAGTTTTTAGCCTATCGGCGCTGATGCTGATGTATTTAATTGCACCGTTTTTTGTGTGGCTGTCTCAAAAAATGTCAAAACGTGCGTTCCTGACACTAGCTATTTCTTTGTTTGCCCTTGTGATAGTCGATGAAGTGTATAATCTATTGGCATCCAAGGTCTTTGGTTGGCCGGATGCAATGGAATTTTACAGAACTCATGGTTGGAAATATTTAACTTAATTTGTTATGATGGAAGTATAAAAGAGGAGTAGGCAGATGGCAAAAGTATTTTACACAAAAGAAGTCACACCGGAAGGACTAAAAAAGGCTTACGACGCGCTGGGGGTGAAATTGCCGGGCCGGGTTGGGGTGAAAGTATCAACTGGCGAAAGAGGGGCGAAAGGTTATCTAAAGGCGGATTTAATCGGAGAATTTGTTAAAGGTCTAAAGGGGACAATCATAGAATGCAATACCGCCTACAAAGGTGCGCGCAATACCGTAAAAGACCACATAGAAGTCGCGAAAGAACATGGATTCACTTCATTTGCCGAAGTAGATATCATGGATGCGGAAGGTGAAATCAAAATCCCAGTGAAGAAAGGTAAGCATTTAAAATACGACCTACTTGGCTCACATTTTGATAATTACGATTCTTTTGTAAACCTAGCGCATGGCAAAGGCCATGTCATGGGAGGGTTCGGAGCGAATCTCAAGAATCAATCGATTGGGTTCGCATCAAGAAATGGCAAGGCTTATATTCATTCGTGCGGAAAAACAAAAAGCCCTATAAGGTGCTGGATCTCGAAGCATGAGCAAATTGATTTTATCGAATCGATGGCTGAGGCTGCAACAGCGGTGGCGGATTATCTTAAAGAACAGGAAAAACCGATAGTATATATAACTGTAATGAATGCGTTGTCGGTTGGATGCGACTGCGAAGCCAAGCAAGGTGATCCAGTAATGGGCGACATGGGCATCGTGGCCTCGCTCGACCCGGTAGCCAACGATCAAGCGTTTATTGATATGATTTGGGCATCAAAAGATCCTGGCGCCGAGGAGCTAAAAGAAAGGATCGATTCGAGGCTCGGGAGAGAAATATTGCCTTATGCCGAATCGCTTGGACTAGGAAGTAGAGAATACGAGCTCGTAGAAATCTAAGCACTGAGCCAACCTGTTGCTTTTCGTAAAAAAGGTCCTAGATTACTAGGACCTGGTGGTCTCCTCAAGCTTTTTTCTGCGCTTTCTCGCTCGCCTGAAGATGGCTCTTTTGTATCGCTCAGTGAGGCCCCCTTTATTTTTATCTTCACACAGTTGTTCCCATTCCGAGACAGCTCTCGCGTAAAGATCTTCGTTGCGCTCGCCGTTTTTTGGTCTGAGCTTTTCTGTTGCGAACCAGCAACCTGGGCTTAAGCAGCGCACCATAGCATAACGTCCTTCGCTACCTTTGGCGGGTGCTCCCCTATACTTCAGATGGATTTTCCTATCCAACTTTGCCTTACCCCCACACTCGGGACAAGGACTTAATTTCTTTTGGGCCATATTTTCCCCCTTTCTAAGGTGCGGTTTTTACAAAAGTTACTATTACCATTATACCATTTTTCTTGTTTTCTGTCAATTTTACCCTCATTCAACATAAAAGTTTTGGTGATTCAAATCTGTTATGATATAATAGCCGCAAGGAGGAGGTTTATGGAGTTTGTCAGGTTAAAATTCGCAAACAACAAATTGATTAATGCCGACATTAAAGAGCATCGCGACGTCATCGATGAGTATGTCGAGAAAAAAGGTTATGAGTATGTAGGTTTCATACCTACCCTCTTTGGCCCTAGCGGCAAAATGCTTGAAATTGATCTGGTTTTTAAAAAGCCAGCCAGTAGCACCGAACCAGAGAATAAGCCAGCCAAAAAATAGATTTTTTGTGATATAATCGTAAGCAACATGGGCAAAATTACGAAGTACCTAAATCAGCTTATTGTCGGTAATGTTTTTGATTCACCTGAAATCCTTGATCTTTATTCGACCGATCGCTCGGCGCTCAGAATTAAGCCAAAATTCGTCGCTTTTCCGGAGTCTACGGAAGATATCAGAAAACTAATGCGTTTTTTTAATCAAATTGCCGCCAAAGAAATCCCGGTAACGGTAACTGTGCGAGGCTCTGGATTAGATGAAACCGGGGCGGATCTTGGTACTGGCCTAATTATCTCTACCGAAAAAATGAACAAAATGCTCGAGATCGACCCGCGCGAAAGACTTGTGCGAGTGCAGTCTGGGATCACCCTGAAGGAACTCAATACTGCACTTTCGGTGTCGGGCCTCACTATACCAATTGGTGGGCATGACAACGAAACGATCGGTGGGCTAATTTCCAATTGCCCAACCGATGAATATAGCGCAAAATACGGCGGAATCAATAATTATGTCAAGCGCATTGAAGTAGTGCTGGCAAATGGCGAGATACTCCAGACAATGCGATACCGCAAATACGCAGCCGCCAAGAAAACTACCGAAAGGTCTCTCGAGGGTGATATTTACCGCAAGATTGCAAAACTAATTGACAAAAATCCAAAGCTAATTGACAAGCTCAACAGATCCCGTACGGGACACGCCGGTTACCCAATGATTTACGATGTGATGAGACGAGAATCGATGGATCTTTTGCCGCTTTTCTTCTCCGCACAGGGGACTCTTGGTGTTATTTCTGAGGTAATCCTTCGTGCAGTGCCGATCCCCAAGAAACCAACCAGGATTGTGGCTACCTTCAAAACTCTGGAGTACGCAGTGGACTACATGAATGCCGTACAGCCCCTAAAGCCGCGCGAACTTAAGATTTTTGACCTCAAAATCGTGCAAGAGGCGCGAGAATCCGGCAAAAATTTAGATGGAGTTATCAAAAAAATCGAGGACGGATTCGTAGTTTATTTGACTTTCGATGAACGCCAGAATTATTATCTCAAAAAGATGTCGGTTATCATGGATAATTTTTCACGTAGTGGCAAGTTTGTCCTCGAGTCGCCAGAAAACCAATTGATTCTGAATGAATTCGAAAATTCGCTCAGTACTTACCTTAGCGGCGTTAGGAATGGCGAGCGAGTGCCAGTGCTCACTAATTTTTATTTACCTGGCGAAAATCTAGAATTCTTTATCAAAGACCTCGACGTACTAAAAGAAAAACTTGGCATCGAAATGGCAATCTTTGGTTCGTACGACACCTCTATTTACAGTCTAAGACCAAAGTTTAATCTCGAAGACGAGGATTACAATAAAAAAATGACCACTTTCCTCCGCGCCGGGGCATATATTATCAAGAGGCAAGGTGGTGACCTTACCGGTGGTGGGCCAGAAGGGCGACTTAAAGCCGTGGTAACTAACACCGAAATATCAGACTCCGAAAACAAACTTTACAGTGAAATCAAAAAACTATTTGACCAAAACAATATTCTTGCTCCAGACATCAAGCTCGGGGCGGTGTCCAAATTCACACTGACACACCTTCGTAACACCAATTCGACAAGAATTATGTTATAATATATATAAATAGGAGTTTTTATGAAAACAAAGTACAAAAAAGTATCTGATTCACGTGCCGAAATTACAGTCACTCTCGATGCGGAGGATCTAAAAAAGGCCGAGAAAAAGGCACTAGAAAAATTATCGAAAGAAATCAAAGTTGAGGGATTTAGAAAAGGTAAGGTACCTCTAGAAGTTGCCAAGAAATTTATCCCTGAAAACGATTTGAATGCCGAAACGATTGATTTTGCAGTTCGCTCTACTGTGGTCGAAGCCTTCCAAAAAGAAGAAAAATCGCCACTAGTCCTACCCAACGTAAATGTAACTAAGTATGTCCCGGGTGAGCTCGCCGAATACACCGCTACGGCGGATATTATCCCCGAAGTCAAACTCGGCGATTACAAGAAATTAGGCGTCAAAAAACCTGAGGTCAAAACCACCAAGAAAGACATCGATGGCGTGCTCGACAACATCGCTGGATCTTTTGCCGAGAAAAAGGCAGTCAAAAGAGCTGCTAAACTAACCGATGAAGTAATTATTGATTTTGTCGGCAAAAAAGGCGGCAAAGAGTTTAAGGGTGGTTCCGCCAAGGATTACAAGCTAGTCCTAGGCTCAGAGACCTTTATTCCGGGATTTGAGGATGGTATCGTAGGGCATGAGCCAGGCGATAAATTCGACCTCAAGTTGACATTTCCTAAGGATTATGGCGTAAAAGATTTAGCCGGTGCAAAAACTGTTTTTGAAGTACTCTTGAAACAAGTCAACGAAGTTACCAAGCCAAAACTAGATGACGAACTCGCCAAGAAGTGTGGCCCATTCAAGTCGCTCGACGACCTCAAAAAGGACATCGAGAAAAATCTAAACGCTCAAAATGAACAGCGTGTGATGGAACAATACAAAGACGAGCTAATCAAAGCATTGGTTGCCAAATCTAAGGTTCCTGCTCCAGAAATTCTGATCGACGATCAAGTACGTGCCGTCCGCGACGACATGACAAGAAACGCCGAATCGCGTGGTATGAGCTTTGAAGATTTCCTTAAGGCCAACAATGAGACAATGGAAAAATGGGAGAAACAAGCCAAAATTATCGCGACAGATCGCGTCAAAGCTTCGCTTGCACTCCAGACTCTCGCGGTAGAAAGCAAGATTAGTGTTCCGGACGAAATCGTCAACGCAAAAATTGCCGAACTTCGCGATGTTTACAAAAAATCCCCTGAGGCTCTAAAGAGCTTAAAAGATCCTAATGTCAAAAACGACATCAAGAATCGCCTCATCATCGAAGCAACTATTGATTTCCTAGTTAAGGTCAATAAATAATAGACTTTTTAAGATACTTGTGATATAATTCTAGTAAGAGTTTCAGTCGGTTTGTTATTGCTGTAAGCAAATCGACAAATAGTGACCACTAGATATGGGGTTTAATGCGTTTGTTTTCGCTATAAAACACTATATATAGCGTAGTGAAAATCACTATATATTATATATTAATCTAAGAAGGAAAGATTTAATGCCAACTATCAATCAGTTGATTCGTAAGCCTAGAAAAAAGGCTCCGAAAAAGTCAAAATCTCCTGCACTTGGTTCCATCGTTAATACTTTGAAAACCAAGCGTTACGAGAAAGCTGCGCCCCTGAAGCGTGGTGTATGTATCAAAGTAACTACCAAGACACCAAAGAAACCAAACTCAGCTATGCGTAAGGTTGCTCGTGTGCGTCTTACTAATGGTCAGGAAGTTTGGGCTTACATTGGTGGCGAGGGCCACAACCTACAGGAGCACGCTGTTGTTCTAGTACGTGGTGGTCGTGTACCAGATTTACCTGGTGTGCGTTATCATGTTGTCCGCGGTACGCTTGACCTTCAAGGTGTCCAGGGCCGCAAACAAGGTCGTTCCAAATATGGCGCGAAGAAGGAGGACAAGTAATTATGCCACGTAAGACTACAAAATCATTGCAAAGAAAAGTTAATCCTGATCGCAAATACCAATCTATTTTGGTCCAAAGACTCATCAACAAGTCTATGCTTGATGGTAAAAAACAAGTTGCTGAGCGCGCAGTTTATGCCGCGATCGAGGGTGCCGCTAAGAAGCTAGAGTCAGAGAACCCAGTCGAAGTATTGGAGAAGGCTATCGCTAATGTTTCACCGGATTTCGAAGTTAAGTCTCGCCGCGTCGGTGGTGCTAACTACCAAATCCCATTCCCAATTTCTGGCCATAGGCAACTTCACTTTGCCTTCTCTTGGCTAGTACAGTCAGCACGTGCACGTGGTGGCATGCCTTATGCTAAGAGGCTTGAAGCAGAGATTGTCGATGCCTACAACGAAACCGGTGCCGCTTTCAAGAAGAAAGAAGACTGTCACCGTATGGCAGAAGCCAACCGCGCATTCGCTCACTTTGCAAGATAAAACATCCAAGCAAAACAAAGCATCTAAAACAGGTCTGGGGGACCTGTTTTTTGTTCTTATGCTATTGACCAAAAGTCTCATGCTTGCTATAATTATTTTTAGCAAAAAAGTAGTGTGGAGCTATCTTCTTTGCCTAAAAACAGGAGAAAATTAATGGATAAAATAAAAAGCGGTGTTGTCGCTGCTATTGCTGTGATATCCCTTGCGTCAACATTTGTTTTACCAACTTTCGCAAATCAAGTTAGTTCAACTCAAGATAATACAAGTTATGCCGAGGAGTCTGCTAGTCCAGTTTCGGTAGGCGATGATACGGAGATCATAGGTGTTACCGCCTCGCCAAATACTGGCGCGGCTACTGACAAAGCCCCCACTAGCCGTATCAACAACACCGGCCTACTTATAACAATTGCCGCTCTTAGTGTAATCCTTGGTATATATAGCTTAGTTAACATTTTAAAAAATAAGATAAAAAAATAACCCATAATAAAATCTCCAGTTTTGGGAGATTTTATTTTTTATGCTTAAAAACGTGCTATAATAGACATAAGAATATTGAGGAGGTAAAATGGTAAAAATCGCAATCAATGGCTTTGGCAGAATTGGCCGCAACGCACTTAAAATTTTACTCGAAAGGCGCGATGTACAAGTTGTAGCGATTAATGATATTACGGACGCAAAAACTTTGGCGCATCTATTAAAACATGATTCGTCATATGGTGCATACGAGAAAAAGGTTACTTCTACCGATAATTCTCTCATTATAAACACTCGCGAAATACCAGTTTTTGCCGAAAAAGATCCGGCGAATTTGCCATGGAAAAAACTAGGTGTTGATGTAGTAATTGAATGTACTGGCTTCTTTACAAAGCCAGAAGATGCTATGGCTCACGTCAAGGCTGGCGCAAAAAGAGTGGTTATTTCGGCACCGGCCAAGGGCGATGGAGCTAAGACCGTAGTGCTTGGCGTCAACGAGGATGTTGTTGACTCCAAGGACGTTATATTATCCAACGCTTCGTGTACGACTAACTGTATTGCGCCTGTTATGAAGGTACTCGAGGATGAATTTGGCATCGAAAAAGCCATGATGACCACAGTGCATTCTTATACAGGCTCTCAGAGAATCTTGGATGCCCCAGCAAAAGATCTCCGCGAAGCTCGTTCCGCGGCAGAAAACATAGTACCAACATCGACTGGCGCGTCAAAAGCTGCCGCACTTGCAATCCCTACACTCAAAGGCAAATTCAACGGCCTTTCCGTGCGTGTCCCTACACCAGTAGTTTCTTTGTCTGATATTACAGCAATCCTCAACCGCGACACCACTAAAGAAGAGCTCGTGGCACTTTTCAAAAAGGCTGCAAGGGAACCATATTATGAGGGGATCCTAGGTGTAACCGAAGAAGAGTTGGTTTCTTCTGATTTTATTGGCGATCCTCATTCTTGTATTGTCGATTTGCCGCTAGTCGATGTGGTTGGTGGTAATATGGTAAAAATCGTAGCTTGGTACGACAATGAGTGGGGTTATTCCAATAGACTCGTTGAACTATCGGTCGATTTCGGGAAGGAACTTTGATGAAAGTTTATATTGGTGCTGATTATCGCGGTCTAGAAAGGAAAAATGCACTAAGAGATTTTCTTATCGGTGATGGTTTTGAAGTATCTGATGAAGGGGCATACGAATACCACGAAGGTGATGATTTTAATGACCCAGCGATCAAAGTCGCAAAAGCCGTAAGGGAAGATCGTGGATCGATGGGTGTTTTGATATGCGATTCGGCGCACGGTGTAACAATGCAGGCAAATCGTTTCAAAGGTATCCGGGCCGCTCACTGCGATAACACCGAATCCGCAACGCTAGCGAGAGAGCATGATGACGCGAATGTTATATGTTTGTCGGCGCATTTTATGGATGAGCAGACAATGCAGGAAATCACAAAAGTATTTTTGGAAACAAATTTTACCAATATGGAACGCCGCGTAAGGCGAATTAACCGTCTAGACGAAAGGGAGGACTATGATTAGAACTGTTTCGATCGTACCATCGATTCTAACAGATGACAAACAAATCTATCGCGCACAGGCCGAGACTATTAATACTTTTACGCGTCGCGTGCAGATTGATGTGACTGATGGGATTTTTACTCCAGCTCAAACTTTGGATATCACTAATGTATGGTGGCCCAAAAACTGGGAGGCCGATCTCCACTTAATGGCGGCGAGACCTTCCGATCATATGGATACCGTCTTAAAACTCGCTCCTTCACTTTGTATTTTACATGCAGAGGCAAGTGAAGATTTGCTGCCGAGTTTTCAGAGGCTAAAAGAAGCTGGTATTAAGACTGGGGTGGCGCTTTTGCCTTCCACTTATCCTGGCAACGTGACACAGTATATAGATGCAGCTGACCATGTTTTGATTTTTGCCGGGCAGCTTGGCGTACAAGGGTCGCAGGCAGATTTGATGCAAATGGAAAAAATCGCCTTGGTTCGCAATATGAAACCCGAGCTCGAAATAGGATGGGATGGTGGTGCGAATATGTCCAATGTGCGCGCCATCGCACACGCCGACGTTGACGTAATAAATGTTGGTTCCGCAATTTCTGGATCGCCAAATCCAGCACAAGCTTTCGAAGAGCTCGTGGCGGAAATTGATAAGAATGGAGTGGTAATCTAATGGCTAGAATTGTTTCTCTTGGTTCGGCGCTCCAGGATATTTATCTTATCGATCACGATGATTTAGTCCCGACCGATATTGGCGATTCTGCTATTTTTGGCAAAGTAATTGTTGGTTCCAAGGTCGACATTGATCGCATTTCATACGAAGTAGGCGGAGGAGGAGTAAATTCTGCAATTTGCTTTTCTCGCCACGGACATGAAGCAATCTTGTTTAGCAACATCTCGCGCGACCCGGCCGGAATGGCCATCATCAAAACTTTGGACAGAGAATGTGTTGACACTAGCTATTTGAAATTCTTGACCAGAAAGACCACCGGCAGTTCCGTAGTATTGCTTGATTCAAAGAGTGGCGAAAGAACAATACTTACGTGTCGAGGAGCAAGTGAGCAGTTTGGGAATTTTGAAACTTCGGATCTTGACATGATAAGCCCGGACTGGATTTATGCCACAACCCTCAGAGGCGACATGGAGACCTTGGAAAAATTCTTCAAATACGCCAAGAAAAACGGCATCCACGTGATGTATAACCCTGGCGTCAAAGAACTAGAGAAAAAAGCAGAGTTAGCCAAACTTCTCAAATATGTTGACATACTGCTCGTCAATAAATCCGAAGCATCGATGATTGTGCCAGGAGTCACATTGGCCGAACTACTATATCACCTAAATAATTATGTACAGATAGCGATTATTACCGACGGATCGATGGGCGGGATCGCAGGGAACGGCGACAAAGTTTACCGTTTTGGAATTTACGAAGATGCGCCAATTAAGGATGCAACTGGCGCAGGCGATGCTTTTGGTTCTGGGTTTTTGGCACATCTGTCGTCTGGGCACTCTTTCCGAGATTCATTAATTTTTGCGTCTGCCAATTCGACTGCCGTAGTAGGGAAGCTCGGTGCCAATAAAGGTTTGCTATATGGACAAGAATCGTTGCACCCAATGCCAATTCAAGAAATAAAGTCATAAAAAGGAGTAAAAATGACATCACTCGAAGAAGAGTTACTAAAAAAATTATCTATTGCTGACTTGGAGCGAGCAAATGCTTATGCAAAAGATTTGGGTAGAGGACTCCAAATCATCCGTTCTTTCCCACAAGGTGTGACTATTTTTGGTTCGGCAAGGCTTTCGCAGGAATCTGAATATTGTAAAAAAGCCTACGAGCTAGGAAAGATGCTAGCTGAGAATGGGCATGCCGTCATCACCGGTGGTGGTCCAGGCATCATGGAGGCAGCATCACATGGTTCTTATGATTTTGGTGGGAGGACAATTGGTCTCAACATCACCTTGTCGCACGAACAATTCCCAAATCCCTATCTCACCGACTGCATTACATTTGAATATTTCTTTGCACGCAAAGTATCCCTCGCGATGGCGTCAAAGGTATTTGTATTCTTTCCGGGCGGATTTGGTACAATGGACGAATTATCGGAACTTCTTTGTTTGATGCAGGAAAAGAAAATGCCAAAAATGCCAATGTTCCTGATTGGTCAAAACTATTGGAGAGGTTTTGACAAGATGATCGGCAAAATGATTTCGCTTGGACTTATTACGGCCAAAGATACTGGTATTTTTACAATTACCAATAATATTAAGCTCGTGGTGGACGCAGCCAACAAGATTGGTCATCCAAAAGTCTCAGAAAACTTCTATGATGGCTTCCATGAGGCAAGTGCCCTCTCTGGGGATGGCTCAAATAAGAAGAAGTAACAACAAGTAAAACAATTAAAATGGGTTTTTGAGACCTAGACGCGAATTCGTATCGGCGATACGAATAAGCTCGTTGTATTTTGCAATGCGCTCGCTACGAGAGAGCGAACCAGTTTTGATTTGACCGGCTCCGAGACCAACTGCAAGATGCGCAATAGAGACATCTTCTGTTTCGCCAGAACGATGAGATATAATAGTGCGATACCCTGCACGCTTCGCCATCATCACTGCATCGATAGTTTCGGTAAGAGTACCGATTTGGTTGGGCTTTATCAGAATTGCGTTTGCAACACCCGAGTTGATGCCTTTTTCTAACAATTTTGTGTTGGTTACAAATAAATCGTCGCCAACTAGTTGGACGCGATTGCCGAGGCGCTCGGTCATAATTTTCCAATTTGCCCAATCGTTTTCGGAGAGGCCATCCTCGATTGAAGCTAGCGGGTAATTGTCCGCAATCCAAGTGTACCAATTAATGAGATCATCGGCAGATTTCCAATCGCCGTTGGTTTTTAGTACGTAGTGATCGTTATCGAAGAACTCTGATGCGGCAATATCCATAGCAATTGCAATATCGTCACCGAATTTAAGCCCTGTGCGCTCTACTGCGAGTTTGATGCATTCGAGAGGTTCATTGTCACCCTCGCGAACACGCGGAGCATAACCACCTTCGTCACCAACTGTAGTTGGATAATCGCGTTCTTTTAGAACGTCTTTTAGTGCGTGAAAAACTTCCGCACCATAGCGAACTGCCTCAGCAATATTACCAGCGCCCTTTGGAATAATCATGTATTCCTGGAAATCTGTGGCCCACGAAGCATGTTCGCCGCCATTCATTACGTTCATCATCGGCATAGGTATAGACATATCATTAGTGGTACCAGCAAGTTCTGCAACATAAAGATAAAACGGCATACGCATAGCTCTGGCGTTAGCCTTGGCATTTGCGAGCGATACTGCCAGGATTGCGTTAGCACCTAGGTTGGTTTTGTTTTCGGTGCCATCTAGATCGCGCATAAATTGGTCCACAACAATTGGGTCAGAAGTGTTGTCAACAAGAATGTCGCGAATTTTGGAATTAATATTCCAAACCGCTTTCAGGACGCCCTTGCCGTTGTATTTGGTTTTGTCGCCATCCCTCAGTTCGAGAGCTTCGCCAGAGCCGGTGGAAGCACCAGAGGGAACAATGGCGCGGCCAAAACCACCACCTTTGAGATAAACCTCGGCCTCTACCGTAGGATTACCTCGAGAATCTAATACTTGTCTTGCTTTGATATTTGCAATTTCGAATCTATCCATATCACTATTATATAATAAAAACATAAAACTTATGTTAAAATAATGGTAGAAATTAAATCAAGGAGTTATTTTTATGGATGAAAACCCTAACGCGCAGCCAACGCCTCCACTCAGGCCTAGTTCACTGGGTCCAAACGCGCGTCCTTTGCAAACTAGTGCGCCCGACCCGGCGCAAGCCATGATTGATCCATCACAAAGAGTAGTGGTAGAGTCACTAGATCCAAATGGTCGTCCGATGGAAAAAGTCGTGCCAGCCGAGGAGCCCGAAAAGAAAAAACCAAACAAGGGTCTCCTTATTGGCATCATCGCTGGAGCTGCTGTGCTTTTTTGCGGGATCATCGTTGCGATCGTGGTTGCTATTAGTTCCAACAAACCTGACGCCGTTGCATTGGCAATTCAGCGCGTTATAACCGGCGAAGCTCCCTCTAATCTTGCAATTGGTGGTGATATTGATATTCACATAAATACCGACGGGGCACCAATTAAGCATTTTAATATTAACTTGAATTCTGAGATTATCACAAAATCACTGATCAATACATCTTCAGCAACGCTCACTATAACTAATTAT
Source organism: Candidatus Nanosyncoccus sp. (assembly GCA_045650525.1). GTDB lineage: Bacteria > Patescibacteriota > Saccharimonadia > Saccharimonadales > Saccharimonadaceae > Nanosyncoccus. The sequence goes on from JAZRRH010000013.1 coordinate 90,724, forward strand.
AATAATGATGACTTTTCAATAAAGTTAGATGAGGTTTATGCCGCTGATGGCGATTTATTCCTGAAGGCTGAAGGGCTTTCTGATTTGATTGGAGGGTCCGATTTAGTAAACTTACTTACATCAAATAGCGGCGCCGTAGATTGTAGCGCGGAGGATACTGATTGCGTAGATCAACAAACAGTCCAAGATACCAACGCCACAACCTGCACCGATGAAAGCCAAGAATGCCCAAGCGAAGAAAAGACGCTCGACGAAAAAAACGTTGAGACGATGACGGCTTTGAATAAAATTGCCGAAGTTATCGATGATGAGTGGATTAAGATTTCACTCGACGAAATAAAAGAACTAGGCAAGGACTATGTTAGCGAGGACAGCCCACTTAGTTGCCTAGCCGATGTGGCCAGTAATTTAAACAAAAACACTAACATGACCACAGAAATATATAGCAAGTACCCATTTGTATCATCTACAACCAAAGACGTGACCGTACCAGGCAAGCAAGGTCCGGTATACCTGGTGAATTTTGACAGCACGAATTTTACAAACTACATCAACTCCTTTAATGATTCTTCGTCTAGCGATGGGCTGTTTTCTTGCCTTGGCTATGACAGCAAGACCGAGCTTGACGAAAATGAGGTAGCAAATCTATTTAGTAATCTGCCAAAAATTTACGCCGAGGTGGATAATAATTATGATTTTTCGAGATTGTATCTAGAAACAGACATTGATGGCGGGAAAGCCATGGTCACTGTTGATCTTGATTTTTCGTATCCGGTAAACGTAAATGTATCCGAGCCGGTAGAATACACTGATTACAAGGACATACTCGAGGAGATCAACGAAGCGAACGGTGAAAATACCGAAGGTGATGCAGCTAGCGAGTCGGCAGAAGAAATTTGATTTCCTTGACAATTAAGCTTAAGTATGATATAATTAGAGAATGGATGATGCTTTAAAACAAAAACTAACTAAACTCCCGGCCAGCCCGGGGGTTTATTTTCATAAAAATTCCGTGGGGGAAATAATCTACGTCGGCAAGGCAGCAGTACTAAAAAACCGTGTAAGACAGTATTTCCAAAACTCAAAAAAAGACCCCAAGACCGAAGCGCTTGTTAAGGAAATCGCTGACACCGATTGGATTGTGGTTGATACAGAGATGGATGCACTCTTTCTAGAGTCCGAAATGATCAAGCGCTATATGCCAAAATGGAATATACTTCTCAGGGACGACAAGACAGTGTCATACGTAAGGATCACTATGAATGAGGAAGTCCCCTATATTTCCTTCACTCGGAATCCGATAGACGACAAGGCAACTTACATTGGGCCTTTTTATGGTAAATCTGCCGTAGAAAAAGCAGTACGCACGCTTCGCAAGATTTTTCCATATTACACCAAACCCTACACGGGGCAAAAAACTTTGGATACTGACCTCGGGCTTACTCCCGGCATCGAGACCGGAGCTGCGACGCCCAAAGATTATAAAAGAAATCTAAAAAAACTCATTAGGTATCTCGAAGGTGATCGCAAAAAACTTCTAAAAGACCTGGAAAAAACCATGAAGGACGAGGCGGCAAAAGAGAACTACGAGCTCGCAGCTGAGGCACGAAATCAACTGATGGGCCTAAAGGAATTGAAGAAAAAAATCGTATTTTCGGATAAGGAGTTTTTGGATATTTCCTCGGATATGGCCCTGAAGCAGCTGCAAGAACTACTGAATTTACCTGAGCCACCACGCAGAATTGAGGGGTATGACATATCACACCAATCCGGCGAGAATACAGTTGGAAGTATGGTGGTTTTTATAAATGGCGCGGCGGCGAGAGATGAATATCGTAAGTTTAAAATCCGCACTTCGCGAAATGATGATCTAAAAAGCATGCGAGAGATGATTGAGAGGAGACTCAAACACAAAGAATGGGACTTTCCGGATCTTATTATTTTGGATGGCGGCGTAACCCAAGTTAACGCCGTGCTACCCCTAGTATCTGCCCACAATATACCCGTAATTGGGCGCGACAAATCCGGTGATCATTCAAAAAGCGCGATTGTTAAGCTGATTGTCCCGACCACTTTGACGGAAAAAGGTTGGAACGAAATTGAACTCCCGTCATCATCTCATATTTCAAGACTCATCGCCAGGGTTGACGAAGAAGCACACCGTTTTGCGATAACTTACCATTCTTTACTGAAAAGAAAAAGTATGCTAAAATGATGCTACATAGGAGTTATTTATGAATATCGGAAGTTTTCTAGAAGTTGTAATCTTTGTGTCCGCAATCCTGACTATTCTTTTGGTGCTTTTGCAACAACGCGGAGCATCGCTCGGGGCTGGTTTTGGTAGCTCTGGTGAGCTTTATACCACACGTCGCGGCCTGGAGAAATCACTATTTGTCGCAACAATTGTTTTTGCAATAATTTTCGTGTTATCAATTTTAGGGATATTATTAATACCATCATAATATGAAAAAAACTCTCAAAAAGCGTGGGCAAAAATTTATCAGAAAGTTCTCTAGGGCTTCTATTCAGGCAAGCGAAGACGGTAGAGAGCATATCAAAGAAAACTTCTTTGAGCGTTTGTCGCATATTGCTGACATTAGGCTTTTGATTTTGGAATGGGGGCTACTCATTGTGGCGCTTATTCTCCTTGCGGTGACGCAGGCTTTTTGGTTTGGCGACTCGTTTGCGCAGAATGTTTGGACAAGTGGTGGCACCTACACTGAGGCGACGATGGGCGAAGTGGACTCCATGAACCCGCTTTTTGCAACCACGAACAGTGAAAAAGTCCTCAGTCGCTTGATGTTTGCAAGGATTGTCACGATTGATTACTCTGGCCACCCGCAACCAGAAATCGCTAAATCTGTCAAAGCAAGCGAGGGCGGCCGAATTTGGACCGTGACCATCAGAGATGATTACAAATGGTCAGACGGAGAACCACTTACGCGCGACGACGTGCTTTATACCTTGGGGCTCATCAAGAACCCAGCAGTTAATACTGCCTACGATACTAATCTAGCCAACGTCAAGGTGACCGAAGGCGAGAATGGTGAAATAGTGTTTACCTTGCCGACAGCCTACGCTGATTTTATTTCAGCACTTACTATTCCGGTTTTGCCAAAACATGTTTTGGGTGATTCGGATCCCAAGACTTTAATTGAAAATAGTTTTTCTAATGCGCCAATCTGTTCGGGGCCGTTTACTTTTAACGCCATGCAAGGAAGTGCTGTGTCGGGCGAGAAAACTTTTTATTTGTCGCGAAATGAGGATTACGCTAGAGGCAAGGCACTGCTCGGAAGTTTCGCCGTAAAAACATTCACATCGCATGCGGAAATTATAGATTCTTTGAATAGTAATGTCGTGACAGCCTCTGCAGAATTATCTGGCGCGGAGGTCGACAAGGTTACTAACAAACAGATGCTTCTCAAAAACTCTAGCCTAGATTCGGGTGCATTTATCTTCTTTAACACCGGAAGCGAGAAACTAAAAAGTGCGTCGGTCCGTGCGGCGATTAGGCAGGGAATTAACATGGCGGCGCTGAGAGAGCTAGCTCATGACACGGAGCCCTTGGATTACCCGATACTAGATTCACAGCTCAAACTCACCAATCGTCCATCGATTCCGGAGTATGATCTTGAGGGCGCAAAAGCCAAGATCAATGAAGCCGTTGGCGAAGAAAAACCAATGCTTGATATCGCTACTGTTAACAATGGTTTTTTGCCTGAAATCACCGACCAAATCGCAAAGGATTTAGAGGCCCTAGGTTACCAAGTCAATGTCTCTAAATACGAAGAAAACCAAGAGTTTATTTCGAATATTCTTTCTAAGCGAAGCTATGATATCTTGGTCTATGAAGTAGAACTCGGCGCAGACCCAGACCCTTTGCCTTATTATCATTCTTCGCAGGCATCGTCCTCAGGATTTAATCTGTCAAATTACAAGAACGCCTTGGTAGACGATTTGCTCCTTGCTGGGCGTGAAACTCTCGACGAAACTCTCCGGGTCAAAAAATATGAGAATTTCCTCGAATACTGGGTGAATGGTGTCCCGGCGATTGGGATCTATCAGCCTAATTTGTCTTATTACTACAATAAAAACGTCCGGACTTTTAGTAACGATATCCGTCTTGTGACAGCACTGGATAGATTTACCGATGTAGAAGATTGGGCAGTCAACAAAACCACCAAAAATAAAACTCCATAACTAGTTTATTTTGGTATAAATGTGATATAATAGTACTACGCGCGCGTGGTGGAATTGGTAGACACGCTACCTTGAGGTGGTAGTGGCCACACTTACGGCTGTGCTGGTTCAAGTCCAGTCGCGCGCACCAATTTTTTGGGAGCATATATATTAATATAGCGGTCCTATAAGGTGCAATAAGGAGGTGAATGAGTAAGAAGTTATTGACTGGAATATTAGCTGCTTTAGTGCTAGCGCTTGGTCCAGTTTTTTTGATTAGTGGGGTTGTTAATGCCGAGAATGGTAGCGATACATCAAGCAGTGTCGAAGATGCTGGTACGACCAACATTAGTCTAACTCCGGTCAGTAAGATCCTTCAAATTTCTTCTGGTTCAGTCTATGATAATACTTTTACCGTCAACAACGATGGTAGTAGAGAGCTCGAGATTGAGGTATTTGCCGCGCCTTATTCATATGTTTATTCAGAAGAATCAGACACTTACCAACTCGGCTTTAGTAACGAGAATTCATTCACCCAAATGTCACGCTGGATAACATTCAAAGATGACGACGGTAACTATGCGCAAACCATCCATACAAAAATCGATCCTGGCAACAAAAGAGATATCGAATATCGCATTACTACCCCTGGCAGTATCCCTGGCGGTGGCCAGTATGCGGTAATTTTCGCTCGTACCGTCAATGGGGCAGCGTCATCTAACGGAATCAAGACAGAAGCTAGCCCGGGCATGATAGTCTATGGGCGCTCTCTCGAAGGCGAAGCTATTACTACTGGCGATATTACAAAAATGGTGATAGATCAGTCAATCAACGACGGCGACAAAGTCCGAAATAATATCAATGCTGCCGCCAAGGTCAAAAACACCGGCAATGTTGATTTTACCGCATCAGGGAAGTTGACTGTAGACGCGATTATTGGCAGTGGCCACTACGAGACTCCGTCAAACATGGGTAGGGTATCGATCATTCCCGAGTCGGAGCTTACGGTGTCCGATGAATGGAGAGAAACACCTGTTTTTGGGGTTTTTAAGGTTACGTGGACGGTCAGCGCGGCAGACAAAACAGAGACTATCGAAAAAATTGTATTAATAAACATTATTCCGGTGATTATAATAATCATAATCGTCTTGACAATTATAATTGTTGGGTGTATAATCGCCGTTAAGAAGCGTAAAGCGCGCCGTTCTAGGTTAGTTGTCTAGATCGGGTACCAGTGCGAGTGGTCGCCTTTACGAGTCAAAACAAATATCAAACATAAACAAGAGTGCAGAGTATGAAAAAGACACAAAAAAGATGCTTAGGTATTCTTGGCCTTAGTGCTGTTGTCGCTATGACCACAGTAGCTTCTGCCTTGCCTGGCCCAGATGCATCGGCAATATCAACCATGACCGACACCTTAAATGTCAGGGTGATCGGCGAAACCCCGAATGTGGATATTTCTGGGATCGAATCCGGTGTGGAATTCGTAATTCCTAGACAATCAGCTCGGGTGACTTACGAATATGTTAATAAAGTCAAGATAACTTTGACGTATACTGATTTAGAGGGGAATGAATCTTCATTCGTCCTAATAGATGACGTCGTAAGTCCTCAACCTGGCCAATATAATTTTAATTTTGATTTCGATGATCCAGAATATGGTTATGGTAACTATATTCTGACGGCAGTAGGTGAAGCAGAGGATGGTTACAAAGACCAAGATATTATTGAATTTACATATTTGCCATTTATTGCCGCTTTGGATGAACAAGATAATAAGACATACGTTAATTTGGAATACGACAATGACGAAACACTAGGTAGAATCAAAGAATTTGTTCTCGATATATACGACAAAGATGGCAATATCGTAAGTGGGCTATCTCCAGTTACCTTGCTAGCGCCTGGGACAAGAGTAGAGGTTCCATTTGGCGACTACGATCTTGCGACAGGGGAATATACGATTAGAGTTACCGCAAAAGATTCGAACGGTGTGATTCCTTATAGCCAAGACTTGAAAAAAGATATCACTGATGTTCCAGTGCCTAGCGCAGATACACCTGACACTGGTGGATTCTTTAGAAATATTGGAATTTCACAAAGTGATTTCCTAATTAGTGGGCTGATTGTATTCTTTGTGATTGGTGTACTTGGTATCATTGTCGTCAGTCGTAAGAGCAAAAAAGCTTAGTAACAGACAATAAATCATTCATACTCAACTCGAAAAAAAATTCGGGCGCTACTGCGAGGGCGCCTGAATTTTTTTGTTAATTATATGGGCTAGGCTAACGCCTAGGGGACCTCGCACAAAAATAAACCGCCAGAAGACGGTTTATTTTTTCATGGTATCTCAAATTATTCGGTTACACCGAGTTCAATACGCTTGAATTGGCGAATGGTGATATTTTCACCAGTCTTTGCGATAGCTTCTTTGATGAATTGCTCGACAGTCTTGGTGTCATCCAAGATGTAAGGCTGGTTCATAAGAACCTTGTCAGCGAAAGCTTTTTTCATTTGGCCTTCGAGGATTTTTTCTTTCATGTTTTCTGGGCCTTTGAAGTTGGATTCGAGCTCTTTCATCTTGGCTTTGCGATCAGCTTCTGGGATGTCCTCTTCGGAAACGTAGAGAGGGTTCATTGAAGCGATTTGCATGGCGATTTGGTGAGCCAAAGTTTTGAATTCGTCGGTCTTTGCTACGAAAGAGGTTTCGCAGTTTACTTCGACGATAGCACCTAGACGACCATCGTGGATATATGAATCGACGAGGCCTTCACGAGTCTCGCGATCGCCACGCTTTTCGGCCTTAGTGAGACCTTTTTTGCGCATCGCTTCGAGGGCTTTGTCAAAATCGCCGTCGGCTTCGACTAATGCTTTTTTGGCATCAGTAAGACCGGCACCAGATAATTCTTTTAGTTTTTTGATTTGTTCAATTGAAATTTCTGCTTTTGCCATTTTTTTGCCTCCTAAATTATTTTTTACCTTCTTTAACCGCTTCGACGAAGTAGTCAAGGATTAGTTTGGTAGCCTTGATTGAGTCATCGTTTGCCGGGATGACGTGATCGATCGTAGTTGGATCGATGTTGGTGTCCGTAATAGCAAATACTGGGATCTTTAGCATTTTTGCTTCTTTGATAGCATTTTTATCTTCGTCAGCATCTACAACGATGATAGCGGCAGGTTGCTCGGTCATATCTTTGATGCCACCATAGCGTTCGTTTAAGAGATCAATCTCTTCTTGGAAACGCTGAACTTCTAGCTTAGAGTAATGTCTCTCAAGCTCGCCGGAATTCATGCGGCGCTCCAAATCTTTTAATTTTTTGATTTGACGGTTGACCGTCTCGACATTAGTCAAAGTACCACCGACCCAACGGACGGTAACGTAAGGCATTTCGACAGATTCGGCTGCTTCTTTGACGACATCTTTCATCTGTTTCTTGGTGCCTACAAAGAGGACCTTTTTACCGTTTTTGACAATGTCGGTGACTTTTGGCAAAGATGCCTCGAGGGCCTCGACGGTTTTTTCTAGATTAATAATGTGGGCTTCTCCACGTTTGCTGTGGATGTATGGCGCCATCTTGGGGTGCCAGCGGCTTGTTTTGTGCCCAAAATGAGCACCAGCTTCAAGCAAAGCTTTCATATCGACATCAACTGCCATATATGATTTCCTTTCTCTTCGTTTTTGGGCTAATTCGAGCGCATCTTGCACCCAGGAAACCTCCCAAAAACTGTTTCGTTAATTAATATATGTTGTATATTATAGCACATTGCTCTTAGATTGCAATACTTCGTATTAGATAAAAACCGTTACTAGAATCTTGTTCTTTCAAAATAAAATAAGGCCAGCACTTGCTGACCTTATTTTGGTTGCTGATTTATTTTTTTGTGACCTTTTTGGCTTTAGTTATTTTAAAGCTTGGGCCACTGATGCTACCCTTTAGAGCGGTACACTTTTTAGATGGCACGATTTTGATTTTAGCCATTCCAGTCTTTTTCTTATCCACTCTAACTACACGGTACGCCTTGCTTGGTACCACATTTTTGCCGTATTTTACTACGACTTTCGGTACAATTTGTTTGCCCTTGTAGACGTACACTTTATTGGGGTATTTAAGCGTAACTGTACAGTCTTTGAGGCTTTTCTTGTACCGGGGCCATTTCTTGCCTTCGAACCTGTGATCTTTTGCGGGCTCTTTTGATTTCGAGTACGTGGAATACTTCATTCCTTTGTAATGCTTTGCGTCACTCACGAGGAAGTGTTTTGACTTGATATCTTTCGCAAAAAAGTCTTTGCTAGATTGATCGTCCCACGTCACATCGATGTTATACCAGACACCATCGATTTTTACTCGGTTCCAAGCGTGGTTACCGCCTGTAGCAATGTCGCATTTTACTGCGAGACTTCCTCGACGAACCAGCTCGTCGATAATTGCCTTGAATGCTTGGGCGTAACCTCCGCAGACCGCCTTGCCATCTACAAGAGCGCCATACTCGTTGTAAATGTGGCCATATCTGCTTGTGCCTTTTGCCTCGTTTTTGTAGGCGTTGAGACCCTTGTAGTCATATTCAACACTCATAACTAGCCAGTCATGAACCCACTTTAGCTTTTGCTTCTTGGTGAGCGGCTTTCCATTGGGTTGCCGCGCTGAAATGACCTTTTTTGCTACCTTATTAATAATATTTTGGCATTTTTTTTGGTAGCCAATGGCCTCATCTCTGGTACAAGACCCACCGTACGGTGAACACCAAAGACTAGCACGAAGACATACTAAAGCACAAACGTATTTGTCGTCTGATACCTTGCGCGTTTCAGTTATGTATACCAATCTGCCGAGGCTGAAGAATCCAATTGGGGATTCGCCGAGCATTAACATAAACTGTTTTGGGCTTGTCATACGCAACCCCAGGTTTGCGATAAACTCGCGGCGCGCGCTCCATTCATCAGGCCCCTCTGTGTAAATGGGTGCGTCGTCAAAGTCCCATCTGTATTCGTCTTCAGGCGTTTTGCCGGACGCTAAAGATCTAATCTTTGGCATTATATCGAGACGAAGGCATTTTTCTATATCACCACCATAGAGGTGGGTTTTATAGTTTGGGATTTCTGCGGATCCGCCCATCTCATCGGCACGAATTACCGATACGCGGAGCATAACAATGCCCGCAAGAATCAGAGACAAAATAGTTGCACTCTTGATTATTTTCTTCAAATAAATCACCTAACCTTTCTTTAAAGGTGCGAAATTAATATACTTCTACTTATATTATATCATATTTTTGCGATTTTGGCCAGCATAAGCTAAATCCGAGCTAGATTGAGAACCCCAATTCAAACTCTTTACAATTATTTTTTTATCTGATATAATAGGGTGCAGTTATGAGTAAAAGTGAATTACATCCTAAAGATTATCGGTTTGTCGTGTTTTCGGATGAGTCGGCTGGTTTTTCATTTTTGACAAAATCGACCGCTAAAAGCGAAGAGACAATCAAATGGGAAGACGGGAATGAGTATCCACTAGTCAAGGTGCAGATTTCTTCCGCTTCACACCCATTCTTCACCGGTGAAGAGAAGATTATCGATACCGAGGGTCGCGTGGATCGCTTCAAAGCTCGTGCCGCTAAAGCTGCCAAGTTAAAGACTGCGCTTGAGAACAAAGCCAAGAAAGCAGCAAAAGAGGCCGAGAAAAAAGCCAAAGCGAACGACAAAATCGAAGAAACCGTAGAATAATCTCATAAACGACCCGCGAAGGGTCGTTTTTTGTGTGTTATAATTAGAAATATAATAAAGGAGTATGTATGTTTGACATCAAAGAAGATCGCAAAAAAATGGAAGACGTGATCGATAGGTTTAGGGAAGGAATGAAAAAAGTACGCACCGGCAGAGCGCATCCTGATATGATTTCTGGCGTAAAAGTTGAAGTTTACGGGCAGTTTATGCCGCTCAACCAAGTTGCAAATATCACTGCAGCAGATGCTACTTTGCTCGTAGTTACTCCTTTTGATCCCACCAACATTCAGGCAATTTCAGCAGCTATTAGGGGCGACCAATCTCTTGGTCTTAACCCTTCCGATGATGGACGCGTAGTCCGCGTACCAATTCCGGCTTTGACCGAGGAAAGGCGCAAAGAAATCGTCAAAAGTGCTTCTAGTAAAGTCGAAGAAGCAAAAATCGCCATCAGGAACGCTCGCGAAGACGCTAGAAAAGCCGTCAAAATCGCAACCGAGATGAGCGAAGATATAAAAAAGCGTGCCGAAAAAGAGATCGATGAGCTCACCAAGGAATTCACCGATAAGGTCGAAAAGGAATTCAAAGCTAAAACCGAAGAAATAATGAAGTTATGAGCCTGACACATCTTGGAATTATTGCCGACGGAAATCGTCGTTGGGCAAGGGAGCGTGGGCTCCCCACAATCGAAGGGCATCGAAAAGGCCTCGATGCTATTGGTGCATTAGTCGATGGTGCAATAGAGAATGATATTAAATTTATCTCTTTTTACGTTTTTAGTACTGAGAACTGGGGAAGAAGCAAAGCTGAAGTATCTTATATCATGAAGCTAGCCGAGACTATGATTGGTAAATACGCCGAAAAACTGAAGGCCAAAAATGGACGACTTTTGGTTTTGGGTTCTAAGGACAAAATCTCACCTAAGCTCGCTAGTATTTTTGAAAAAGCTGAGGAGACCACAAAGGATTGCGACGGAATTACGGTGTGTTTTTGTTTTAATTACGGTGGCGAGCTCGAAATTTCCGATGCCGCCAATAAGGCTCTCGAAGCGGACGGGGAGATTACCCCAGAAACCATACGAAAACACCTTTATCATCCCGAGGTGCCGAATATCGATATGGTGGTCAGGACTTCTGGCGAAGAGAGAATATCTGGGTTCATGCTATGGCGCTCATCATATGCTGAATTTTTGTTCATAAAGAAATATTTCCCAGAAATGAAGGAAGAAGACGTAGCCGAAATAGTAAAAGAATACGAAAAGCGCAACCGTAGATTCGGTAAATAGTGGTATAATGGGATTATGGATATTTTTTTAGGTGTTATTGTTGGTCTTGTTGTCTTGATGATTCTGGTGACAGCGCATGAATTTGGGCATTTTTTGGCTGCCCGCCGGAATGGTGTAAATGTACTGGAATTTGGAATTGGCTTTCCGCCAAGAGCGATTGCTTGGAGAAAAGACCCTAAATCCGGCAAATGGAAAAGATTAAAAAGGAGTGAATGGAAAAAAGAAAGTGTATCAAAGGTTGTATACTCGGATGAGAAATCTGCGCATCTAGCCCAGAAAGGGATGGTTTTTAGTTTGAACTGGCTCCCGATCGGTGGATTCTGCCAAATGGATGGAGAATCAGCGGCTGATACCAGGGAAGGAACTTTTGGTAAAGCCAAGTTTTGGGCAAAGACAAAGATCCTCTTCGCTGGTGTAGCAATGAACTGGCTTGTTGCCATAATCATCTTTACAGTTCTAGCCTGGACGGGGATGCCGGAATTTTTGGATGGTCAATTTACAGTCGCGGCAGATACCAGGCGAGACGCCTCGCCCGTACAAATAACATCTGTGGCCGAAAACTCCCCGGCCGAACGTGCAGGTTTTAAGGCCGACGATTACATCATCGCAGTAGACGGAAACGAATACACTTACAGTAGTGACATTACTAATTACAACAAAGAACACGCCGGTGGCGAGGTTAGATACACGGTCGAAAGGATGGCAGAGGGGTGTGTAGTCCAGCCAGACTGTTACCAAGAGCCTTGCCCGTGCCTCGAAACTGGAGAAACCAAACAAAGAATAGAACTAACCGCAACACTAAACCCCGCTGATTCAGATTATCTTCTAGGTGTAACTATGGCCTCTTCGCAAGCTTTATCATACTCGACTTGGTCTGCACCGATCGTGGGCGTAGGACTCACCGCGCAACTCACGGGCGAAACTTTCAAGGGGTTAGGAATTATGATTGGAAATCTAGTGTCTGGTACCGCGCGATTATTTAGCCCGAATTCCGAGGTCAGAGAAGAGGGACAAGAAGCGCTTGGTGAAGTCAGAGATTCTGTATCGGGACCAGTTGGTATCATTGGTGTGTTATTCCCAGCCTTCACCTCAGCGGGCCCAGCTAATCTGGCATTCCTTGCAGCTTTAATCTCCGTTTCGCTAGCCTGCATGAACGTATTGCCTGTCCCGGCGCTCGACGGAGGAAGATGGCTTCTTATCGCGTTTTACAAACTACGCAAGAAAAAACTCACCAAAGAAACCGAGGAAAAAATTGTTTCTAGAGCAATGATGGTATTGCTTGCGCTTATTGTTATAGTAACTGTTCTTGATATTATTAGGATTGCAAGTTAATGGTTGAAAAGAAAAAAATCCCCGAAAAACTCAAAAAACCTCGTGCCAAAAGCAGCGACAAATCACCTTGGTGGAAATTTGCCCTTAAAATTTTCGCAATGCTTATGTGGGTTGCGGCTTCTACGATCGTCTCACAATTAATTATTGGGCGGTTAATGGTCCTCATCATGGGCGTAGAGAATTTCTCGCAACCTGTGCCCATGGCTATTTATTCTGCTTTGTCATATGTGTTGACAATGTTTATGGTAATTTTAGTACCGCCGATTGTCATTTCTATACGAAAATCAAAGACCGACAAAAAAAGGGTCACCATAGACAAAAAAGCCGCCAGGGAAGAAATGGGCCTCAAAGATTTCCCGACCTGGACCGATATTGGGCTTGCGCCGGTTGGTTTTATCGTGTATTTGTTGGTCGCTGGCGGACTTACTGCTTTGTTCGGTCTTTTCCCGTGGTTCAATGCTAGCGAGGCACAGGATGTCGGGTTTAATTATTATATAACCGGCATGGATCGAATGATAGCCTTCGTGGTACTCGTAGTGATAGCCCCAATCGCAGAAGAAATAATCTTCCGTGGATGGCTATATGGCAAGCTCCGAAATACTGTTCTTAATAGATATTCTAATATTGTTTCTATCTTAATATCTACATTTTTGGTCTCCCTTGTATTTGGAGTCGTGCATCTACAATGGAACGTAGGAGTAAATGTTTTTGCGATGTCTATTGTTTTGTGTGTCCTCCGCGAGATAACTGGTACAATTTATTCCGGAATACTCCTCCATATGTTGAAGAATGGCCTCGCATTTTATCTCCTTTATGTCCTCGGTATGCACTGATGTGATATAATTACTCTATGAGATTATCTAAGACTTTTATTAAAACTTTGCGGGAGGCTCCCAAAGACGAAATAGCCAAAAATGGCGCTTTTCTTACGCGCGCTGGCTATGTCCACAAAGAAATGGCTGGCGTATATGACTATTTGCCGCTTGGATTACTCGTTATTGAGAATATCAAAAAAGTAGTCAGGGAAGAGTTAAACAAGTTAGGCTGCGAAGAAATACTGATGTCATCCTTACAAAATCCTGCCCCATGGGAAAAATCAGGAAGGTTTTCGGACCAGGAAGTTGATATTTGGTTTAAGACCGAACTTTCTAGTGGCGGAGTTTTGGGGCTTGCGCCTACACATGAAGAGCCTGTGACCGAGATGATGAAAAGTTACATCTCAAGCTACAAAGATTTACCATTATATATTTATCAGTTCCAAACGAAGTTTAGGAATGAGTTTCGAGCCAAATCTGGGATCCTGCGCGGACGGGAATTCTTGATGAAAGATCTCTATAGTTTTCACGCCTCAGAAGAAGACTTGGATTCTTTTTATGCTAAGGTAGAGAAAGCCTACGCTAAAATTTTTGAACGCCTAGGGCTAGGTGACTGCACCTACGAAACGTTTGCAAGCGGCGGAATCTTCTCGAAGTTCTCGCACGAGTTCCAGACCATTCTGCCAGTAGGCGAAGATGAGATATACTACAATACCGACAAAACAGTGGTGCTTAACAAGGAAGTTTACAATGATGAGGTGCTAGAAGAGTTGGGCGCCAAGGGCCAGAAATTCGAAACAGCCAATGCGGCCGAAGTGGGGAATATTTTCAAGTTGAAATTCAAATACTCCGAGCCACTTGGGCTTAAATTTGTCGACGATAATAATAAACCGCAGACCGTTTACATGGGTTGCTACGGGATCGGAATTTCTCGGCTTATGGGCGTAATCGCGGAGAAATTCGCCGACGACAAAGGTTTGGTTTGGCCTGAAATCGTCGCGCCATTCAAATATTACCTTGTAGGGATTGGCGACAAAGGCACCGAAGAAGCGGAAAAGTTCTATGCCGGCCGAGAGAATAGAATATTGTTTGACGACCGCGCCAAAAGACCTGGCGAGAAATTCGCGGATAGTGAATTAATAGGAATACCATTTCGAGTTGTAATATCCGATAAGACATTGGATGAAGACTCCGCCGAAATTACCGATAGAAAAACCGGCGAATCCTGGCGCGTAAAGCTCGATGAATTGTTCGAGAAATTTTAATTCTTAAGTTTAGTTAAAAGGGTTGACACATTTTTCTTTTTCATATAAACTAGACTTTGTTTATAAATGGAGTAAAAATGATTAAGAAAACTATTAGTCTAACAGCTGAAGGCAAGAAGGAGCTTGAGCGCGAACTTAAAGAGTTAATCGACGAGCGCCCGGCAATTTCTGAGAGGATTGCAACAGCGCGGGCTTTTGGTGACTTGTCTGAAAACGAAGAATATAGCTCGGCTCGTAACGAACAAAAAATGGCCGAAAGTAGAATCTTGGAGATCCAGGAAATTTTGAAGAATGCTAAGATTATCCGTGGCGGCAAGAGAACAAAAGTCGAGCTTGGCGCTATCGTTTCTCTTGACTTTGGTGGACGCAAACTTGAGTACACACTTGTAGGTCCGACTGAAGCCAACCCACTCGAAGGCAAAATCTCTAACGAATCTCCGATCGGCAAGGCTCTTCTTGGACACAAGGCAGGCGAATCGTTTGATTTTAACGGCAAAAAGGTTAAGATTGTCGAAATCCAGTAACATGATATAATAATAGATATGTTACTTGAAGATTACAGAAACGAAAGATTAAAGAAATTATCTAAAATAAATGAACGGGGAATTGATCCGTACCCATCAAAATCTCATCGAAATACCAAGATTTTTGATATTGTTTCGCATTTTGATGAGAAAAAAGGCCAAGAAGTATGCATCGCAGGACGTATCGTAGCGATCCGTTCTTTTGGCAAGCTGGCGTTCGTGAAGCTACGTGATTATTCTGGTGAAGTACAGATTTTTATGCGAACCGTCCTAGAAGATACTCCAGAATCAATGTTTGGCGTAAAGGACATCAAATTGCTTGATATTGGTGATTTTATCGAAGCCACTGGCACGGTAGATAAGACGCAAACAGGAGAAATTTCTGTCTTTTCGAATTTTGTAAGACTTCTTACTAAAACACTTCGTCCTCTCCCCGAGAAATTCACCAACAAAGAAGAGCGTTATCGCCGCCGCTATGTTGATATGAATGTCAACCCAGAGGTGCGCGAAAGATTAGTACGCAGGTCTAAATTCTGGCAAGCAACGCGTGATTTCATGAATTCGCATGGGTTTATCGAGATCAATATTCCTGTGCTTGAACACACTACCGGTGGGGCGGATGCTGAGCCTTTTGTAACACACATGAATGCATTGGACGAAGATTTTTATCTTAGAATTTCGCACGAGCTGCCTTTGAAGCGTCTTCTTGGCGGTGGTTTTGAAAAGGTTTATGATATTGGGCCGAGATTCCGTAACGAAGGCGTAGATGATGAGCATCTGCCAGAACATATCGCGTTTGAAGCGTATGCTGCGTACGAAAACTACGAAGATGGCATGAAATTTTACGAAGAAATGATCAAACATGTTTGCCGTGAGACTTGGGGTACTTTGCAGTTTAATGTAGGTGGATTCGAAATCGATCTCGACTGCGAATGGCCACGCTATAAATATGCAGATCTTTTGAAAGAAAAATACGACGTAGATGTATTTAACCCGGACAGGGAACAGATTATTCGCGTTTTGAAAGAAAACGGCGTAGAAACGAATTTTGATGCTACGACACCGCATCTAATCGATCACGTATGGAAACTCATCCGCAAGACTTCGGCTGGGCCTTATTGGGTGATCGAGGAACCCTTGTCTTTGTCGCCTCTTGCCAAAAAATCATCTGAGAACCCACTTGTCACCGAAAGATTCCATCCGGTAATCGCTGGTACCGAGATGGGGAATGGCTTCTCGGAGTTAAATGATCCTATTGATCAGCTAGGACGTTTTGAAGAACAACAAGCCGCACGTGATGCAGGTGACGCCGAGGCACAAATGCTTGACAGAGATTTCGTCGAGATGCTCGAGTATGGTATGCCGCCAGCTTGCGGATGGGGAAACAGCGAAAGAAACTTTTGGTTGCTGGAAGGTGTCCCGGGGAGAGAGGCTGTACCGTTCCCAACGTTGAAATCAGTAAAACAAGATTAGGCACCCGCGCAAAATCCTTAGAGAACAATTTCCGTGTTGTAATTTTTACAACAGTAGTTAGAATTCGATAGTTTTAACGCGAGATTTGTGACCGCGCGTGATAGTGATAGAAGTTTTGGGGACGTCGAAATGCTTGGAAAGAAGTTTGATGAGGGCAGTATTGGCCTCGCCGTCGTGAGGTTTGGCGCGAAGATAAACAGTAAGCTCGCCTGGTTCGCTGGCCGCGCTTGGTGTGTTTTCGACAATTTTTTCCTGCGAGGAACCTGGTTTGACAGTGACTACGTATTTCATGTCCATATTATATAATAATCTGGCGTGATATAATAATAGATATGGCTAAATTTAAATTGGTGTCAAAATTCCAGCCAACCGGTGATCAACCTGCGGCAATCGACACTCTCGTGGAGGGGATTAATCGTGGTGTCCACGAGCAGACACTGCTTGGCGTGACGGGATCCGGTAAGACTTTTACGATGGCGAATATCATCGAGAAAACTCAAAAACCGACTTTGATCCTCGCGCACAATAAAACACTTGCCGCACAGCTTTTTGCGGAATTTCGTGAGTTTTTCCCGGATAACGAAGTGCATTATTTTGTTTCGTATTTTGACTATTATCAACCGGAGGCATATATTGCGTCAACAGATACTTACATAGAAAAGGATTCAGCGATCAATGACGAGATTGATAGGTTGCGCCACGGAGCAACCGAGGCTCTGCTAACCAGGCGTGATGTAATCGTGATTGCATCAGTATCGTGCATCTACGGCATCGGTTCGCCGGATCATTATACTGAGATGTCACTACCAATGTGGCGAACTGAAGACGGATGGGTGATTGACGCGCCAATGGACCCTTCTGAAGGGGGTCCGGAGCCTGGCAAGGCGAGGATTAGCGCCGGCCGCCCGTGGCGACGGGCCGGCCGGACGCGCCCCGAAGAAGGGTTCGTTGGTGCGGCCATGACACAGCTCGAGTTTATTCGCCGCTTGGTGGGGATGCAATATCATAGAAATGATTTGGCGTTCGAACGCGGTAATTTCCGGGTGATGGGGGACACGATTGATTTGTATCCGGCGAACGGGGAATATGCTTATAGATTTGAGTTTGGGTTCGATACACTAGAAGAAGTCAAAATCGTAGATCCACTTACTTTTGAACTTCGCGAGAAACCAGACCATGTACACATTTTCCCAAATACGCATTACGCTACGCCGATAGATCAGCTAGAAAAAGCTCTTGTGACTATCCGTGCAGAATACGAAGAACGCCTAGCTTTCTTTGAGAAGCATCAAAAATATCTTGAAGCGCAAAGACTCTCTCAGCGCACTAAATATGATCTTGAAATGTTGAAAGAAACCGGATTCGTGAAGGGAATTGAGAATTACTCAAGACACCTAGACGGCAGAAAACCCGGCGAGCCACCTGCAACTTTGCTAGACTTTTTCCCGAAAGATTTTCTCTTGATTGTGGACGAGTCTCACATGACTTTGCCGCAGGTTCGCGGAATGTATAATGGTGACCATGCGCGCAAACTTAGTCTAGTAGAACATGGGTTTAGGCTGCCTTCGGCTCTCGATAATAGGCCTCTGACTTATGGTGAGTTTCAAAAACGCATCAATCAAGCTGTTTATGTGTCGGCAACACCCGGCGACTACGAACTCGAAGTTTCACCAAAACCAGCCGAACAAGTTATTCGGCCAACAGGGTTGCTTGACCCCGAAATTGAAGTTCGTGGGTCCGATGGACAGATCGATAATTTGATGGAAGAAATCGACCGAAGAATTGCAAAAGGGCAAAGGACTCTCATAACTACTTTGACCAAACGTATGGCCGAAGATTTGACAGATCATTTGAAGGAACGTGGTGTCAAAACTGCGTACATTCATTCTGATATCGACACGTTGGAGCGTGGTGATATTTTGCGCGATTTAAGAGCTGGGGTATATGATGTCCTGGTAGGTATTAATTTGTTGCGTGAGGGGTTGGACCTCCCTGAGGTTTCGCTTGTTGCAATTCTCGACGCCGACAAAGAGGGGTTCCTACGCTCGGAGTCAGCTTTGATTCAGACAATCGGTAGAGCAGCCCGCCATGAGGAGGGAAAGGTGATTATGTATGCCGATCATATTACCGAAAGTATGGAAAAGGCAATCTCCGAAACCAATCGCCGTCGTGAGATTCAAAAAGAATACAACGAAAAACATGATATCACTCCGCATTCGGTAAAGAAAGGTATCTCGCAGGGCCTCCGCGCAATTATCCCCGAAAAAGAAAAAGAAAACAAACTCGACATTCGTCGTATACCTAAGGATGAGTTACCTGCGCTCGTAAAACAACTCTCTTCCGAAATGCAACTTGCTGCAGCAAACCTCGAATTCGAAAAAGCTGCCACGATTCGAGATGAGGTAAAAAGAATCAAAGATTATATTGATGGAAAATAATAAAGTAATAATGCTTAATATGGTATAATTGTATTATGAGCGCGGTGGGAATTGCTGAAATTGAAGAAATCCAAAAACGAATAAAGCTATGTGATTATTTATGCGTGGCGCAATTGTATTTGCGTGACAATTTTTTGCTTGAGAGAGAACTTAGTTTTGACGATATTAAATCGCGCCTACTTGGACACTGGGGAACTTGCCACGGGATAAATGTGGCCATGGCAAATCTTAGGGCTGTATTTCGAGATGATGAGAACTATAGTTTTGTTCTCGGGCCTGGGCACGGATTCCC
This sequence comes from Candidatus Nanosyncoccus sp., assembly GCA_045650525.1. Lineage (GTDB taxonomy): Bacteria > Patescibacteriota > Saccharimonadia > Saccharimonadales > Saccharimonadaceae > Nanosyncoccus. The sequence goes on from JAZRRH010000013.1 coordinate 110,046, forward strand.
AGCACTTAATGCTAATTTATGGCTAGATGGTGAGCTAGCAAAAGTTGATGAGGGAGCCGAGGTTAGCCTAAAAGGACTAGAGTATCTATGCCGAAATTTTTCTTGGCCTGATGGATTCCCAAGCCATGCTAGCCCGATCACGCCTGGCGTAATCACCGAGGGTGGCGAGTTGGGTTACGCGTTAGCTAATGCCTATGGCGCAGTTTTGGGCCACCCGGAAAAGACCATCGCAGTCTTAATTGGTGACGGTGAACTCGAAACAGCAACTGCTATTGATTCCTTAAATCTCAGAAATATACTTGCGGGGGACAAAAACGGCACAATTATTCCAATTTTGCATCTTAATGGTTATAAGATTTCAGCGCCCTCAATTTATGCCAGAAAGTCCGAAAGGGAATTGAATGAACTGATACGAGGCTTTGGCTTTACGCCGGTAGAGATAAATGGTGATGACACGGAGGCTTTTCAAAAAGCCTTACATAGTGATATCGATTCGCCATTTTATATCATGAAAACAGAAAAAGGTTACGGAGGACCAAATCGTTACCATATGTCCCACCAAATTCCACTCAAAAATCCTAAGACCGACGAGGCTGAGCTTCATCAACTAGAGGATTGGTTGGAAAGCTATCAACCAAGCAAGATTTTGAATGAAGTTTTTAAGAGAGGGCTTTATGACGACTTGTCTCCAGAAGAAGATAGCATTTGTCGTGACATGGTAATGATTGACGAATTAATTCTTGAGGAGGATGAACATGATTGAAAGAGTAGATAATCCGGGTGCAGAAAAATATTCTCCCGCTATCAAAATCGGTGAGTTACTTACTAACGAATTTAGGAAGGACCCGCATTTTTATTTCTTCTCGCCAGATGAGACGACTTCGAACAAATTTGATCAAATATTTGAGGCCGAAAAAAGGGCCTGGGGTGATTTAGAGCAAGAATCGTGGGATTTGCCAGAATCTGCGAATGGCCGAATTATCGAGATGCTTTCCGAAAACGTACTATTTTCAACAATGTGTGGGCACTTGGCAAACGGTGAAAAAGCCATGATGGGCAGTTATGAGGCATTTTATCCTGTTATTACCGCCCAACTGCTCCAGCAAATTAAATTCATCAAACAATCCAAAAATGTAGAATGGCGAAAACCGATGCCGGCAGTAAACCTCCTATCAACCTCTACTTGTTGGAGGCAGGACCATAATGGGTTTACCCACCAATCACCCGCGCTTATTTCGCAACTCTTATCTATCCCCTCTAATCTGGCTAACTGTTTTTTCCCGATTGACGATGTCGCCGCCGAGGAATCATATTATTTTATGATTGGTTCAACCAATGTTGTAAATCTTACAACATTTGATAAGAATGACCGGCCGAGGTATATTGATTCTCACCATGCACGATTTGAATTTATGAATGGTGGAGCGAGCATTTACCAGTTTATCTCTGACCCAAATCCCGATATCGTTTTCACAGCTTGTGGTGATATTGTAGCGCACGAAGCAATTGAGGCGATCAAGATATTAAAAAAAGATTTACCAGATGTCAAAATTCGATTTGTCTATATAAATTCCTTATCGTATCGTGGTATTGGTACAACTAATCGTAAGTTGACGCGAGAGAAGTTTATGGACCTCTTTACTGAAAACAAACCTATAATTGGTAATTTCCATGGTTATCCGGAGACGCTTGAAAACATTTTAGAGAACTATACTTACAGAGGAAGATTGAGGGTGCACGGTTTTAATGAAGAGGGTTCTACTACGACTCCATTTGAAATGCTCCGAAGAAATGCTGCTTCACGCTATGATTTGGCGCTCGACGTAGCGCGGCTTACTCATCGTAATGATTTGGTCTCAAAATACGAGATGTTCTTGCAGCAAAACCATTTGCATGCTATACAATCTGGCGAAGATTTGGTAAAATAGCTCTTGATATGGAATATGTAACATTAATCATAGTTTTGATAATTTTGGCTGAAACTACGTTTTTGGTGCTAAAAAAACGTCTCATGGTGCGTTCGGGCCAGCGAAAGATTTATGTCGATACATCCGTGTTAATCGATGGTAGAATCCTAAATGTCGCACGTACAGGTTTTATTGATGGCGACCTTATTGTTTTAAAAAGTGTACTCAGGGAACTACAGCTACTCGCAGATAGTAAAGATGGTGAAAAAAGGATCCGGGCGAGAGCTGGACTCGATAACGTATCGGAGCTTGAGCGTATCATCGAAGTAAATACCGAGATTGTTGATGATGGCGATGATATCAAAAAGGTCGATGATCAGCTTTTGAAGCTCGCCAAAGAGAATCGTGGCACAGTACTCACGATTGATTATAACCTAATTAAGGTTGCCGAAGCAGAGAGGATTCCGACATTAAATATCAACGATTTGGCTTTGGCCGTAAGGACCGAATTCTTGCCTGGAGAAAAAATGCGTGTCAAAATTTCCGAGAAAGGTTCTGGGCGTGGTCAAGGGGTGGGGCACTTATCCAATGGCGCGATGGTGGTAGTTGATGGAGCCGGAAACAAAATAGGCAAGGAAATTGAGGTGGAATTCTTGAGATTTCACGAAACTTCTTCCGGCCGCATGGTATTTGCCAAGATCGTCAGAAACGGTCGAGGCCACAAAGAATAAATCCCGCTTTTGCGGGATTTATTCTTGACAAATTTATATGTTAGTTTTTCTTCTTTGAATTATCGTCGGTCTTGGGTTTTGGTGTTAAATTGAGTTGGCTAGACACTACATATCCGGCTGAGTCTGACACCATTAGTTTGATGGCTGATTCTGTCCCGTTCAAGGTGTAACCATTAATTCTACCGTCGCCGCTAACTGAAATATTATTGTATTCATTAGTACTGCCATTCGCGGTGACCTGAAGAGTGTATCCAGCGATATCGTTGGTTCCTTTTTTGATGGTTGCAATGATAGTATCACCACTCGTTGACAAGTTTAGCTGAGGTGGTGAGTAAGCACAGTTGTCTCTATTGTCACGATCGTATGGCTCCGGAACGTTATAGACGTCTTTTCCGGTCATAGGATCAGTGATCTTGGTGACTTCGACTTGGATTTTGTAATCTTCGGGGGTACATTCCGCTGCAAGTAAGTGATTATATTTATTGAATGTAAGAGTCTCCCTAGAGACTCCAGAGTTTTTTGATGCATTAAACCAGCTTGGCCAAATATCCGTTTTGCCATTTACGGTAAGAGTCTGGATACCGGCAGGACGCGCTGGCTGATCACCAGGATGCCAGCGGCCGTCTGGCTCATAGACTTCTTTATGTACGCGCTCCATATAGGTACCAACGGTGTTCCTGGCTACGTCGTTCTTGTTGGAAGAAAGACCAGCACCGTCGTGGTTACCATTCCATACAAAAGTCGAAAGAGCAGTAGAATAGCTTTCGATCAAGGAGTCCTTGGTGACAGCTGAGTTTGAAGTCGTAGTGGTACCAGTCTTGGTAGCTGTCCAAACACCTGGAACCACGTAGCCATAAGCTTGTGAACCGCCAGGAGCATAAATACTAAAGCGTGCGCTCGGATCTGCCAAGATATTTGAAACCATATAGGCAACTTGGTCATCCACTACTCGGGTAGCTTCGGTGTCAGTCCAGGCATCAATTGTCTCGCCGGAGGAATTTTTGATTTCAAGAACATAGGCGAGATCTTTGTAAGAGCCACCACGCGCTAGGGAAGCGTAAGCATTGGCATGTTCCACCATCTTGACACCACAACCAGAACCGATGGCGATAGAAAGACCATAGCCTTCGCGCCCTTCACAATAGGATGTATCACCTAGTGCGTGAGCAATTTCAAGGGAGTTGTCGATACCGTTAATGTATAGAGCTTTGACCGCAGCGATATTTAAAGAGTGACCGAGAGAGAAACGAATCGTAACGTTGCCGTAGAATGAACCAGTTGCGTTGGTAAGTGAACAGCTACCAGAATAGCCCTTACAATAGAGACTATTGATATTTTCGTCTTTGAGTACGCTGCCCGGACCATAATTGATCCCTTCACGCTGCATAAACAATGGAGAATAATCGAGGATAGGCTTGATAGATGAGCCTGGCTCGATCAATGAATCGGTAGTAACGTTTAACTCACCATAAGACGAATTAAAGAAATCCGATGAACCAACCATGGCGACAACCTGTGAAGTCTCTACATCAACAGAAACCAAAGCGATATTGTCACTTTTGTTTTTGTAGGTGTGGCCCATACCAACCTGAACCGCGTCTTCGGCAATCTTCTGAGCGCGAAGATCTAGAGTAGTCTTGATAGTCCAGCCACCAGCGCGCATAGTTGAAATACCGTATTTATCTTCGAGCTGTTTTTTGACTTCCAAAACAAAGTGTGGAGCCAACATGTCGGCATATTGGTTGGATTCTGGTTGAATAGTGTCAAGAATAGCGACCTCCTTGGCGGTATTAGCTTCTTCCTGGGTGATATAGCCCATGGACACCATGTCATCTAGCACTTTGTGCTGGCGCTCGATGAGCATTTCGTTGCCATATACATTATATGGGTTCAAAACTGCAGGGTTGTTTGGGATAGCTGCAAGAAGCGCAGATTCTGCGAGTGTCAAATCCTTGGCGGACTTACCAAAGTAAGTTTGCGAAGCGGATTCTACCCCGTTACGACGCCCACCATATGGGGACTGATTGAGGTACATCGTGAGAATCTCTTCCTTTGAGTACATCTTCTCGAGCTCGACAGAAAGAATCAACTCTTTAATTTTGCGTTGCAAACCACCACGGTTGGCACTAGCCGCTTCGTCTGAAAAATATACCTGCTTGATGAGCTGCTGAGTCAGGGTCGAACCGCCCTGCACGCCGTGGCCACCGACTGTAGACAAGGTAGCACGGATCAGGGCAAAGAAATCTACGCCATGGTGATTATAGAAATTTCTATCCTCGATCGCCACGGTAGCTTGATACATATATTCCGAAATATCATCACCACTCACTACTAGACGGTAATCTTCGTTGCCGGTATCTTTCCATAGGATTTCGCCATTGCGGTCGAGGTAGGTATTTACGGTCTCAGAGATAGACATTTCGTCGAGACGGATTTCTTCGAGGTCTTTTTTGTAGTAGAGGAATAAGCCGCCAATAAAGATAATACCAATCAGAAAGCATGCTGCCAGGAATTTCAAAATGGATTTTTGGCCTTGCCAAGAAAACCACCACTTAAAAACGCGCTTGGGGTGAAGTCTAGCAAAGAAACGTTTCACCGGCTCCTTGGGGAGCTTGGCGAGCTCTTCTGCACGACGACGCGCGCTAGCTTCCTGTTTAGCTCGATGCCTATAGCTTAGGCTCGAGTAAAGATTCATATTCTTATTCGCAGTTTTTTTAGATGATCTCGCCTTGTTGGACTTCCTATTATCCTTCGGCATAATCACCTCAGATTTCTTTTTAGTCATATATATTATTATACACTATGTTTTGAAAAACATAAATATTTAATGTGTGTTATATTATATACATGAGAAAATTCAAATTTAAGTCCGTGGTGGCTCTTGCCAACATGAAACTATCTGTCAAATCGGCAGCAATCGTGCTTGCCTCATCGACGCTAGTTTCTGCTTTGCTAGGACTTTTCCGTGATCGACTTCTCAACTCTTACTATCTAGGTACTTATCCTACTGGGATTGATGCTTATACGGCAGCTTTTACGATCCCGGATTTTATGTTTTTTATTCTGACCTCTGGTGCACTCGCCGTATCATTTATTCCAGTTTTTAACCAAAGGCTCGCAACGGGCAACAAAAAATCCGCTTGGGAAATGTCTTCTAGCCTCATTAATCTACTCGCGCTTCTTACTTTGATCGCCAGTGTATTAATCATGATTTTTGCGGATCCTTTGATCCGGTATGTAGTAAGCCCAGGCCTAGACGAATCTGGTATGGTGCTCGCCATCAACATGACTAGAGTGATCGCAATCAACCCGTTCCTTTTCAGTATTGCTACTGTACTCACTTCTATGCAACAGGCAGTGGGGCGATTTATCTTTTATGCATTTGCGCCCGCCATATATAATATAGGTATTATTATCGGCATTACTTGCTTTACTGGCGGCATCAATATCTTTGGGGTGCAGATATTCGAGGGTGGAATCATGGGTGTAGCACTAGGCGTAATTTTGGGTGCGATATTACAATTGATTGTTTCACTGATTGGGCTGTTTGGGTTGGGATTCGATTATGATTTCAAGATTTATTGGCGAAACCAAGGTTTTAGAACGATCCTAAAGCTCTTGCCGCCACGTTCTTTGGATCAGGGAATTGATTATGTAAATGCTCTTGTTAGCACGAACTTGTCTTCTAGAATGGGGGCCGGAGCAGTGCGCTCGTTTGATCAGGCGACTACACTACATACGGTACCAGTAAGTTTGGTGGGAGTTGCTATCTCTACGGCGTTTTTCCCAAAGCTAACCGAGGAATTAGGCGGTGGCGACAAACGCAAATTCAATGACACGTTCCGGCAAGCACTCAGGATGATCATCTGGATTGCTTTACCTATTTCAGTAATTGCGTTCTTTGGACGGGGGTACGTGACTAGTTTTATCTCAAACATTGGTAACAACGACAGCAACGGGACGATTTCTTCCATACTTGGAACTTTGTGTGTGGCGATTTTTGCAAAGTCGGTATTCCATATTGCCTCGCGCGGGTTTTATGCTTATCAGGACACGAAGACACCGTTTCTTGTTTCTATCATCGCAATTGGCTCGACAATCGGGCTCATGATTATCTTTTCGTTGGTCGGCTGGGGAGTAGATGGTCTAGGTATCGCGCAATCGATCGGCGCAGTGTTTGAGATCGTGATACTGCTCGCAATACTTCAGCGACGTTCTAAAGGCGTGCTACTTGATAAAGCTTTTTGGCAAGCGATGGTACGAATGCTTATCGCTACAGCAATTACTTGTTGCGTAACTTTTTCAATGACAAAATTTGTTCCTCTAATGGCGACTGATAGCTCCTTGGTGATAACTATCCCGAAATTCCTCCTTATTTCAGTCGTTTCATTGTTGTCATATCTCATCGCTAGCTATTTTCTAAACCTCAAAGAGTCAAAACCGATTTTTGGGTTTATCAAGAAAAAACTCTTTAAGAACGTCAAATAATGATATAATAGTTAATGTTATGGAAATAAAACGCGAGGATATTTTGCATTTGGCTGATTTGTCTGAGTTTGCTTTGGACGAAAAAGAAACAGAATCTCTAGGGGAGGATTTACAAGGAATCATTAAGTATATTTCGCAATTAGATGAGTTAGACGTTTCCAACATTCAGCCAACCTATCAAGTTTTTGAAATGGAAAATATCTGGAGAGAAGACGAGATCAAAGAGCAAGACGCTACGCGCGAGCAGCTCCTAGCTCTCACAAAACACGAAAAAGATAATCAAATAAAGGTGCCGAAAGTATTATGAAAATTGCAAGCAAGAAACTAAGCGCCGAGAAGCTAGTGAAAGAGGCATTAGAAAAAGCAAAAAAATATGCTGACTATAATGTTTTTACATATTTAAATGAAGAGGGGGCTTTGAAAAAGGCGCGCGAAATAGACACCCGCATCGCAAAGGGCGAAAAAGTCGGAAGATTGGCCGGTGTGCCTTATGCCTTGAAGGATAATTTCTTGTCACCCGAGGGCGAGACGACAGCTTCGGCGCATATTTTGGAGGGATTTGTCAGTCCAATTACCGCCACCGCCGTAGCAAAGCTGGAAGCAGAGGGTGCAATTATGATTGGGCGCACCAATATGGACGCTTTTGCGCATGGGTCCTCGACCGAAAATTCGTATTTTGGCCCAACCACCAACTCACATGACAAGACAAGGGTGGCCGGGGGGTCTTCTGGCGGTTCAGCTGTAGCGGTAGCGCTTGATATTGTAGAGTTTGCCACAGGCACCGATACTGGTGGCTCGATTCGTCAACCAGCATCATTTAACGGAGTGTATGGCTTGAAGCCGACTTATGGTTGCGTTTCACGCTACGGCGTAGTGGCGATGGCGTCGTCGACAGACTGTATTGGTTTCTTTACGAAGACGCCTGACGATATGGACCTTTTGATGAGTATTGCTTCGGGCCAGGATTCAAAGGATATGACTACATTACCTGACTACTATAATACTGATCCGGACAATGAGGGGGTGGATGAGATATCTGGGCGAAGGGGGGTCCGGAGCCTGGCAAGGCGAGGATTAGCGCCGGCCGCCCGTGGCGACGGGCCGGCCGGACGCGCCCCCGAGCCAGATGTCTCATCCAGGACCCGCTCATGCGTCCGCGTCGGTATTATTAAAGATTTCGATAACGATTCAGTTAATAAGGATATTCGCGAGGCGCTGAAGAAGAAGATTGAGCTTTTGAAGTCTAAAGGTCATGAGATTGTCGAGCTCGAAATGCCGGCTCTAAAATATGGCCTTGCTGCGTATTACATCATTGTGCCAGCCGAAATCGCAAGCAACTTGGCGCGCCATGACGGGGTACGCTATGGTTTCCGCTCAGAAAAATCTGACGACCTTGATGCTTTATATTTCAATACACGTTCCGAAGGTTTTATGCCTGAAAATAAGCGTCGTATTATGATTGGGAACTTTGTATTGTCATCTGGATTTTATGACGCGTATTTCTTAAAAGCAGCGAAGGCAAGGACTATGATTATCGAAGAGTACGAGAAGGCTTTCTCAAAATGTGACTACATTTTGACACCAGTGTCGCCGAATCCCGCATTCAAATTGGGAGAAAAAGTCAACGATCCGGTCGCGATGTATTTGGAAGACGTGATGAGTGTGTCTCTAAACCTCGCTGGCGTGCCAGGACTTGCCATCCCGGCTGGCGAGACTAAGGATGGACTACCGGTAGGACTACAATTAGTGGGCCCGAGACGAAGCGATAAATCATTAATTGAGTTTAGTAAGGAGTTAATATAATGAGCGGTGGCGTAGTTACACTTTATATTGCAATTTTTATCGTGGTGGCGCTAGTTTTTCTCGCAGTGCTCCTCACTGGCAGACGCAAACACCATTTTGACGTAGAACAATACCAAACTAGATTTCTAGAGATTGAAAACAGTCTCAAAAAAGAAAACACGTCTAGCTATATCACCACAATCATCAATGGCGATAAGCTTCTCGATAGAGCGATGATTGAGGCTGGAGTGCCAGGCAAAACTATGGGCGACCGGCTAAAGCGTGCTGGTAGTAAATTTAGCAATCTAAATGCGGTTTGGCGAGCACACAAACTTCGCAACGCCATCGCGCATGAGGCTGATTTTGAGATTAGTTACAAACAAGCACAGAACGCACTGGCGATTTACAAACAAGCGTTAAAGGATCTAGGAGCAATATGAGTAAGTATATACCGACAATTGGAATAGAATGCCACGTGCAACTTCGCACTAAGACAAAGTTGTTTTCTGAGGTTGACAACGATGCGAGAGGGAAAGAGCCAAATTCTTGCGTTTCGCCTATTTGTTATGCACTTCCTGGGATGTTGCCGCGCCTAAATGGCGAAGCAATTAGGCTAGCTATTTTGGCCGGGCGAGCTATGAACTGCGAAATTAATGCGCATTCGCGTTTTGATCGTAAGCATTATTTTTACCCCGATTCACCCAAGGGTTACCAAATCACTCAGTTTTATGCGCCAATTATCGGTGAAGGGTACGTAGAGCTTCCTTCGGGCGGAAAAGTCCGAATTGAACATGCACACCTTGAGGGCGATGCTGGCAAGCTAACCCATTTTGATACATATTCGTTGGTTGATCTTAACCGTGTCGATACGCCGTTGATTGAGATCGTTTCAATGCCAGATATCCATTCGGCCGAGGACGCGCATGATTACTGCAAAGAGCTTTGGCGACTAATGTGTTTTGCTGAGGTGACTTACGGTGATTTATATAACGGAAACATGCGTTTTGATGTAAATATCTCGCTCGCAGAGGAAGGCGCCAAGGAGTTAGGCACCAGGGCAGAGGTAAAAAACCTGAACTCGTTTAGGAGCGTGGAGCGTGCAGTGGAATTTGAAATTAAGAGGCAAGCTAAATTACTTGACGCCGGTAAAAAAGTAGTTCAGGAAACTCGCGGCTGGAACGACGCCAAGGGCGAAACTACCGGGCAACGTTCCAAAGAGGAAGCCAAGGATTATCGTTATATGCCAGAGCCAGATTTGCCACCTATTAATTTATCGACTGAGTTTATCGCCAAAGAATCAGCAAAGCTGCCTTTGATGCCTGCTAACTACCGCGAAAAATTTGGTGGAGTTATCGCCTCTGACATTTTGGAAATACTATTAGACTATCCGAGTTTGATGTTGAAACTAAAAGAGATTGACACGAAGTATGTAAAGGCTGTTTCGAATTTATTTGCATCAGTTTTGCTGGCCGAGGAAAAATCGGCGGAATACTTGAATGACCTACCTAGCGCTGACGATTTGAACGAACTTGCCGCAATGAACGAAAACAAGGAGTTGTCCTCCACTGCCACAAAGGAAGTATTCCTGAGGCTATTTGATCCTCAAATGACGGGTAGGGGTTCCAAAAATATCGCTAAAGAGCTCGGGCTAATTCAGGAGAACAACCTCGGTGCGCTCGAGAAAATCGTAGACACCGTCCTCGCCAAGCCAGAAACCGCCAAGGCTCAGGAAGATTTTAAGGCTGGCCAAGAAAAAGTACTCGGCTTCTTGGTTGGGCAAGTGATGAAAGAATCTCACGGCAAAGCCAACCCATCCGCCGTGCAAGATATTTTGCGCAAAAAACTGAGTTAATTTCTCGTATTTATTTTCCTCAAAAAAGTTATACTAATATACAATTCTTTTGTGATAAAATAAAAACATAGTAACAAAAGGAGGAATTATGGCAAAAAAGAACACCGGTCTAGCCGTAGGGATCGTTGCAGTAATTATCATAGCTGCAGTGATTATAGGCGTAGTGATCGCAAACAACAACAAAGCCGGAAACGGCGGCGACAACGGTGGCAATAACGGCGGCACCTCACAAACTGCTGGCCTAACTGCGGCAGATCTCGCCAATGTGGACGAGACAATCGCTTATGGCGATTTTGACGCCATGCAGACCTTATCAAAGAGTATCCAAAATGGCGAAATGGTCGGTAAAGTCGTCAAAATTGATGGCACAGTATCAAAACCAGGCACCTCTTATAGCATCGTCCAGGCCAACGAGGGTGACACTAAGAAAATCGGTACAAAATTCGTAATCGAAGGCGCTGATGACTCTAGCTATCCGAAAGATGGCTCGCGTGTAGTGATTACTGGTAAAGTGATTGAAGATTCACCAATGTCATTTATCATCAAAACCGTACCAGAAAAGGTCGAAACTAAATAATTATATTAGTATTAAAAAGCGAGCCCTCGGACTCGCTTTTTGTTTTTGTCTAAAAACCATAATTCACAAAAAGTCTTGATTTTTGCAAAATTTTTATGCTAAAATATGATATATAAGAAGGAAATACAAATGAAAAAACTACTGATTTTACCATGTGGCTTAATACTGACTACGTTACTTGGCGGAGTGATACTTTCTGGCTCTAGCACTTTTGCTGATGGGGCATCAACTACTCCATCAGTGATTGTTCAGATTTCCTGCAATATAGCTTCTTCAGTTGATAGAGAGCACGTCACCACCACTAGCTCTGGCCACTACGAAGAGGGTATCGGCACCACTACGTTTAATGTCTTTTGCAACGACGGCTCTGGATACGATGTCTATGCTATAGGATACTCTGGGAACGAGCTAGGAAATAATAATTTGATAGCTACTATAGGTGGACAATTATCACCATCTAACAACATTGCTACTGGTACCGCTACTTCTGGCAATACTAGCAACTGGGCGATGAAGCTCGAGTCGATATCTGGTACATATGCACCTATTATAAATAGTGACACCGATGGTAGTTTTGCTAGCTATCACAAAGTGCCATCTACCAACACCAAAGTAGCCTCCTTTGCTTCTAGTACCGATTCGTCTATTGGTTCTTCTTTCCAATCCACATACGCAACCTATATAGACAGTCTCAAGCCAGCTGGCATATATACTGGTATGGTGAAATATACTTTAGTGCATCCAAACAATACACCTAATGGCCCAGTGGCGCCAAGTCAGGGCTGTATTTCCTATCTTCCTAACGCGCCTGGCGTAAGTGACACAATGGACGAGCAATGTCTCGCAAGTAACCAGAACGATGTAGACCTTTGGGCTTCTAATTTCCAGCGTGCCAACTATGGTTTCGCAGGGTGGAACACAGAAGCCGATGGTACGGGCACAAAGTATGGACCCAACGAAGAGATAAATGATAGCGCAATCATAAATTCGATCAAAACGGATGGGCTAGTGCTGTACGCTATGTGGGTTAATAGTGCTGGCACTCTTCAAAACTGGTCTGGCTGTTCTAGTTTAGGCAGTGGAAAAGTCACAGCTCTTACTGATCAACGCGACGGGAACACTTATACTGTTGCCAAACTAGCCGATGGCAAGTGCTGGATGACTGAGAACCTTAGGCTCGATAACACAGCCTCACATAACTCTGACGGGGCTCTTGCTCAGGGCTACAATTCTGGCTTTATAGGCCTTGCTGATCCGGAATCTAGTACTGCGACCACCAATACTCTTTACTCTAACTCCAATATAACTAGCTCCAACCGAAATTTTAGGTTCCCGAGATACAATAACCAAAACACATCGTCTCCGGTTTCAAATATGACAGAGGCAAGCGTCAACGTATATGGTTATGGCAATTATTACACCTGGGCAGCCGCAGTAGCGAGCATCGGCGACCATACAACCGACAAGCAATCCATAACAAATACTTCTATTTGTCCATCGGGATGGCACCTACCCACAAGTGGCTCTAACACTGCAGATTTTGACGCGCTAGATATAATCATGGGTGGCGATGGAGTAGATTACAGCTCAGCAGAATACCTCGAGTGGCGCAAATATCCAGCTAATTTCTTGATTTCTGGAAACATCGGTATGGGCTTTGATAATTCAGCAACCTATCGTGGCCAGGCTGGATTCTATTGGTCGTCAACTGTAATAGATGGAACCAGGAGTTACTCTCTCGTCCTAAATAGCGCACATTTTATTGCTGGGGGCCTCAATTTAAAGAATGAAGGGCGTAGCGTCCGCTGTATCTCCAACAACTAAATTAACCTATATCTATAAGGTATCAAAAAACAGAAGGTATCAAAAAAACAGAAGGATTATTCTTGACTTTTCTATATTGTGTGATATAATATAGGTAAGGGGGTTATTTTGTCCCCTAAAAAACTTAGGGAGGTACATTAATATGAAAGAACGATTGGAACTGGAAGACGAGGTAGTTGACGGAGATCAACTAGAATTCTTGATCAATCTGTGCGATGACGTCGTATTCGAAAAAATCGAAGGTAAAGCGGCGATCGGCATGATCAAGAAAACTATTTATCGTCAGCTACTGACAAAACTTTGGTGTGCCATCTCAAACTTAAAAAGTTTTGATTTGGTATTTCCCGAAGAAAAGCCCGGCAGCACCGTCGGAGATGGAGAAATCCTCCTCATTGGTGACCACGTCGGACTTGCAAAAACTGGTGGATCTAGCTGGATTCATTTCCTGATGGATTACCAGGAAGACGGATATTGCCCTAGCATGGACAAAATACCGTCAGATAAGCAAGAATATGCTTATCAAAAAAGCGTTGACTTTATTCGTCAACGCCTGGCATAACAATATCTTATGCCTCCAATCTAAAACCACTGTCAATCCCAGCGACATGTCGTTTTTACGTTTTGGAGGACATAGTTCTCTCCTTAAAGCCCCAGGGGCAACCCTGGGGTTTTTTTTCTTTTAAAAGTGTGCTATAATGGCAGGCATCAGTCTTGTTTTTTAAGCGAAAAGCTAAAAACAACAAAATAATAATTAGTAAAAGGAGCATATGGCTACTGGAATTAAAAGTTTGGCTGATATGCGCAATATTGGTATTATTGCACATATTGATGCCGGTAAAACTACGACTTCGGAGGCGATTTTGTATCGCACCGGTCTAAAGCACAAAATTGACCTAGTAAAAGGTGGCACCGGTGGTGCTGATACCGACTGGATGGAGCAGGAAAAGGAGCGTGGTATCACGATTACTTCTGCTGCGGTGACCGTTTACTGGAAAAATCACCAAATCAACATTATCGATACCCCGGGACACATCGACTTTACCGCTGAGGTGGAGCGTTCTCTACGCGTTCTCGATGGCGCCGTAGTAGTATTTGACGGCAAAATGGGTGTCGAGGCGCAATCCGAGACAGTTTGGCGCCAGGCTACCAAATATGGTATTCCACGTATTTGTTTTGTAAACAAAATCAACCAAATCGGTGGCGATTTTTACAAATCCCTCGATTCGATCCACAAGCGTTTGTCGAAAAACGCCGTGGCGATTCATCTTCCAATCGGTTTTGAGAAGGATATTTGTGGCGTAGTAGATCTTATCGACATGAAGGCCTACACCTACAAAGATTACGCTGATCACGAACTTACTGTAGGCGATATTCCTGCTGACATGGTCGAAAAAGCCAAAAATGCTCGTTCGATGCTGGTAGAAGAAGCTGTTCAAGCCGACGAAGAATTGATGAACAAATTCTTCGAAGAAGGCGAGGAAGCTATTACGGTTGATGAGCTCAAAACTGCTCTTCGCAAGCGTGTGCTTGATGGCGACTTCTTCCTAGTAACTGGTGGCGACGGCCGTGGCGTGATCGTAGAGAAGGTGCTCGATCTCATGACCGATTATCTCCCTTCACCACTAGATCGTGACCAGGGTCAGACCGTCGGTACCGATCCAAAAACTGGCGACCAAATCGTCCGCAAAGCCGAAGATTCTGAGCCTTTGACTGCTCTAGCCTTCAAGATTGCAACCGATCCATTTGTGGGTAAACTTATCTTTATCCGCGTTTATGCCGGTAAATTAAAATCAGGCGACACCGTACTTAATGCCTCGACTGGCGACAAAGAGAGAATCGGTCGCTTGGTACGTATGCACGCTAACGATCGTAAAGATATCAACGAAATCGGCGCTGGCGACATCGCTGCTGTGGTAGGCCTCAAGAACTGTACCACTGGTACTTCACTTTGTTCTCCTGCTCACCCGATTCTCCTAGAGTCGATCGAATTCCCGGATCCACCGGTATCAATCGCTGTGGAGCCCAAAACTAAGGCTGACCAGGAAAAAATGGGTATCGGGCTTTCAAAGATGGCTGAGGAAGATCCTACTTTCCGCGTTCACACCGATGAAGAAACTGGCCAAACCATTATCTCTGGTATGGGCGAGCTACATCTTGAAATTATCATTGATCGTTTGAAGAGAGAGCACAACGTGGAAGCCAACACTGGTGCGCCACAAGTTGCCTATCGTGAGACAATTCGCTCTACCGCCGAAGCTCAGGGTAAGCACGTCAAACAATCTGGTGGTCGTGGTCAGTATGGTGACGTTTGGATCAAATTTGAGCCAAATGAACCAGGCAAAGGCTTCGAATTTATCGATCAGATTAAGGGTGGTGTGGTTCCTCAAGAATACCGCAAGCCGGTTCAGAAGGGTATCGAAGACACCTTGGCTGGTGGTGTTATTGCTGGTTACCCAGTAGTAGACATCAAGGCCACCTTGTATGATGGTTCTTACCACGATGTGGACTCCTCCGAGCTCGCCTTTACCCTCGCTGGTAGCTTGGCAACTCGCGAAGGTATCAAGAAAGCAAACCCAGTACTTCTCGAGCCTGTGATGAAACTCGAGATTACCACTCCAGAGGAATTCATGGGTGACGTGATTGGTGATATCAACTCCCGCCGTGGTCGCATCGACGAGATGGAAGATTTGAACGGTGGTGCTAAGCTCATCAAGGCTTTCTGTCCTTTGGCCAACCTCTTTGGTTACACTGGTGACCTTCGTGGTATGACCCAGGGTCGCGCTGCTTCTTCGATGGAGCTCTTCGCCTACGAGGAAGTTCCACCAAATGTGGCGCAAGAGATTATCGAATCGAGAAATTCGAAATAATCTTAGAAAAACACCCCCTTTCAGGGGTGTTTTTTGTGCTACACAATATACTTGACGGATTATCTACTACATGATACTATGTAGGCAAATGTGGGCATCGCTGTTCCTTAAAACGATGTGAGGGCAAGAAATAGCCGTTTGCATGCTTATTCGGACCATCAGGACGGATAATGCCGGCTTTTCATTTCGTTGTTTGCCTTAAGCAATGAATACCTCTGGGCCAAAATGCGTCAATATGATGATCTGCGCGGGGAGATCAAAGGTAATCATATTGGGGGCTTATGTGTCTCCCAGCTTTTGCTATCTGTTGGCCTCAAATGGGTGCCGACGCCAATTTTGGGGTTTTGTCCCCCTTGGCGTGCAGTCTTTAGGGCGAACCGGTGTTGGATGGAATCTGGCCAGCCCGTAAAACCATCCATCGGGGGGTTTTGCTCACGCGTGAGCAAATGATGTGCTAGCTACAGGCCTGCTGTCGTTCGGTACTTTGCGACCGGGTGGTGGTAGGAAATAGCAGCACAAGCATAATGACAATAGCTTACCAAGCTAGCGTCATGACCACATTTCTTTAGGGTCACCTTACGGGTGGCCCTTTTTATTGGGCCACATAGAAGTGATACAACAGGGACAATGCTTGATTTTTATAGCTTTTTGTTGTATAATTGTACTATTGTCTGCCTTCTAGGGGTAGATAAGTAGTTTGTTGTTTTGTATTCAAAAAGGAGGGAACCATGAAGAAGAAGAATACAAAAACAGGATACAATGAGGAAGCTGTATTCCAAAAAATCCTCGAGATGAACGAGGAGGAGATTAGCAAGCTCCGTGGATACAGCGAATCAGAGGCACACATCCTCGCGGAGACGTTGAAGGCAGAGGAGTCGGAGGAGATCGATCCCGATTGGCACCAGCCAAAGGTGAAAGATGTTTCGGATCTCGGCTTGGACTGGGATAAATATCCTGTCGAGGACGACATTCCTGACCTCGAAGACGAAATCTACGACGAGCTGCCTTTCGAAGAACAGGTTTTCATCGACGAGCTATCAGCTTATCTTGATGAGCTGGTAAGCAGGATAAACCCGGGGGGCCAGGTTGAGATCGAAATATCGATCACGCAACCGACCGCAAAGGAGGAGGCAGATGATGATGGATATAATTTCATCAAAGAACGCCTGGTGGAGCCTCAAGAAGTGTTTGAGGAGGAGAATGTAATGATAAGCTTCCAGCCTCCAAAAAAATATCTCGATTTTATAGTCGGGAAGAGGCAAATCGACATGATTTGTCAGTGCCTCGTCTGCATGAGGTACATATCGAATTATGATCTGGACAACTTCCACAACGGAGAGATCTGGATCACCTTCGACCCCATCGAGCAGACACATGGGGCGAAGCAGATGGCGATTGATTGTATCGCCAATGGCATAATTGATATGCCGGGGGATTCGTAATCCCAGGGGGCCCACAGGGGCCCTCTTTTTCATACCGAGATTTCGACGCGGCTACTAGGAGTAATGAGCTCGCTAATACCCCGGTGACCGGTTTATAAAATTCATAGTTGACTTTTTGTCGCGTTTGTTGTATAATAATATAAGTTCGAAAGATAGCACTTTAGGAGGTTAAATTATGAAGAAATCCGAAATGAAACTCGAAATGAAGCCCGAAAAACGCGCGACTTTCGTGGACATGTCCACGGGTGAGGTCCATTACGAGGAGAGCATTCTCCGAATCGATCACCGGGACGAGCTCCTGCGCAAACTGGAAAAATCCAGCAAGCGCTATGAGTGCCGGAGACGCAAATGGCGTCGCGCAGAAAAAATCTGGGGGACCGCAAGCGTTACCATGATAACGGCAGCTATTATGAGCTTTGTTTTCCTGGCCATAGTAACCATCAATGCTATGTACCGGATCAACAAGATCGCATTCCACATTGATAGTACGATTGTACTGATTTGCGGAATAGTAATGTCCGCCGTTGCCCTTGCAGCAGTTGCCCAGATTATAGCGGCAAAAATCCTCGAAAGAGGATAAAAACTGAATATAGCATAACCTTCGTCCAACCCATGACAATAAAAGGGGCCGTAATATTCCGGGGAAGCACCGGGAGGCTTTATCCAGGCCGACATGGATCGTTTGGCACCGCAAGGCGGTGCTTTTTTTAACCCCTTCTCATCAAAAAAATAAAATATTGACATTATTCCTGCCATGTCATATAATCGTTTTGCTGTCTACCACCTATACGGGGGGACAAGCTTTAGATAACAGCCTTGCGGGGGTCAATGGGCAAAACACCAAGATTAGGGCTTCCATTAGGCCCAAAATTGATTTTTCCCAGAGCGGTAGTAGGATTCATAGGGCACGATAATAAACAATTCGATTCCAACGTCGAGTACAAAAAAACTAAATAAATCCCCCCGCAAGGCCTACAGTACATTAACGGGTAAATCCCGTACAAAAAGCCCCACCAAATGGTGGGGCTATACTTTTATTGGGGAAATATTGACATTTTTTGGGATGTATTATATAATATAGATAACCTTTTCCTGGAGGGCTTTGACTGAGATCTCAGTCATCCCTCATGGATAAGGTTATCGATCTTTGAAAAGTCTCGTGGATGGGTTAAATAAAATTTAATAAGATTTATTTGCGGCGATCCGGATTTCCGTCGCAAATACTCGACGATCTCTCTCCTACTATTATACAAATGTTTAACAACCTTAGTAGGAAACACAACACCTCCTTAATATCCATTCACGAGGCTGCAAACAACGGGCAAGGCCCGTCATGGCCCCGCCATTTGGCGGGGCGTTTTTTAATTGAGGGCTTAAAAATAAGATTCTTGGCATTTGTGCTATTTTTGCCTGATTTTTACCCAGATATTTTTGTCTGATTTTTTACCCAGATTCCTCTTTACAAAATCGAAAAAATAGTCTAGAATAATAGGGTAGAGATTTGGAGCTGGTTTTTATTAGCGCTCCAAACGTAATAATAAAAAGGAGATTGAATGGCAAATTTTGACCGTTCCAAACCGCATATTAATGTCGGTACCATGGGTCACGTTGACCATGGTAAAACCACTTTAACAGCTGCGATTACTAACGTACTCGCAAAGCGCTTGCCTTCTGAAGTCAACAAGGCAGTTGCTTACGATCAGATCGATAACGCCCCTGAGGAAAAGGCTCGTGGTATCACCATCGCTACTTCCCACCAGGAGTATGAATCTGAGAAGCGTCACTATGCACACGTAGATATGCCTGGTCACGCTGACTACATTAAGAACATGATTACCGGTGCTGCACAGGTAGATGGTGCCATCCTCGTAGTTGCTGCGAACGATGGTCCTTTGCCACAGACTCGTGAGCACGTACTATTGGCTCACCAGGTGAACGTACCTAAGATCATCGTCTTCCTAAATAAAATGGACCTCGCTGATCCTGAACTAGTTGAGCTAGTTGAGATGGATGTTCGTGACCTTCTTAACAAATATGGTTTCGATGGTGACAACGCGCCTATCATCAAGGGTTCTGCTACCAAGGCCCTAGAAGGTGACAAGGAAAACGAAGATGCTATCATGGAACTCGTTTCTGCTATGGATGAGTACTTTGATATCCCTGAGCACGATCTCGACAAACCATTCCTAATGCCTATCGAGGATGTCTTCTCAATCAAAGGCCGTGGTACTGTCGCTACTGGTCGTATCGAGCAGGGTGTTATCAAATTGAACGACGAAGTTGAAATCGTTGGTCTTAAAGAAACTCAAAAGTCTGTCGTGACTGGTATCGAAGCTTTCCACAAGACCCTCGACCAAGGTCAAGCTGGTGATAACGCTGGTTTGCTTCTTCGTGGTATTGAGCGCGATCAGATCGAGCGTGGTCAAGTTATCGCTGCTCCTGGTACTATCACTCCTCACACTGAGTTTGAGGCACAGGTTTACATCTTGAAGAAAGAGGAAGGCGGCCGCCACACTCCATTCTCCAAGGGTTACAAGCCACAGTTCTACTTCCGTACTACTGACGTAACCGGTGAAGTTGAGCTTCCAGCCGACAAAGAAATCGTCATGCCTGGCGATCAGGTAACCTTCAAGGTTAAACTATTGCAAGCAGTCGCTATGAACGACAACGACCGTTTCGCTATCCGTGAAGGTGGTAAGACCGTTGGTTCTGGTGTGATTACCAAGGTTATCAAATAAAACCAGAAAAAAGGGAACAAAAACAGATTGGAAGCAAATTCCAATCTGTTTTTTTATTCATTTCTGCCTATAATGTGAGCCGCACTGGACAATCTTAATAGTATTGTCCTCTATCTTGTAGACAATACGATTTTTCGAATCTATTCTTCGACTCCAATAACCAGACAGGTCGCCAGTAAGTGGTTCCGGTTTGCCTATACCACTATATCCGTTCCTATCTATGTCTTTAATAAGTTTAATAACCTTTTTAATGGTCTTACGATCCTGAGACTCCCAGTAGCAGAATTCCTCCCAGGATGCAGTAGTCCAAGCCTTAATCACGGCTCATCTAGATTTCTTTAACCATACCACCAGTTTCTTCCATCTCAGCAATTGACTTCCTTAACAATTCTTGGTTTTTCTCGCTCCAGAATGGGTCTTTACGCCGCTTTGTGGTGATACTGAATGGTAAGGATTGATTTTTCACTGTATCTTTTGCAAACATGCAAAAAGCAGTGCTCATAGACATACCTACTTCTTCGCAAAACTTATTGAAGTTATTTTTTAAATCTTCGTCAATTCTAATATTTATACTAGTTTGTGCCATAATTATCCTTTGTAGTAATTGTACACAATTTTGTTTACATTGTCAATATATTTTGCATTTATCTTGTTAGGTATTTTCAAATCTCAGAGAATATGTTATAATGTCTAAACAATATCATTAAATATCAAGTCCGAAAAACTCATGTCTTAGAGGTTATCGGACAAGAAAGGATAAAACAGATGACAGAAGCAAAAAAGCAAGAGGGACTCAAAATCCGCATCCGCCTCAAGGCTTATGATCACAGAGTAATTGATCAAAGCGCCAAACAAATCGTTGACACCGCTATCCGTACTGGTGCCACCATCAGCGGCCCAATCCCTCTACCAACTAAGCGTTCGACTTTCACCGTCGTGAAGTCGCCACACGTTTACAAGACTGGTGGTGAGGCATTTGAGATGAAAGTGCACAAGCGCCTAATTGACATCTCGAACGCTACTCCAAAGACCATCGAAAGCTTGCAGAATCTTTCACTTCCTGCTGGTGTAGATGCCGAAATCAAGATGTAATTAATCTTTATTTCAAAGAAGTACCCCTCAAAATAGAGGGGTATTTTGAATAAAAAATTCCCCCGATAAGCTCGGGGGATTTTTTTAATTGCTGGGCATTTGATGCGAGACGGCGGCTTCCATCACGCCATTTGCTCTTTTGCGAGCATAGACAGCGTAGTTAGACACTCCGACAAAAGCCACGATCAACTCGTTTGAGATATTTGACCCCAACACGATATTGTTCCTGGCGCCAAGAAGGGAAAAGTCTTTTTTCAAGAATTTCTCGCTCTTGGCATAGTCTTCGGCTAACTCCTTGATGGCTTGGCTGTCTGCCAGATTAGCTACAACTACGATTGGCCTGTCGTCGATCGTAGTAAAGACGACTGCGGCGTCTTTCGCGTCACTGACAGACAGCTCCATACCTTCAGACGCATATAAGATGCACCCACGACATCTTACGCGTTCGAAAGCGCCTCCGCCAAGGCTGGCGTTCTTGTGGTGCGGTGTCTTGTTCGAAATCTCATAAAGAGATTTAAATGTACCGCAATCCTTCCACGTAAACGAACCTACGGCAATCTTCAGGGTCTTGAATTTGTTCAAGAACTCATCCGTGCCGATGCCTCGAACTTCATGTTCTTGGACGGAGTTAAGCAGAGCGCCAGCCTTCCATACGACGATACCCGTATTGCAGGCCGTATCATCACGGCGCATGATTTTGTCGGCCAGTTTTTCGTCTGGCTTTTCGACAAAATCTGTCACCGTGTAGCAGCCTTCACCAGTATCCTCGAAGACGGCGTGTCCGCATCCCATGGCCGTAACCAGGTCGTTTACATTCACTCCGATCAGGACCGGATAACCATTCTCAGCTTCCTCGACAGCCGTTTTTACCGTATAGGCAAAATCGTCGTCGGTCGCCTCGAGAAACTGGTCTGACGGCGTATTGATAACAACCGCCTCCGGATCAATCTCGTAAATGAACTTTGTCGCCTGGTACATAGCGCCAGGGTAACCCCAATCCGGGTCTATCTGGCAGATGTCCTGTGACAACACGCCACGAGATAAAATCTGCTCCCGAGCTAACTCGGTCTGAGCCTCGTTGGTCGTAATAGCAACCACGTTTGCTGGTTTTACTCCGAGCGAAACGAAGTTCGCTATTGCGGCCTGAATAAAAGTATTTTTATCATCCAGTTGGCAGAACTGCTTCGGTTTGCCAGGATGGCTCACCGGGAACAATCTAGTACCTTTACCGCCCGCTATTACAGCGATCCAAATATGTTTGTTGTCCATCATGTCACCCCCTTAATTTTGGACAAAATAAATGTGCATAAAAGGTCCCAGAATAGGACCTATCTATCATTAATTATAACATACTTTTTACTAAGTAGCAAGCTGTGCTATAATAGTTGCATGAACTTTGCTAAGTTTAAAAAGCGGTTTTATTTTAAGGTAGCCAGGTATTTTCGGTACTTCGCGAATCGTGCTTTCAAGAGATGGGACCCCCGAGTAATCGCTGTCACCGGCTCCGCTGGCAAAACCACTATGATGACAATGCTAGAACACGAAATGGGTGACAAAGCCCACTATTCGCATGACGCAAATTCGGCATTTGGCATTCCTTTTGATATGCTTGGGCTAAAAGGGGTCAAGGGATCAAAATCCAGGTGGCTCTGGCTTCTTATTGCAGCGCCTTTTAGAGGGCTATTTTACAAGCGAAAACAAGAGTTTTACGTAGTTGAGATCGATGGGGAGAGGCCACACGAGGCGGAATTCCTAGCCGAATGGCTAAAACCAGAGGTGACTATCTGGGTGTCAATTGGTTTGTCTCACGCTGTACAGTTCGAAAAAGAGGTGACGGCTGGTCATTTCAAGAATGTCGGCGAGGCGATTGTAGCAGAATTTGCCAATTTGCCCAAAAACACTACAAAACGGGTCTACATTGATGCCGATTCGAAACTGATGATAGAGGCCACCAAGGACGTTAAAGCCAAAGTCATCCCTATCAAAAAGAATCTAATCAAAAAATACGTGGTTTACCCTGATTCAACCGATTTTACTTATGGGGATACGACCTTTCATTTTGACCATCCCGAACCAAAGGATATCGCATACAACCTATTTGTAGCGCAGGATTTGATGAAATATCTCAAATTAAAGTTTAACCCTGATTTTACCGGAATCCATGTCGCCCCGGGGAGAAGCTCGTATTTTAAGGGGAAGAAAGGCATCGCGATAGTTGATAGTAGTTACAATGCACATATGATATCGATGACCTCTGTTCTTGATATGGCGAGGAGAATGCATGCCGAGAAAAAATGGCTGGTGATTGGCGATATCGTGGACCAGGGGGAACTAGAGGAAAAAGAGCATATCAAACTCGCTAAGCTAATTGCAGACGTTGACCCCGACAAGGTGATTCTGGTGGGGCGACGTACAAAAAAGTGGACAGCGCCGGAGCTTAAGAAACTAGGGGTCTCGGTGGCCGCAACTACTGACCCAAAGAAAGCCCTGGAATATATCGAAAAACGCATTCGTGGCAACGAAACCATCATCTTTAAGGGGAGCCAATATCTAGAGTGGATTATAGAGAAGCTTCTAGACGATCCAAAAGATGCCAAAAATCTTTGCCGCAGAGAAAAAGCCGCGGTAGCACGGCGTAAATCTTGGGGGTTGGATTCATAATGAAAGGAGGAGTAAATGGCTGATTTATACATTGTTCATGGGTGGACTTATACCGTAGAACCCTGGAAACATACTATAGCAATACTGAGAGAGAATGGCATCAGTGTCAAAATGCTCCATGTGCCAGGCCTCACTGAACCATCAAAAAAAGAATTCACAATAGAGGATTACGTCAAATGGGCAGACCGCGAGATTCCAGATGGTGCCATCGCACTTGGACACTCCAACGGGGGTAGGATACTGCTAAATTTGTGTGCAAACAAACCCGGAAAACTCAAGTATTTGATTTTGCTTGACGCCGCAGGGGTATATGAACCCTCAATCAAAAAAAGACTGGTCGAGAAAATGGCCAAAGTGGGTAAACCCCTCAAGAAAATCCCTGTTATAGACAAGGCATTCCATAAAATCACCGGTTCTACTGATTACTCAAGAGCACCAGAAAACATGAAAGTGACTCTTGCAAACATGCTCGAATCAGACAAAAGCCTAGATTTTAGTAAAGTTGAAGTTCCAACCTTTATCCTCTGGGGCAAAAAAGACACCACGACTCCGCCCCGTCAAGCGACTACTATGTACGAAAAGCTACCAAAAGCAGAACTAAAATTCTACGCAAACTGGACACATGCACCCTATATTTCCGATGCAGAAGGGCTGGCAAGAGCACTAACTAATCTAGTAAAGAGGTTGGGAAAGTGAGACATTATTTCCTCGGAATGGCCGCAGATTACAAGGGCGGTAGGTGGTTTTCACACCTATTCACCGTTGGACGAAAAAAGGACTTAACAAGCCTTGAGTCTTTCCTTGGCCAAAAATACAATGGAGAAGCGCTTCTTTGCAAAAACGGGCGCTCTGGCCTTGCTTTTGCCCTCAAGGCCTATTTTAGGCCTGGTGACGCAGTGATAGTGAATGGTTTTACCTGCTTCGCAGTGTATGAGGCAGTCAAAAAAGCAGGACTTACCCCTGTTTTTGTAGATATCGAACAAAGCGACCTAAATTTTTCGACAAAAACACTAGAAAAAGCTCTCAGCAAAAACCCCAAGGGGATTATCGTGCAAAACACCCTGGGCAACCCTGTAGATATTAAGGCTATCTCGAGATTTGCCAAGGAACATAATCTGATAATGATCGAGGATCTGGCCCACTCAGCAGGCGTAAAATACCCAGATGGCAGGGAGGCAGGCACAGTGGGGGCTGCTACGGTGTTATCTTTTGGGAAGGATAAGTCTGTCGATACGGTTTCAGGTGGAGCGGTGATTTTTCGCACGCCTTATGACAATAAGTCCATAAAAGCGCCATTTAAGGCCCCTAGGCCGTCCGACCACCTAAAAGCGCGGTTTTACCCTATGTTGGGGGCATTTTGCCGTACACTAACATATATTCGCTTAGGAGGGGCGATGATGCGATTATTTGTTAAGCTACACTGGGTAGAGAAATCCGCCGACAACAGGTTGGATCTCACGAGAAGACCTAGTAAATTCGAGGCAAAACTAGCCCTAAAGCAGCTAAAAGGCTTCAAAAAATCCGGCGAGAGCCCATTAAGAGATTTTCGCCTAGTAGAGAACCGAGCAGAACTACTAAAAGAGCTGCTAGGGCGCGGATATTATTTTGGTGGATTTTGGTACGAAAAACCAGTTTCACCAGAGCGCTACTACAAAAAGGTTCATTTTGACGAGGCTAGCTGCCCCAATGCGGTGTACGTGTCAGAACATATCGTTAATATCCCTACAAACTACACGAAAAAGGAACTAGCACCTGCTCTTTTGTTAATTAAGAACCACATGAAGGAGGGGAAATGAGTTTTACAGATAAAGAATGGAAAAAAATCAGCAAAAACCACACCGAGGCGAATTTTCTGCAGTCACCTAGCTATGGCAAAATGAATGAATTGCTGGGAGAAAAGGTAATCGCCGAAGATTTTGGCGGCAAGGGACACGCTCTGATGATCGTGCGAGATGCAAAACGCGGAAAATACCTAGAAATCCCTTGCGGCCCGCTGCTTGACTGGGGCGACGCGAAGGCCGTCAAGAGTGTTTTTGAGAGAATCGCCGAGATTGCCAAGGAAGAAAAATGCGTATTCGTGAGAGTACGCCCGCAACTCATAAACACCCCCGAGAACATAAAGATCTTGAAGAATCTTGGGTTAGTGGAATCTCCAATGCATCTTGCTGCGGAACACACCGTGATGGTTGATCTAACTTCAAGCGAAGACGAAATGCTCGCCAAAATGCGCAGACAAACCAGATATGAGGTGAGGAGAGCCGATAAGCTAGGTATCGTAGTTACGCATGATAATTCAGAGAAGATTTTTGAGGAATTTCATCAGGTACAGGCCGAAACCGCCAAACGTCAAAATTTCGTACCGCCATCTCTTAAAACTTTGATGGCAGAGCGCGAAGCATTTGGTAATAATGCTACGATTTACATAGCAAAGACCGCAGAGGGTGAGGAAATCGCCTATGGGCTCGTAATAAGAGATTGCCTCGAGGGCGACTATTACGAGGCGGCATCTACGCCTCTTAACCGCAAAATGCCTGGGGCGTATGCGTTGCTCTGGCAAGCAATGAAAGATTTAAAGAAAGATGGTTACAAGAGGTTTAACCTCTGGGGTATTGCTCCACCAGATCAGCCCAACCACCGCTATGCAGGGGTGACAACGTTCAAAACCGGGTTTGGCGGCGAAGTGGTGGAATATGTACCAGCTCACGACCTTGTTATTTCGAAAATGGGGTATCTGAAGGACCTCGTGGTCGAAAAAGCCAGAAAAAAGAGGAGACATCTATAATGACAGCCGCAGATACTATTCAAGCCAAAGACGCTACTTCGCGCGAAAAATGGGATACGTTTATAAAATCTCACCTAGAGTCAAATTTCTTGCAGTCATGGGATTTTTATGAATTTCACCTCACACGAGGGAAAAAAGTAGTCAGAAGAGTTTTTTGCCATGACGGCAAGGTTATTGGGGCCTATGCCGGGGTTGTAGAAACGGCGAAGCGTGGCACTTATATGGCGATCGCAGGCGGGCCAATACTAGACTGGAGTGACAAAAAGTTAGTTAAGGCCGTATTTCGCGATATACGCGATGAGGGCACGAAGGCCGGATGCGCGTTTGTCAGAGTGCGCCCACAGCTAGAGTTATCCGACAAATCACTAAAACTCATGGCTGAGCTTGGACTAAGGAGAGCGCCAATGTATCTGTCGGTGGAATTTGCCGGGGTACTAGACCTCAAGAAAACAGAAGACGAAATCCTAGCCGGGGCATCGCAAGGTTTTAGAAGAAAACTCAGAAAAGCCACCAAAAACGAGATTGAAATCACCGCGGAAACCAGCGATGAAGCCATCAAGGAGTTTTGTAGGCTCGAAAAACTGCACGCCGAACGCCAAAAATACGTGGCGTTTTCGAGTGATTTTCTGAAAAAACAGTACGATGCTTTTCGTAAGGGTGGAGAAGTATTGATTTATACTGCAAAAAAAGATGGCAAAACTTTGGCGCAAAATTTTATGATTTTTTATGGGCCGGAAGCGAGCTATCACTACGGAGTATCTTCAGAGCTCGGCACTAAGTATTCAGCGGCGCCACTTCTACACATGGAAGCAATGAGAGAGGCAAGAAAACGCGGTTGTATCCGTTATAACCTATGGGGAATCGTTGAGCCAGAGGAAAAATCTCACAGATTTTATGGAGTATCAGAATTTAAGCGCTCATTTGGCTGCGCAGAGTTACGATATACTCCGGCACATGATTTGGTCCTAAAACCTTTCTCTTATCTAAAAACCAAGTTGGTAGAGATGATTCGCAAGAAAATTCGTCACGTATAGATATTATATCATTTTTTGCATTGTTTGTCAAGCAGTGTTACAATAGGCATAAGTAATAAAGGATTTTTATGGCAAAACTAAATCGCAAATTTATCGACAAACATTGGCTAGTTTTCCTCATAAGAGGTGGGCTTGCGGCCGTACTCGGCTGCCTTATTCTATTTGGCGGTCTCCGAAGTATCGAGAACGTTTCTACTCTAATCTGCGTTTTTCTACTCGTCATGGGTATTGTCGATGCGATCAGCGCTCTTTATAATTCCAACAAAAAACATGGTTGGATCAACTCAATCATCGATGCTGTCATCGATGTAGTTGCCGCGGTGTCTCTGTTGTTTTTCGCCAAAAACAATCTGACGAATATTGTCATCGTACTCTCTGTTTACACTATCGCATCTGGTTTGATTGATATTTTCCATGGTTTTCTGTCGACTGTCGACCCAACAGATCGCTTTATCCGTGTCCTTGCCGGGGCATGTGGCTGTGTGATAGGTATCGTGATTTTGAATGCTGGCAAATTTGAAGTTACCACCTTTCTCAGATTCTTTGGCGCATACGTAGTAGTCGTCGGTGTTACGAGCCTTATTTATGGCGTCCACAACAGGTCGCAAAACATCGAAGACAAAATCGCTCGCAAAGAGACCGCAAAAAACAGAGCCAAATCGGTAAAATCCGGCAAGAAAACCACAAAGTCCGCTGGCAAAAAGAAGAAATAATACCGTATTTGTGCTATAATTAAGACTTAAGGAGGCTTAATGAAAGCAATAATAACTGATGCGGGTTTTGCAAGCCGCTATTTACCTATCACAAAAACTATCCCCAAGGCCATGATCCCAATTGGCGCAAAGCCAGTAATGCAGCTTTGCGTCGAGGAATGTGTTGAAGCCGGGATTGACGAAATCATCATAGTCGCAACACCAAACACGAAATCAAAGGAAATCTACGAAGATTATTTCCACGGCAAAGCCGAAAACGTAAAGACTCTACTAGAGAAGCAAGGCAAAGCCGAGAGATTTGAGCCTGTAGAAAAAGTTCTTAATTTCCCTAAAATTACTGTAATTGAGCAGGATGCTTCACTCCCTTATGGAAATGGTTCGCCGATTGTCTCAGCCAAGGATTTCGTAAAAGACGATGAGGCTTTTGTGGTGCTTTATAGTGATGACCTAATTCTCGGGAAGGGCGACGTCAAAACCTTGATTGACACCTACAAAGAAAACCCTGGCGCAAAAGCAGTGATTGCTGCGCAGGAAATGCCAGAATCGGTCTGGAATAAGTACGGAATGATTGCCCTTAAAGATAACGGAACTTTGAGCCATATTGTCGAAAAGCCAAAAACTCCAGATCTATCCCCAAGCAATCTCACTTCTT
Source organism: Candidatus Nanosyncoccus sp. (assembly GCA_045650525.1). Lineage (GTDB taxonomy): Bacteria > Patescibacteriota > Saccharimonadia > Saccharimonadales > Saccharimonadaceae > Nanosyncoccus. Next base: position 139,188 of record JAZRRH010000013.1, read on the forward strand.
ATGGACGTTATTTGCTAACTCCAGAGGTGTTTGATTATCTAGTACCGTCCAATACTGGACTAGATGGTGAACTATGGACAGTCGATGCGATCACCAAACTCGCCGAGAGCGGTGACGTAATCGTAGCAAAAAGCGAAGGCAAATGGATCACTACTGGTGACCCCAAGAATTATTTCATGGCACATCTTGAGTATGTTTTGTCAGAAACTGACTACGCCGAGGATGTCAAAAAATTTGTGTCTAATCGGTAGAACATGTTATAATGTGCCTAAGGAGGAAACATGGATGTAGCCGAATGGATAATAGTTGCAATACTTAGCATGACACTGATGGTGTTTTTGATTGTTGGTATTGTTCTTTTTGTGAAACTAATCGGGCTAAGCAAAGAGGTTGGCAAAATCGTAGAAGAGGGGCAAGATATTGCCAAGAACACTAACGATGTAGTATCCGACGTCAAGGGAATAACCTCAGTCGGTGGGAAGACGGTGGAACTATTTGTGGACAAGTATATCAACCCAAAGCTAAAGAAAGCTAAAAACAAGAGAAAGGAGTCTACAGATGGGGACAGGTAGCAAAAAAGGTGGAGCAGGTAAATTTTTCTTAGGTGCATTGCTCGGCGCAGCAGCTGGAGCTATCGCAGGCAAATTCTTTTCATCAAAAGCCGAAAAAGACGGCGAATGTAAATGCGGCGACAATTGCAAATGCAAAAAAGGGCAGAAAAAAGACAAAGAAGAAGATATTGAAACTGTCGAGCCTGAAATAGTAGCCGAATTCAAGAAAGCCGCTGAAGCTAAAAAAACCGTAGATTCTGAAAAAGTCGAAGTAGCCAAAAAGACAACTGAGGCTAAAAAGGCATCTACTACCGCAAAGAAAGCTGCGCCCAAAAAGGCAAGTAAATCTACAAAAGCAGCAAAGTAATTAGAATCTAGCTGGCCTTCCTTTTAAACTATTGTTTTTGTTTGCATTGAACAAGCCCAAGAAAACCTTTGCAAATTTTAGGAAATTGGCTCTTGCGAACCGTGAAGACAGCCGTGAGACAAGAGCAATTTCCGTTAAAAAATTTGTAAAGGTTTTCCTGGCGCGAAGTGAAGCGCAAACAAAAATAAAGTTTAAAAGTGAAGGCTAGTTTGATTATGATATAATTTTGATATGGCGGAGTTAAAGGCGAGTGATTTTGTGCATTTGCACAACCATACGCATTATTCTTTACTGGATGGACTAACTAAGATTCCTGAGTTAGTGAAATTCGTCAAAGAAGATGGAATGGAGGCGGTTGCGGTAACTGACCACGGCACGATGTCGGGGTTGGTTGAGCTCTATAAGGAGTGCAACGACGCCGGGATTAAGCCGATCTTGGGGCTCGAAGCCTACGTCGCGGCGCGCAAAAAAACCGATAAAGACCCCGCGCACGACAAACAAAGATTTCATATTACGTTGCTTGCGATGAACAATAAGGGTTTTGAAAACCTTTGTCGGATTATGTCTGCCGCCGAAATCGAAGGCAAATACTATAAGCCCCGGACTGACCATGAAGATCTCGAAAAATACAGCGAAGGGATAATCTGCTTATCTGGCTGTATGGGGTCAGAAATCTCCGAGGCAATACGTGCCGGAGACGACGAGAGGGCTTTTTCTCTGATTGATTGGTACCGAAATGTTTTTAAGGATCGTTTTTACCTGGAAATGCAAGATCATGGTCATCCAAAATCTTCAACGCATTCGGCAGAGCAAAAGAAAGTCAACGACTGGCTGATGACGCACGCCAAAGAACTTGAATTACCTCTGGTAGTGACCTGCGATGCGCACTATTTGAACCATGACGATCAGGATGCACACGAAGTACTGCTCTGCATTGGTACTGCGGCGAATTTGTCAGATACAAATCGCATGACCTTAAAAGATTACGATCTACACGTAATTCCGGCAGAAGAGATAATCGAGCATTGGAAAGATACCTGCCCTGAGGCGGTACTAAATACCAAAAAAATCGCCGAGAGATGTGATGTAGATTTGCAACTGGGGCGGATTTTGATTCCAAAATTCCCGGTACCAGATGGCGAAAATGAAAAATCGTATCTAGATAAATTGGTGTTCCAGGGTTTGGTTTATCGCTATGGTGGCAAAAAACTAGAGGAAACTACAGATATGAGCGTGGCGGAATGCCGCAAAATTCTTGAAAAGGTCGATAAAGACCGTGACGAAGAACATAAAATTCTACCCAGAATTGACTACGAGCTATCAGTAGTGGACAAAATGGGCTACAACGGTTATTTCTTGATTGTGCAAGACTTTATTAACTGGGGTAAATCCAAGCGAATCGTGTACGGGCCTGGGCGTGGTTCGGCGGCTGGAGCAATTCTTGCTTATGCACTTCGCATTACCGAGCTAGACCCCCTTAAATACGACTTGCTTTTTGAGAGATTTCTGAATCCCGATCGTATTTCGATGCCCGATATCGATACGGATATTCAGGATACGCGGCGCGACGAGGTGATTCAGTATTGTTCGGACAAATATGGGTTTGATCGAGTGTCAAATATCGCGACTTTTGGTAAAATGATGGCCAAAAACGCCGTGCGCGACGTAGCGAGGGTTCTAGAGGTACCTTACGCCGAGGCGGATAGGCTCGCCAAAATGGTGCCAGACCCAGTACAGGGGCACCATGTGCATCTAGCGGATGCTATAAAGGACGTCCCGGACCTAAAACAGGAATATGAGACCAACCCGACTTCTAAGGAAGTGATTGATTTTGCTTCAAGGCTTGAGGGGACGATTCGAAATCACGGCGTACACGCCTGTGGCGTGATTATTGCTCCAGATGACCTAGTGAAATTCTTGCCACTTGAGGTGTCAGCCAAGGGGCCTATTGCGGCGCAATTCCCAATGGGGCAGGTTGAAGAGTTAGGGCTTCTTAAAATGGACTTTTTGGGACTTTCTAACCTCTCTGTTATCAATAATGCTCTTAGAATGATCCGAAAAGTTTACAATACGGAGATAGATTTATCGAATCTACCCCTTGATGACCCAGAGACTTATGCTCTCTTACAACGAGCTGAAACAACAGGGGTGTTTCAGCTAGAATCTGCGGGGATGAAGAGATATCTAAGGGACCTCAAAGCTTCGACTTTTGAAGACATTATCGCTATGGTGGCACTCTATCGCCCGGGGCCGATGCAATTTATCGATTCATTTATTCGCCGAAAACACGGCGAAGAGCCAATCACTTATCTGCACCCGGGGCTCGAAGGCGCACTCAAGAATACCTATGGCATCTTGATTTACCAGGAGCAGTTCATGCAGATCTCCCGAACTTGGTGTGGATTTACCGGTGGTCAGGCCGATACGCTTCGTAAAGCGGTGGGAAAGAAGAAAATCGACCTTATGAAAAAGGTAAAGCCGCAGTTTATCGAGGGCGCCGTAAAAATCGGCGGCGCGACAGAGGAAATCGCCGAGACTTTCTGGGGCCAGCTCCTAGAATTCGCCAATTACTGCTTCAATAAGTCACACGCGGCGTGTTATGCTCTTATTGCATATTGGACCGCATACCTCAAGGCGCATTTTCCAGATGCGTTTATGGCGGCGCTGATGACTGCTGATATGAGGTGGACAGATAGGCTTGCGATCGAAATGGCCGAATGTAAAAAAATGGGGCTAAAAGTCCTCGGCCCCGACATCAACCAGTCGTATGGTGATTTTGGTATTGTGGGTGGCGAGAAAACGATTCGGTTTGGCCTATCTGGTATCAAAGGGATGGGAAAAGCCCTCGTAGAAGACATCGTAATCCCAGAACGCGACAAAAACGGGCCATTTAAGTCGGTGTGCGATTTTGCAAAACGCGTGGATTCAACCAAATTCAATAAAAAGTCCTGGGAAGGTGCAATCAAAACAGGGGCGTTTGACAGATTTGGCTTCTCGAGATCGGATTTACTATACAACTTGGAGGCCGTACAGGGGTATGGAGCCAAAATACAAAAAGATGTGGGGTCTGGGCAGACAGATTTGTTTGGGATGATGGGAGACGCCGGGGCTGTCCCAGAGGTAGAAATTAAGCCCGCCCCCGTGCAACACCCCGAGAAAGAACAGCTCCTCTGGGAGCGGGATCTGATGGGGCTATATCTCTCCGCGCACCCGCTTGATAAATATGATACTTATTTCGAAGAGCAGACCCACCCGATGAGCATGATTTCGGCAG
>JAZRRH010000014.1:0-114216 GCA_045650525.1 Candidatus Nanosyncoccus sp.
CTGTCAGATCCCCGAGGCTTATCGCAGACTTCTACGGCCTTCATCGGTATTGATTGTCAAGGCATCCACTATCAGTGCCCTTAATTACCTTTTTATGCATTGACTTAACTAGCAATCGAAGTTTAATTTCAATTGCTGTTCCGTCTTTAAAATCTTTATCGTTTTCAAATTGTTAAATAGAGAGTCTTTAAGAAAGATTTTGAAGTCGTACAAGCGACCTCAAAAGATTCCTCGCTTCTATTTCCTTTTGTAGAGGTCGAAAATATCGACTTGCTTAAACTTCCACCATTATAGCGCACTTTTTTACCTGCGTCAACCCCTTTTTTAGACTTTTTTTACATTTTTTATTTAAACCACAAAATACCCTTAAATACCCTTAAAATTCCATAAAAAACCCAAAAAAACACGCTCGAAAAAGCACATATTTCCAACCAAAATCACACCAAATACCCAATGCTCCCATATCATGATAAAATATCCTCATGGACAAAACCCGCAGCAAATCTATAATAAAAGCTGGCTATCTATTCATTGCTACCAATTTTTTGCTCGGTATTTTTAATATATTCGTAGGGATTTTGTCTGGTTCCATAGCGATCACCTCTGATGCGACACACAGTTTTATCGACTCCATCTCCGGATTTCTAGTAATAATCAGCGAAAAAATCGCAAACCACCACAAATATTCCAAAAAAAGAGAAAAAATCGAACGCTTCACCACTATCGCCATCGCTATAATAATTATTGCCGCCGGTGTCCACTTCCTCATAGAATCAATCGAAGGCATCATCGAGCCAGGATCCATCGACTATGACGCCCCTACTATCATAATAGTAATAGTCAGCCTCCTAGCAAAACTCGCACTCACGGCCTATCTTAAAACAACTGGTAAAAAGCACCACTCCAAAGTTCTCCTAGCAAGCGGTGCCGAAACATTCAACGACACCCTTATTTCTCTCGCCGTATTGATATCGATCATTATTGCACTTATCTGGCATATTGATATAGAGCCCTACATCGGTATCATAATTTCGGTCATTATCTTCAAAATTGGCCTAGAGTTTATTTTCCCCCATATCTCGCACCATCATCACCACCCCCTCGAATCCAATCCAGACCACGACCACTGTGGCAAACATACTTCAAAAACCCACCACCACGAGAAATAATATATAATCGATGCTTAGCCCGCGTCATTGCTACATAAAACAGCCTCTTTTGGTCAGCCAGCGCAATTTCCTCTGTCTCCCCAAACAACCCAAAAAGCATCGTATCTGGATGTAGCTTCGGGATCACACCTTCGTCTGCCTCCAAAATAATCACAACATCCGCTTCAAGCCCTTTAGATTTATGCATCGTCATAAGCCTCACCCTTTTATCAAAATCCGAGGCGCTCATAACACCCAATCTATCGAGCCCCCACCTCAAACCCTCACCAAAACCCTCTAAACTCACCCCACCGATATTAGTTTCATTGTTTCTATGTAAAATCAGTATTTCCTTCGCCCCTAAATTCTGATTTACCGCCATCATAACAGTCTTCAAATATTTCACCATTGTTTTATTCACAGCCACACATCCCATCCTCCACGCCGCCTCTCTGAGAATTCGATCCTCCACACTCACTCTCAAATCATACGGCACCAACGCATATCCTACCTCAACCTCGTTCGGATTCATCACTACAACTTTACCCTCCTTCTTGCTAAAAGCCCGAAAATTCCCCTTTTCTTTCATAGATTTTCGCATAAACCGCCGCGCTGTTTCTACTACTATCCTATCGCATCTATAATTAGTAGTAATCTCATATTTTGCATAGCTTGGTTCCCCACCATCATTACCAAAATATTTCTCGAAATTCCGAAAATACCCCACCTCTGAACCTGCAAATCTATTTATCGCCTGCCAATCATCACCCACAACAAACAATTTAGCATCCCCCGCCACGCTCCGTATGGCAAATACCACCCCTAGGAATAGTTGTGAAAAATCCTGATATTCATCTATTAATAAATATTTCATCCCTCTTAGACTCTTCAAATTTCGCCCTTTATCACTCATTATTATCTTGCTAGCCCAAGATACGATCAAATTAAAATCCGTACCATATTCCCCTAGCACCCCATCTCGCTCCTCCTCATCTAACAAAACTTGATGGTAACGCCGATAACACTCCACCCCTATCCTGACAAACAAAGCCTCTCTTAACACCGGCCATATTCCTTCGTCATGCTTCACCTTTTCTATCTCCGCATCAATATTCGCCAAATCCACCCCAATCAAATCAAGTCTCCCCAATAAATATTCCTTCGCCACCTCTCCGAGCGTCAAATCTCCACCCAGAAACCTCTGCTGAGCCCTATTTATAAAAGTAGTCATTAGTTTTGTCAGCTCATCTATCCCTGTCGCGCTCAGTATTACCCTACCATCCATATCTGTTTCATCGACAAAAGCTCCCATCATTCTTTTCCATTTTTTCTCTTTCGTCATCGCGATAACTATACTCTTTACAAACTCCTCTTTTTCACCAGCCAAAATCTTCCCATATTTTCGTTTACTTTCACTCCTGTCGTACACTGTTTTCCTAGAAAAAGCATGAAAAGTCGCTGCGATTTTTGCATCAGGTATCACTGTTTCACCATTTACCTGCATCTTGGACAACCTCTCATTGATCTCCTTCGCCGCGTTCGCATTAAAAACAAAGGCCATAATCTCCTCCGGTAAAACTCCACGCTTCGCCACTAGATATACCACTTTTGCCACCAAAGTCCGAGTTTTGCCAGAACCCGCCCTTGCTACAACAATAGTATTAAGATGATCGTCGACCACCGCCATCGCCTGTTCATAATCAATTACATATGGCTCTCCATCATATGTCACTTCGTTTTTAAACCAAGCCATGACCTCGCCAATTTCTTTACTATATTTCATAGCAAAGTTTATTAGCACACAGACGATGATTATTCAATACTATAAAAACACTTATGCTTCTTCGTGCAAACTCTTTTGCTTCTTTTTGTTTCTAACCTTTGTAAAAATCCACAAGATAATCATTATAATAACAAATATAATGATAAACAGTAGCCAAATCGGGCACACGATTATGGTTCTCTCTAATACCGAGACCTCACCAAATATCTGTACAGTTTGCTTTGCTCTAAAAATCCCCACTATAGGTAACTTGTCGCAGGTTTGCGTATGGAATCTTTCGGTCCCAGGCAAAATCAAACTCGTCTCTGGTTCTTCTTCGTTGGTACAAATCTCTTCACCACCAAATAGCGGCCAAACCTGCAAAGTATACTTTGCATCAGTATGTACATTTCCATTATTCTTCACCATCGAAGTAGCCTGAAGTGGACCGTTTAGCATAAACGAAGGCATCGAATTCTCGATAATCGCCCCGTCCTCTTTGGTTTCGCCTGCCACCTCGGCGTATATAATATATGCAAATTGGAAAGTCTGATCAATGTCGATATTCCCTTCTCCAGATAAGCCACTTGTCGTAACATCAGCCACCAAGATAGTAGCGTACTGTCCGCCAGCCGGTGCGTCTTTTGGTACGTCTATCGTATAGGTAATATCGTCCGACTGATTCGGCGCAACAACCCCCTCGGTCTTATCGAGGGTGATCCAATTCATGATCTGATTGTAGTTAGATTCGCTCACGATATCCACATCGCCATAATCATCCTTGCTAGTATCGTTTTTCTTTTGACTAAATGAACCGATACTCGCCTCATATTTCAAATCTCTAGTGCTATCATTCGCATTAAATACGTTTAATGAATTTGTATATTTCTCGCCAGGTATCAAAACAATCCGTTGTTTAGGAGGTGATACTGTCATCGAATTAGAATCTGCGTAAGCATTTCCTAGTGTAACACCAAAAACAGCATTCAAAACCAACACACCCACCACACTCAAACATTTCGCAATTTTATTCATTTACCTCCTTAATTATCCCTTTAATTATATCATACTAATCTGCGACAGTACAGGAAAAACCCTTCGCTTCATACATTTTCTTTATATCGGAATTCCCGGATTTGTCCAACTTATCATATTCCTCTTCTGTCATGAAGAAAATAGGCGAAACAGGCTTAAGCCCTTTTGTAAGATCCCAATACAGAGTAATCTTTAGCTTTGACTTCACCGGTGCAAAATTCGGATTGAGCGAATCTCTTTCAACTCCATGCTCTTTCATAAATACGACATACTCCTGAAACAAATCAGCACTAGCTGAAGACGCCGCCTCGTCAGAATTATAAACACTGTTATATTCATAAGAAAGCTGACTCAATTTATCATCTCTAAAGGAAAACCTCAGGACGTATTCATTTCTTTGCGACGTTTTATAAAAAAGCAAAGCATCCTCACCATTAGTACTCGTACATTTGAGCGCCGAAGTATCTACCTCGTCCCTAGAGACTGTATAATGTGTTTCGTTCTTATGGGTTAGAAACCACACCACAACACAAATGATTATAATCAATACACCGAGACAAATCGCCTTTATGATTAGCGACTTATTGTTCTTTTTTTCGGACATATTCACCTCTCTCTTACTTACTTTAAATCATATCACAAAACCAAAAAAAATACAGCCCCAAAAGAGGCTGTATTTATTATCCTAGAATTACAAAGGATTTGTAAGCGTATAGACTACACCACCAGTATAGTTACCAGTAGCCTGAGTCGTGCTAATATAGACTTGATAATTCATAGTGAAGGAAGCACTACCAGTACCAGTTGCGATCGTTGTCGAAGCGGCAGGAACGGGAGCAAAGACCCCACTAGCATAAGGGCTAGTGTAAGTAACACCATCAGCAGTGGTCTTAAATGCCCAGCTTGAATTATCTGTCGTGCCAGTACCGGTTGCGATATTTTGTGATGCAGTGCCGTTAGAAAGAACGTTAGAACCGCCCTTACCACCAGCAGCTAGTGACCACTCAGCGCCAGAACCAGACTGAACGTTACAGTTTACAACGATATTGTTATCGTGCGCTTCACCATCTTTGCCGCTATCACCAATATCGCTACGGAGCTGACCGTTTCTCATTGTAATGTTGTAGATGTTTTCGGTTGAAGTAGCATCACCTACAGTACGACTGTTCCTAATCGTACACGAAGCAGGGATGTTGACGTTCAAGGTATCCGTCATCGTCGACGTAGCAGCGAAAACGCCAGTCATTGGCATCGCAGCGAGTGCTAACGAAGCTGCACCTGTCGCTATTAATGATTTTTTCATATTTTTTCTCCTTCCACTCTTTTGTGGAAAATTAGTTTTTATTATTGTTAAAACGTATAACCTTTAACACTTCCAATATTACATTAGCTTTTTGGGGTTGTCAAGTATTTTACCATAATTATTTTATGGTTTTTTTACGACTTTTCCACAACCAAAAAAATCTACTATCTAATAATTTCAAATTATTTCAAATAACCCTGCAACCAGTTTTTAAAACTATCATAGTCGTTGTATTTATCCGCATCCGCATCTTCATCAGCCCTTAACCATGTTATCGGCTTCCCGTCAGACACCAAAACCACCGACGGATAATATTTTACATAATTATAAAGTGAAGACCCTTTGAGGTCACTAAACATCAACCGATAATACTTAGTATCAGTACTATCGATATAATCCTCAATAAAGCCACGCAATCTGTCAGCCGTATTGCAACCACTTTGATCAACAAATAAAATAAAAGATTTCTTCTCATCGATTAATCTATCATATTCCGACACTCCGATATCTATCATGGTAGAGTCACAATTCTCGCTACATTCATATTCGGTATCAAGCGCCACCCTAACCCTGCTAAACCACCCTGCTGCTGCCCCTACAAACAATACTACTGCGCCCACAACTACAATAAGTAGTACAATCAATTGCCAGACCTTAAGTCTAGACATTTTCTGTTGCATCGAGGCCTGAGGCGATTTTTTCCTCCCCTTTGCCCTGGCCATACCTTCATGGCTCTGCGCCTCATTGCCCTTAGAATCTCTGCCCACTACTTTTTCTCCGTCAACGAATCGAAGTCAATAATATGGAGCGGGATCTTGTAAAAATCATACACCACCTCGCCATCCTCGTTAACACGTTTCACTTCAACATTATTCTTGCCGTCATAAGACCAGTACCCACCAACGACATAGATCTTAGACTCATCCCAACCAAGCGAAACCAACAATTTTTTCATCATACCAGAATAACCTCCCCCACCACACATCAAGAAAATCACTTTATCTTTAGGGAAAAGCCCCTCAAGAATTGCCATCGATTCTTCATAATTTGGAGTCACCGACCCATCCGAATGCTGCCTAAATAATGTCGTCCCTTTATAAGTATCCCCAACTTCCTCAGGAAGCCCAGTCACATTCACGATATATGGCAAAGGCACTACCTCAAACCCATTCACAAAACCAGACAATTCCGAATCACCACCAATTGCCTCATAGTTCCCTGGGTCTTCGAGCATCCTCATATCACGATACACCGCATCACTCCTGCCAAGATATGAATCAATCGTCTTTTCGTTTATGTTCTTATCTACACCAAGCTCACCGCGCTGCCCATCAGCAAGTTCAGGCTTTGGTAAATCACTTAGCGTCATGTTTGGAAATGCAAACCTCCCAAGCAAAAAAGCACCAACCACCAACAAGGCCGCGACAATCGAACTCCACCATACATATTTCTTCATAATAGCCTCCACTTATTTATATATATTATATACCAACACTTGGTTCTTTTGGGCAATTTGATAAAACATTTGTCATTGCTTGTTTTTCAGCATCCGTTACCCACAAACCATATTTATATTTAACCGAAATTTGTCTCGCAACGTATTGGCAACGAAATTGTTTATTACTAGGAAGCCACGTAGCAGCATCACCATCCGACTTTTGCTGATTTGCCGACCCATCCACCGCCAGCAAATTCAATGGGTCAGTCGCAATATTATAGCGCACTATTTTTTCTAAATACTGCGCACCCTTCTGCCAAGCATCCGAAAGCGCCACCACATGATCAATTTGAATTTTACTAATCTCGTCCTTTCTATTGTAAATCCTATGTTCACCAGTATATGGTTCGTCATATTCCCCCGCCACTACATTGCATCCATCAAGTACCGCAGAATCACCAAATTCTCTCCTTATGATCTTTTGCCGAAGAGAACACCCGTCCACATCTGGCCACCCCGAATAGAACTCTTCCCGTTTGTAGCCAGTCTTTGGCGCCCTCCCTTTTACTTCAAGTTTTTCTAGTACATCCTTTGCTAGTTTTTCTCCATCACTAGCTATGCTCGCCTCGGCACCATTTACTCCACTCTCAGCCCCCGTATTCTCAACGCTAACAAACGAACTATCATAACTCGCAGGATTCACAAAAAGCCAAATAACCACACCACAGAAGAATGCAGCCAAAGCACCAATTCTTCGCATTTTGTAATTGCCGCTTTTTAAACTCAAACTAGAAAACCCCCGTTTCTCCACCTCAAACATCGCCGTGCCCTAATCATCAATCTCCTTGATGACACTATTGGAATTAATCTGATTATTAAGTTCCTCTACTCTTGTCACATCGTTATTGTATTGCTCAACAAGTTGATTGTATTGCGAGATTAAATTATCAATTTCCTCATAAAGTGCTTTTAGGCCATTTTGCTTATTTATGAGAGCTGCTCGCTTCGTGTCAAACGCCCACTGCGATTCAAAACACCCCATGGTCTCAGCACACCCATTAAAACTCACAATCTCTTCGTTGAGTTGCTCTACACCTACTTCATAATTAATACTCTTTTGCTGTATTGTGTTACCGAGCTCATCAATTTGCGCTTTAGTCTTATCTCTCCTAGCTTCAAGTTCCCTAAACACCCTAATATATTTATCATAAAAACTCACCACCCCGTCCTGATCCTTAAAATATTTTGCATAGTGTTCCTCTAGCTCACTAGGTAATTTTTTTACCTCCGTCCCCGCACGCACATACAACTCTTCTTGCCGTTCATTCTCATCATAGTTTTTCATTTCATCCTTCAAGAATCCCGAATTATCTTCAAGGACAGCCTTCAAAGACTTATAAAGCTTCGTCTTTTCGTCTGCGCTGGTTCTAGACCACACCGCATGTAGTAGCTCATGCGCAGTCGTTAGTTCCCGAATCCCATCCAGCTCCTCGGATTCAATATTATACACAAAAACACTATCCCCCGTAAAACAACCGAGGACCGCAATCTCACTATCTCTCTCAGAACGACATTTTGCATTAAATTCCGCCCTATCACTCAATCTCGGCTGAACAGAGTTAAAAATAAACTCCCCCTCACCAGTCAACTCCAAATCACTGCGAATCTGCGCCATCTTATCCGAAGGCGTATAAGTAATACCGCGCCACCAATCATACACCAACGCACGATTCGCAACGATCACAATCGCGATAAATATAAGCACCGCCAGAAACACCCATCCAACAATCTTCCGATTCTTTTTCTTAGCCTTTACCATACCATATATTATACACCCTAAACAATACTAGTGACATAACACAACGCACATACAGTCAAGCCTAACACCCGTATCTTTATGTTATAATACTAAAGATACGGAGGATTTATGCAGACACTAATCAAAAACGGAAAAATACTTTTGCAAAAAAACGACTCTTTCAAAATCGCTCATGGTAGCGTTATTGTCGAAGACCAACTCATTAAAGAAATCATCTTGCACAAAAAAAACGAGAACACCAACAAAACCCAACCCGCAAATTTCGACAAAATCATCGACGCCTCAAATTCCCTAATCATGCCCGGACTAATCAACTCCCATACCCACGCCTACATGAGCATCTTCAAAAATTTCGCTGACGACCTAGAATTCTTTGATTGGTTACACAACGTGGGAGAAGTCGAAGACCGAATGACCGCAGACGAATGTTACTGGACCTCACTTCTCGCCATCATCGAAATGATAAGGACCGGCACAACCTGCTTTGTAGACATGTGCGTACGAAATAGCATAAAAGGTGTCAAATCCGGCCCCGAGGGCTCAGTGTCAGGCGCCGTCCGAGATAGTGGTATGCGCGCATTTCTAGGAAGAGGTCTAGTCGGCGAAGCTTCCGACAAAGAAGCTTGGCGCAGAATCAACGAATTCATGACCGACTTCAAATTAAACGACGACTGTGACAGACTAAAATTCGTCCTAGGCCCCCACGCACCGTATTCATGCCCACAAAGTCTCCAAAAAGAGATTACAAAAATCGGAAAAGAAAATAACCTCATGGTAATAACTCATGTTTCCGAGAGCGAAGCCGAAATGGCAGAAATCGCAGCAAACAACGACGGCATCACGCCAGTCGAATTCATGGCAAATTCCGGGCTGTTCGATCTACCAACTATCGCTGCACATCTAGTCAAAGCCACCGACAACGACATCAAAATCCTCAAAAAACATAACGTCAGCGCCGCCATCAACCCACGCAGCAATATGAAGCTCGGCAACGGTTTCGCGCCAGTCAAAAAATTCCTAGACGCCGGCCTCAACATTTGTCTTGGCACCGACGGCAATGGCAGCAATAATACCCAAAACATGTTCCAAGAAATGCAATTTGCAAGCCTCATATACAAAGGCGCCGAGAAAAAAGCCAAATGCATAGACGCCGAAGAAGTTATAAAATTTGCCACCATAAATGGAGCCAAAGCCGTAAATATGGAAGGTAAGATTGGCACCATCAAAGAAGGCGCTCTAGCCGATATCATCCTCCTAGATTTAAACGTCCCCGAATTTATACCCGAAAACAACCTCATCAGTGCACTTTGCTACAGTGCCAACGGCTCTGAAGTAAAAACCGTTATCATAAACGGTCAAATAATCATGGAAGACAAAAAACTCCTCACTATCGACGAAGACAAAGTTTACCAAGAATGTATCAAAATCGCCAAAAGAATCAAAATCACCAAATAACCCTAAATCTAATCCAGCCACCGCTTTTTTGTGATTTTAGTTAAAACTTTTGTGGTTTTTGGAGCATAAAACGAAATAGCCTTATTTAGCACCTGATCATACGCCCTGTACTCCTTTTCGGCAAAACTCCCCATCATAGCTGGCTTCAAACCAATCAAAACCCCAATCATATCAGCCATATCCGAAGCGGCAATACGAAGCTCAACCTTTACCTTGAAATAATAATCCTCTAGCTCAATTATGGCTTTTTCTTTTTCGCCCATTCTGGTGGTTCCATGCCAAATGCTATTTCCGGCGTATGTGAGTTCAAAATATCTGGGTCGATTCCATAATAATGTTGATAAGTGGTATCGACAGAACCAAACTTCGCCTGAGATTTCTTAAACCCAAGCTTCGCTGCTGTTTCCCAAACCGACTCCTCGCTCGGCCCCTCGATCTCAATAAAAGTCGGAATCCACGGCCAAGTGTCAATACAAATCTCAACCCCATCATATGTCCAAATTTCACGCTTAGTCTCTTGATGAGCCTTGGTCCTAAGACCACAACTAGAAAGCATCAGAACAGCATCATCATAATCACTTACTTCAAGATTAATTTCCTTAGTACCAAGTATGGAATGATCGTCGCTTACATATTTATAAGTCATCACGATTTTACCGCCCTCATCACGCACGCGTGCAAAAGAATGTTTTCCAGTGTCAAAAATAGTTCGTTTCATCATAATCTCTGGCTTTACCAATTCCGCACCAATTTCCTTTAGCTTTGCACGCACCTCGTCTTTGTCAATATCCAAAAACTGAGCTTCGATCTCATTATTCATACCTACTATTATATACCCAAAAATATCTAAAAACCTAAAAATCGAAGCCTAGGCTAAAGCATAAATGTTAAACTGCGCCGCCAAATTAACACGAATATGCTCATATAGAAATTTTAATCTCTTAAATCATAGACCAGGCCAACTTCCTTATAATTCTTATCGCCAATTTGAATTAATCTTTCTGCTTTTATCTCCCCACCCATATGTTTATAAAACTCTATAGAGTCCACATTATCTGCCAAGCACCAAACAAGCATAGTAGCCCTATTCTTTTTCCTTAATCTTTTCGCCACATCTTTAAACATTGTCGCGCCGATACCTCTGCTCTTCAAATCTGGACGAACATAAATCGCCATCAATTCACAATCAATATAATCAATATTTGGCGAAAAAGAATTATCATATATAAATCTGCAAAACCCCACAACCTCTCCATCCATTATAGCTACAACAAAATTATCTTTATCTACGTATTTTGTAAAAATTCGTATTTTTTCTTCAACGTTCAATGAGTTTAAATAATCATCATCAATAATTCCGCTATATGCTTCCTTCCAACCATCAACCACAATTCTAGCTGCACTTGACACATCATCCATTGCCAGGCGTCTAATTTTTATTTCCTTTCTTCCATTATTATCCATAACTTAGATTATATAATAACTATCTATAGTATATAGCCAAATCAACATCTGAAATGATAAAATAAAGCCATGGAAGCAGAATTTATAAAATCTATAATAAAAGAAGCCGAGAAGATATCCAGAAAAAACTACGAAGTTCGCCAGAAAGACGACAATGGCGACTTGGTGACAAACTTAGATATAGAAATCGAACAATATCTAATCGAGCAAATTAAGCAAAACTATCCCAATTTTGATATAGTGAGCGAAGAATTTAATTCAAACAAAAAGACCACAGAAAACTGTTTTATTATAGATCCAATAGACGGAACCATAAATTTTGCCAACGATCTACCACTGTGGGGAATACAAATAGCGTGCAAAAAAGATGGCGAAACAATCGCCAGCGCAATTAATCTACCAAAAATCAACGAATTCTATTATGCCGACAAAACTGGTGCATATTTAAATAATAAAAAGATTTCAATTCGTGAAGTACCCATTAAAAATGCCATCTATTCTATTATTGGTGAAAATTCTCCGCTATCCACAGAAAAAATACATAAAAATTATTCCGAGAATCACAGAAACTTTGGAGCAGCATGCGCCGCTTTTGCATTTATGGCAAGCGGAAAAATTCATGGTGTCAATTTTAGAGTTGAGCATCCATGGGACTATGAGCCAGGAATGTTTATTTGCAAAATGGCCGGCGCCAAAGTAAAAAACAAAGAAAACTTCCATGCCGCTGCTATGAATCAGGAATTTCTAGACATCCTGGAAAGAGAAACAGCGCCCCAGAGATCATCATAAAATATGACTATATTTATCTAAAATAATCTATATCATAGATTGACCGTGTATCGAAAAAACAGAATCTTATAATCCTAGGCCGTGTATGCTCACTAATAAGCTATATACGGATAATTTGCAGCCTTCGCTCGTCTACACAGATCTTCCTTTTCGGGCGATAATACAGGCTGACAGTCAATCCATCCTTTATATTCAAAGGTGTTTTGACCTTGATTTAATAAAAAGACGAGAATCGCAATAATCACAATTAGGATCACTGCCGATAGAACTATAATGGATTGTTTTTTATTATTAATTCTTTTTCCGCTCATTCAACCCTCATCTTATAGTATTCTTTATTTCGACTTCAAGTTTGTTATTACCCACGATTATATCATACAACAAATATGAATTTAAAAATCGGAATCTTGAATTTTTAAACCAACCTATGGCTCCATATATACCGTTCTCTGTTAAAGTCCGATACAAAAACCCGACCACGGAAAGCATGGTTTTTCTGATAACTATATAAATAAAGTAAGAAAAAGATTGTACAAAAAAACAAATCTAGTTTCAGGTGAAATAAATTCTTTATAAAAATATTCCAAATCTACATTCTGAGTTCATTAAATGCCTCTGAGAGTACATTTAATAATTCTGCATAATCTTCTTTTTTGGCTTTCTTAACTTTCGCAAATATATAGATAGTGCCGTCCTTTACCTCCAAATTATAAGGCAAGTTTCTCTCGTATAATCTCTCCATAAATTTTGGGTTCAGCAATTCAAATGCCGGAAGAGCGTCTTTACTGGCCGCAAAAACATTATAACGTCGATTGAAACCCTCCCATTCCATATCAAACTTATCGTAATTTTCTGGTTTTGCCACTTTGAGCTTAGCTTTTTTAGCCTCCACAATCACACCTTCGTATGATTTTGGCACGTTTATTTGACCAACAATATAATACGAATTAGGATTTCCTGGTATTGCAGAATAAGTGTAAATTTGTACTAAACAATCATTCCATTTTCCTACTACATGATTATTTACGTCGGCATATTTTAGTACATCGTGACCGCTAAATATTAAGCCTCTTGTCGGTAACGCTAATCTTCCCCAATCCGGACTGTAAAACAAGTTGTTTTCTTTTGCGAATTCCGCAATACTTTCGATTAAGTGAGGAGTGGATTCTGTGGATTGCGTAATCCCGTTCAATTTCAAAGACTCACCATCGTATATGAAGTCCCAATATTCCACTACTCCTCGTGCATTATTACTATAAATTGAATGTTTTGTATCTACTCCAATTAAACTGTCAGTCCCGCCGAACTTAAACATTAGTTGTACCATTATTGGCAAATTTGTTTCGTCATTAACTGGCGTATATAAAATAGTTCTCGTTATTGCTAGATTACTAACAACATTTCTTCTATTCATTCGATCAATAGCGTCTAACATCAAACTTGCGTGCCTAAAATAATTATCAGTGGTGTATTTTTGAATATCCCCCAAATTATAATCCGACCAATCTTGTTGGTATTGAGTGAAAATCCGTTCCGCTTCTTCGTGTATCCATTTTTCTTGTTTTGTGCTGTTCTGGTCTTTAGCGTTTAATTCTCGTTGTTCTTTGAGATATTTATTATGATTCCTACGTTCCTTAACTTTTTCCTCTATTAACACAATCGGGATACATATTGCAAATATCGCAAGTGTAAATAGAAATCCTTCCCAAGTAAACTCACCTTCGCCATCACTACTGCTTGAATAACTATCTCCACCACTATAACTTGAACCTCCGCCACTATCAGAGCCTCCACCACCAGCAAACCCGAAGAGAGAGATTATCATTGTGGCAAAAATCAGAAAAGTTTTCATTATTTACCATTCTACCATAAACGGTAATATCATGGTATAATATATAGTGTCTTAGGTTTAATTTAGAAGCAAGATGACCTCTGTAGGTTTGTCAATATATCGTTTATAGGGCATCGAGCCAGACAAGTATATTGACTTGCCTCTGAAAGACGACTTAAGACACCGTTGCTCGGTGTCCTATTTCGTTTTAAGACGTATTCAATAAAAACAATGGAGGTTATATGTTATCAATAAAAGGAAAAACGGAATATCATTTCACCGTTCAAAACGCTCAAGATGCTGAGCAAAAAATTCAATCTTGGTTATCCGCAAATTCATTCCAACAAATGCAAGAGGACAATGTAATATACTATCGTGGCGGCGATGCTATGCTTGGGCATAGATTCTTTGAATATAGCATTAATGGTTCGCAAATTACCATATATGCATATCTTGGCTCATTTAAAAAACCTTATGCGTTAGCAGATGGTATAGCTGGGTCAATGGCGATAATACCTTACAAAAATGCTTTAGAACCTTTATTGGTATCATTAAATAATAATATGACACAACCTCAACAACCCTCCACAATAACACAGTCACAAGCCCAAACCCAACAACAAAATACATATGGAGAATTTAAGCAAGCCACCAATAAAAGAAATAACACTTGTGCCGAAATATCATTCTGGGTTTCAATTTTAATGTTTTTAGCTTCGTTTACTGGTGTTATAGCGGGCGCAATAATAGTTATTTTTAACTACTACTTAGCAGCACAGGGCTTAAAGTCAGATAAAAAAGGAAAGGCTATCGCCGCAATAGTCATGTCATCTATCGCCATAGTAATAGTAATTATTAAATTTATAATAGAACTATCAAAATAAGAAAGGAAAATATGGACAACAGCAACGAAACTCCAACTATTGGTGAAATGCCAAACCCAAATCAAAATCAACCATTAAACCAACCTGTTAATCAGCCAGTTTTTCAGCAAACACCTCCACCAATTCAAAATCAGCCCGTTATTCAGCCGATGCCTAACATTCCAAATAGTAACAGTCAAAAATCCAAGAAAAGGATAGGTATTATTGTAGGCTGTTCTGTAGGAGTCGTAGCAGTAATCGCGGTAGTTGCTTTCCTGTTAATTGCGCTATTAAAACATGGAGAAAAGACCGTCGCTTGCACTATGAGCACCACCACAATGGGTATCACTATAAACAGTGAGACAAATGTTAAAGTAAGGGACGGCGAAATATCTGGCGGAGATATAACTATAAATGTAGATTTAAAAACCTTGCGAGATAGCTACAAAGATTATGAAAAAGAAATGGTAGATGAAATGACGGAGCGATACAAGAATCGCTGTGAAGACCATTGTACATTTGACTATAATTACACTGAAGGCGATAGCGTAAAATACACGATGCAATATGATAAAGAGGGCGTTGATGAAATAGTTTGGAGCTACGGAACAGAAAATATGTCTGCACAAGAAATAGCCGATAAAGTACAAGGAACACTTGAAGGTTCGGATACAACCTGCACACAACGTTAAATAACACAATTATCAATACACAATCAGAAAAGCACCGTAGATTTAGTCCACAGATGCTTTTTCATCTCTCCAGATTTATGATATAATTATCACTATGGTAACAGATATCACAGGTTGGTTATGAATCTAAAGATCGGAATCTTGAATTTTTAAACCAACCTATGGCTCTATATATACCGTTCTCTGTTGGGGCTCGCTTACCAAAACCAAAATGGAAAAACATCCGTATCAAGACGCGTCGGTACTTTTAGTTATTCAATCTATCCAATAGTTCTTTCCACGCATCACTATAATAATCATCGAAATATTTACCAGCTTCATCAATTTTTACCCATTCCACTTTTTCAACTTCGTCCTCTTGCATTTTTATTTCATCATTTAATGGTTCAGCAACAAATAGTATTATTTCTTTGTAAGCAGTTCCACCGTGCACCAAATATCCAGTTCTAATCGGCTTATTATCAACAATCTTAACGTCCAAATTAGTTTCTTCCTTGGTCTCCCGAATTGCCGTCTCAACATCAGTTTCACCATCTTCTTGGTGTCCTTTCGGAAATGACCAAAACATTTTGCCATCATCATCTCTAGCGCCAATCAAAAGCACCTTATTATCTTTCAATATAATGCAACCACAGCTCTTCTCTCTTTTATTCTTAGTTTTATCTTTCCAACTATCATCTATTTTATAAACGCTCTCTAGTTCATTGCTATTTCGTTTAAAAACAAACATCGTTTTGCATTTTGGACAAATCCAAGCATCTTGTCCCAATTCAGAACAAATATCAAACCACGTATCTACATCTTTATAATCATTACCAAATTCTGGGTCTTTTCGTTTTTCTTTATATTCCTCATTTACTCTTTTAACTATTTTGTTATATTTCTTCTCTTCTAAATAATCGACATTTGTCTTAATCAAATAATTCTCAAAAAGATTATCATTGCTACTATTGCACATTCTTTCACCACAATTCGTACAGAAAAACGTTGCCATAAGATTATTATAACACCATTCTGTGGTATGATTACAGATATGGAAGAAAACATTTCGAGGAATGGATTAGCTTAAAAGAAAAACTCCATTTTAATGCTAAAATCCCAAAAATCTTGGAAGGAGAAGTTTGGTGGTGTAGCTTTGGCGAAAATGTCGGAGTAGAGATTAACGGCAAAAGCACGCGTTTCACTCGTCCAGTTCTAATTATGCGGAAACTAAGTAAGTTTGGTTTTATGGGAATTCCTTTAACTTCACAAAAGAAATCTGGTTCTTGGTATGCAGAATTTGAATTTTTAGGCAAAAAGGAATTTGCTGCCGTGTGCCAAGCAAGAGTCATGAGCGTTTCGAGACTGCACTCTAAACTAGGACGTGTTCCAGAGTCAGATTTAGAAATAGTAAAGAAGGCGTTTCATGAATTATATAAGTAAAAATGTGCCCCCGACTTTTCAGAAGGGGGGATTGCGAGTAACCTCGAATATACCTCCATTATATCAAACATTAAGCGTTTTGTCAATAGAATAGAAACAGGCAAAATAGCAGAAAGGAAAGGTTGGTTATGAATTGGGAGTAGGAATCTTGAATTTTTAAACCAACATACGACCACATATATACCATTCTCAACTAGACTAAAACGCCAAAGCCAGACCACGAAAAGAGTGATTTTTTTAAATTCGTATATAAACAAGATAAAAATATCCAGCTAAGCTTTATCTCCCATGGATTCCTTATTCTTGCGAACCGCCTCAAAATATCTTAATACTACGGGCTCAAGAGCATCGTAAAAACTGCTATCTCCATTTTCTAAATATTCTTTCATTGTTACAGGGTCTACCTCTTCGGCTTTGTATATTCTTTTACCGTCGAGAACAGCCGTCTTCACATCGCGAGAACTACCCTTTGTTTTGAACATTATATCTATACAATTGCAATTACCAGGTTCCATATTAAAAGAGTATTTATCTTTATTTTCTGTACGCACTAGATTTTTTTGCACGTCCATGATACTTACAGAAAAGTATTCGAATCCGGGAAAACCCTGCTCCATCGGTAAACCTCTTTCCGTAGCAGACTCTATGTTGCGAGTAGCCTCCTCCAGTACATCCCTTATAAAATCTAAGCGTTTTAATAGTTCCATCTTCGAAACTTCGAAACATCTTTTTTCAAGTGGAGTTGGCTTTATCCCATTCCACGGTATATCATCATTATTATTACGCCCAATAGTATAAAGTGTGCGATAAGCACTCTTAAATCTCGACATAGTCAAAAGCTCTTTTATCTTTCCGTTCATTTCTTCATACGTATCGTTTTCACTTATTGAAGCAAGTAATTCTTCGCCTCTTTTTTCTGCTTTTTCTTCATAAACTGACCGCTCAACATTCACTATTGGAATACCAAAAAATGCAGCACTACGAAGAACAGCTTTAGTGATTATTCCATTTTCCACAATAATATAGTCTGGTCTTTTCGGCATACCATTTTCAGAATAACGCCTCAATGTTACTTCATTGTAGTTATTTGGCGCACTATCATCCTCGAGACTATTTATTATATCTGGACCAAAAGAACCCACCTCATCACAGCCAGACATACTTCCAGTGCTACCATCCATAGAGCAGATTTCAATTACAGAATCTGCCCGAACATTTTCAAACCCATAAATCAATTCACCAGGCCAATGACTATTGATATTTCGTTCAGAATTCCAGTAAGATGTACATATTGTATCCCCCATAGCGTGACCATCTCCTGCGAAAAACCACCCCCCTTTTTCTACTTCATCGCGCCGTAATCCCCAAATCCACGGGTTTTTCATAATCCTTTTGTGAGTCTCCGCACTACGCACATCAGGCGAACTTCCTCGTCTATAATCTACAGCTGTTGAGAGTAACGAAAAAGGAAGTCCTTTTAAATCATATACCGGTATAGTATGTTTCCTGAAAGAGATTAAGCGTTTTTGAACCTCCGGATTTTCTGAAAGAACTTCCGTTTCCAAATTATCAACTGTTAGTAAACGAGAATTCAAATCACGTTCCACCATTTCTTGAATTCTTTGCTTTTTAAGTCTATCGCGCTTATTATCATCAAGTTCATGTCTAGCCCACGCCATATCACTCGCAAGAGCCTCTTCTTCTCTTCTAGCCTTCTTAGCCTCATCTTCAGCACTCCGTCTTTCTCTCTCGAGCGCTTCGGCTTTTTCTCTTTCTTCGTAAGCTCTTTTTTTAGCGACTTCTTCCTCGTGATGTTCACTTAAGGCAACATACATAGCTTCTCTCTCACGTCGCTCCTCACCCTTCTTAGTCTTTATTCCTAATCTATCAGCAATTAATCTAACTGCTTTTGTAAATGTGCTCGGTCGAGATGCTATTTGTTCCTTTTCGCATGTGTCTTTGTAATAATCACTTTCATTGAAACCAGATTTAATCCTATCAACCCTAGAACGTTCAGTAGCGTCATATTTACTCAAAATCCCTCTTTTCGTCGAAGACATTTGCTCTTGAGGCAAAGATTTTTCTTCAACAATCTCCGCTCCAATAGAAATAGGTTTTTCGGTATCGTTTTTCTTATACGATTCTTTTACCTTAGCTTTAGCCTGAGAAATTTTTTCCATTCTTTCCTCTGGAGTTTCAATCTCTATATCCTCACCTCTACTATCATCGACAAAATCACTCTCTAATTGCTTTAATTCAGACTTTTCGCTTCTCTCGCCCGGTTCGATACTGTTCTTTTGTTTTTCACCGTCATTCATACCTTATATTATATACCAAAATATGTTATAATTATGTCTATAATAACAGATATCACAGGTTGGTTATGAATTGGGAGTAGGAATCTTAATTTTCTAAACCAACCTGATTTCTATGTTCCTTTTACCATCAAAATCTACCTTCAAAAGCCAAAATGGAAAAATTTGATATAATAAAAGTATCGAAAGCCCGCCAGGCAACGCTGGATTGCGTAGGTTCGGGGCTTTCTTCTTTGTGATACAATTTAAATATGGATAACAATAGCCAACCACAAGTCCAAAATATTCAACAACCAGCAAATACAGAACAGCCACCAGTGCCAAAAACAGAAATTCCAAATCAAACTTTATATAACTTTATAACAGCAGCAATCAGTGTCATTTTTTGCGTATTAAAATTTATTCTAACCATTGGTTGGTTCACCATCATGTTTTTCCCCGCAATAATAGCATACCTAGTTTTTTATATAAAATATGGCAATATGATCGCAAATAAAGTAACTAAAGACAAAAACGACTATATACATTTTTGGTTAGTTAGCATTTTCCTTTTACTATTTGCCTTATTTTTTACCGATTTCGGCGACTACGGCCCGCCAACACAAATCCTCAAATTCATCCCATATAATATCACGCTCCCTATCTCTCTAATTTCAGCATTTTTCTCTATATTTTTCATGGTTTTGTCTAAAATAAAAAACCGAAAACGGTAAAAAGACACACTTAACGAAAACTCAATGTCTTGAGCATCTTTTATATCTCCTTCACATCAAACTACCTAAAAAATTTAAGAAAATATGATATAATAACAGATAAGAATTAACGAAAGGTTGGTTTTGAATTGGGAGTAGGAATCTTGAGTTTTTAAACTAACCTGATTTTTATGTCCTATTTTTCTAAAACCACCTCACAAAACTATATTGAAAAACTTGTGTTATAATAAAAACAATGAACAACAAAGAAAAACAGTTAAAAGCTTGGGGAATTACAACCATAATCCTATCTATACTAATAATAATCCCATCAATAATACTATTATTCAATATGTTAACTGGAACTAACAGACAAGCACAATATGGATATTCTATGTATGCAACAATGTTAGTTTTTTTAGGATCTGTACCGTCATTATTAAGCATTATCTTTGGGATAATAACATATTCAAAATACCGTAAGAATAAGCAGCTTTATCATAACAGCAAGAAACTAGCGTTATTTGCACTATTATTATCAATATCAAGCGCCGTTTTAATAATCTTTGATTTGCTTCTAGACACTTTTGTATTCCCATAAGGCCACTAAAATATGTTATAATTATATCTACAATAACAGATATCACAGGTTGGTTATGAATTTAAAGATAGGAATCGTCGGATTGCCAAACGTTGGTAAATCCACCTTATTTAACGCACTCACAAATGCTGGCGCACTTGCCGCCAACTATCCTTTTGCTACTATCGAACCAAATGTCGGCATCGTTCCCGTCCCCGACGAACGCCTAGACGTCCTCGCCAAAATGTACGAGACAGACAAAATCGTCCCCGCTACTGTCGAGTTCGTCGATATCGCCGGCCTAGTCCAAGGAGCGTCAAAAGGTGAAGGTCTCGGCAATAAATTCCTCGCTCATATCCGCGAATGCCAAGCCATTTGCCACGTCGTTCGCGCTTTCGTAAACAATGACATCGTTCGCGCCGACAACAAAATCGAAGAAGACATTCTCGCCCAAGCCAAAGACGACATCGATATCATCAACTTAGAGCTCCAACTCGCCGACGAAGAAACCAAAGCCAAAATCGCCGCCAAAAGAAAGAAAGACCCGCAAGACGAAAATATTCCATTCCTCACCGACAAACCTGTAATCTATATGTTTAACGTAGACGAGTCCGGCCTCACCGACGACGACCTAAAATCCAAATTACAAAACCTTGTCACACCAGCCAAAGCAATTTTCGTAAACGCCAAACTCGAAGAAGAAATGTCCGGCATGTCCCGCGACGAACGCAAAGAATTTCTCAAATCCTACGGCGTAGAGCACGACGCATTAGAAGAGCTCATCAAAGCCGCCTACGACACCCTGGATCTCCAATCCTTCCTCACCGCCGGCAAAAAAGAATGCCGAGCTTGGACCATCAAAAAAGGCGCCACCGCCCCCGAAGCCGCCGGCACCATTCACACCGATTTCGAACGCGGTTTCATCGCCGCGAGCATCTGCAACTACGATGACCTAAAAGAACTTGGCTCCGAAAAAGCAGTAAAAGAAGCCGGCAAACTCCGCACTGAAGGCAAAACCTACATCATGCAAGACGGCGACGTCGTCGAATTTAAATTCAACGTCTAACTATTTGTGCTTAATCTTTAAATACTTATGCATTCACTATCCAACGCCAAAATTCACCATCCAACTTTTTTTAAGCGCATGAAAAAAGCCGCTCCGAAAAGCGACTTTTTTTCGGGAACTCCCCTGTATCAATCCTACCTCTCGACCGAAGAAGCCATTTCCGGCACCTTGGTCTTCTGAACCTCATGTAACAAGAAACTTGGTATTTTGGAGTCACTCGCCCCGGCGGAAGTAGTATTAGTATCTACAAACTCCGCAGGGCTTTTTTCCTCAGGAAAAGCAAAATCATCGAGAAGAAAGCCGAAGTTGTATCCATGGCTGTCAATCACCTCGTCAAAAATACTTCGACAAATCTGATTGAACTCCCACCGCCAATTTTTCTTCAGTTTCTTAGGCTCATCAATGAGGCCCATCGAGGAAAGCTCGGAGTAATTGGCCAAAACAACCAACTTATTCTCCATCGCGCGCCTCGACAAGATCTTTGAATCCCCCGTGACATGCTTCAGCACAGATTTTACGTCGATATATCTATCAACAAAAAATTGCGCAAATTGTACCACAATGTAAAGATTGTGATTTTTTGCCACTACAATCTGGCTAACAAATTCCGTCAGACTCAAACCACTGTGGTAGAGATACCTGAGACATTTCTCCGCCTCGTCGTAATCCTGTAAAGGATAAAAAATATACTCCGAGATACGAAGAGGCTCTGCGCCCAGCTCTACCAGATTTTTCACCGAGTATTTCCCGTAAAAATTTGGGAATACTCCCAGGGTGTCAATTATCTGATTAATATCAGCACCCCTGCTGTAGAGTAAGTCAAAATGAGCCACGACCTGCTCCTTAGTCATAACCTCTGTTACGAGGGTTGCAGGCTTCACGCCAAGATCGAGCAATATTTTTACATTTTCAACGTCCACGAGAATGTCTCTCGACAGAAACCTAGAAAATGCTCTTGCAAGCTCGTCCGGGGAAACGCCTTTCTTCAGGTAAAACGAAAACAGCCATTTGATATCCAAACATGGCTCAGCATATTTGGTATCATACCAATGGCGTACCGCCCTGATAGTTAGCCCATTTTCGACCAGGACCTTCAGGATCTGGAAGAATTTTTTATTGGGCAAAATCTCCGCTTCTACATCATCAGCAGAAATCCCATACTCACCAAGAACCGGAATCTTAGCGAGCAACTCTTCCGCAGTCAGATATGGTTGAACGAGCTTAAAATAATCTAAATAGCTCATCTCCTTTGTAGCAAACTGCAGAATACGTCCATCTAAGTCAAATTGAATCATTTTAGTTCCCTCCTTTTTTTAAAGAACAAATAAAAAATATGCTTCAAGCATAACTATTACTACATCTATAATTATATCACACTTCTGTTTATTCGTCAACGCAAAAAATCCAGTCCAGTTCACACACCGAAAACCTAAATTTCACCCCTTGCTAATTCACCAAAGGTATGGTAAAATAACATGTAATTGTCTAATAATAAAGGTAAAATATGAGTTTTTCGATATTGAAACAGATAGGCGACGCTCAAAAAAAGAAAGCCGTCGTAGATGTTAGGTCCGGTGACACCGTCAAAGTCACACAAAAAATCAAGGAAGGCAGCAAATTCCGTCTTCAAACATTTGAAGGCGTCGTAATTCGTGTTGACCGTAAAGAATCTCACACCGCACGCATCGTAGTCCGCAAGGTCACCTCTGGTGTAGGTGTCGAGAAGAGCTATTTGATCCATTCTCCATTAGTCGAGAAAATCGAGATCACCAAGCGCTCCAAAGTGCGCCGCAACAACCTTAGCTATCTTCGCCAGCGCTCTGGTAAATCCGCTCGTCTTCAGAGCAAGGATTTCGACCGCGTCGCAGTAAACGACGTAACTGTCCCAGAAGAGCCAGCCGAAGAGCCAACAAAAGAAGCAGAAAAAGCTGAAAATCCTGAGGTAGAAGTTGTCGAAACTCCAGCCGAGGAAACTCCAGCCGAAAAAGCCGAAGAATCCAAAAATTCAGAAGAGGCCAAATAAGCCTAATGCCAATTCTCGGCATTGATGAAGTCGGTCGCGGGCCCCTAGCGGGCCCGCTTGTTGTTGGGGCAGTTATTTTACCAAACGAGGAACAACCCTGGTTTGAAGATCTAAAAGATTCCAAAAAACTTACCGCCAAAAAACGTGAATCCCTCAGTAAGCTAATTCTAGAAAACTCTGCCACCGGCCTCGGTTGGGTCCCAGCGAACGAATTAGACAGCATTGGAATTTCAAAAGCCCTGGAGCTTGCCACCCACCGCGCCGTGAAGGCAGTTCAGTCACTTCACGCACCATTTTCCCAGATTATCATAGACGGCAAAGTTAATTTTCTTAAAAATACTCCACTAGAAAAATACACCACCACTTGCATTAAAGCCGACGACAAAATCCGCGAAGTCTCAGCCGCCTCCATCATCGCCAAAGTCGCTCGCGACAACTATATGATCGAACTCGCCACCAAATACCCCGAATACAAATTTGACAAACACGTCGGCTACGGCACCAAATCACACGTCGAGGCCATTTTCAAATACGGCCTCACCGACGAACACCGCAAATCCTTTGAACCATGCAAAACTATTTCTGGCTTCACGCCAAACAAAGAGCAAAAGAAAAACACCACCGACCTCGGTAAATATGCCGAATCCATCGTCGCAGATTACCTAGAAACTCATGGTCACACCATTATCGAAAAAAATCACAAAACCCACTTTTACGAAATTGACATTATTTCCGCAAAAGACGACACAATCTATTTTACAGAAGTAAAATACCGCCGAGATGCCGCTCACGGCTCCGGCCTTGACGCCATCACGCCTTCAAAACTAGCTCAAATGCAATTCGCCGCCACAAGCTACCTCAAATACCAAAACACAAAGTTCGCAAAACACAACCCGCTCCTTGCGGTAGCATCGGTTTCTGGCCCAAACTACCACCTAGACACCTGGGCCCCACTCACAAACTAACCTGATAAGCCTCAAAAACCAAAATCAAAAAATCAACATCCCGACCCACTAATTTTTAAGTGCTAGCTTAATCCTCTCTTCCACTGGAAGTTTAGGGTCAACTTTTTCAAGCGCCGCCGTCGCTTCTTTCAAAGGGAACCCAAGTGCAATCAAAGCATCGAGCGCCTCATCCGGCTCATCTGCCTTCACGCCAGAACCAAACTTCACCTCCGTCGCACCATAACGGCTCGGAATACCAACTTTATCGCGAAGGTCCACAATCACCCTCTCGGCCGATTTCTTCCCCACGCCAGCCGCTTTGGCAATAAACGCCGCATCGCCATTCGCAATCGCATTGCGTACTTCCTCCGCCTCAGCCAACGACATGATAGCGACTCCAGCCTTCGGCCCCACCCCTTGTACCGATATTAAAAGCTCAAACAATTTCTTAGCAACCAAACTCGAAAACCCATATAATTCTTCCAAATTCTCTTTCACCTGATGATAAGTATAAAACTTCTGCTCATCCCCAAGATTCACAGATTCAAAATCTGGCACCGGCACCAACATTTCATACCCAACCCCATGAACATCCACGATTAGTCCATTTATGCCAAACTTCTCCTCCACCGTTCCCTTAATATGTGAAATCATTTCTCCTCCATTCTTCTCTATATTATAACAAAAGACCTTTGGGTCGCAAAATCTCACAAAAACCTTCGTACAAAATCTACTTCTTCCGCGAATTCGAAAACTTATCTACCTGGATTATTTCATCCTCACGATACAGGAATCCGCACGTTATCGCCGCCGCAAGCGCATCCGCTGCATCATCCGGCTTCGGCTTCACGGACAGACCCAAATGCACCCGCACCATTTCCTCCATCTGCGTCTTTGTTGCACTACCATACCCAGTCAAACTCTTTTTGATTTCGTTTGGCGTGTATTCTCGCACCTTCGCACCAGACTGCTCCGCCACCAATAGAATTACTCCACGTGCTTCCGCCACCGCAATCCCGGTAGTAATGTTTTTTGAAAAAAACAACTTCTCAATTGCTACCACCTCCGGCTTTGTTTCTTCAAAAACCTGTTTCAAAGACTCATACAACTCCAAAAGTCTCTCCGGCATCGGCGCATCAACCTTCGTCGTCACAGCGCCATAATCAAGGGCCCGAGCTCCATCCCGAGAAGTCGTTTCAATCAACCCAAATCCACAAATCCCTATCCCAGGATCAATACCGAGTATTCTCATTTTACATACCTTATCAATGTTTCGCGAAGATCATTCACTGGTATCATAAATTTATCTTGTACAGTTTTTGGCCCAATCGCGTGCGAAAAACCAAGTTTCTTCGCCTCGGCAATCCTCTGATCGGCCCGAAAGGCTGACCGAATCTCGCCACCAAGCCCTACTTCACCAAACACCACATATTTATCATTCAGTTTCCTGCCCGCCACCGCCGAAGCAATCGCCATGCACACAGCAAGATCAGCCGCCGAATCATTCAGTCGAATCCCTCCCACCACATTTATATATACATCATATTCCGACAACTTCAATTTCGTACGCCGCTCTAGTACCGCAATTAGTAAATTCAAACGGTTCAAATCAAATCCCGAAGCCGTCCTCTTCGGATACCCATAACTAGACTTCGTGCAAAGTGCTTGAATCTCCACCAAAATCGGCCGATTCCCTTCCAATGTCGCTAAAATAATCGAACCGTCCGTATTGGTCCTTTCAGCAAGAAGCGCCGCAGAAGGATTCTGTACTTCAACAAGCCCAGAAGAAGCCATTTCAAAAATCGCCACTTCATTAGTAGACCCAAAACGATTCTTCACCGCTCTCACCGTCTTAAATCCACCATATCTATCACCTTCAAAATTCAAAACCACATCCACCAAATGCTCCAAGACCTTTGGTCCGGCCAAGGTCCCCTCTTTTGTAACATGCCCCACAATGACAACAGCCGTATCAGTTTGCTTCGCTGCACGAATAATCAAATTGCCTGAGTTTGTCACCTGTGATACAGTCCCTGGCGCAGAAGAAATCTCGTCCATTGCTAAAGTTTGTATCGAATCCACAATAACAAGATCAAATTCCCCACTCTCAATTGTCTTTGCGATATCATTCGCACTTGTCGAAGCAGCAAAACTAAGTCTATCCGACTCCCCACCGAGCCGTACAGCCCTAAGCTTTACCTGTCCAGCTGATTCTTCACCCGACACATACAAAACATCGTGTTTTTTTGCGATAGTCGCCGAAATTTGCATAAGTAACGTAGACTTACCAATTCCCGGCTGGCCTGCAAGAAGACTCACCGAACCCATCAACACTCCCCCACCGAGCACATTATCTAGTTCCGAAAACCCAGTTTTAAGCCTAGCCTTCGCATCAGAAGGCGTAATCGTAGATATTTTCACAAAATCAAGTTTTTTTCCGGACACCCTGCCTTTTTCAATCAAAGTTTTCTTCCCGCCATCAGGTTCAATCGCTTGTTCCACAAGAGAATTCCATTCACCACAATTCGTACATTGCCCAACCCACTTCGAATAAGTACTTTCGCATTGCTGACAAACAAATTGACTCCTACTCTTCATAAGAACGATTATACCAAACCATCCCTCAGAATTCCAGCAAACCCTAGCATAACCCTAGCATAAGCATTTCAAGAAAAATTTTGCATAAAAAGTTTCATTAATTGCATAAGCATTAACTATCTTCTCGGTGCAAGTTCACGCGAATAGGTCGTGTCTAGCTTACCTGTCTCAGTAACATCAGCTTTCTTGGAACCCCATAGATACAGCGTAGAATCGTAATTAATTATTTCAGCCGGAACGATCGAATTAGAGCCAGTAGCTGCGCCATAAGTTCTGTTTGCCTTCAGTTGGCCCGCAATAACCGTACCATTTATCACAAGTTGATGTGAATTTGCTGGACTATTAATATCTGTTGAATCCGCGCAGGTATCCACGTCGTCTTCCGCAATCAAAACCGCATCAACCCTTTCCACATTGCAATTTATCTTGATATTCTTAGCATAAATAATCATTTTCGGTACGTCTCTTAGATCAGCATAACCATCCTCATAAATAATATTTTTATCAATAATAGCATCCCAGGCAATATCGTTATTCTTAGCATACACAACCATAGTACGACCCTTTTCGATATACATGTTTTTCTCATCTTGCTTATTGATATCGTCTTGGCTAATTTTGTAGTCGCCAACTGAGTCTTTCACAACGACTCCCCTATTAATCTTTTCGTCTTCACTCATATTCCTAAACGTGGAGACAAGCGATGTTGTATCATTATTAACCGACGAACTACCAGAGCCATTCATACCAGGAGCACTATCTTCGCAATTTAGCCTATCTGTACGGTCCGTATTAGCAAAGGTCAATCTACTTCTCTCACAAAAACTCGATTTATCTCCGGTATAACCACCAAAAGGAGACTGACGACCAGAAGAACTTCCTTTCACCGATGGTGTCAGTGAGCCATCCCCATTATTACTTCCAAAACCAGTTGCGGCGCCACTACTAAATCCCTTTACCTCACCTACCGAAATCAAGCCAAGTTCCCCAAACGAACCAAACATCGCAACCTTGCCTTTTTCCTTTACATCATATCCGTATCCTTGAGCGTCAAAACCGGCAATATTATTTTTCTGCGCAACCGGAGTATTTATTTTTCCAGCCGAGAAAACATCCCCACCCCACACCTGCAAACTTGGCTTTTTGTATACTACAAAACATTCTGGTTTAGAAATATTCCATTTTTTATCACCATCAGGACTCAGGTTATCAGGAGTTCCGCTCGTAGATGGATACACAGCTGCCGCTACACAAACCTTGGTACCCGCATCAAGGTCGGGGACATTAAACGAGTTAAGCTTGTCGGATGTTTTTTTGATACCGGTCATGCCTTTTTCTCTTAATGCTTTTGCTTGTTCCACAGTAATGCCATTTTCATTAAAAATCTCTTCCACCGCACTACTAGGCGCCATCTCATAGCATTTCCCGCCAGCAGATAAACTTCTATATTTATCACAGAGAGTAGCGCTACCATACTGCGGATCGGCCCCCGGCACATTGTTAACATCATTCGGCACAAACACAACGAGTCTTAGTTTTGAGTTTGATTTTGTTGCATATTCTTCATTTTCACTATTTGTGGTTTTACTATTTTTCCTAGGTTGTATTTCGACATTTACACCTAGGCGTCCTGTCCCACCAGCACTAAACGCAGGCATCTCGTTTCCATCATCCAACTTAACTTTCGTATCACCCATAAGTTCTACATCGACCCCGGTCTTAAAATTATATGGTACTTTTACGTTAGCAGTACTCTTAACTGTACCAACATAAACAGTGCTTAGGAATTTGTTATTACTAGCATTATAAGAAAAGGATACTTGACTTGGCGTAGTTTTAACATATGACCCATTATCCACGCCCACGTTTGTCTCGGCTTTTTCTTTTGGTATAGAACCCGCGTCCCCAGGCTTCACCGTATAAGTGTTTGTGGGGACATTATCGCGCAAAGTCGTATCTCCAGCCCCCCAAGCATAACCAGTACTAAACTTGGCAGACGTAAAGCTCTCGCTATTCACACCAAAACCATTATTCCAGTTTGATAGATCACCCTTATTATTATTAAATAGGACCCCAAGCTTATTCCTCAATGTAAGATTGTTTACGTCAGACCCACCGCCAATCCTCATGTAATCAGGGATCAAATTATAAGTATATTGCAAAGAAGGATTATAAGTAGACTGAAACTCCACCCTATCTCCAGGTTTCGCGTAAACTTCCTTTTGGTAATCCTTGTAATTGTTTACATCATTATTTCGCACTTTTATATTAAGGTATGTCTCATCGTTGGTATCACGCGCATTACCCGTCGCATGCACACATACTTCTCTATTCACAGTTACCGTATTCGTCGTAGTATTGTTGTCTTTATTAAAGGATATCTTTTCGCAAACCTTCATACCAGGAACGAGGGTCAATTCTCCACTATTATGTGTCTTCTCTACTCCAGCCAAAGTTGCAGTAATAGTTGTATTACCAAGGACGGTGCCCGCAGTAACTTGATTGGTTAAATTAGATGTTCTTGTGATATTATACGTACTTGACCCCAAGTTTTTACTTGTTCTTATCCCATGAGCAAACGTAATCTTACAACCACTCGGCGGACAATTTACGGAAACATTCTTCGTAGTATTACTAGCCCCATAGTTAGTCGTGCCAGAAGCCACCCCAGACACACTAGTATACCCTTCAAACGTCGTAACCTCCGCGGTGGCACAAGCGCCTATTTTACGAACAGTAGTAGTCCCAGTCCCTTTTGGCAAGAAGTATAAATATTTGCAATAAGTCTCTCCTGGGTCCACTCTTCCAGTTAGGCCATCTTTACCTGTAGACCCCTTCAAAACATGTGTACCACTAGTGCTACCGTCGAGATCAGCCGCCATCTTGAGTTTCGACGCCTTCAAGGTTGAGCCTGTTTCATTTATGGCGTACTTAGTTTTTCCACTGCCACCTATCGATCTAAGCTCAAGGAAATATCTAGCGTTAATGCCACTATTACTACTTTTCATACTTATTTCTGCCTTAGCCTTATTCACCGTCGTCCATCCTGTGGAATCACTATTTACAGATGTCCTCCAAGCCCCCTCGCTCACCCTAGCTCTACCCTGAAAACTCTTACTCTCTGAACTACCCGCGCAAAATGCGCCTGTGTCGGGCGGAATTGACGTTTCATGCTCATAACCACTAAACTTTTTATAAAGCAAAAGAGCATCCTCCGCCGAAATCCTGATATTATTTGCAAAATTGCCCACAATTAAAGTTCCATCCTTTTTAATTACATCAGTTAAACCATAGTTATTGCTATAAGTATATGGACTTGCAATTAACCCCTCCCGTTTTGCTGGTCCAATCTGAAAACTATAATTTGGATACCCATAATAACTCCCCATCATACCGTCCCAACCAAAAGAAACCAGCCACGTGGCACCGTCTTTATAGCAAGCACTAAGAGCCTTTTGTTTCGTACTTTCCTGCAAAATACCGCCACCATAGCCAGAATAATCGTCAAGGCCATATGCATCAAGTGACCCATCACTTTTCTGTATTATCTTGAATATCCTCCAACTAGCCCCACCGCCATTTTTGCCACTAACCCGCCAATTAATCAATCCATTAGCATCGAACACTAGCGGGCATGGAGTCTGAACTGCATTATCAGTACAATTCGCTTCTACGCCATCCGTTTCACCACCTGGAACCTCCACAAAAGCAAAAGCATCATCACTTCCCATAATAGCGACTAGCCCTGCAAAGACTAACAACACAACAAAAACCTTTAAAAACACATTGCCAACCAAATCCTTCTTAACCCTTCTTATCTTATTTTTCCCTATCATTCTTCCTCCCCGATACCATCGCAACTCCATATAGCCGAATATACTTTTGATTGCAAAGCTGCTATGTCGTCTCTCGAATACATAGATGTATCAAGATTGCTTAGGTATTCTTCAGCCTTCTCGCAGTCATCTTCTGACGTTACCAAAAAAAGCACCTTCTGAACTATTATTTTCATAGATAACCCATAATCGCCACGCTTATTGGCTTCATTAATTACGTCATCATAATACCTTTCAATTTTTTCATCATCAACATCTGGATCTTGGGCCATAATAGTGGTGTCCCTAATCACTTGTTCTTCCACTGAGAGATTATCCTTGTCTAATTCCTCTGGCAAATCATAATTACTGACAACTTCATTACTCTCGCTGTTCTCGCGACTATTAACTGTCACGATTATACCTATCGTCAACCCAACAATCATTAAAGTCAAAACGCCAAGCAATATCCTATACCAATGGTCCTTTTCTATCCCAACCTCACCATTATCCATACAACTATATTACCATAAGCAAAATCATAAAACAACCTCCCATAACTCGGCCAAACCAACCAGAAATCCAATCCAAACATTCCATAAAAAAGGCCAGACAAAATGTCTGGCCTAATTCCCCTGCATCACCTTCTTGGTTTAAGTTTAAAATCATAAACCAAATATCCATATATCTCGCACGCCGCAATACCCCTAGTTAAGCGAAGATTGAGCGGAGGATACCAATTCACAGTACCTCCCCCCAGTTTTTTTGAAACCGCTTTGATCTTCTTAGCAAACCAACGTAGCCTCGCCTTCTTCTTATAGTTAGCGCGATCGGCTTTTGAGATCGGAACGTTCTTTTTTCCATATAAGTTTATAAAGATCTTTAAACAATCTTTAACGGTGATAGTTTTATCGGGATAAAACTTTTTCCCTTTTACTACGCCATCAAAAGCATGATGTTTCTTAAGATACTTTATAGCCTTGTAGGTAAAAGAACCCACGTTTTTATTGTTATAAACGTCCTTGTAAGGCCGTGCTGCAAAGGTTGGCATAGCCATCGTAAAAACGATTGCCGCCATCACAACAAAAGTTACCAATTTTTTTAGCACTTTATTCTTCATGTTGTTTCCCTCCTTCGGAATAATATTCTAAACACCATTATTAATGCTACAAAATTATACCCCAATTATATCACACCTACGCTTATCTGTCAACCAAAACCCTAATAGCAACCCCTGTAAACAACTCAAATTATTTACTAATAATCTCGTCAATAATTCCGTATTTTTTTGCCTCTTCGGCGCTCATCCAATTGTCGCGGTCCATATCTTTTTCAACCTGCTTCAAATCCTTCCCGGTATTTGCGGCAAATATTTCAGCCAACCTCTTTTTGAGAAACACTCCTTCACGAAGCATGATTTCCTGATCGGTAATCTTGCCTTCTGTCCCAGACGAAGGCTGATGGATCATGATCCTTGAATTTGGCAAACAATACCTCTTGCCCTTCGCGCCCGAGCTAAGTAGCATCGCGCCCATGCTTGCCTGGAGCCCAATCCCGATCGTCTCCACATCCGGCTCAATGTAATTCATTGTGTCAATAATCGCAAGCCCATCATACACACTCCCGCCAGGAGAATTAATATAAAGCTTAATCGGTTTCTTATTGTCCTCATGCGCAAGATACAAAAGCTGCGCAATCACCAAATTCGCCGTATGTGAATTCACGTCTTCACCAAGAAAAACAATCCTATCGTTTAGTAGTCTCGAATAAATATCATATGCTCTCTCCCCCTTATTTGTCTCTTCCACCACTGTGGGAACCAAATAATTCTTTGCCATTTTGTTTCCTTTCTTATTCCTTTACTAGCTTAAGTTTCTTATTCACGCACTTTAGCACCGGGATATCACCCTTCTTCAAATTCTCAGAAATAATCTCCTCAGAAAGCATCGACTCCACCTCGTCCTCAATCTTACGACGAAGTGGTCTCGCGCCATTTTTCGGATCATAGCCCTCGGCAATCAAATAATCCTTCGCAGATTCCTCCACCTTGAGGCCAATCCCCTTCGTGGCGAGTCTCTTTTTGAGGTCATTAATCAAATTGTCAAAAATCTTCTCCACATCTTTTCTCGTCAAAGCATGGAATACCAATATATTGTCTAACCTGTTGATTAACTCCGGTCGCATCACCTTCTTGAGAGCCTTCATGGCATAAGATTTATTCTCTTCGTATTCCTCTGCGAGCGCCTTCTTGTCCTTCGCCGTCTTTGCCGTAAATCCAAGCTCCGATTCTCTATACATATCCGCCGACCCGAGATTTGACGTCAAAATCACAATCGTGTTATTGAATTTGATCTTATTGCCCTGACCATCCGTCAATACTCCATCTTCCAAAATTTGCAAAAGCAAATTAAATACATCTGGATGCGCCTTTTCAATCTCGTCAAACAAAATCACCGAATATGGTTTACGACGCACTGCCTCAGTTAGTTTGCCACCATCGTCATACCCGACATAACCTGCCGGCGCTCCAACGAGCCTCGACACATTATGTTTTTCGCCAAATTCCGACATATCAATCTTAATCAAAGCATTCTCACCACCGAACACCTCTCGCGCAATCACCCGCGCAAGCTCAGTCTTCCCTACACCAGTCGGGCCCATAAAGAGGAAAGATCCAATCGGCCGCTTCGAATCCGTAATGCCCGATCGTCCACGGCGAATCGCTTTTGCTACTGCCTTTATCGCCTCGTCTTGCCCGATAATAGACTTATTTAGCTCATCCTCAAGTTGAAGCAACATTTTCATCTCAGATCCATGCACCTTGGACACCGGAATCCCGGTCTTTAGTGACACTGCGGTTGCCAAATTTTCCTCTGTCAGCTTCGGTGTGGCCTTTTCTTTTACACCTGCTTTTTCGAGAGCCTTTATTTCTTTTTCTAATCTCGCAAGCTCGGTTTTATACTCCGCCGCCTTTTCATAATCCTCTTTTTCGGCTGCATCAGAAATTTTGTTCTCGAGCTGAGATTTCTCGATTTTCATCTTTTTATATTTACCACCGCCTTTTTTATCAGCTGCCACTTTAGCAATCGCCGAAGCCTCATCAATAATATCAATCACCTTATCCGGCATAAATCTATCATTAATATAGCGTTGCCCCATCGTAATCGCAGTCTCAAGAATCGCGTCCGGAATTACCACGCCATGATGCTTCTCATAGTGCCCCTTGATTCCCTTCAGAATCCGAAGCGTCACCGCCGCCGAAGGCTCCTCCACTATCACAGTTTGGAATCTACGGCTAAGTGCTTTGTCCTTTTCAATAGTCTTACGATACTCATCCAAAGTCGTCGCGCCAATCAAGTTAATCGTATTTCTAGCTAGCGCTGGCTTCAAAATATTCGCCGCGTCCATCGATCCTTCACCAGACCCGGCACCGCATAGAAGATGTATCTCGTCGATAAACAAAAGTACCGAATCGTCGCCTATCGCCTCATCGATCACACCTTTAATACGCTCTTCAAACTCACCGCGAAACTTCGTCCCAGCCACCAGTGAAGACAAATCCACCTGATAAATATGCTTACCAATCAAATTCCCCGGCACCTCGTTTTTAGCAATCCGTGTCGCAAGCCCCTCCACGATGGCGGTTTTACCGACACCAGCCTCGCCAATCAACACCGGATTCGACTTCGTGCGCCTAGAAAGCACCGTGACTACTCTCTCAATCTCGCTTTCGCGACCAATCACAGTATCAAGATGCCCCTGCTTGGCTTCTTCTGTCAAATCTTTCCCATAACGCGTCAAGAATTTCAGCTGCTTTTTGTTAAGATATTTCGCTTTCTCAGCTTTTAGCTTTTCATCTTTGGTCTGCTCTTCGACTAATTTCTCAATCTCATCCATGAGCTTTTCATTATCAACCTTAAGACCACTAAGAATTAAAGATGCCCGTGAGTTTGGCTGGCTAAGAAGCGCATAAAGAATATGCTCCGTCCCAATCACGGTTAGCCCCTGTTCGTGAGTATAATTTCGCGCCATCCGAAGCGTCAAAATCACCGCTTCAGAGAGTGACATCATAGCCATATCCGAACCAGGCACCTCTACCGCCACTTTGTTCAAAGCCTTTTCAACCTCCTCTGTCGTAACCCCCTCCTCACGAAGCATTTTCGCACCAGTGGAATTGTCCATCGACATTATCCCAAGTAGCAGGTGTTCCGTCCCCATATATCCGTTATTATATCTTTTTGCAAAATAGTCCGATTTTTGCAGAGCAAATCTCGCGTTTTCGGACAATTTGTTCATTATTTCACTAAATTCTTCCTGCATAATACCCTAATTGTAGCAAATTAGCACTCCCGCGTCAAGAGTGCTAATTTACTATTTTTCCCTATTCAATTACATTTTTGAATAGTTCTCTGGAGTAGTAAACATCTCCTTCACTAATTTCACAATGCTATTCTGTCGCTCCTCTTCTTCTACTGAATCAACTTGATATAGTTCCTGTGGGGTATGATAGTAATAATCATAACTATCATCAGAAAATACAAAAGAAGGAGGAGAAGTAGGTTCTATCTCGGCCCCCTTTACAAAACGTTGTACACTACCCAACCCAATTATACCTACATTAATACTACCAATCGGATAAGCATTCGGCATTAATACCCCGCCATACTCAGCACCAGTTATAGCTAAAGCAGGCCCATTTGAATTGCGAGTA
Source organism: Candidatus Nanosyncoccus sp. (assembly GCA_045650525.1). Taxonomy (GTDB): domain Bacteria; phylum Patescibacteriota; class Saccharimonadia; order Saccharimonadales; family Saccharimonadaceae; genus Nanosyncoccus. The sequence goes on from JAZRRH010000014.1 coordinate 35,766, forward strand.
TAGTCGTAACTAACAGAGCTCAACCCCTCCGGTATCTTAATCTTGAGCCCCCATTCGCCCACATAAATATAATCCTCGGTATTTACGGCCTCATTAGCCCCCGGATCATCCGTCGTCGCACTTGCATTATCTAATTGTTCTAATAGATCACTATTTTGCTGCTTCAAATCTTTAATTGTTGCATCTTTCTTAGCAACCTGTGAATTTCCATCCATCATCGCCCATACACCAAAACCAATTCCACCAGCCGCAAGAAGTGCCAAAAGAATCAGCCCGAGAACCATTCCTTTACCTTTTTTCTTTTCACTGACCCCAGCCGCCATAATGTTTTGCTCTGGAGTTTTTTCACTCTTAGCTTCAGGAGTTACCGCGCTCGCAGGCACACTAGCTGCATTCGTGACCACGGGTCTCGAGACCCCCTGAGTCGCAGGTGTAGGTACCCCACCCGCGGCCGCTCGACTGACTGCAGGGGCCGCACTCAGCCTAGGCGCAGCACCGCCAGCCACACCTGGCCTAGGAGCCGCAGCCGCATTTCGATTCGGTATCCCAGCTGTATTTTGATTTGGTTGCATATTACCTTCCTTATTATTTTCTATAATGCTTATGTAAATAATTATATCACAAATATGTTAGAATGATAGTCAGGTAGACCCCTACCACACGCCCAATTATCGCGTCAACCACACCTAATAGCGGAGGAAAAATGTTAAAAATCAAAGGTCAAAAAAAGGACCCATTCGTCCCACCCATCAGCGTATCAGCGTTATTTAATCTATCCAGCACTCGTCACTGGGATGATGTTGTTGTTAACCAAAAAGAGCTCGATTTCACTCGTCGCGAGCTAAAAAACGACATCAAAATCTTAGCAAAAGCATTCTTAACACTTGGCATCAAGAAAAAAGACATTATTTTGGTGGCCACCGGCCGTTCCATGTATGAAAATATCCTGATTTTCCTTGCAGCCAATCGCCTTGGCGCCATTGTTAGCTTCCTAGACGAACGCACAGCTCGTGACACCCTCATCCATTACCTCGAAGAATTTAACTCCAAAATTCTCATCACCTACAAATTCAATGACAAACGCATCCATAACCTAAAACACGACGTAAAATCCCTCAGACATATCATCAATTTAGATGGTCGCACTGTCGACGAAGCTGGTCCAGACGACAGTCAAGGAACCGATATAACCTATAATGCCCTAGATGGTTTTTGGCTCGGCAAAACTAACATCAAGGTTATCGCCGGCAGACACCATGGCCGCATCCCAAAAAACACCTTCAAACCTCACAACGAAGCGTTAATTTCTTTCACGTCTGGCTCGACCTCCGGTCCAAAACCTATGGTCTTTACCAACAAAAACCTCATCGCCTCCGCTATTTATTCCAAAGTCGCAAGCGAAGTCAAAATGTGGGACAAAAACCTCCACACCTGGATGGATTATGTTAAGTTCGACTGCCCGTACGGATTCGTCGTCTCCACCCTTGCCCCCATTTGTGGTGGTGGCGAAGTTATCCTCACCCCAGACATCTCTGACGACAATCTTGATTACTACATTGGCAAAAACCCCAACACAATTTTTGGCGTTCCAACTCTCCTCGAAATAATGCCATCCCTAGCTCCATCCACCGATATTTCAAATCTAAAAATGTTCGCCTCCGGTGGCGAGCGCCTAGAAAAATCTGCTTCCCTAGAAGCAATAGAGTTTTTTAAATCTCGTAGTAAACATGACGTAAAAATCAGCAACGGCTATGGCACTGGCGAAGCCCTCGGCTTAATCTCTACCGCCGTTGGTGGCTCCGCCTACAACCCAGATTCGGTCGGCGTAGTCCCAGCCGGCGTTCATGTAATGATTCTAGACCCCGAAACCGGCGAAGAGCTAGGATTTGGTAAAACCGGTATCCTCTACGTCACCGGCAAACATATTCTAAACCGCTATTATGATCGGCCTGAGCTAGACGACGAAAAACTCATCACAGTAAATGGCCATAAATACGTCAAAACCGGCGACCTCGCCTATGTTACCCCAACAGGCTATATTACCCTGGTCGGTCGTGCTACATTTTTCATCAACAATCTCCCCGCCAAAGTTTATTACGAAGTCGTCCGCACCGCCGTATCAAAATCTGACCTTGTCGACAAATGCTATGTCGTCAAAGGCCCCGACAAAAAACACAAGCTCGCGCCTTATGCTTTTGTTGTCACCAAAGACAAAATTCCACACAATGACAAGACCCGCAAGCAAATCCTAGAAACTGCCAGCGAACCATTCAACCTTGGACGCCGCCGAATCACCCTAAAATCCTACGAACTCCCATCAAAAATCATTTTCCTAGACGAACTTCCTCTAACCCGCGCCAACAAAACAGATTTCCGCAAGCTTGAAAAAATCGCTCGTGAGATGTAAAATTAACTCATTATGATTACAAAAGCTATTATCCCGGTAGCGGGCTGGGGCACCCGACGTCTACCGATCACCAAAATCATCGAAAAATCAATGTTACCAGTTGGCAACCGCCCCCTCGTCGACTACTCCGTCCAAGATCTAATCAAAGCCGGCGTCAAAGACATCTACATGGTCATTTCAAACGTAGAACCCTGCCAAGTTCAAGAATTCTACAAAGACAACCTCGCACTTAATCAATATTTAGTAGATCGAGGCAAAGAAGATCGTCTCAAACTCGCCAAAACTCTACCCGACGATGTCACGATTCACTACACCATTCAAGACCCAGCTAGCAAATACGGCACCGCAGTCCCGATCGCCTTGGTCATGAAAGAATACAATCTAAACGAACCTGTTCTGGTTTTCATGGGCGACGATTTCGTCTGGAACCCAGGTGGCGAATCCGCCGCTGAGGCTCTCATTAAATCCATAAAAGACGACACCGACTCCGCCATTCTCGGCGTCGAAATCGACAAATCCAAAGTCGAAAAATACGGCGTCCTCTCCGAAACAGACGGCAAACTAACCGGCGTCGTCGAAAAACCAACCCCCGAAGAAGCCCCGTCAAATCTCATCAATGTTTCTAAATATATCCTTTCCCCCGAACTTCTCCACAAAATTACCGAATACGTTGACGCTCATGATTTCGGCCCTCTAGATCAAGAATATCTGATCACCGATCCAATAGACGACTATATCAAAAACGGCGGCGTCATGCGCATCGCTACCACCAAAGGCGAATATCTAGACGGTGGCTCCGTCGAAGGCTGGCTCCATGCCAACAACGTAGTTTGCGGCGAATAATCTAACGCAACAAAATACTTGGAGACTTCCAGGACTCCAAGTATTTTTTAGGCCAATTATTGTCCCCGAACCTTAATCAACGGATCTTCCCAATCCATCGGATAATCGTCGAACCCACACAGCGTCGCCACTGTCGCGGCAATATTGGAAAGTCCAGGGAATTCCAAACGATTCAAACTATATTTAGAACGATTCGCCGTATCATCGCAAATAATACACGGCACTTTGTTCGTTGTGTGGGAAGTCTTCGGATGCCCATTAGAGTCCAAGAGTTCTTCTGCATTCCCATGATCTGCTACTACAATCATACATCCACCAAGCTCGGCCACTCGTTTATAAATTCTACCAAGCCCAAGGTCTATCGCCTCCATCGCTGTAATTGTGGCTTCCATATCAGCCGTATGTCCAACCATGTCACCACCCGGATAGTTAATCCGGATAAATTTATACTTATCTAGCCCCCTTATGACCTCGTCGGTAATTTCCGCTGATTTCATCCACGGTCTAGTCTCAAACGGCTCAGTATAAGAATCAACCTCTACAAACTCCTCCCCAGGTACTTTTTCGTAACTATTCCCATTGAAATAATAAGTAATATGTCCAAACTTTACCGTTTCCGATACAGCCAGCTGTGGCACGTTTTTTTCACCTAGAAATTCGCTCAATGTCTCATTGATAAAAACAGATTCAACCAGCCTATGTTCTGGCACATGTGTATCAGAATTATATTCAGTCATCCCCACAAAGTACACATCATCCGGCGTATAATTCCCACGATTAAAATATGGAAAATCCCAATAAGTGAAGGCCATAGTAATCTCAATCGCTCTATCCGCTCTAAAATCAAAGTAAATAAGCGAATCACCTTTTTCAACTTTTCCGACCGGCCTATCTTCTTCGTCTACTATCACAAAAGGAGGCAAATACTGATCCTGTACTTCTGGATTGATTCTCCGAAGAGTCGTGACTGCCTCAGTTGCACTCTTAAAGAAATAGTCCGCCTCACCGTTCACCATCATATCCCAACCACGAGCTACCATATCCCAATCATTTTCATATCTATCTGCCACGCACACCATACGTCCACCACCAGAAGCGATTTTGATATCAGCATCCGAAAATCTCTTAACAAATTCTTCAATTCTCTGAATATATTTTGGCTCTGATTGTGGCGGCACATCACGACCATCAAAAACCGCATGAATTCTCATCCTGCGCACTCCATCAGTGTAGGCCTGAGATATCATTTGTTCAAGATGTGAAATATGACTATGCACTCCACCATCCGAAAAAATCCCCGCAAAATGCAGAGTTGCACTAGGAGCCCCCATATATTCATGCAGGTTCTCATTTATATCTCGGATGTTGTTAATCCCTACGATGCGAGAAATAGCCCCCTTCCATGCATCAGATTCAAACACCTTACCCGTATTAAACGCTTCTTCGATATGCGCAATCCCCTGTTTGATTATCCTGCCTGCCCCCATCGTATTGTGACCAACTTCAGAATTGCCCATTTGCCCAGGCAAAAGCCCCACTGCTTCTCCCGAAGCATCAAGCGCTACATGTAAATATTTCCGAGCCGCCTCGCCAAGAAACGCTGTTCTTGCCTTAGATACGGCATTCCCTGGAGAATCAGGCGAGAGCCCCACCCCATCTAGAACTGCCAAAACTATCGGCCCATCAAACGATAATTTATCCATAAACTCATTATAACACAAAAATAGCCCCGAATGCGGGGCTATTTTTACTAAATACCTACAACGAGAATAGGCAAAGTACAATTATGTTCACCACTGCAATACATGCCACCACGCGAATACCCCACTTAAACCAAGTAGAGTACTCAATCTTAGCAAGTGCAAGCCCGCCCATAATCGCACCACAGGTTGGCGTGATTAAGTTTACGAGACCATTTGCCGATACGATTGTCATCGCAGCTACATTGGTACTGTAACCAAGATTTGCAGCGACCGGCGCAATAATCGGAGTAGACAAAGTTGCAAGCCCCGAAGAAGAAGGTACCAGAATCGAAAGCACTATATGCAAAATATAGTTCAACGGAACGAACAACATCTCTGGCAAAGTTGCTAAGAAATTAGAGGCGTTGACGATGATGAAACTATCGATCGCAGTCTCGCTCATCAACACCGAAGCGCCACGTGCTACTGCAATTACCAAGATAACGCCAATCATATCATCGGCACCATCCACAAACGCATCCACAAATCCATGCTCACCCTGACGGTTGATAATCGCAATGATGATTGCGCAAATCAAGAACCAAAGTGCTGCCTCGTAGAACCACCAGTTGCCTAACGTAGAGCCCGTAAGCCACCCAGTCCAGGAGTCAAAGAACGTGACACCAAATTCTCCCCAAGGAATAAACCCAACTATCATTACGAGGAATGTTATGCCAAACACTATAAGTGTAGCAATTTGTTTACCTGATAGTTTAGTCACATCATCATGTGACTTCAAGTATTTACCATACGCTTTCTCAACTACCGCCTGTTCTCGTAAGCTAAGGAATGTCGAACCTTTGTCACGCTGTACCTTCTTTGCATATTTAATAACAAAGATCGCAGCAATCGCAAGCGTAGTAAGCCATAGCACAACCGCAATCAGAATCACCGTGCCCTGACTAAACTCAATCCCAGCATCCTTCATAGCGGATAGAGCCACACCAGTTGCAAATGGGTTTATAGTAGAACCAAGCACACCAGCGCCAGAGCCTAGCAAAATTGTCGCAACACCCACCAACGGGTCAAGCCCAGCAGCAAACATAGTCGCAGCAATTAATACATAGAATCCTACACTTTCTTCTAGGAATCCATAAGTAGTACCCAGGATCGAGAATATAAACATGAGAAGTAAAATCAACAAATATTCCTTGCCATGCAATTTTTGCACCAATTTCTTGATGCCCGTCTCAAGAGCTTTGGTCCTAGCTACCACGGCAAGCAAACCACCAAGCATCATGATAAAAATACAAACATCAATCGCATCGGCAAACCCAAGAATAGGCGCCATTAACACCTGGTGAAGCGCAGCACCCTCCACGCCGGAACCATCTACAATTGCACAGCCATCTTCATCATAAACTTCTTCACAGGCCTCAAGCGTATCAAATGTTTCTACTTCAGTTTCGGCAATATCTTCAGTGATCGGCTCAGCCAACAATGCTTCATCAGACTCATCCTCCATAACTACATACTCATCATTAGTAAGCTCCGGAGATTCTATTACAGGCAGAGCTACTGCCTCGCCCCTTTCATCTACTCCATTTATCTCACTAGTCTCAGGGTTCAATTCCTCAGGACCACCAGTTGGCGACTCGTCTTCCCATTCGCCAGGGCCAATGTCCTCGACCATTTCTTCGGTATCATCCACTAACACTGGAGCATATTTTGCTTTAGGCAAAACGTGCGAAATAATACCAAGCAGTATTATCAAAACCATAATAATCGAATACGCCGACAACATCGCGCGCGTTCGCTTCTTACTTCGATTCTTTTTCTTAAACATTTTGTAACCTCTTAAATTTAATATTGCCCCCAAAGCGATTTACCTTCAACTTATAAATCTACTCCACCTCCTCTCTGACGAGCGCCATCGTCATACAATGCGAGCCACCGCGTCCGCGTGAAAGCTCCGAACTCGGTATCTCAATAACCTTAATACCATGCTTTTTCAATGCTTGATTAGTCACGAAATTACGATCATAGGCTATCACTACGCCAGGGCGAACACACATCAAATTCACGCCATCGCTCCATTGTTCCCGCTCAGCATCAATTCTTCTACCATTTCCACACTTAATAAGCTCAACGTGTGAAAGATGCAAATATTTCTCCAAAACCTTCTGAAGACTCTGGTGTATTTCTACAATTTCAATTTCACCACCATTCCCTGCAGTAATCTCGTAAATTGTCGATATATCCATAATCGCATCCTGCACCGCAAACTTATCGACATCAACTTGTGTCATCACGGTATCAAGATGCATAAAACTACGCTCATCCGGAATGTCGATCGCCAGCACATATTTAAAGCTGCTAGTTTTATCCTTAAACAAATTCTTAGCAAAATTCGCAATCGCATCTGGTTCTGTTCTCTGTGAAATACCAATCACAACAACCTCAGATGACAAAACTTGGATATCGCCTCCTTCAATAAAATACGGTTCAGTTCTTTCGTAGTACAACTTCATTTTTTCGTAAAACGGATGATACCCAAACACGTATTCCGCAAAAATCGATTCTCTCGTCCTGGTCACCGACCACATTCTATGAAGCGTAGCACCATGCCCCACAATCGCCATCGGATCGCGCTGAAACAAAAGATTTGGGATCGGATCAATAATCATCCGTCCCGTATCTCGCGTTGCATAGAACCCAGATACCTTCCCAAGTTTTTTGAGTTCAGAGATATCTACCCCAGCAATACATTTTTTCACCATATCCCGAGTATTTTTAAATGAATTCAGATAATCAAAACAGTGTTTTTTAACCTTCGGAGAAGTAACGCCAGCCTCATCAATGAATTGTTCCAAAAACTTTCTTCTCACCGTACGCCCACCCGACTCAATCGCTTCTGCCGCAAGATCGGTAATATATACAACCTCAACTCCTTCTGCTCGCAATGCATTAGCAAAAGCGTCATGTTCTTGTTGAGCAATTTTTAAATACGGAATATCATCAAAAAGCAGCCGCTCCAAAGTGTTCGGTGTCAAATTCAAAAATTCATCACCCGGTCGGTGCATTAACACCTTTTTTAATGGTGCAATTTCGCTAAAATTGGCTACTGTTTTTTTCACTTTTGTCCACTCCTTTCATTTAATGTCAAATACATTACCGCTTTAATTGTGTGCATTCTATTCTCTGCCTGCTCAAATACTAGCGATCGATCCGAATTAAACACCTCGTCGGTTACCTCCATTTCAGAAATCCCAAATTTCCCACTTACATCTCGTGCTATTGAGGTATTTAAATCATGAAATGACGGCAAACAGTGCAAAAAGATAGCCGTCTCTTTTGCCTTTGACATCATATCCATATTTACCTGATATGGCTTCAAAAGCTCAATTCTCTCACCCCACTTTTCTTGAGGCTCACCAAGAGACAGCCATACATCTGTGTAAATTACATCTGCCCTTCCCTTCAAATAATCTAAATCCGGAGTAACAGTAATTGTTGATCCATTTTTTGCCGCAATAGGCTGGCATTTATTAACGATCTCATCCGAAGTCCGCAAATGCTCTGGCCCACAAGCGATAAAGTTTACCCCCATCTTGGCACTCATCGCCATAAGGGAATTAGCCACATTATTTCGCGTATCGCCAACAAAGGCCACTGTCAACCCCTTCAATGCGCCAAAATGTTCCCTTATTGTCATAAAATCACCGAGAGCCTGCGTCGGATGACATTCATCGGTAAGCCCATTCCATACTGGCACGTCCGAATGTTTCGCAAGATCATCCACCACCGACTGTTCAAACCCGCGGTACTCTATCCCATCATATAATCTAGACAAAACTCTCGCTGTATCTGCGATCGATTCCTTATGCCCCATCTGCGAACCAGATGGATCCAAGAAGGTAACACCCATCCCAAGATCATACCCAGCTACCTCAAACGAACACCTAGTCCTTGTCGAAGTTTTTTCAAACAAAATCGCAATATTCTTATTTGGAAAAACCTTGTGTGATTTTCCCTCTTTTTTAATTTTCTTAAAATAATCAGCGACGTCTAGCATATAACGAAGCTCATCCTCATTAAAGTCTAGTATTCGCAAGAAATCTCTATTATATAAATTCATGTATGATGCCCTTTTTATGTTTATGATTATATACTGGTTCTAGTCTAAACGCAAGCTTTTTGTGCTACAATTGTAATATGAAAAAACGCATCGTCTTGGCTCTTGGCGGCAACGCCCTACAAAAAAATGGTGAAGCTACTGCCGAAGCTCAGAAAAAAATCGCCATCGAGGTTGGTAATAAAATCGCCGAGCTAGCCGATAAATACGAAATTATCGTCGCACATGGCAATGGTCCCCAGGTCGGCAACATTTTAATTCACGAAGAAGGCGCCGCTACCGACAAAGCCCCCGCCATGCCTCTCGAAACCGCCGTCGCCATGAGCCAAGGTCAAATCGGTTATTGGCTAACTCAAGCCATTAATAACGCTTTTGCTAAACTCGGTAAACGCAAAAAAGTCGCCACCATCGTCTCCCAAGTCGTCGTAGATAAAAACGACCCCGCTTTCAATAACCCCACCAAACCTATCGGTCAGTTCTATTCCGAAAAAGACGCCAAAAAACTCGCCAAAGAAAAAGGTTGGGTGGTAAAAGAAGACGCCGGTCGCGGTTGGCGCCGTGTCGTAGCCAGCCCGAAACCAATTGATATTATTGAAAAAAATGCCATCAAAGAGCTAGTCGCAGACGGCACTATTGTTGTCGCCGCCGGCGGAGGAGGTATCCCCGTTTACCGCACCAAAGTCTTAAAACGCCTCAAGGGTGTCGATGCGGTTATCGACAAAGATTATGCCGCCGAAAAACTCGCCGAACTTGTCAATGCTGACATTTTTATCTCAGTCACCGCTGTACCAAATGTTTACATCAATTTTGGACTGCCAGACGAAGAAGCTATCGGGAAAATCACTCCCACTGAAATAACTCGACTCATAAAATATGGCTATTTCAAACCCGGCTCCATGCTTCCCAAAGTCGAAGCCGCCGCAAAATTCGCCAAAAAAGACGGTCGCATCGGTATCATTACCGACATCGACCATCTTTCCGAAGCCCTATCCGGCCACACTGGTACTATAATCACGAGATAACTACTCAGCCATCAATTCTTTTAGTTTGGTTTTGTACGCCTCAACTCCAGGTTGGTCAAACGGATTAACTCCAATCATTTTTGCAGACAAAGCGCAGGCAAGTTCAAAGAAATAAATTAGCTCGCCAAATCCTCTTTCGTCATACGAGGATACTCCGATAGTCAGGACCGGTATTCCACCTCCCGCATGCGCAATCTGCACCGCTCTCACGATCTTGGCATTCATCTCATCCGTTGGGTAATCAATAATCGTCTCAAACAAATTGCGCCGTCCATCCTGAATATACTGACCCATTGAATGTAGATCTGTTGAATAAATCACCGAATCCGGCAAAATTCCCTTCCCGCCTTTGCCTTCAGACTCGCCAAACAATTGCTTTAGCCATTCATTAAAATACATCGTAGCTGGCTCAAAACTTGCAAAAATCTCAGTATCATATTTTTTGCTATCCAAAATAAAACGCATTGTGGCATATTTTGCCGCCGGCTCTACCGCCGACGCCACCGCATCCGATGCCCCTTCAAGCAATTTATCAATATCAATTCCAGCCACCGCCATAGGAAGTAGCCCAACCGCCGTCAAAACCGAATAGCGCCCACCGATATTATCGGGCACCATGAATCTCGTATAACCACACGCCACAGCCTCGTCGTGAAGGGCACCGACTTTTGCATCAGTAGTAGCATAGATCCTCTTATAAGCTTCTTCCTCACCATATTTTTCGATCAACTTTTTCTTAAATTCCCCAAAAGCCACCGCCGGCTCCAATGTAGTCCCTGATTTCGAAATCACATTCACCGAAAAATCATGATCGCCAACTTTATTAAGAGCCCAATCTAATTCTCTCCGCGACAAAGAATTCCCTGCATAAATAATTTTTGTGCCAGAACCAGGACGAAGTGCCTCAATTATAGCTCTGTGCCCAAGATACGATCCGCCAATACCAATACATACCAAATATTCAGAAGAGTCTTGAATCTCCTTTGCCGCCTCTTTGATTCGCACAAATTCACCCATATCAAATTTTTTGGGCAAATTCATCCATCCGCCCATCGGATCATGCGAAATCTCCTTTAGTAAACGACTAATAACGCCTTCATCAATCTCTTGATTAAAATTTAAACTTATCATATTTCCTCCAGTTTCTTACTTCTTATTATAACAGCCAATTATCCCTAGGGAAACTCTTGCTTTTTAGTACAAATTATTATATAATATATAGGGCGATTTCTACCAAAGGAGGTGATATCATGGTAAAAATAATGGTAGTTCTAAACACTAAGGGTTCATTCGAGATACGAAAGACCTTAAACAAAGAGGATTTTGTAGTCATCCTATATGACACAATAAGAAATATCCCCGAACTCGTCAAAGAAAACTACGAAAAAGAGGAGGAGATCCCATTCGAAATCCTTTCAAGAGAGAAAGAATTCGAGTATCACTGCCTTTATAATGGCGACGAGCTCCCCCCACAAAAGATTCTAAAGCTAATCAAAAAGGCTAAAGAGAAAGACTTGGTCAAAAGAATCCGAATCGAAATAGAATAGCCCCCACCCCAGAGCACTATGCTCTGGGGTAATTTTTTGTTATAATATATTTTAAGCCCGCTTGGCGGAATTGGTAGACGCGCTAGCTTCAGGTGCTAGTGTCTTCACGGACGTGAGAGTTCAAGTCTCTCAGTGGGCACCACAAACTAGACTTGGGTCGCTATTCGTCCCAATCTATTTTTTTATAAACATTTATTTTATCCAAAGATTCATCACTGCTATATTTAGCCGAGTGTTCGCAAAGGAAATCTAGTTTTCCTTTTTTCATAACTTTCAAATAATGTTTATATTGAATACTATTGTTATAATGAATCTTATCCCGCACTATCTGCTCAATCTTTTCCCTTTCTCCCGGCAAAAACTTATAATGTTTCAAAACCAGCCGACATTCGTCTCTAAAGTTTTCCAAATACGGATACATACAGTGTGAACTAATCCTAATATCTTTTTTCCTAAAATAAAACAGTGGATATTTAGTTAAATATGGCGACACACCAAACACTCTTTCCCTAGGTCCGCCCACATAACATTTAAAACGATGGTCGCCACTCCGACGGTAAGTATTCGTATCAAAATACATACACTCTTTGTAAAAATCCTCCGCCTTACCATTGTCATAATAATCAGCCTCGGCATACATATCAAGAAGCATCGCCCGCGGCCGGATAATTTTATTCCTCTCACAATACGAAATCAAATCTTTTATATTCTTATTCCCGCAATCGTGATAGGCCAAATATTCATCAGAATCGAGCACCAAGTACCACCTATTCTCACCATAATGAGCAAGCACCCTATTAATCCACGCCACGTGCCGATTAACCGAATATTGCTCCTTCACTCTAAGGAGCACCACATCTTTTTGTTTCAACAAATATTCTACCGTACCATCATCAGAACAATCATCTATCACAACAAATTTATCTACACCTAGTTTCCTATGATGAGAAATAACTTTCTTTAGCCGAACTAAATCATTCTTTTCTAGACAAACCGCAATCACATCTGTAGGAAGTACTCCCCTATCTTTTACAACCTCAATGTCACTTTTGAAAAACTCCTCCGCTATACCAAGCACCCTCAAATCAGAACGAATCGCTTTTGAAAACTTCCCAATCCAATTCTTTTTATCTTTTATCGAATAAGAATCATTTAGCATCTCAGCAAACTGTTTCTTGCGACCCTTAAATAATTCCTTACATATATATCTATGCTCAAACAAGGAAACCACAATCCTTTCCCGAATTGTAATTTCTTTTTTCATAAACAAAAGGTTGAGTCCTATAGTAATCGCAGCCGCCACCGCAAGCACCATCACACCATTAACCGCTAAATTAAAATAATTCGTATTATCAAGCATCGGCAACAAATTCGCCGCCACCACAATCAAAATAGCCTCCACGATAATTAGCGTAATTTTTTTATAGCTAACCTTCATACTTCTTTTCAAAACATATTTATTGGCATGATAAATAAGATCAATCGCTCGCACCGTCATTGCCACAATCGTACCAATCGCCACACCGACTAGTCCAAAGTTCCACACTAACGCCACCGAAAGCACTACATTTATAATACATTCCGCCCATGCCATTTTTCTGGTTTCTTTGAATCTCCCCACCACCTTCACCAGCGCTTCATACGGCTGTCTCACTACATAGATAAGTTCACTAATCACTATCAAATATCCAAAAACATTTCTAATATAATCCGCATCGGTAATCGACTTCGTATACACACTCACAAACGGCGTTATCATCACAATCAAAGTCGCAAAACAAATCGTACTCACCGTAAAATACAGATATTCATATCTACCAAATTTCTTTTTAATATCTTTTCCTCTCGCTAGCATATCACCAAATGTCGCATCAAGCCCAGTACTAAATGTCTTCACTACCGACTTCACGCCCTTTACCGCCAAATAATACACCGCATACACAGACACTTCGTTGAGCGTAGAAAAAAGCGTCAATACCACAATGTCCGTGTTCGTGTGTATTGCAAAAGCAATATGCTGCGCAAGTCCTTCCCATTTTTGTTTAATTTCATATTTTTCTCTAGGTCGAGTTTTTATATCGTAACGTTTTCTGACATACAGTTTTTGAACAATCGTCTTCAGCACAAACACCGCACCACATGCCAACTCCAACACATATATAGATACATCGAGCTTCACCATCACGAGCAGCAAAATAGTATTCGTCACATAAGCTGCAATTTTTATTAACGACACTACATAATTCTTTTGCTCCGCCTGCAAAAACATCTCATATGTCATTCCGAAAAAGTATTCAGAAAACACGCTAATCGCAAGTATCACCACCAAAGCACTCGTAGCAACAAAATCAACTTCCTTATTAACCAGCATCGGATAGACAATCGCAAGTCCCGCCACATATATAATAAATATGTAAGAAATCTTTCTAAAAAAACTTTCCGACGCCGAAAGTATCTTTTTAATCGTCTCGCTATCATTTTTTGCAATCGGCTTATAGAGTATCGATTTTATCACCGGCCCAAACCCGGACTCGAGCAAAGTAATGTAGGCCAAAAAATTCGTGATCGAATTTACCAAACCATTTGTATCCGAACCATATTTGTAAATTATTACTTTGGCCATCAAAAAACCAAAAACAAGCGTCACAATTTTTAACGCTATATTGGCAGCAATATTTAGCTTCATTCTCTTTTTTCTAATACGCTCATTCATGCATAGAACTTTCTAAAACCTTCATGGCATTTTCTTCTGTATATTTAGAGGCTTCCTTTACGCAGTTTTTTGACATCGTCTTTAAATCAAGTTTTCCACTTTCAATTTTCATCATCACTTTTTTATATTCTGCTGGCGAATTCTTTTTTACGATTATTCCAGTCACGCCGTCGTCTATTATTTCGGCATTATATTTCCAATCCGAGGCTATCACCGGCACTCCAGCGCTCATTGCTTCAATTATCGCTCCAGGCACACCCTCACCTTCATAATAAGTCGGCAAAATCAAACATTTATATTGCGACAAAGTCTCCACTGTTTTCTTTTCGCCATTTAAAACGCCCTTATATTTTATATTCTTATCATTTTTTACCGCTTCCTTAAACTTCTTTTCAAATTCTTCACCCACTGGCCCATAAATATCTAACTGAGCATCCTTTTTGCCAAGCGCCCGCACCGCCTCAATCGCAGTTAAGACACCCTTTTCTTTTATCACCCTAGAATAGAAAACATATTTCTCGCCCTTCTTTTTTAGCTTCGGCTCGCCATCATATATCCTGTAATTTGGAATAATCTCCGCACTCACACCAAGTCTAGACAAATTACGCTTTAGTGTCTTCGTCTCCACCAAAACACAATTCATTTTCTTTAGCGACTTTGGAAATTTAGGATTATCCTTTGCATAATCATACAACCACCCGCCAATCACGATATAGCACGTTTTACGTATAGCGCCTAGCCGCCTCAGTGCACCAACCACTGGTCCAAGTGATTTTCTAGCGCACATTATCACAATTTTTTCCGAGCTAATCATAAGCATCAAAAACTTTAGCTTCTCCATAAACCCAGCTTTTTTCGTATCAATAACTCTAATTCGTTTCTTGCCAAACATTTTTTCAAGCGTCCGAGTGACAGTTCTGGTTTTGGCTGTCTGCCCATCAAGTTTTCCGTCTTCACCGAAATTTCCCACCACCAAAATTTTTCCCTTCCTGTCATTGTCAATGCAAAGCCCCATCGCAAGGAAAAACAAAGGAGCCACACTTATCACACTAATATTAAAGAACGCCTGTACCAAATACCCAATCACCGGCAAAATAAATAGCACGGCTTTATTTTTGAAGCTATCCCGCACTCCACGACAAACCACAAACCCGCACATCGCTAGATATACAATCAGCGCAAAAATCCCTTCAGTAATTAATATTTGCAAATACTCGTTATGTGCCTTATTGATACGTTTTGTTTGATCTTTGCTCCTAAGGCATTCCCCCGGGAACGCGTCACAAAAACCATCTAGGCCCGTCCCATGCCACAAATTATTTGGCGCAACTTCCAAAGCTTTCTGCCAAATATAAATTCTCTTCGTCCCATAATTATCCTGCACATTACCCTGGGCTATTTCCGAAGCTTGGAAAAATGTCACACCAATGTCCTTCACCAAAGTAGTCTTCCCAAACCAAATTATCGTAAAGGCAGCCACAATTATTACACCAATAAGCGATGCAAATTTTGCGAGTTTCTTAAACTTTATCGTAAAGACAATCAAGAATATCAGTATAGCAACCAGTCCCACTACACAACTCATTGTATTTCCCACCATCAGCCCCGCCGTAAATAACGCCACCAAAGCTAAGTACACCGCAGATTTTTTGCCAGGCTTCTCATCAACGAATAACCCCATAGCAAACCCAAGACAAATCAGCACCAGTGTCGAATAAAAGTTCGGATTACCTGCAAACCCCGTGGACCACACCTCATATGTCTTCTTCCCATTCACGCGTCCAATAAAATGCAGCACTTCTTTCACAAAAGGCGCTTTAAACGCCTGGCAAATGCCATACACGCATTCAATCGCCCCAAAAATTAGAAGAACAATAATCGTCTTTTTCTTGTATTTCTTATCCAGAGTACTACCAATCGCCATCAGCGAAATATAATACATTATCACTAGTAGCCCTTCGCGCCACGATTCATCACCAAAGATTGATCTCTCCACATTTACCGCCAAAACCGTCGCGAGAATACCGAGGGCCACAAAAATGCCCATCAATATATATATTATGTTCTTTTTAAAATAATGCTTTCTCCATAGAATCACAATCAAAATCACATTTAACGCCAAAAGAACATAATACCCCGCCGCAAAAAAGAAATCGTTTATCCACTCCATGCTAAAGATAAAGCTACCGACAAAAATATAAGCGATATTGAGTACCACCCATCTAAAAATCCACTTCATCATAGGTATATTATACCATTTTAATCTCGCGAGAAGAGGTCCCTTGTGTAGACCTTTTCTTTCACGTCGTCTAATTCCCTAGCCATGCGATTTGCAAATATCACTGAAGATTCTTTTTTAAAATAACCTAGATCCCGAGTTACATCCACATCGTCAAACTTGTCACCATCAAAAATCGGTTCATATATTAATATCTTTTTCTTTCTTCGTTTGATAACCTTAATAATGTCACCGATAGCGGCATCACGAAAATTATCAGACCCTGTCTTCATTACCAAGCGATATATACCCACAGTCCCCTGACTTTTTTTCAAAGCATCCTCCACAATAAATCTCTTGCGTGTCACATTTGCTTTGACCGTCGCCTTAATTAAATCTTGCGGCACTCCTCTATAGTTAGCTAGTAGTTGCTTAGTGTCTTTCGGAAGACACAGTCCACCATACCCAAAAGACGGATTATTATAATAAGCGCCTATCCTCGAGTCCATACACACTCCCTCTACGATATTTCTTGCATCCATGCCTTTTATCTTGGCATAAGTATCAAGCTCATTAAAATACGCCACACGAAGTGCCAAATAGGTATTAGAAAACAACTTAACCGCCTCCGCCTCATTCTCGTCCATCATCATGACTTTCACATCTTTTTTCAGCGCTGCTTCGCGAAGGAGCTCCGCAAACTTATCAGCTTCTTTAGAAAAAGATCCTACTACAATACGCGTCGGATAAAGGTTGTCATACAAAGCCTTCCCTTCACGCAAGAATTCCGGCGAGAAAAACATATTTTCATATTTGTATTTTTTCCGCATTTTTCTAACAAATCCCACCGGGACCGTAGATTTAATTACAATAGTGGTTTTTGGATTATTTAGCGCGAGCACTTCCTTAATCACATTCTCCACAGAAGTAGTATCAAACAGACTCTTACTCGAATCGTAATCCGTAGGTGTCGCAATAATCACAAAGTCAGCGTTTCGAAACGCCTTATCGGCATCAAGGGTAGCCTTTAGATTTAGTTTTCTTTCCCCACTCTTCGCCTCCTCAAAATACTTTTCAATATATTTATCACGAATAGGGGAAACAAAACTATTCACCTTTTTAACTTTGCCGGGATCAACGTCATGCGCTACGACTTTATTCTTTTCGCTAAGAAGTGTAGCCAAAGCCAATCCTACATAACCAATCCCCGCAACCGCAATTTTCATTACTTTTAATTATAACATATGATACACTCTACAATAAAGCGCCCCTACATTTAGTAGGAGCGCTTAGACATTCATGGAACGATCTAGCCCACTAATCAGCATCCATCACACAGCGTACGGCATTACCAGTATAACGAGGATAAGTAGAACTTGGAGAAACATAATCTGGACCATAATAACCCTCCAAATGCAAAGCAAACATATTATATTCGCTATAATGTGTCGAGGACCAGAATTCACCATCACTACCCAAACCTTGTGACCAACCAGCAGTACAGTAACCATTAAACGCACAGCCCGAGAAAGGAAGTTGTAAAGCTTTACCGAAAGCGTAATTTTGTTCACTTTCGTTTTCATACTCATCGTACAGAGCCTGATACTCGCCATTTTCACCGCCGGTAGGCATCCTCCAGCCGGCCGGGCAAATATCATCCGCAGTATCGCCATCACCATAACCCTCATCGTAACAATAACTACCAGCCGAAGCGGCGCAATAGTTGTAATAAATACCAATTGTCCAATCACTACCATACGACCCATTCGGTTCGGTCACTTCTGATACAGTTTTATCCTTATAAGTAGGATCTATGAGTGGCTCAGTATAAGATTGACCCCAGTTATATTGTCCTACTCTAACGGCAGCTTGAGCCAAGTTATGATCCTGCCCACCGCCAGTTACGCCATTAAATAGTGCGTTAAGCGATGTCGCAGAAGCATTGGTATTGGCGGCGGTAATCTTAGTACTTGCGTTTGGCATAGTAAGATCTATAGCAAGGTTATCTAGAAGCCAAATATTACCGTCTGGAAGCTTACCCACAGTGTAATCCAAACCATCACGAGCATCCGTAGCGGTCACGGTGTCACCAATATTTGGTACCGCCAAAGCTACATTAGCCGTATCCTGCAAATAAAGCGTCGTCGGAGTCGGTGCATTATGTGGATGTACCAAAGTATATTTCACCTGACCAGTATAAACATCAGTGGCCTGAGTCCTTGAAAAATATGCAGCATAAGTAGACGAAAGGGTAGAGCCAGTAGAGTATTCGCCAAGATCAGTCCCAGACAATCTTGTTGCAACCTTTGTATGATCATTGGGGACAGCATGATAATCATCATAACTATCAAGAATAGTAATAGGATAATCATCGCCAGAGTTTGCTGACAGTTTCATTGCCCAATTCGAGGTCGTACCAGAAGTAGCCGTACCGGTCGCAATCGTATCATTCCCGCTCACGGCAGTACCAACTAGCTTATTACTATTCGTATCACCCGACACCCCACCAGTATATCCAGTTGCATAAACCGAAAAACCACCGTTATCATTGCAGAAAATTTTCATAGTGGTAGTACCAATATCAGAAGTATAAATACCGTTTGCGACAGTTGCAGTATGAGAATTCCTGCCAGATGCCGAAACATTACAGGAAAGTGGCACCGTTACATTAACAATATCTACAACCGAATCGTTAGCAAAAGCATAAGAAGATGATAATATAACACCAGAAATAACTGCCGGTGCAGCGATTAAACCGAGTCCCATATATGCGCTAGATGCTCGGTGTTTTTTTGATTTATTTAGTTTATGCATAAATATACCTTTATTATAACCTTTATGTTTTTATATATAACATGGCAAAAACAAAAAAGCAATACCGGAATTCTATAAAAAACCTATAAATTATAGATTTTCATATAAGATATGTCTATAAGTCTAACTATTTCAAATTGTTAAAGGATAACAAAACTACCCTACGCTTTGGTAGGGTAGTATAGGTAGATTACCGGATGATGAGATTTTATTGATGATCTATCAAGCAGCGTACGGGGATCGCATAATTACGATATCCAGAGCCGTAGAAGCCAGGATAATCATAAGCAAAAGAATTAAGGGCGTCCATTGCCGAATCATCGCTTAAAGTAGAGGACCAATAACGCGCTTCACTGCCAAAAAATTCAGGATAAGCAGAAGAGTATTCGCTCCAATAACCAGTCAAAGGCGTACGTAAGGCAGTAGAAAATGTACGACCATCACTATCATAGCTGTAATACAGATTTTGATACTCACCATCACCACCAGTAGGCATCCTCCACCCACTAGGGCAGATATCCTCTGTAGAATCACTCGAAGGAGTGTAAGAGTAATTACTATAACAATAACTACCAGCAGACGCAGCACAATAATTATAGTAAGCTCCTACTAGCCAATCTCTGGCAAAATCATCATAAATGTATGTGACATCCCCTATAGATCTGCCTATATAATTGGTAAAGATATATGGTTCAGTATAACTGCTTTCGTAAGATGAGCTCACAGCAGCACAGGCTAAGTTATGATTTTCTCCACCGCCAGAATATTCTTCACAGGAGACTCCATTAAATAGCGCATTAAGAGATTCCGCAGAAGCATTAGTATTTGCAGGAGTAATCACAGCACTTGCGTTAGGCATAGTAAGATCCAGAGCGAGATTATCAAGTAACCAAACCTCGCCATCCGCAAGCCTACCAACTGTATACTCTAAGCCATCACGTTTATCGATAGCAGTTACGGTATCCCCAACATTTGGTACTGCAGCAACTACCCTATCTGCGTCCTGCAAGAAAAGTGTTACCGGAGTCGGAGCATCGTGTGGATAAACTAAAGTGTATTTTACTTTACCATTATAGGTATCAGCATATTGAGTTCCTGAAATATATGCAGCATATGTTGACGTCAGATTAGAGCCAGTAGCATCCTCCCCAGCATCAGTTCCAGCCAATCTTGTCGCGACCTTGGTTTGGCTATTAGGCACAGTGTGATAATCATCATAGTCATCCAAAATAGTAATAGGGTAATCATCGCCAGAGTCTGCCGATAGCTTCATTGCCCAATTAGACTCATCATCATAACCAGGACCCGTAGCAGTACCAGTATCAATAGTAGCATTACCGCTTAGCGCTGTACCGACCAATTTATTACTATTAGTTTCGCCAATCGTATTATTGGTAAAACCAGTTGCATAAACCGAAAAACCACCGTTATGATTACAAGCAATATTCATTGTAGTAGTACCAATATCAGGAGTATAAACACTGTTAGCAACAGTTGCAGTGTGGCTATTCATACCAGACGCTACAACGCTACAAGAAAGAGGCAAATCAAGCCTGACGGTGTCAATAGATGAATTAACTGCAAAAGCATAAGAAGATGATAGTATAGCACCAGAAATAACTGCCGGTGCAGCAATTAAACCGAGTCCCATATATGCGCTAGATGCTCGGTGTTTCTTTGATTTATTTAGTTTATGCATAAATATACCTTTATTATAACCTTTATGTTTTTATATATAACATGGCAAAAACAAAAAAGCAATACCGGAATTCTATAAAAACCAATAAAATATAAGTATTCATATAAGATATGCCTATAAGCCTAGATATTTCAAATTGTTAAAGAATAATAAAACTACCCTACGCTTTGGTAGGGTAGTTTAGATAGATTACCGGATGGTGAGATTTTATTGATGATCTATCAAGCAGCGTACGGAAATACCACTATCGCGATACAGATACCCATTCCCAATGTGAAACTCATAAGCATTATAATAACCACCCAAATCGAGGTAATATGGATTTGATCCATCATAATAATCTTGCGCATCATGACCAACAGTAGAAGACCAAAAGTATCCAGAATTTCCGATTTTATTCGGGGAGTAATTAGAACTAGATAGGGGGGTTCGCAAAGAAGCGGCGAAATCACCAACATATTTATCATAAGCTTCATACAAATCGCCATAATCACCACTATAATGATAATAACCATCGACGTAGTCATAATAGCCAGAAGGCATCCTCCAGCCACTAGGACAAATGTCCTCAGTTGCATCCGAACTTAATTCTGTATATCTATCGTAACAATAATTGCCAGCCGAAGCAGCACAATAGTTATAATAAGTACCCACCATCCAATCGGCTTCAGCATAACCAGACATGCTAGTGACTTCGCCCATAGTCTTACCACTATATTCTGTATTAATGGCTGGCTGCGTATAACCATCATATGTATAACCTCTCGTTACAGCAGAATGAGCAAGGTTACCATCCGGCCCACCATCCTGTACGCCATTAAACAGTGCGTTGAGAGATGTTGCAGAAGCGTTAGTATTAGCAGCAGTAATACTAGTACTTGCGCCAGGAGCAGTAAGATCAAGGTCAAGGTTATCAAGTAACCAAATATTGCCATCTGCAAGCCTACCCACAGAGTATTCCTTACCGTCGCGAATGTCTACAGCACTAACGACATCACCAATTTCCGGCAAAGAATTAATTATCGCATCAGTGTTTTGGAGATAGAGACTTACTGGAGCTGGAGCGTCGTTTGGATGAACCAAGGTATATTTAACCTTGCCAGTGTATGTATCAGCAGGTTGAGTTTTTGAGACATAGACAGCATAGGTTGAGGTAAGAGTGGCACCAACAGCTTCACTCCCAACGTCAGTACCAGCTAATCGCGTAGCGACCTTAGTAAACAGATTAGGCACTGCGTGATAGTAGTAATAATAATCTAAGATATCGATAGGATAATCATAAGAATCCGAGTCCAACCTCATCGCCCAGTTGGAAACATCTCCGTCATAACCAGGCCCCGTAGCAGTACCAGTTTGAATCGTAGCGTTACCACTCACAGCGGTACCAACTAGCCTAGTGCTATTAGTTCCACCAACTGTATCGCCAGTATATCCAGCCGCATAAACCGAAAAACCACCATTATCATTACAGGTTATTTTCATAGTGGTTGTGCCAATATCTTCCGTATAAGTGCCGTTAGCAGAAATAGCCGTATGACTATCCATCCCTGACGCCGCAACTCTACAGGAAATTGGCAAATCAAGATTAATAGTATCTACAGCAGAATCACCCGCAAAAGCATAAGAAGATGATAGTATAGCACCAGAAATAACTGCCGGTGCAGCGATTAAACCGAGTCCCATATATGCGCTAGATGCTCGGTGTTTCTTTGATTTATTTAGTTTATGCATAAATATACCTTTATTATAACCTTTATGTTTTTATATATAACATGGCAAAAACAAAAAAGCAATACCGAAATATATAAAAGCATCACCCCTGAAACACCTTGCTCTTTTTTTACATAATAACCCTCAAATGTCGTGGTATAATAACCCTAACGTATCACAATAATTATGACTAACAAAAAAATATCAATTACCGAGCATCAGAACATTCTACTAGATATCCTTAAATTTTTGGACCAGACTTGCCGAGAAAACAATATAAAATACTCATTAATTAACGGTTCGCTAATTGGCGCCATTCGACACCATGGTTTTATACCTTGGGATGACGATGTAGACGTGATCCTAACAAGAGAAAACTACGTAAAACTAAAAAAAATACTAGACAAAGAGACGGGTCAGTTCCAGACTTTAAAACAAGGTAAGGGCGGAGAGAGATATCCTTTCATCAAACTCATAGATACACACACACATGCGATCGAGAAAAATCGACCGAAATTTAACCCAAATTATGGTATCTATGTAGATATATTATGCTATTATCCAACTTCAAACAATCAAAAAGAACGAAAAAAACACTACAAAAAGCTAGAAATGATGGTGAGCCTATTTTTGCGTCGAAAGATATTCTTTAAAGAAGAATCATTGTCCAAAATTATTTTATGTCTCGGCAAAAATGCATGCTCTAAGTTACTAGGGTACAACAAGCTAAATCGAAAATTTAATAAGTTACTTAATCAATACAACGGCAGAAAGTACGTGATAAACAACTGGCCCATTTACGGATATGAAAAAGAGATACAACTTAGAAAAAACACCGAAGAATATACTGACACAAAATTCGAGAATCTAACAGTCATGATCTTCAAAAACTACGACGAGATACTCAGAACAATATATGGTAATTACATGAAATTGCCTCCGAAAAACGAAAGAGTTCCAAAACACAATATGACAGCCTGGTGGAGAGAATACCAAAAACCAAAAAGGCAAAAGCCTAATTCGTAAAGGCAAAATCCGCACAACTGTCAATCTACCCTTTTTGCTCTCACCCGCCTCATCGTCGCATTTTTTGCATAGCACAAAAAATAATAACAGCGCCTAAAAAAACTAAATTCCTGTGTTTGATACGCTTTCCAAGTCCTCTTTATAGCTTTAAATTTATTGTGAGACAACGAGCTACCATTCCCTGTCCGATAATACGCCAACACCCCATCCGTCGCATGTGCCACAATTCCCTTCCGAAGCACATTCCACCAAGTCACAATATCCTGCCCCCTCCTGATATTTGGCATGCGTATATCACTTTTCTGGATCAATTTCATATCAAACATCACAGTAGAAGTAAAAATTGTCGTGTCCTTTAAAAGCTGCTTATAATTTAAAGACTTCGGCACACATACTTTCTTCGCCTTACCATTATTATAATAAGCATAATCACCATAAATAAAAGCATATTTATTATCCGAAATAAATTTCACCTGCCTCTCAATCTTATCGTTCACCCAATAATCATCCGAATCAAGAAAACACAAATAATCACCCGTCGCGATTTCAACTCCCTTATTTCTCGCAATCGCCGCACCACTATTTTTCCTGAGTTTTAAAACCCTAATTCGCTTATCATGGTATCCCTCAATTACCTCAAGGCTATTGTCGGTCGAATTATCATCAACGATAATTATTTCCAAATTCTTGTAAGTTTGTTGTATTACACTCTTCAAACATTCATCCAAATACGGACTATTGTTATAAACCGGAATAACTATACTAACCTTCTTCATCTATTCCCATTATACCATTTAACCACCAACGACCACTCTTTTTTTGGATTCACCCACTGCTCACCCACTGCTCACTTGCACGTTCCAAGTAATTGCGTTATAATTTAGCTGAGGAAATGCCTCTAGAAAGCATCTCCTCAGGGTTGTGGTCTGACTAGCTTTCGTTAGTCAGATTTTTTACTTCGGCGATTTTTTCGCCTTCGAAAGATAATGCATAGAAGGTTAATTTCTATGGTCATTTCATTACTCCCTTCCGGCAATCTGGACGCCTAGAATACCGTTTAATGATCACCTCACACACCGCAAGCATTGCTACTTGTGAATACCGGCCCACTAAACACCGAAGCCAACCCGCCCCTATTAATACATAGTTAAGAACAGAAAACAACCCCAAATTACAAAAAGTTTTGCATAAGAATAACTCAAAAAGCAAATGCTAGACAGCTTCTTCAACCGCCTTCGTCACTGCGTCTCTATTCTCAGAAATCAACTTCACCCTGGCCTCGATCTCCTTCAGCCCAATCGTAATCGCCCTAGTCACCGCTGTGTCACCAAGCATCGGCTCAAAGAATTTTTTATAAAGATCGAGCTCTTCCTGAGTTCTAGCGATTCTACCAATCAACATCGGATAATCACTCAGTGTCTTATCGCCACCAGTCTTCTTAACTGATTCCCAATTCTCCGTTAACCACTTAAATGCCCCAGCCCGCGCTTTCGGATTGCGATAAAGATATACAAATAAATGTAATTGATCCTGGGATTTCACTATGTCATATTTTCCAAGCAGCCCAAGCATCTTCTTGACCTGCACCGCGTCGCGTGTCAAACAAGCCGCAATCAAATAATCGAATTTCACATCCGGATCAGCCACCTTCTGATATTTATCCAAATATTCATCGATAACTCCAGGCTCAAGGTACGCCTTCGCACAAAGCATATCACCCCGCACCTCTTTGTCCATCTTGTTATAATCATCATTATACATTCTCGCTAGCTCCTCAAACCTCTTACGATCCTCCGCAAAATAATCAAGCGCGAGCAAATTCGCCCGGAGCCGAATCATGTCCTCATCATCATCACTTCGCGTACAAATTCCAATTTCCTTTAGTTTCTCGTCCACGAGATTAAACACATATTTTTTCAACAATTTTTCTTCAGGGGATTCATCGTCAAAATATATCTTAAGATTCGCCACAAGCGCCGCCACCTTATTCCAAATCGCCGGCGCCGATTCTTCCTTGAACCGGATCAAAAGTGGCGCCAAGCTCGCTGAGCTCTTTAGCCCCGACTTCGTAATCAAATCACGGTCAATCAAAAGTCGTAATTTTTCTTCCAATCCTAACTTATTAAAATTAGCTAATCTCTCCGCAAATTCTTCATCCGACAAATCCAAGATATAATGCCCGCTCATATCCTCCGTAATCTCCGGCAGAGGCCAATCCGATTTTTTCATCGGCCCATCAAGCAAGAATCTTTTCTGGTCAAATTTCTTAAAATCATCACCAAGATTCGTAATCACCGGATACCCAGGCTTGTCAATAAACGCGTGCATCAACTTACCCGGATCAAACTCCGCGTACGGTTTCAAAGCTTTCCACAAATCATCCCCTACCGTGTTCCCGTATTTGTGCTTCTTAAAGTAATCAACCAGACCTTTACAAAAATCCTCCCAGCCCATCAATCTGATCAGCATCAACATCAATCTTGCGCCTTTAGCATAAACAATCGCGCCATCAAACAAAGTCGCAATTTCCGCTGGATCCGATACATCTTGATGCACCGATTGCACATCAGTATAAGCATCGCGCATAAGCGCCGCATAAGCATCTCCAGTAAAGAAACCTTCAAAAATCTTATACTCCGGATGAATAGAATCCACCGCATAATACTCCATCACACTCGCAAACGATTCGTTCAGCCACAAATCATCCCACCACTCCATCGTCACAAGATCGCCAAACCATTGATGCGACAACTCATGCGCCACAGTAAGAGCGACGCTCTTACGAGTCCCGAGTGTTGCTACCTTAGACACGAGCATCATAGATTCCCTGTAAGTCACAAGCCCCCAGTTCTCCATTGCACCAGCTTCAAAATCCGGCAAAGCAATTTGGTCTAGTTTTTTCAAAGGATACGGCACACCGAAATTATCATCATAAAATTCCAAACTCCTCGCCGCAATCTCATTTGCAAAATCCACCGAATCAATATCCTGCGCCAACGAACAATAAGTCGTAATCTCCACGCCATGTTTATTCTTCACGGTTTTACCATGGAACCGCCCAATTATAAAAGCAAGTAAATATGTAGACATCCTTGGCGTCGGCTCAAATGTTGTTGTAGAGAAGCCAGAAGCTAAAGTTTGTTTCGGCGCATTCCGGAGCGCGCCCGTCGCAGGTTTAGCGCCGGCCGCCCGTGGCTTTCGTACGGCCGGACGCGGCGCCGAAACAAGCTTTAGTTCTGGCATATTCGATAGCACTATATCTTTTGATCCTTCAGGCAAGGATATAGAAAGTTCAAACACTGCCTTTGCCGCTGGCTCATCAATACAAGGAAATGCTTCCCTCGCATAATGGCTTTCAAATTGTGTCGCCACAATTGTCTCCATCTTACCCTTATAATCATAAGTAGAAAGATACGCCCCCTCCATATTTTCATTTAACTTACCGTTATAATATATAGTAATCTTGGCATCGCCAAGCCCCAACTTCCCAATCTCAAGGACCTCGCCATCAGCTTTAAATTTCGCCTTCTTGCCATCTACAAGAACATCCGTAATATCAAGTTTCACGGCATGGAATTTTACGGTCTCTTCTAAAACTTTACCAGTCACAACCACGACACCGCCAATCGTTTTCTTAAACTTATCGACCGCAATATCAAGCTGATAGTTTTCCGGCACAAAATAATTCAACAATCTTTCCATCCCATTTCCTTTCAATTATTTTAATGTAACTTAGCAGCCGCAGGCAACTTCGCAGCCTTCAAAATCGGCTCAAGCTCTGCTTCTTCCAAAGTCTCTCGCGCAAGCAACTCTTCAGCCAGCTTATCAAGCACAGCTTTATTTGCCTTCAATACAATCTCGGCCCGATTCGCCGCCTCGTCCGACAACTTTCGGATCTCAGCGTCAATAAGTTCTGAGGTCTTTTCCGAATATGGCTTGCCAGTCGTAATCGTATAGTACCCAGTGTCCTCACCAGGAAACACGATATTGCGAAGGTTTGCCCCCATTCCCTCTTCCACAATCATCGATTTTGCTAGTGTCGCCACGTTCTTGAGATCAGACGAAGCACCAGTTGTAATTGCATCCGTTCCAAAAATCAATTTCTCTGCCACACGTCCACCCATCGCCCGCGCCAAAATATCTTTGAGATCATAAATGCTCTTATAGCTGCGATCTTCTGGTGGCAAGAACCAAGTCACCCCACCAGTCGCACCACGCGGAATAATCGTAACTTTGTGTACCGGATCAGAATCGGGAAGCACATGGCCCACAATCGCATGGCCCGCCTCATGGTAAGCAGTCAACTTACGCTCTTTTTCGTTCATCACTTTGGATTTCCTCTCCGGGCCAATTGCAACTTTCTCGAACGCCTCAATAACGTCTTTGTTAGAAACTGCTTTGTGACCTTCTCTTGCTGCCGTAATCGCCGCCTCGTTTGCAATATTTGCAAGATCCGCGCCAGACGACCCAGCTGTCTTCTTGGCAAGTGCTTCGAGATCCACATCGGCTTCCACTGGCTTACCTTTAAAGTGAACTTTCAAAATCTCCAAGCGATCCTTGCGCTCCGGCAAAGTCACATTCACGTGCCTATCAAATCGCCCCGGACGAAGCAGCGCCTTATCAAGCATGTCTACACGGTTTGTTGCCGCCATCACAATCACACCAGAATCATTATCAAAACCATCCATCTCCACCAAAATTTGGTTCAAAGTCTGTTCGTCCTCACGCCCAGCTCCACCACGCGCATCACGCTTGTGTGCCACCGCATCAATCTCATCAATAAATATAATAGATGGTGCATTCTTCTTGGCCTTACTAAACAAATCACGCACCCGGCTAGCACCTACACCCACAAACATCTCTGCAAATTCCGAACCCGCAATCGAGAAAAACGGCACATTGGCTTCGCCCGCGACCGCACGCGCCATCAAAGTCTTACCCGTACCAGGATCACCTGCAAGGAGCACGCCTCGCGGGATCTTCGCGCCAAGCTTCTCGTACTTTTTTGGACTCTTCAAGAAATCAACAATCTCGGTCAAATCCTGCTTTGCGGCTTCATTCCCCGCCACGTCCTTGAATGTCACCTTTTTCTTGTCTGGTCCGTATAATTTTGCCTTGGACTTGCCAAACGCCATCGACTGGTTATTCGCCGAAGTCGCCTGCCTCATCATCCACGAGAAGAATATAATAATAGCTATCAAAGGAAGCACAGCAAGCGCCACATCGAGCACGATACCCCACGCATTAGTATCTTCCTTGTATTCGATCGCCGGGTATTGCTCTTCACAACTCTTAAGCGCATCACCATCCAAATTCTCACAATGATTGATAAGCCCCTGCTCATACAAAGTCCCCGAAGCATCTTTTCGCGACGTTTCGGTTGGCTGGTCCTTATCCTTCAGAGTAATTTCCAAATTTTGCCCAATCACTGTAATCTTTGCGATATCACCGTTCGGATCATTTGCTCGCCTAATCACTTCCGAAATCGGCACCTCCGTCATCTTTGTGCCAGAATTATTCATATTAGCTATCAAAAAGCCTCCAAAACAGGCCAGTATCAATACAAACAAAAACCCTCTAATTGTATTTGAAACATTATTATTATTCTTCTGCTGCGCAGGTTTTGTTTTATCCGCCACTTAATAATCTCCTTAATATCTTTCCATTTTAACATGTAATCAAAATTCTTCCTAGGGGTTTCACCATTTTTTTTAAAATAAAAAAATGGTCCAGGTGTAAGACTTGAACTGTTTGCCCCTTGGGACGCTTCAGTTCCCAACTCATTGCAATTCTCTGGAGCAAAAAAAATGGTCTGGGTGATCAGACTTGAACTGACGACCTCAGCGTCCCGAACGCTGCGCGCTACCAACTGCGCCACACCCAGCTAAAAAATGGTCTGGGTGACAGGACTTGAACCTGCGACCTCGACTTCCCAAAAGTCGCGCGCTACCAACTGTGCTACACCCAGATAATACTATTATAACATACTTTTGTGATATAATAAACAAAAGATCGGGGCTTGGCGCAGCCTGGTAGCGCGCACGCATGGGGTGCGTGAGGTCAGGAGTTCAAATCTCCTAGCCCCGACCATTTTTATTTGATAATTATATTATTCACGGCGATCACTGATTATAGCCTCCGTACATACCACCAATACGACTATTGCCCTTCGTCGCTATGGTTTATCGGAAAATCACCCTGCTGATCTCGCCACGCATCATGCATTTGATCATTTTGCGCTCGACGTCTATCGTAATCCGCTCGTTGAGCGTCCTAATTATTGCCCTGTTGCCCTTGCTGACCAGTAGCTATTGCATGCAAATCATCGGCCATCTGCTGAGTCCTCTGCTCCGCCGCCTGGCTTGCTTGCTCCTGTTGAACCCTTATCTCTTCCCTGAATCTCGCTGCCGCATCTTCGGTCTCAAGATTTGGCCCCACCCCAGAAGGATTGTGTCTATGATTATAAACAGCAGCCTGCAATACATTTCTTTTGTTGGTATCCGACTGTATCCCAGATTGAATCGCGGGATCCGTGCTATTCAAAATCTCCTCCGCTTGCTCAGGAGTCAAAGCACCATTATCCAACGCTCTTTGTAAGGTTGCCGCACTCTGAGTCGACCAATCACTATTATTGGTCGAAATATGGTTATTGTGAGAATAGTGGTCAAGATTAACAGCATCACCATTTGTATTGTCCCTACCACCATTATTGATAAATTCATAGGCATCGGAAGCTTTATTTCGCATGTTCTGGGCAAAAGCATTGTTATGCTGCAAATTATCCCTTAAAATATTCATCGATCTGAGAGCATTCTGATCATGTTGAACGTCCTTATTAGCTAATTGTTCGCCTATCCAACCCGCTGAGCCAGATCCATATTTTGAGATCAATACATTAGTTAAAGCATCCAGCCTCTGGGTGTCGCCCGCATCAAACGCTTCATTCCATTGATTTCGAAGCGTCCCCTCAGTCTTATTGGCGAATTCCCGTTCGGCCAGAATTGTATTAGCAGCCCTGTCTTCACGATCCATCTTGTCAAGCGCCTCAGTACTCCGAGCAAGGGTTCTTGCATCAAAAGTTTTTAGCTGTTTACCTCTCGCTTGAAGTCTTCTAGATTTTGCACTGAGCCTACCACTAGTTCGTTCGTTAACCCTCCTCGTCTTATTCCTCTGGAATTCCGCAGCATGGTTCTTAAA
The DNA here is from genome assembly GCA_045650525.1 of Candidatus Nanosyncoccus sp. Classification (GTDB taxonomy): domain Bacteria; phylum Patescibacteriota; class Saccharimonadia; order Saccharimonadales; family Saccharimonadaceae; genus Nanosyncoccus. The sequence goes on from JAZRRH010000014.1 coordinate 66,779, forward strand.
CCTCTCCGTATTCCTAATGCCTTTATCAAGCGCACCGACCCCTCTCATCGCTCTGCTCTTTGCGCCGGCAGTAAACTTATTGAGACCTTCACCAATCTTGCCAAGCGCAGATAGCGATCCTTTGATTGCACTTGGGATAAAGAATATCGGCGCCACACCAATCACCATCGCCATGAAAGCCGAGAAGAAACCAGCTTCACCAGCGCCACTAGAAAGCAACAACTTAGACACAAAATTACCACCACCAACCAGTAAGCCACAAATAGGATACACCAATAGTAGCGCCTTCATAAATTTAAACCATTTATCAAAAACACTCTTTGTGTTGGGCAGCATATAACACGCAAATGCTATCGGTGACGCAACAGTCAATACTATAATAGCCGCCTCGCGCGCCGCAAGAAGCAAGAACAATCCAAATATCGACACAACTATCGTCAACGCGGCGACGACAAGCGCGAGAATAATAGCCGGTCCACCACCTTGTTGAATCACACCCCAGATACCGGCAACCAAAGCCGTCAGAATAACAGCCCCAGTAAGAGCGGTCACACCGATACTACCGACATCGACAGTCGCCCCATTCACGGCAATACTAATATGCTCGGCTCCCTTATAAGAATTAAACAACTGCTGTATACCATTCCCTATCATGTTCGACAAATCAACCGCCAATATACAAATCAAATATGACAAATTAATCAAGACTGCAGCAATTATCAACTTTGGCAAAGCCTTTTTGATACCATAATTGTCAATACCCATCCCGGTCAATTGGGAGAAAATTATCACCAAAAGCATCACAATAAAGATCGTGTTCGCAACACCCTGGAAAATCCCCCAGGCATAGCGCGTCCCATGATCCTGATCCTTCGACAACAGCTTCGGTGAAACCTGCAAAGCGGGCTCCACATAACTTGTATACAATGTCTCCGCAGCATCAGCCATCAATTCAAGCGCTGGGCACACAATCCAACCAAGAGAACCCGCCGCACCAGAATTCGCACAATTGGGCTCCGCCTCGTCACCGCCTTCACCGTCTCCATCGCTACTACCCCCAGTCGCACTAAGCACAGGCAACTCAGCTAATTCTTTTTTAGTAAATTTAGCCTCGTTTAACCATTTAATTATTGTTGATATTTTTACAGATCCAAGCGTATAATTGGACTTTTGGATATTCACCTTCGGGTTACTTCCATTCAAGTTAACATAACACTTCTCATTTAGTTTTCCATCGTTATCCTTTAATCTTACTTGCGTAAGACCGTCTTCTTGATCTCCGCCACAAGTTATCTTGCCACCCGATGCCTTTTGTAAATAATAAACATAGATTGTATACCTCTCAGGATTAGTCCAAAGAACTGCAGATGACCCACTACTACCGGTCAAGCTCTTGATCGCCGTATTTAAGGCCGTCTCACGTTGTTTCTTGCTTGTCGGATAGTCGAAACTATTATTTCCATCCGTGATAACATATTCGCCAGAACTAGGAAAACCAAACGTAATGAAGCCCAAACCATCGCCACCAACTGCCCCACATACGAAATACCATTCTAGAAAACGTGTTAGTTTACCCTTAATATTATTCACCGTTTCATTAAACGAATTTCCTATTGGTATTTCGATCTTTTTTCCATTATAAGCGGATGGTCTTCCATTGTGCTCAATCGGATTGTTGCAGCCAATACCGACAAAGCCCGCATCTGGTGTAATAATAATTTTCTTACCCTCAACCTTAGTAGGAAAAATAGGGCCACTTCCCACCTCATATGTACCACTATTGTAATTGATGTTAATCCATCGGTTCTTAGATGACTCATCCAACTTTGGGTTATCTAACACAAAGTGAATAGATATCTTTTTGCCATCATTCGTAGATTGCTTATATCCTAATCCTGTCAAAAACGCCTTAGCCTCATCGCCCCATAGCGCAGATGCGTTCATCTTTGAATAACTAAGCAGACCCTTGTTGTTAATATCCGCACTCCCCAAGAACATTTCATTACAGCTCAATTTATGTTTAGATTCTACACCATTGAAATTGTACGATGGTAAAAGCATCGTCTTTTTCTTTCCTTTGCTAGTGTCAAAAACAGAATTGGCGACTCGCTTGCTATTACTTTCGGATGAACTATTTAGATGTGACTCGTTTTTTTCATCAGCGATACACATAACATACTGCGTAAGTAGCCATTTTTGCATAATTTTTGACTGGTCAACATCAGCAAAAGCATTAGAACTACAAAACAAAGCACCGAGCACACCGAAAAATCCTACCATGACTAATATAAGTTTACGCTTCATCACTATTCTCCCTCACTTTCTGGACTATTTTCATCGGTCCGCCCACCCGTCTCATCCGTAGAAGACCCTTCATCTGTTTGTTCGGTGTCATCCGAAGACGTCTCGCTATCTTCCGTATCATCATCTTCACCGTCTAGGCCATATATTTCATCATACAAATCCTGAATCGCCACAAAAGCGTTTTGCCTCATCGTAAATTCCGCCTCAAGCAACTCTTGATCATAATTTTGCGCCGTTTGAATATCATCTCCGCTCAACGCATAACAATCACTTTCCAAAGATTCATTTAGTGTACAATCTTCCATACTCGCTCGTTCGATTATGCTAAGACGAAATTCGCTATATTCCCTCACGACGTCAATATAATACAAATAGTCGCCAGACGCGCTATCATCATCACCAGTCCCAATAGAATATCTATTGTCAATCAATGATTCTACACTCTCACGACCGCTCTGTTTAAACAAATCCGACATTTCTTTGACCGTGATAGGCATCGCGCTCGGGAACCTCTGGAAGTAGTCATCCAGACTCAAAAGCGCATGATCGCCATACTCACCGCCAGAATAACTCGTTTTAAAGTCTCCAAACTTTTTATTTGCCTCTAGTGTATATTTAATAAGCGCATCCCCATCGTTCACCAAAGACTCAAAATACGCTCTATACTCACTCGCCCTTTCTTCGGTCAAATCCTCACTGCTATCTTCGCCAAACATGACATAGTTCACATAGCTATTAAATAGAGTTTTTTGGTCGGCGCTGCTCACCTGACCACTATCGCCAGATCCGCCGCCGCCTTGTCCAAACATCACCCCCATAATCAGTCCCGCCACAATCAATACCGCTGCGGCGATCGCCCCAATCACCAAAGCCTTCTTTGGTTTTTGTTGTGCTCCACCGCCAATTACCACATCACTGGTCGCAGAACCAATTGGCGCCGCACTACCAATATTTCCCTGCCCAAAAATCGCATTAGCCTGCCCTGGATTTGCGCCAGCCTGCCCAAAAACACCCGTCGCCATAGGATTCGCCCCAGCTACGCCATTAGTTCCAACATTATTAAATCCAGCCGCGCCAGTTCCAATACCACCAGCACTAACACTACTGCCGGCTCCAACACCACCCGCGCCAGCTACACCAACCGTCCCCGGAAATAGCGTATTTCCACCAACAGCCGCAGGCGTACCAGCAGGCATAGTGTCAACAGGCGTACCAACAGGCATAGTACCAACAGGTGCTCCGGCCGCAGGCATACCAGCAGTACCAGCCGTACCAGCCGTACCAACAGTACCGCCAGGCACACCGTCAGACGTAGCACTAGCGGGTACCCCACCAGCGCCGACAGGTGTCCCAGTCACAGGCACACCACCAGGCACGCCGCCGGTCACACCGCCATCAACAGGCGCGCTACCACCATCGGCACCTCCAGCCACAGGCTCGTTCCCACCCGAGCTAAGGCTACCAAAAGAATTATTATTCTGTTTTGGATCCATATAACATCCATTATACCATAACCATTTTCAAAACGAACCAAAAACAAACCAAAAAACCAAAAAAACAAAACCAAAAACCCAACAAAAAAAGCGACCAGGCAATATACCTAGTCGCTTTTCTAAGGCCACCCAGGCTACTTAGTGAAATAATCTCCAAGGTCGCCCCGAGCAACCGGGGCAACCCAAAGATTATTAAACAAAGCAGCCTTGCAAGAACCACCCGGTGAAGCGGTCAGTCTTACATCTTTTTACGGCTAGCAATGAAGTAACCGAGTGTGGTTACAGCTGTACCAGCGCCAATCGCGCCAAACGCAACCGTACCAGCACCAGTATCCACAATCGTCTCTGGAGTGCCTGGAGTTGGCTCCGGAGTAGGTGTAGGAGTAGGTGTAGGCTGATCTTCACAGACACCACCTTCTTTTGTAACCATCACTGAAGCATCGTCTTTGTAAACCAAATTATTGTTTACAGTAACGTTTGCCCAGTTGACAAGTTGGTTAGAACCACAAGCAAGGGTCTTATCCACAACTTTACCAGTAAACCTTACGTAAGCATTACCCTTGGCAGAATAGCTGCCGATATTAATACCAGACGTAGTCACAGTATTATCAGCAAGCTTCACGCCATTTTGGTAATTAGCATTGTAAAGATATGTCGAATTCTCAACATACTGAACATTGGTAGGCAAAATATCGCGAATCATCACGTTATTTACGGTCTCAGATAGCAAATTGATATACTCAATTTGATACTCAACCTCGTCACCAATTTTTGCATTTACAGATTCACTCCAAGTTTTGGAACCCTTCAAACGAACTTGTTTTGATAGTTTGGCTGCCACCGAAGAGTGAACTTTAACGTCGATAGTCACGACGCCGGAGTACTCGTAACAACCAGGAATCTCACCATTCATCGAAGTATAGCCAACCTTAGCGCCAGAAGTAATTACTTCATCAGGCAACTTAAAATCGCCTATATTATTGTTAAATTTAGCAGAACCAGACACGTATTCAAGATAAATGTTCTCGTCTGCATTCAAAGTCACCTCATCCCAAATACGACCAGGTTTCGCATTGCTAGAATCAAGATAACCAATAATCGTCTGAGATTTAGCAACAGTTGTTGGAAGCGAGAAAGTAGCCTTCACACCCTTTGCAATTGCTTCCTTGCCCCTCGGGCTGTTGTTGTGAACAAACAAACGAATCGTATAAGTTTCGCCGTCTTTCACTTTGATCGTATTGGCGTTCCAAGTTTGGACATTAGCCCCAGCAACTTTCGCTCCTACGAAGTTCTTTTCATCCCCGATTTTACCGTTAGAAATCGAGTTAAACGTAATTTTGTCCTTAAGGACATCGTTGTTGATCTGCTCAAGCGTATAGCTAGGACGACCATTATCAGAGTCACCCCAAGCTTGCACCATAGCAGGAGTTAGCGTTCCAGCCATCACAACCGCGGCAGCTGATACACTAAGCACAGCTTTATAAATACTTTTCATATTATCCTTTCGTTAAAAATTTATAAATCTAGTTCGCCAAATCCCATCAGCATCGCCTTGAACGGCCTCGCCTTGAGCGGCCTCGCCAACATGGCAAACTAGCAGTATTACATTGCTAACCGATTTGTTAATATTCGTCTGCACAACCAAATCATCTCAGTCTCAAATAGTAAACTCAAACCTGGATAGAGCCCAGCGGTATTAACCGCCGGGCGTAAAGTGCAAGCCTGTGCGCCCACCCGCTGGCTCTATCCCGCTATCTTATATATTAACCTGTCGGGCCTCCCCATTGGCCCGCCGGTTTCGTTGTTATCTCCTGTCCGTTTTCCTGCTTCGCAGGTGTCTGGACAGGAGTTGCTTTGTCAGCACCTCCGTAGCCGGTGCCTTTATCCCCGTTGTTATCAACCTGGGTGCTAGGAGCCGGCTTCGGTGTCGTCGGTGTATTTGGACCACCGGCCTTCTGCTGAGTATTGTTAATATCTTTGATCTTGTTGATCTCCGACTTATACTCTGGCAGAGTCATGTGATCCGAATTTGTAGGTTGGTCCTTTGTTGAGTGCTGAGCGCCAGGACCATTGTTCGTGTTTGGGCCAGGACCCTTATCGTCATTCGGTTCCGTGTTTTTCTTCGGAGCCTTTTCCGGGTCCTTGTGATACTTCGGCTTCGTCGGGTTCACCGGCGTTGTCGGGTTCGTCGGCTGCGTTGGCGTCGTCGGCTGCGTCGGACGTATCGGCTGTGTCGGACGTATCGGCTGCGTCGGATTCTGAGGGGTAATCCCCATTATTTCCGCGACATTAGTCGGCTGATATCCGCAATTAATGCGATATGCAACCTCGACATAATTGCCGTCACCTTTTATTTCAAAGGTAAACACCAGCTCGTAACCGGTATGGTCGTGCGTTTCAAGCACAACAATATCCGGTACATTATCGACAGTATACGGATTCATATACATTTGATCCGTTACCGCCTGGCATGGCCTTATGTCAACCTTCGCCAAGCCAAGATACTTCGAGAAGGCTTTCACTGTTTTTCCGTACAATGAAGAGTCCTTCATGAACTTGACCTTCGCCGCATTCATGGTTTTTGCCCAGTCCTTTTTGCAAGACTGGTAAAACTCTCCGAGATATCTTGTGCCAACCTTGGCGTCAAGCCAAGCCATCGCAGCAGCTGCCAGCGCCGGATCTTTCTTGGTTCTTTTAAGAAAATCCTTTACTGCCAACTCGACATCATCCGTCGGCCCCGTCAAGCCAAAGTTCAGATCGTTTGATTTATCCGCATCCTTTTGTAACTCTAAATTGTAAAATTTGTAATTACCTGATGACTTCGGCTCTTTCGGTCCACTTGCCGGGTTGATTTCCTCGTTATTATCAAATGTGCCAGATGCACTAATTGGCGCCTGAAACGCCGTCACGAACAGTGCGGCAATAATAGCAATTGCCACTATTACAGACAGCCCCGTACAGACTATATACTTTGTCTTTGTAGAGGGCAGAATGTCGTCCGGGTCAGTCAGGTGCTGCCCTTTTGCGTGGTAAACAAAAAAGTCTACCAGCATAAAAGCTGCACCAACAGTGCCAATCACAATCGGAATAATCTTTCCGATCGTTGTCGCACCAGGCATACTGTGGACAGCGTAAAACGCTGCACCGCCAGTAAACACCAGCACCGCAAGGTTCAAAAGAACCTCCGCCGCCGTTGCCACTTTTGTAATGCTCAAATAACAGCAATACGCCATTATCAGGCAAAGCAGCACTACGCCCGTCACTACAATAAAGCCTGTCTCCTTGTTCGGAGCAATGCTTATCGTGCCAAACGCAATGGCACTAAAAACAAGCGACAGGATTGCTTTGCCGAGGGTGAGTCCACGCTCCTCGTTGAGAAGAGTGTGGAGTAAACTACTGGTACCAAAAATCATGACGGCAGCTGCCGCCGCAATTATCATACTTATACTCATAGTTTTTACCTCCTATGTAGAATCATCGGAGGTATCCACCCCCGATATGTTTTCATGTTTCAGGGGAATAGATAGCGTCAGATTTCATTTGAAATCTGAGATGATTTGGTTGTTAATGGCCTTCATCGTTCACTTAACTCCCTAAACTCAGACTGAATACATTATATCACACATTCCCCAAAAAGTCAATATCTAAGCCATAAACATTTATTTTATACAAATTATGCTTAATCTCCTGGCGCCCTACCCCTATCGACCCCAGTAAAATCGCCAAACAATCAACTTATCTCAGTTTCAAATCATGGCAGCCCAGCGGCCTAACAGGCCGCCAGGAAATCACCTCCTTTAGAATAAAATTATGGCCCAAACGACAAGCGCCGCTGCTATTACACCGACAGTAGCATAAATATAGTACATTTCCCCCTTACTTTTATTGTGGTAAAGAAGAACGCCACATATAATAATTGCTATGCCAGCGGCGAACGCCATCTGGACAATTTTCGTCAAAACCCCCGCGAGGGCCGGCGAAAAAGCACCAGATGCTATCGCACCCATTCTACCCGCAAAATACATTGGGGCAAGGGCAATGACAAACGCAAGCACCTCTCTGGGTGTTGCCGCCTCTTTAAAGGACCACACTACCGTGTAAATCCATATGCCAATTGCGACCAAGAGGCAAACCACGCCGCCGAAGGCTGACGCAGGGCCAATTCCGGCTGCAATGCCGGATATTAAGCCTATAATCAAGGCCGTCACCCAATCTTTGGGGACAAGACCTACGATTTTAGGCTTAAAGAATGTCGAGTTGTCCATTCTGTTGGACAACTGCACTTCGCCGTACAATGTGATTGACACATTCAGTGTCAGTACGAAGCTAATTACTCCGTACATTAAAAACAGCCCTATCTTCATTTTTGGGCACCTCCTTTTTATTCTTGTCGGAGGCGAACCCCCGAACTAATTCGTGGGGTTATAATTCAGATTTCATTTGAAATCTGAGATAATTCGATTGTTAAGCACCACCTCACCTCCACCCTGGCAAAGATACTTACATTATAACACACTTTACCCTAAAAGTCAATCATTACAACATCGTGACCCCTAGAAAAGCAGAAAAGCCCGACCGGGGTCGAGCTTTCCTAATGTGCGTGTGAGACTATATTACTTAACTTTGGTCATAATATGACCAAATCCGCAGACTACCATCTGCTCAGGTGTTAACTGAGCGGCTTGCTTCAGCCCATTGACGAAGCAGCGAACCTTTACAGGTTCGGGTCCATTGCCTCCTGCTGTCTGGATTGCGTCGTCTTTATCGAAAGCTACGATATCGCCGGAGCGATAAAGCTGTTCAATAGTGACGCCGTTACCAAACGGAGTAAGCTGTGCCTGCTGCGTCTGTACCGGCTGAGCCGGTTGCTGAGTTGCCTGTGCCTGCTGTGTCTGCTGTGTTGCTGTTGCGGGCTGAGTCTGAGAAGATTTCTCGAGAGTTTCAACTCTCTTTTTCAGAGAGTTGATCTCATTTTCGTGGTCTTCCAGCTTTTTTTCATGCTGGTCAACCATGTCGAGATTCTTCTTGATCTTTTTAAGATCAAGCTTTTCCGTAAGACCGTAGTCTTCGAAATAAGCTTCGATCAGATCTCGCGTGCCACAAACATTCGGATATCCATCATCAGGATAACCAAGATTGTTTACAGTGTTAAGTTGCACATTGTGCATTGACTGTGTTGCCTGTGCCGGCTGAGCCGGCTGTGTGGAGTTTGTTCTATCTTTCTTAGGCATAATAGCCCCCCCTTTCATCATCTCAACTTGTTAACGATCTCACACTACCCTAATTATATCACACACATGCAATATTGTCAATAGTAAAAACATAAACTCCCCAAAACATAAAGGAAATACATCTGTTATACACCAAAGAAAATACTCTTGACAATTTGCCAAGAATATTTTCTTTGGTGCGGGTAGGCGGAATCGAACCGCCATCCTCAGTTTGGAAAACTGATATACTAACCGCTGTACTATACCCGCATATCATTTACGAGCTAAAATCTTTCAGATTGGTGTTTTCTCCGAGCGAAGCGCTATTATTGATAGAGCAAGCGAGGAAAAACGCCAAGATGGAAGATTTTAGCCGTAAATGGGGTGGGATATCGGAATCGAACCGACGACCTTCTGGACCACAATCAGACGCTCTAACCATCTGAGCTAATCCCACCATAAAAACTATTATAACATATATTATCTAAAAATCCCAGGATTCCTTCTCGCTGGCGGCCGACTAGGTGCCGGGCGCGAAGAGGCGCCAAGCGAACCACCAGAAACACCTCGCGTCCCACCAGAGGCTCCACTCATTCTACCAGGGACACTTCGCACACCACGACCAAAATCACCCCTGATATCACTAGTAAATCCCCTCACTCCAGCCGAAGTGTTTCGTGCGCTAGAACCAACATCGGCACGAGACCCGCTAGTAGCAGAATCAACAAAACCAGCACGATCATCAGCACCTTTTTCCCTCATGCTATTGATTTTTTCCTTCCGCCCCGCCTCACTCACTACCTGTGAATCGCTATATTTTCTAACAGTTTGACGATTTTGATCAATCCGCATCCTATCCTCAAAGCTCGTCACAGACGTCGTCCCAAAGGCCCCCTCATTTTGCGCCGTCCCATAGACTGACGAATGCATCGCATCCTCACTCTTGGTTTTTGATAATCTATTCAACAAAAAACTCATATCATTACTTAGGTAACAGCAAAAACGCCACGGTGCCAGCCGCAGCACCCAAAATTATAATCAAAATCACAGCCACTACAATACCTATTCGGTTATCTTTTTCGGGCTTAGAAATAATCGTGACTGGGCCATGCTCTTCTTTTGAAGGCTCAGCTTTCTTGGTATAGACATTTCTAGACAGAGGACGCTTAACTATATTCTCCTGATTGATAAACGGAGATTTTGGCACGGAGTAGGTCTTTTTAACCTCCTTTTCGGCCGACTTTTCCACAGGGTTTTCCACAGGCTGCTTTGCAACTTCATTTTTATGCCTCCTACCAAGAAGTCGCTTAGATTTAGCTTCTTTTGCTAAGTCCTTCTCTGGCAATGGCTTTCCATCGCTGAGCGGACGTTTTTCAACATCCTTACTCACAAACTTTTCATTCAAATTCTCAATCACCCCCAACATCGGCTCATCTTCTATCGACAAACCCGAAGGGGCAAATTGCACCGTGCGCGATTCGTAAACAGCGCTACTAGTCACAACCGCAGCTCTTGGCTTTGGTTGAGCCGATCTCGCCGATTGGGTCATTCGTGGCGTTTGAACAGATTGGGCCGAACGAGCCGACTGCGCTGACCTTACCGGTCGCGACGATTGAGTCGGACGTGCCGCCGCTCTCGCTCCAGCCTGCGCCCTTCCCCGTACGCCTACAGATGTCCTCTGCCTTGTAGCCCCAGCATTGTTTTGCGGCAAAGCACGATAAGGCGCCGCCGCCTTAGCACCACCAACTACTTTAGCGCTACTGGTAGCCCTAACACCACTAGTAGTCCTAGCACTTGATACCTTCACGCCACTTTTTTTAGTAGCACTTGTTTCATTTACAGCTGTTTTCTGACCTGACGGGACAAAATCGATGTATCTTTTGTTCATGACCTCACTCTCTTAGCTGTCTCCATTATATCAAGAAATTCCTTCAAAATCAAACTCGATCCACCCATAAGCAGCCCATTTACCCCTGGTACCATCAAATACGCTCCGGCGTTAGACGGGCTCACGCTACCGCCAAATAGCACTGGCACCTTCTCGGCAAACTCTGCCCCATAAGTCTCCTTTAAGACCTTACGAATCAGCTTCACTACCTCGGCAACCTCGTCCGGCGTAGCCAATTTTGCCGCCTTCACTGATGAAATCGCCCAAACTGGCTCATAAGCCACAATTACCTTGTCAAGATCATCGTCGGATACCTCAGATAGCCCCCCAATTAGCTGATCACGAATCACATCAGCCGTCTCACCAAAAGCCCTTTCGGATTCAGTCTCCCCAATACAAAGAATCGGCGTAATTCTATTCCGAATCGCCGCTGCGACCTTCTTCGCCACCATCTTGTCGTCTTCACGGAAAATATACCTACGCTCCGAATGCCCAATAATTGCATAATCCGCCATCCCACGCATCTGCGTGTACGAAGTTTCCCCTGTAAAAGCACCGTAATCACGATAAAAACCATTCTGTGCCGCCAATTTAAGTTTGTGCCTATCCACCTGCAAAGACAAAGGCTGCAAAGCAATCAAAGGCGGCGCCACCACTGCCTCCACGTCGCGATAATTCGGTAAATTTTTTAATAGTTTATGAAGATAGATGGAAGCCTCACCTACCGTAAAATTTAGCTTCCAGTTGCCCACAATATAAGTTTTCATACCCCAATTATAACATATGCTATAATAAAAGTATTATGAAAAAAGTATTAGCATTTGATATAGACCAAACCTTAAATGTCGCCAAGACCCCAATTACCGACGACATCGCAGAATTACTAGTAAAATGCCTCGACCATTTCGAGATTTGCCCGATTTCTGGCCAAAAATTCGACCAATTCTTAATCCAAATTGTCGACCGCCTGCCAAATCCTACCGACGAACAACTCAGCCACCTACATCTATTCGTAGCTCAAGGTACTCAGTATTACCGCTACGAAAACGGCGAGTGGAAACAAGTTTACAACTATCCTCTAACGGATGAGCAAGTTACCAAAATCACCGAGACCATCAAGCAAGCCGCCAAAGAACTCGGCTACTGGGAAGAAGACAAATTACAACCTGGCGACGAAATTATCGAAAACCGTCTTTCTCAAGTCACTTTCTCTGCCCTCGGCCAAAAAGCCGGCACCGAAGCCAAATACGCCTGGGATCCAGACTGCAAAAAACGCGAAAAAATCGTCGCTCGCTGCAAAGAACTCAGCCCTGAATTTGACTACGAAATCGGCGGCACAACTTCCATTAATGCTATCACCCCAGGTATGAACAAGACTTTTGGCATGACACACCTTCTAGAAGAACTAAAAGTCAAGAAATCCGACATTCTCTACTTTGGCGACATGACCCAGCCAGGCGGCAACGATTATCCTGTCGTCGAAATGGGTATCGATACCATCACCGTCAGAAACCACGAAGACACCGGCTTCGCCCTAAGGGGTATATTGGGCGTATTATAATTAGTCCGCAAATAAAAACCTCTCCCTTGCCTTATGTTGCAAATTTTACAATTTAGAAGTCCAAACCAACGAAAGGACGAATTATTTTGTGTTATAATATAACCATGAGCATTTTAATCGTGGGCAATATTACAGACGACGTCTATCTTAACTTAGATTCTCGTCTCGAACATCTTGAAACTGACAAAAATAACGTCAAATGGCTTGACTTAGCTTTTAACGCTAGCGAGCATCATTATTTTAATCGCAATAACAGCCTAGGTGGTGCTGCAGTATCCCTAGAAGTCTTGCAAAAACTCGGCATCCCAGCCACCATCTCCAACTCAAAACTAGACTTCAACGAAAACACTAATCCATCAGCCGACATCACTTTGGCGCACCGTTACATTCTAATCAGTGACGACGCTGTTACTTATTTTGCCCCAAGCAAATTCAAAGATACCATTTTTACTCCGCCGACCACCCCTGTCGATTACATCTACATCGATCGTTCCGCCACCATCGATTACTCTACCGCCGAAGCCATCAAATCCTATATCGCCGAAAATGAAAACACAGAGCTGATTCTATATCTGCAACACTTAGACAATCCCCACCTAAACTCCCTTTTACCTAAGTGTAGCTTGGTTTTTTGCGAGAATTTTTCGGAACTTCAAACCGCGCCCGCATTCGCCGGTAGCCCACTCGAATCTCTAGATTCTAGTATTATTATCGACATCTCCGAAAACCACCTCGCTTACCAAAAAATAAAAGAAAAAATATCCATCAAGAACGTCGACATCCTTACCCACCTATCCACTTATTCTATTTTGTCAGCCACCGTTCTTGGTTGTTTTATCCTGGGCTACTCTGTCGAAGAAAGCCTAGCACTTGCCCATATCAATCTCAATTATTCCAGAATTGATTCCGCCCTAACATTAGAGCAGCTAAAATCCCGTCTTGGCGCCCACAATTCCGAAAGTAATCTCGAGTTAATTGCCTCAAACCTCGTCCTAAAACCAAAAGGCATCCTCGCCGCCGACGAATCCGGTGGTTCCATCCACAAAAAATTCGAACAACTAAACATCTCTGACACTTTCGACAACCGCCGCGACTACCGCAATATTTTCTTTACCACAAATGACCTCGAAAAATACGTCAACGGCGTCATCCTCTTCGACGAAACCGCCCGCCAAACAGCCGACAACGGCCAAAACTTCGTAGATTTTCTCACAGGTCGTCGCATCATCCCAGGCATCAAAGTCGACCAAGGTCTCGAAAAATTCAGCGATTCTATTCCTCCTAGCCACCCCGGAAACGCCACGGTCCACCCCGATGAGACCTGGACCAAAGGCCTAAACGGTCTCGATACTCGCCTCAGTGAATATTATCAAATGGGACTTCGTTTCGCCAAATGGCGCGCCGCATTCGAAATCCGCCTCGATGAAGAAGGTAACATCCTCACTCCTACAGATGCGGCTATCGAAATAAACTGCGAGATTCTTGCGAACTACGCCCACGAATGTCAAAAAGCCGGCATTGTCCCAATCGTCGAACCCGAAGTCGTTTATGATGGCTACTACACCATAGATCAAAACGCCGACACCACCGCAAAAATCCTTGACTGCCTCTTTCAAAAATTAGCCGACGAAAACGTCGATCTCGCCGCCTGCATCCTCAAAACAAACATGGTCCTCGCAGGCAAAAAATACGAAACCAAATCTACCCCTGATGAAGTCGGCCAACGCACTGCTGAAGTATTAAAAAACCACGTCCCGTCCGATCTCGCTGGTGTCGTTTTCTTGTCCGGAGGCCAATCCGTCGAGCAAGCTACCGATAACCTCGCCGCCGTCACCAAAAACGGCCCATTCCCTTGGCCTGTCACTTTCTCCTTCGCTCGTGCTCTACAAGACCCAGCCCTCTACGCCTGGGCCGGTGACAACAATAACGCCGACAAAGCCCGCGAAGCCTTCCTCTCTCGCCTAATCGTAAACACCGACGCAATAAAAGAATAAAAATACTCCGGCCCATCGGGCTGGAGTATTTAAATAAGCAAATTACTTAACTGTTATTCGGCTTTTTCACCCTCAGCCTCGGTATTCTCCTCTGGCTTACTCCCATTATCTGCAGGCACGTCCGCTGCCTCTACCTCTGGCGCTTCGGCTTCAGCTTCACGTTTTTCAGCCTCAGCCGCCGGATCATACAAAGAAGCCACAACTTGTTCTGGATCTAATTCTTTATCAGCAAACTCTACACCTTCTGGCAATTTAATATTCGAAATTAGAAGTTTATCTTCAACTTCTTTCATACCAGAAGCATCAATTTCGAGCTCTTTAGGAAGATCTGCTGGCTTCGCCTTGACATCCAACTCTTCAATCGACTGCGTCATTGCATAGTGGTAAGTTTTCGAAGCCTCAGACTCCTCAAATCGAACCACCACCACAGGGGTCGTAGCTACGACAGCTTCCTTCGCAGAGATAGCCTGAAATTCAACATTTAAAATTTTCCTCGATACCGGATCAATTTGAACATCTTTCACGATCACCATCTGTTTCTTTCCATCCATATCAAGATCGATTGGTGAGTGATACCCTGCACCTTCTAGTACTTTCTGAGTGGGTACATATTCAGATGACAATAAAACTGGCTCTTTTCCACCATAAACCACTGATGGGATGAGACCTTCAGCTCTCAAACTTTTCAACTTTTTCCCCACCACTTCACGTTTCTTTAATACCAACTTGTATTCAGCCATTGTATTTCCTTTTCTTAATTAATATTATTATACTACTTATCTGTTAAATGCTCAAATCTTCTTCACCTTTACCATCGCCGGACGCAGCACTTCACCCTCGTAATAATACCCCGGGCGAAGCGTCTCAGCGATAACTTCCTTTTCGCCATCACCTTCTACCATCACAGCATCATGAATATCAGGGTTAAATTCCACTCCTTCCTCTGAAGAAACGCGCACAAGATCAAGTTCTTTCATTGTTTTTGCAATCGTCCCAGCGAGCGGCTTCAACTCCTCATACATTGATACGCCTCTGTCAATATCATCAAGAAGTGGCAAAATTTTATTAATGGTCGCAAATCTTGCCATTTTTTTCTCCGCCAATTTCTGCGCCTCTATTTGCTTTCGAAAATTCTCAAAATCCGCTCTCGTTCTCTGTAAATCATTAGTAAGCTCGTTAATTTTAGCGTCTTTTTCTGCCAAAATCGCCGCCTCGCCCCCTGCGTTTCCCTGCCCCCCATCATTTTTTACTGTTTTTTTCATAATATTTCCTCCAACATTTTACCAGTATATCTTACAAGTGACGTTACTCTCATATAATTCTGCCGCGTCGGACCGAGTACTCCAATATAACTATTATCCGAAAAAGGCGACCTAAACTTCGAAATAATCAACGAGACCTCCGAATTTCTACCAATCGGATTTTCCTGACCGATAAATATATTCAGTGGCTCACCTGGCGCAGCTTCTCTCAGCCACGGCTCCAAATTATCCAAAAGCTTTGCTACTGCCTGCACTCTCCTCGTATCCATAAACTCCGGCTGTGTAAAAAGCTGTGCCATCCCAGATAGGTACAACTGCCCCCCAATCGTGGCCAGGCCCAAATTACCCGTCAGCTCCACTAGAGAATCCACCGCCCGACGAATCGCCGCATCGGCCTGAGATTGCGAGGAAACCCTCACTTCAATCGCATGAGTACCCCGCTCAAAAGATTTCTGAGCCGACTCAGAATCATCAAACGATGAGCTTCTCCCCTCCAGATTATTCACATAATACCGGTATCCAGCATCGGTCGGCACGCGCCCTGCCGAAGTATGTGGCTGCGCGATTAATCCCAAAGCTTCAAGCTTCGCCATTTCCGCCCGAATCGTCGCCGGCGAAACATTAAAAAGCTTAGCCATCGTCACGCTGCCTACCGGAGAAGCAGTTTCTGCATATTCCTCTATAATGTGGCACAGTATTTCTCTCTGCCTAGCTGTTATTTCCATGCTTATATTATATAAAACTAGCACTAAAATGTAAAGAGTGCCAATTTTATCCACAAACAACCAAAAAACAACCCGCAAAAACCTGTTGACCAACAAAAATCAGTGTGATAATATTTATCTATTCACTTATGCAGGTGCCAAACCTGTCGTTACAAATAGTCGGTAGTAGTGACTACCAAAGTACTTTTCAAAAAGGAGATCGAGTTATGAAAAATAAGAACATCCGGAAAAACATGTCATCTCAGCATCGACACGAACATCAATCAAATCCCCCCAAGGAGAATATTGCCACCTCGAAAATCAAATTCGGAGACACGGTATTCCTCGTCGAAAAAGATGAGTACTCAGCCATCGTAAGGGAGACGGGACAGGAAGATGTTATTGGGCTATTTAAGGCAGCCACGAGGACTTGGAAGATCAACAACCTTCCGTTATTTGTGCAAAGTGAGGTAGAGGCACTTTATTAGCTTTCTCACTTGTTAACATAAATTTCTTTTTTTCACTCCCCGAAAGGGGTCTCCTTCCAGAAGTGGCTCGGCCGAAAGGTCGAGCCATTTTACTTTTTCAGATAACTCCGCCCCCACCCACGCGTCAAAACCAAAACCCTACTTTATGCTATAATAAAAAAATGGAAGAGAAAATAAATACAATCAAAGAATGGCTCGGTGCAGGCTCGATCAACATTTTCGGCCTACCGATGTCCGGCAAAGATACCCAAGGTATCAAACTAGCCGAAATCCTAGACGCCAAATTTCTATCCTCTGGCTTAATCGTTCGCACCGTCGAAAAAGAAACCAAAAACAACTATTCTGCAAGTGGCGCCCTTATCCCTACCAATCTATTTTACGAATGGGTCTTACCATATTTTGAACGTCCCGAACTCTTCAAGACTCCGCTTATTCTCTCCTCAATTGGTCGCTGGCAAGGCGAAGAAGAACAAGTCATGTCCGTAGCCGCAGGCGCTGGTCACGAAATCAAAGCCGTTATTTCGCTCGATCTCTCCGAAGCCGATGTCGAAAAACGCTTCGAAGAAGCCAAAAAACTAAACGATCGCGGCGATCGCCAAGACGACAAAAACATCGATATATTCCGCACTCGCCTTCAAGAATTTCATGACAAAACAATCCCAGTATTACTTCACTATAAAGAGCTAGGGCTTCTCATCAATGTTAATGGCGACCAATCTCGAGAAGCCGTTTTCGCCGAAATCATCGAAAAACTTTATGCCAAAGCTTCACAATCTCATGCCTAAACTGAAAAACCAAAACCCCTAACCCAACCACCACCACGCCGATTACAATATAAAGTGCCACAAAAGAAGATTGTTCTTCAAACGCTTCAGGCTTAATCTCATATTTCTCGCCCGTATTTTCCTTTATTTTCCTGCATCTTCCCGTCTCCGGATTCAAATAATAGCCTTCCTTGCACTGCTTTGTAGTTTTATCTTCTTTCTTTTTGCATCTCCCGGTTAATATATTCAAGTATTGCCCTTCTGGACAAATTTTAACACTTGCTTTGGTCGCCTTTACGCAGTTTCCGGTAACCTTATTAATCACCTTCCCCTCTTCACATGTTTTGTATTCCTGAAAACCATTTGGCGCTCCCGGCGTCACCAAATACGTCGTCTTCCATATTTCTTCCCCGGCCTCATCATACCCCAGCATCGCATACGATGTCCCCTTCTTTTGCCCATTCGGATATTTAAACGAATCGATCACCACCCCATCCTCGTCAACTAATTCGACCAAATTACTATTCACGGGATTTTTCGTCAAACTAAATTCCTTTGGGTAATAAACAAAATACCCATCCGCCTCCACGATCCCAGACAGTTTATGTTTTTTGTTTTTATATCTCACCACGCAACCATCAAGCAATATTTGCTCAGAAGCATTGTTATGTATTTCTATAAATTGCTCACTCTGCAACGTCTCATAATAACTAAGGATCTCCGAAAACTCCAGCCCACGACAATGCCCATAGACCGCCCCATATCCCTCTTCATCCTTAGTTTCCTCAACATAATAGCTTTTCTCGTCACAAAAAGGCTCATAATCACTGACATGTTCAAACAATCCGGTCTCCATATCCCTCACCAAGGTAGTTGGGTTAGACGACTTAAACTCTTTATAGCAACCTGTTTTGCTCGTCCAACACACATGATCAAAAACCTCCTCGCCGAGCCTCAAATCAAGCTCACCCTTAAAAGCAATTGTCTTTGTATAATTCACGGCAGCTAGCCCACCACCAGGCGAGCTAGCTAAACGAAGGAGGATAGACTCGCCAGTTATCCAACTGTGCTCGGGAAACTCATAAAGCACAGAGTAATTCCCGCTTGAATTAGTATAGCCAACAGTGGCCCCAGCGAGCGAAATCACATGTCCAGAATTATTTCCGATCTCAATCATTTCTCCAGTGTTCCCTATTCCGTCCACTACATATCCAGGATTAACCGCTTTAATATACAATTCTGGCAACTCAGCATCGGCACTTTCTTCCACCGCAAAGACATTAACCACATAGCCAGCCAATGCCACAAATATCCCACCAAGCACCAACACACCTAAAATAAATTTTTTCATGAAGCCAAGCTAACATACACAAACTAGAAAGTAAACCCCAAATATGCTACAATTTTAGCATGAGCATTTTAATTGCCATAGGAACTATCATTTTGTCTGTCCTAATTATGTCCTTTTTGTCGCTCGTTCCAGGTACCTTTGCCCTCTTTAGTCATTATGCTTATGGTCGATTTTCCAAAAAACGCGCGACCGATCTTTCCTTTTATTTTATCCTAGGTACCGAAATCATGGCCTCCTGCATCTTTTTATCAACATTTATCATGGTCGCTGTCTTTATTGCGGATACGCCTAATGTCGACACCAGCGCCATGACATGGATTTTTGCAGCAATTTTGATAGTCCTCTCGATTTCTAGCCTGCTTTTTTATTTCCGCCGCGGCAAAGGCACCGAGCTATTTATCTCGCGCAAATTCGCTCGCACCATCGACCATCACGCAAGAACCGCCAAAACCCCCTCAGATGCCTTTGTTCTAGGCGCACTCTGCGGCACACCAGAATTACTTTTTACTGTACCTCTTTTTATTGTCACTTCCACCGAAATCCTTCAGCTCAGTACAACCCACCCCATGAGTACCCTTCTCACATTAATATATATAGTTGTACCAATTGTCCCGTTATTCATCCATCGCTGGCAATTCCTACACGACCAAAACCTCGCCGAAATCCAACGCTCGCGCGAAAACAACAAAATGTTTACCCGCATAATCCTCTGTATTAGCTACCTCATTATCGCAATACTCTTAATTCAATTTAGGACATAACCATGGAAACAAAATTCGACGAAGACAAGATCAAAAAAGAACTCAAAATCGACGCCAAAGGCCTCGGTATACCAAGTGGCTCCGCAGAATCATTTATCGAACGCACAATCAAAGCCACCAAAAAAGCCATCAAAAACAAACCCGCCATCACCGAAAATGATCTAATCAGAATTATTTCAAAAGAACTCGAAAAATACAACGCCGATTTTGCTTATGTTTACAAAAATCGTGGTAAAATTATATAAGGATGGGAAAAAAATACGATTTTGAATATATTATTATTGGTAGTGGCCCAGCAGGTACCGCGGCCGCGTTAAAGCTTTCGCGCACCAAAAAGCGCATTGCTATTATCGAAAGAAATTCTCTTGGTGGTACCAATCTCAATACACGAGATATCCCCTACGCAGTCTCACTAGACAGCTCAAAACTTTATCATGCAATAGAGACTTCCCCAATTTATCAAAACCAAGATCTTACTTTTAGTTTCCCAAATGCAGTCTCACATCAATTGCGATCAGTCTTAAGAGCTGGCGAAGCATACAAGACAACCCTAGAATCATCCAAGATTGTCCACCTCAACGGTTTGGCACATTTTATCGACAACCACACAGTTGCGCTAAACAGCCAGAGAATAACCGCCGAAAACTTCATCCTGGCTACCGGTTCCATCCCAAAAATATCTGGAATAAATGGTACCGACACCGTAAGTTTCCTCACTCCAGACACCGCCATCAAGATCCGACGCTCTCCAAAAGTCGCCCTTATTGTCGGCGGTGGCTCAACCGGATGCGAGATAGCCGAGTATTTTGCAAATCTCGGCATCAAAGTTCTACTCATGGAAACTGCCAACCGAATACTACCGCGCGAAGACAAAGATGTCTCCGAAGCCATCAGTAACCATCTCACCAAAGATCTCGGCGTTATGGTCTTACCAAACTGCAAAGTCGTTTCCCTAGAACAAGACAACAAAAGCAAAAAAGTCATCTTCCAAAACGCTCGCACCGAAAAGCTAGTACGCGTAGACTGCATCGTTCTTGCTACAGGTAGCGAACCTTATCTAGATTACGGCCTAGAAAACGCTGGCGTCAAGTACAAAAACACCGGCATCAGAGTCAACAAACTCTTCCAGACCACAGCAAAAAACATTTACGCAGTAGGCGACTGCATCAACGAAGAATCGTCTACCGAACGTGCCGAATATGAAGGTACTTTGCTTGCCATGAATCTCATTAACCACACCAAAAACCTCGCCAACTATCGCGGCTTTGCCAGGATAATCAATACCTCGCCAGAGGTAATCACGGTAGGATTAAACGAAGACGATCTCTTAAAACGCGACCGCAAATACAAAAAAGCAATCGTAAGTATCACCGATATTCCGGCTGGTATATTATATAGCCAAAGATTCGGCTTCGTAAAACTGCTCGCCGACAAAACCAACCACCTCATCGGTGCCACCATTGTCGCGCCTGGCGCCAGTGCTATGGCGGGGGAGTTATCTCTTTGTATTCGCCACGGCATTTCCGCTCTAGAACTAGCAAGCACCCCCCACCCAACCAATACTTACAGTCATGCCATCAAACTCGCCGCCAAAAAACTCTTAGAAAAGAAAAAATAAACAAACCCCTAGCCCAATTCCACAAAGACTCACCGTTAGCGGCGAGTCTTTATTATAACCATCAACGAAGCCAGCAGGTTACTTCAGAGATCACTATTCTCCAAAATTACTATGCTCCGAAGTAACCTTAAGATCTTTCAACAAATTGCTAGTATTTTCATCAGAATCAAGTAATTGAATGCCATAAAGCGGATAAGGGAACGAGGTATTATAAGGCTCCAACCTTACTGCAACCCTCTTAAATAGATCATTCGCCCTTCCCGTCGAATCAACCTCAATCTGGGACCCACTCAATGCAATAATATTACTATTGCTATCTGATCCGCTACCAGTGTCCTCGCTCTTCTCATCTTTCGTGCAACCCCCTTTACCACTACAGAATTCCATCAAGAAACTTGTCGCTGGTCTCCCATAAGGCAAAGAAATCGCAAACAAGAATGTATCATTACTTCTTTCCCCATCTATTGGCTTAGGCAAATCAATCGAGGCATTACAAATAAACTCCGTCTGATTAGAACCGGAAGTAGGATCACAATACACCAAATAAGGTAAGTTCTTATTTGTTGCAGTTTTGTCATTGGATCTTAAGAACCCATCGTTCCCAATATGGTTACTCTTATTTTCTTTATTATAAGCTCTGTAATAGGAAATACCATTTTCATTTACTCCTGCCTCATTTTTAGTCGTAGGGACCAAATAAACAGTTCCTCTGTTTGTTTGCTTGTCTTTAGTCATCGTAAATGAATCCAAATCAAATTCAGTACTAGTCTGGATCAGTGTTACACCAATCGTTGGTGGAGCCGCAACCCCAAGTGTGGCTGACGGAAAAACCACGCCTGTACCATTAAAGTTCAAACTATTGATGATGCCTGCATCACTAGTACTAAACCAACGGATATTAATACTTTCTACTCTATTAGCTGCACCATCCTTAAGTTTAACCGGAACAAGCTTCACCGGATTACTACTTGACAAACTGGCGCGATAATCAAGCAGATCCGTTTTTATTTTTACACAGGTATATGCCTGATCCATATTATTCTCAACATTTTTATCGCCAGTAGTCCTGGTCTCAGATATTTTCACCCCACTCTCATCAACGTAACGCCCCAAAATAGACGCAACCATATCGCAAGATTCCACACCATCCGGATTTCTTATTAAACTCTTAACTGTATCACAATCCATCCCACCAACCGACTTAATTCCACCTTCTGTAATCATACATGCCTCATACGTAGCATATGCTAACTTAGCGTCTTCCACGCCCGCAAGCGCCGAATCATAAGCAGACTGTGCCAAATCATCATTTGACGTCCTCGTAATCTCCGAAATGATAATCGTGGCAAAACTTGCAGCAATAATAACCAGTATCAACGTAGAAAACGCCACCACGTAAAACGATGCTGCACCTTTTTTGTTCTTTTTCATTTTATCTCCTCTCTTCATTTTACAACCCATTCGCCTGAACGGCAAAATTAAATTTATTAACAGCACAAAAATCCATATTTTCGAGGGCCTGACCAGGAGTAGCGCAGAAATCGCCTCCCTTACTGAGATCAATACCGCCATTGGTTGTCCCAAGAATCATAGAAACCGAATAAAATATATCCTTACTCTGCTTACTTTCAGCAGGGATCGCAGCATCAAGATAAAACACAGCTAGTTCATTATGGCCATCAGATGACAATATTTCCTCCGGCTCACCGTTCATCGCAAGAGTATCGCTAATATCAAATTCACCGCTACTCCAATCTGGCTCATAATCTTCACTTACCTTCGAAGCACAAACAGCTCGTTTATCATCAGCGATCTTTAATAACCGAACATATCCACCCCCTTCCACGTTATCACCAGACTCCCCCGAACCATCTAATGTCACCACTTTTTCTTCATTATTTTTGTATTTCAAAACAGCAGCCTTAAAATCTCCTTTCTCGCTAATTTTATAATCGTTCTTACTCGAAAAATATCCAGAATTCCATAAATACGAATAGCGTCCCGTACAAAAAGCCCCGTAGACCGGTATGCTCGACATCTTAGTTGATCCAAGATAAATATCCTCACTCCGTACTACAGACACAAACAACTTTGCGCCATCACGCTTGCATTTATCGTAAGTTTTGTCCGTATCATATTTATCACATTCATCTAGCGCCGAACCATCTTTAGAGCTTTGTATCGCAGTCCTCAACTCGTCCACAAGATCCATCCCACCGGTATTTATCTTATTCAAAGTTAGCCCCCTATTATATGACGAAATCGTCCCATTTATAAGCACCACAATAATAATTGACAATACAGAAATAAAAGCAATCGAAAGAGAAAGCTCAATCAAAGTAAACCCGCTACCAGCGTGCATTAGTCCACTCGTCCGCATTTATCGCCATCTCCATCGCCAATTACTTCAACACCCGAACCATTCCTCGCATTTTCAACAAGCCTCACATCGCGACGAAGTCCACCCTGACCAATACCATTAGGATTTACGCAAAAATCAATCGTACCTGACTCAAACGATCCCGATTCTAACTCTTTCGTCAAAAGATGTTCCATGTTGTCATCACTAGACGGTTCTTTAACCGCTTCATTAACCTGAATAGTACCATCCCTCTTTACGAAAGTAAAAACCGTCCCAGAATCCGGATGCCTGACGATAAGAATAGCACCAACGAAATTATCACGACCATTGCCATTACTATTATCTTGCTGAATCGCCGAAGACCACCTCGGTTTATAATTATCAGCAAATCCCGCCGGCTTATAAGTACCATCCTCCTCCACTACCACATTCGCTCCCAAATCCCCTAAAGACTTTATGATACCACCAGAAACTTCGCTCTCGGCATTACCAATCACATTATATGAGAAAATAGATGAACCTTCAGGATCGACAGGATTACCTGCCAGATCTGTGTTTTCGCCAAAAGTAATCAACTTACCATAAATAGCCTTATCTGATCTGCCATTTCCATCGCTCCTCACATTCATCACATCCGAATAAGCCGACCTCAGAAATTCTGCAAAATTTTGCACAGAATCATTAAACCTCTGCTGAAAAATAGAATTCTGCGTACCTACCGCAATCCCCACAAAGAGTAAACCAGTAATCGCCAAAAATAACGATACTTCAATTAATGTAAACCCAGCGCGCCTTCTTTTCATACTAATAATTATAGCATAAGTGGTTTAGATTTTTCAAATAATCATCAAATTATCGCCCCGGGAACAAAAACATCATCCATTTTTCGAAATTCGAATATTCCCTTTCTTTGGCTTCTACTTCGGTATCGCGAAATCTACTCTTGGCCTCTTCGGTATTTTCCGGCAAAATCACCATTTTTTCTCCCGGCGCCATCTTGTCTAAATATTTTCGCGCCAAAAGTTCCTGATATTCGTCGGACTTAAAATACTCATTCTCGAGCTCCATCGTTTCAACTTCGACCTTGGCAAGATCAAGCTCCTTTTTTTCCGCAGCCAAACGCTCCGATAATTCCCAGTTCCTAGACATTGCCACCACAGACTGATAAGTCCAAACCACACAAAGAGCAATCGCAAAAACCAAAATCATATTAGGAGCTGTAAAAAAATCATGCTTCATTCTGAATTTCAGTCGCCGAAAGAAAGTTTTCAACTTGTTCATGCTTAGTATTATATCATTATGTGATAGAATAGAGTAGCGGGGGTATAGCTCAGTTGGTTAGAGCATGCGTCTTATACACGCAGTGTCCTAGGTTCGAATCCTAGTACCCCCACCATAGAAATCAAAAAGACCTAAAAGGTCTTTTTTGATTTCTATAATAGGGACTAGGATGAGAACCGTAGGTTCGCATGCTGTAGGAGGTGAGCGAAGATGGTAAACTTGTTTAACATCTTCCGAGCCGACGCCCAGCATTATTTCTTTGCGAAGCAAAGAAATTATCCTAGTACCCCTACCATATGAACAAAAAGACCTTTAGGTTTTTTTTACAATAGACAACAATTCCTTAACACAAAAAAACAGCCCTACAGGCCACCAAATCATCTTGGTTGCGGGGGCTGGATTTGAACCAGCGACCTTTTGGTTATGAGCCAAACGAGCTACCAGGCTGCTCTACCCCGCGATATACTACCATTATACCGCTAAACCATATTTTTGTCAACAAAACCAAAAACCGCCCCAAAAAGAGGCGGTTTTTGCATATATAATTATCTATAATTAAGCTTTCTTCTTAAGAGTCAAGAAACCATTGCGTGGATTCTCAACAACAACGCGATCTGCTGGCAAATCACAAGGAGTACCCTTGCCACCATTTTCTTGCTTAGTGAAGAAATAGATAGTCTGAGGCTTGCCACCGCGTAGGGTAACTTCAGTTTTATGTAGATAGTATTTTACACCTTTACCATTGGTATGTTCGTAAGCCATGTCAGCTTTCCTCCTTAAATTATTATAATCTTATCTTATGATTCCGTACCTAAAATGTCAAGAGGTTTTACGAATAAAAACCACTTTTTTTAGAGTCCACCTCTTAAAATCGCACAAATAACAGAGATAAGCGCAAGAATAACCACACCAAAAAACGTATAAAAATTACAACAATAATAACAACAGTGATAAGCATCATAAACCCAGTTATTGACGGCGCCCATATCGGGGCAGCATAGTTATGGCGATAAAGCTCCGTAGACGGCAAGCTAGCAATAATCCTATCTTGTATGTCATCCGCCGCAGGGTATTTCTGAATCTCAGAAATCATACAATTGATAAAATTGGGGTTATCCCAACTCCACCCGTTCGCAATCGCTTGCGCCCTGCACACCTCATTTGCTTTATTATATATATTGCCATTCGGATTACTATCATCCATAATCTGCTTTTCGGCCTCTTGCAAAGCTTTCGTCGCATCCCTATTATATTGATGCTCCAGATAAAACGGTCCTGTCCCAAAAGTAATCCTCTGTTCTCCGTTGTCGTCCACGACATTAATCACCATATTTGAAAAAACAAATTTCTTCAACTCTTCCAGCCCATTCTTTATAGCTTCATCATCCTCATTCTCGTCCGCCGTAAGCACTGCACTCCTAAGCTCCACCATCCGTATATGGTCAAGCCGAAGAAGCGTCGCATCAACAAAAAACAATGGCACCAAAATCACCAAAAGCTGCCAAGTTTTCACTTTGTGAAACTTAATGCGCCCACGCTTTTTCATATTAAACATTATAACACATAAGCATTATCCCTATGTCACTTCAACAAATAAGAGGTCAATAAAAATATGCTTGCATGATTTTTCATTATTTGCTAGAATAGGTCCTATCGCTCACATTCGAAGTGGCTTTAATCCAAAGTCTTCGCAAGGTGGGGTGAAGGTCGTAAGAGCGAAAAACATTAAGGAGAAAAATAGATACATGCGTATCAAACGGCTAAAGCGCTCGTCAGGGCGTCAGCAGTCAAAAATCGCTCCTGCCGCTTGGCAAGAGTTTATTGAGATTTAATTCTCAAAAATATCCACCATCTTTTGGTGGATATTTTATTTCAGCTACAAAGAACTCTTACTCGGCCAATTTCGCCTCGACGATTTCCTTAATCAACTTCGTAAAATCATCTCCGCTTCTTGCTGAATCCCACGAAATCGTCTTTCCATTGACTTCAACACTTCCCTCTTTATTCCAAGTAATAAGCTGGCCATCAATATAAAACGCCGGTGTTCCACCTATGTCAACTCTTTTACCGATCCCCATATCGAAACTAATCTTTTTCGACACTTCACTGCTCGAAATATCCTTATTAAACTTTTCGAGGTCACCTTTACCATCTGTTACCTCTTCAAAATACTTGTCAAATAGTTCTTTTCTCTCGGATCCACTGGCTTCTTCCCATTCCACCTGAGAAGCAAACAACTTGTCAGCATATTCTTTCCAATATCCCTGAAGACCAGCCGCCTCCGCAGCCGAAGCTGCAGCTGTACCATTTTGGTGGTAAGCCAAAAGAAAGCTCCTATACACTATAGCTAATTTCCCGTCTAGTTGTTCAATGGTCTTGTTGACGCGTGGGTTGACCGAAGCACACCCAGGACATTGAAAATCTGCATATTCAAAGATCAAAACAGGTGCATCTGGATTACCTTTAACATGGTCACCAATGTTGCCATTATGTTTATCCGGCTCAATAATCGAATTAAAATCATATTTAGTATAATCAGTCGCATTATTATTTCCGTCAATCACAAAATACGCACCAATGCCAATTGCGGCCACTACTGCCACTATTATAATTACACCAATCACTGAAAACCCCTTCAGTTTCTTCATATATTAACTCCTTCACTAAATAAATGTTATAATGATTATATCATGTTGGAATCATTATTACGAAAATTCGTAAAATGGCTTGACCCCAAGCTAGACAAATACCGCTCACCCAAAACTCCAGCAAAACCTACCAAGTACACGCCCACCTCGCTCGAAGAATTTATCGACGTCCTAAGACGCACACCTAAATCAATCCTCACCACGAGCGACCGCAATCGCATCGCTGCCATTATGAGTTTTGATACTCGCACGGTCGGGGAACTCATGGTCGCGAAGTCCAAAATGGTCTTTGTCGACAAAAACGAAATCCTCGGCCCTCTAGTCCTCGACAAGCTATACAAATCCGGCTTTACTAATTTCCCGGTCGTCGACTCCAAACATAATGTCAAAGGTGTCATCCATACCGAAGCATTAAACGCCCTCGAAATCAAAGAGACCGATCGCGCCGATAAATACGTCGACCCGACAGTAAACTATCTCCACGCTACCGACTCACTGTCCTATGCTGTTTCCGAAATCGAACGCACCAATAGTTATTTCTTCCTCGTCCAAGACGAAAACGATACTCTCGTTGGCTTCTTCACCATCCAAATTCTACTAGAATACTTGCTCGGCAAATAAGGCACCTCGCTTCCCCACCTTATGCCTACTAGATTATTTACTTATTAAGTGTTATAATAACAGATATGAGATTTTTAGCAAATGATTTAAAAAACCATCTTAAGAAAAAAGTTACCGTCGAAGGTTGGGTCAATTCCCGCCGCGATCACGGTGGTCTTATTTTTATTGACCTTCGCGACCACACCGGTATTATCCAACTTGTTATCACCCCAGACACACCCGACTCTTTCAAGTTAGCCGAATCCGTTCGCGATGAGTTTGTCTTAAAAGCCACCGGCACCATGCGTGAACGAGCCAAAGACCTAATCAACCCCAACATCGAGACCGGCACCATCGAACTAGTCGTTGATGAACTCATAGTTCTAAACAAATCCCTCACTCCCCCAGTCAACACCCATGATGACGGCGAAAAGTCTTCCGAAGAACTTCGCCTCAAATATCGCTACCTCGATCTTCGTCGTCCTTCCATGCAAAGCACTATGAAACGTCGTTCAGAATTCTATCGTTTCATCCGAAACTACATGTATGACCATGATTTTACCGAAATTACCACTCCTATCCTCGCCAACTCTTCCCCTGAAGGCGCCCGTGACTTCCTCGTCCCTTCCCGACTTCACCCGGGCAAATTCTATGCCCTTCCGCAAGCTCCTCAGCAATTCAAACAGCTCCTCATGGTCGGCGGCGTAGACAAATATTTCCAAATCGCTCCTTGTTTCCGCGACGAAGACCCTCGCGCCGATCGCCTCTACGGAGATTTTTATCAGCTAGACTGCGAAATGTCCTTTGTCGACGACGGCGAGACCGTCCGCGAAACTATCGAGCCACTGTTCATCGACCTCGCAACCAAGTTTGCCAAAAAGAAACTTGTACTTAATTCCGAGCCAGCCAAAAAATACCTCGAAAAGGACTCAAAAGTTCCCCGTCTTCCATATGAATTCGCCATGGATACCTATGGCACCGACAAACCAGACCTTCGCTATGGTTTAGAACTTATCGATCTCACCGACGTATTCAAAGACACCGATTTTAAAGTCTTCAAAACGCCTTGCGTCAAAGCTCTCTGCGTCAAAGGCGCTGCCAGCCTCACTCGTCGCGAAATCGACGAGTTTACCGAAAAAGCTCGCAAGCTCGGCGCCGGCGGTCTCGCCTATATATTATATACAGACGAAGGCGCCAAATCTCCGATTCTCAAATTTATGACCGAAGCAGAGATTGCGAATGTCCAAAAACTCACCGGTGCCAAAAACGGCGACGCTGTCTTCTTCGGTGCTGACGAACGCGACAAAGTCAACAAAGTCCTCGGTGCTCTCCGTATCGATTTTGCTGATCACTTCAACCTTAAGAACCCTGACGAAGTTTCCTACTGTTGGGTTATCGATTTTCCATTCTACGAGTGGGACGACAAACTTAAAAAACTCGACTTCGGACATAACCCATTCAGTATGCCAAAAGGTGGCCTCACCGCTCTAGAATCCGCCAAGACCGATACCGACAAACTCGCCATCAAAGCCGACCAATACGACATGGTCATGAACGGCTTCGAAGTTTGCTCTGGCGCCGTCCGTAACTACAACCCAGATATCATGTACAAAGCCTTCAACATCCTTGGCTACAACAACGACTACGTCGAAGCTCGTTTTTCTGGCATGTTGAACGCCTTCAAATTCGGCGCTCCACCTCACGCCGGCTGCGCCCCAGGCCTCGACCGTATCTTTATGGTCTTAGAATCCGTCGACAATATCCGCGACATCGTCGCCTTCCCGAAGAACGGCTCAGGCGTCGACCTCATGATGGATTCCCCATCCACCATCGACGAGTCTCAACTCGACGACCTTTCCCTCGCCATCATCGACCCCGACGATTAAAAAACCGGCCCTACAGGCCGGTATTAATGATCACCTCCTTATTTTTCCAGATATTTCTGATGGAACCTCAAAGAGCGCTTGAAGCTCTCGTTGAGACTTGGGTTTAAATTTTTCTCGAGAAGTGTCTTGAACATCTCAAGACGTTTCTCGGAATACTCCCGACGATAAGTCGCAGGCATCAATGCCATAACGAGCTCATCGATACGCGCACAGCGACCGAGAGGATCTTCATGCGGCACGAGATACGCATATTTGCCGCAACAAACACATTCGTGCAGCGCAGCATATTTTGCATAATTCTCGCTGGCTCGCTCGTCAACAGTTACTATTCCATCCTCAGGTTCAAATTGAACTAACGAATCCGTAATGTTTTCGTCATTCAACAGTTTCCTATGGCTCGTACGCTTCACCTCGCACTTAACCATTTTCCCGAGAATCATTTCAGAAATTATCATATTCCCTCCTTTAATGAACTTTTTTCTTTTTTGAAAAACAATACATACTATTATAGCACTTTTTAAGCAAAAAAGCAAGGGACAAAGCCCTACCCTTGACAAAATCACGAAAATTTGTCATAATAACAGTAGTAGTATTCATACATAGTTCTTTAAAAAAGGAGGTGATTTATTTGTCAACCTTTGTAACCAATGACCTACACGGCAGCAAAACGTTAACCGAAAAAGTCATCAACACCATCAAAGCCATAGAGGCAGGAGACACACTAATCATAAACGGCGATGGCGCCGGAGCACGTGGTCCTATCATGAACAAACTCGTCAAAATCTTCTATGAAGTAAGGCGAGGAGAGACCGACTACGAGTGTTTAATCTCGGCTCTGTCTGATATTATCGGCGAAAGACCCGATGTCCCAACAAGCTGGGTTTATGATTCAGTCCACGCAGGAGTATTTCGAGCAGTAATGTCAAAACATTACAAATCTTTCCGCCAATGTGTGGAAAACGAAATCCTCCAAACATTAGAAGAGACCATCCAGCCCCTGGCTCAAGCCGCCAAAGATAGTGGAATTAATATTATTTATTCCCCTGGCAATGGCGAAATCGTGCCAAGCGACTTCTCGGTAAAAGATATAACTATCGAGGAAACTTTACCCCCAGAGGAACGCTTCTACCAAAAGCTTCAAAAAGAGGGGTATTTCGAACGTTTCGGCATTCAATACGTACCCTATGCACACAGTCACAATGGGGTCGTAATCATTGGCACAAACCTACTGGATGTCAAGACAGCCAAAGCCCTAGAGCTACTAAGTAGCCAAGGTTTACTGGACGAAAACGATAGCCCAAAAGCTATTGTATGCCATTACCCACCAGGTATTAGCCCTTTGGGAAAAATATTTGGCTTCTGGTCGCCAAACAAGGTAGACAGAGCGCGAACAAAAGCCTTGGACAAAATCGTCCAAGAACTCCGGCTGGACAACAATGTGCCGGTCTTCTTTGGTCACATTCACCTCGGCCCAGATGATCCAGGGATGATGGCATATCCGCCAATTCTTGGTTTCCAGTTTAGTAACCGATACGGGTTCTGGATCAAGCCAGGCGAAATCATCAAAATCTAATTAAAATCCGCAGCAGCAGCTGCGGATTTTTCATACATTTATTCTACTGATAACACCAACTAGAATCGAACCCCGCACCAAAGGTTCGGTGGTCCCCAACAAAAAAAGACTCGATGGAGCCATTGCAATGGTGGTACCGGGTGGGGTCGAACCCCGCACCAAAGGTTCGGTGGTTCCCAACAAAAAATAGCTCACTGGAGCTATTCATCTGGTGGTACCGGGTGGGGTCGAACCACCGACCTTGGGCTTATGAGTCCCACGCTCTAACCAGCTGAGCTACGGTACCATGACAACAATTATATCATAAAACACTGATAATTGGTACACCCGACCGGAATCGAACCGTTTGCCCCTTGGGACGCTTCGGTTCCAGAGTAATTCAGTATTACTGGATCCAATCGGTGGTACACCCGACCGGAATCGAACCGATATTGTTGGTTCCGGAAACCAATGTTCTATCCGTTGAACTACGGGTGCAAACAAAAAATGGTAGGGCCGGATGGAATCGAACCATCATTGTATCCTTAGAGGGGATATGTCCTATCCGTTGAACGACGACCCCAAGTGAGTTAATATAACAAAACTTGTTTTGTTATATTAACGAACGCAGGGAGACGACGACCTCTGGTCGACGACCCCAAACGAGTTTAATAATTAAAACTTGTTTTAATTATTAAACGAGTGCAGGCGGTCGACAGTTTTTAACCGACGACCCTGCATCAGATATTATACACTATTTCTCTGGTTTTCTCAACTTGTAATAGATTGATGGCGCAAACCTAATCGGCGCCAACATTTTCTGCGCCTTGTTCTCCATTTTTATCAAATTCTTCGTTCCAAAAATCTTTTTTAACCCCCTACTTCGGAAATTCGATACCGACAAAACTTTTTCTTGACTAAAACCAACTTTTCCAAAAATCTCCTCAACATACTTCGGATGATAATTGTAAAATCCATCCTTTGAGATTTCTTTATAATTCGCCACCTTCTTGTCAAATGGATTAACTTTACTCCTTCTAGTTATAAAACGTACAATCTTCGGCAAAGTTCGCTTGTTAGCAACTTCAATCACTGCTACTCCACCTGGCTTCAGAACGCGATAAAGTTCCGCCATAGCCTTATCAAGGTGCTTCAAATGGTGGGTTACCCTCACCATCATTAACCCATCAAGCTCTCCATCCTTAAATGGCAATTTATAAATATCGCCCGCTCGAGTCTCGATCTTATCACCATAGATTTCTTTTGCTTGCTCAAGTTCAGTTTTTGAATAATCAAAAAGTACGACCTTACGTGCCCTTTTCAAATATTCATTTGCGAGTCTGCCATATCCCCCGCCAATATCTGCAAACTTTTCCATACGTTTTGGCAATAACTTCCGAATCGCCATCCGGTCGGCCTGGTCTTCATACTCACGGTCAGCATCTTCCCAGAAGATCTTTTTGTAGTCATATCCGTTATAGTCAGAAACAATTTTTTCACTCATAATAGCAATTATATCACACTATATCACCCTGGAGATTTCTTCAAGCGTCGTTTCCCCTCGCAGTACCGCAAGAATACCCTTCTGCTCCAAAGTCAACATACCGTTTTTCTTTGCGGTTTCCTCAATTGCACTCGTATTAATATCGGCAACATCCCCACGAATATACGCCTGAATATCATCCGACACAATCAGCTGCTCCATTATCACCGTACGGCCATGATAACCAAATGGATCCTCCTCAGTCGCTACAGGATCGTGCAACGTAATAGTGTCCAAATTAATTCCGGTCAATCTATCCTGAGGAACACCCTCGAGAACCTCACGGATGTATTTCGCCTCCGCTTCAGTAGCCGGCCGCGCCTTCTTTGAGTCAGCCAATTTTCTAACCAATCTCTGCGCCATAATAAGACGAATAGAAGACGAAAAAATCGGATTCACGCCAATAAGATCGATCATCCTAGAAAATGCCGCGCTGGTCGAGTTTGCGTGAAACGATGACAACACCAAATGCCCCGTAATCGAAGCTTGAATTGCCGTCTTTGCTGTATCGGCATCACGAATCTCACCTACCATTACTACATCGGGGTCTAGACGCAGCACCGACCGAAGCCCCTCAGCAAACGACCCACCGCCAGTAGTATCAATCGGAATCTGCGAAATTCCCGTAATACCATATTCAATCGGATCCTCCAAAGTAATAATTTTACGATCCGAAGTATTTAGCGCATTAAGCATCGAATAAAGCGTCGTAGATTTACCTGAGCCCGTAGGACCCACCATAAGCACTAACCCTCGCGGATGTGAAATCACATCGTTGATCTCACGACGTTCCTCCTCCGATAAACCAAGGAGATCCAAATTCAAAAGGGATTCGTCAAAGTTAAACAACCTAAGCACCGCATCCTGTCCATACATCGTCGGAATAGTCTCAACACGAATATTAAGCATATGTGTAGCACCGTCTCTATGTATCTCCTGCTGCATATGACCAGATTGAGGCTTATTCGAAGCCATCGACACATTCGCCCTTGACGACAATTCCCCCATAAAAATCCTATACTTGTCTTTATCGATATCTGCAACCGGATGGAGCAAACCATCCACCCTCATCCTGATTCGAATTTCCGTACGCATGTTTTCGATATGGATATCACTCGCCCCAAGCTTATCTGCCTGATCAATCAAAAAATCAAACACCTTCTCTGTTGACACCTGTGCCAAAGTCTGCGAAACGCTTGCAATTGTCTCCGAATCGCCATCGCCTGCAATTTTGATATCATCATAATGTACCACCTTTGGCGGATCGTACCTTAGCATAAACACCTTGTATGCCGACCCAGAAATCAAGAAAAAATCCACCCTTTCACCTTCATCAGAATAAGCTCGCTGCATCTGCTCAATTACAGTTCTCGGCGTCTGGCTTGTTACCATAAACTGATAATGATCTTCACCCCCGCCTTTCTGCAATGGGATTATGTAGTTCTTATGCATGTCATCAGTAGACAAAAGATCGGGCACCATCGGAATATCGTTTTCGAAATCCCGCGTGTCTAAATACGGTAGCCCAAGAATTCTCGCCCTATCTCTAGTCGCCTGCTCTTCATTATCACGACGTTTTCTTTGAACTTCACTTTCATCCATACCAAAATTATACCATAAAAACCATAAACATAATCAACCAAAAAACTCATGCAAAAACAAATGCCACAAACAATATTTGCATAACCGAATCTATTTCAAACTTTTTACAAATTCCATAAAAAGCGGGTGTGGATTAAGTGGCCTAGACTTAAACTCCGGGTGAGCCTGTGTCGCCACAAAGAACTTACAATTTGGCGCCTCAATAAATTCCACCAACTTACCATTTGGTGAAGTACCGACTACCTGAAGACCACCCTTTTCTATTTCCGACAAAAACTTTTGATTTACTTCATAACGATGGCGATGCCTTTCAATCGCTTCCACGCTACCATCTTCCATCACTTCTGTACCATATACATACTCACCTTTTTCCATTGCCTTTTTGTAGTATTTCGCGGTTTTAGATTTCGGTTTTAAAACTGCCTTGTAATCGCCAAGCCGCATCGTACCACCAGTAGATTCCTTACCCTTTTGCCCCTCCATTATATATATCACGTTGTTATTATCATCTTCACTGGCACCAAACTCTTCTGAATTTGCACCTTTTACCCCACCTTTTCTTGCCGCTGCAATACAGGCCACCTGCATCCCAAGACAAAGTCCGAGATAAGGAATATTGTGGCCTAGAGCATACTCTGCCGCCTTAATTTTTCCTTCCACGCCTCTCGCACCAAATCCACCAGGTACTACAATTCCATCGCATTCTTTCAACATTTTCCAAGCTTCCGAATTTGGCTGCGACTTATCTTCAATCTCTTCAGCATTTATCCATCTTAAATCCAAATTCACCCCATTCCAGGCCGCTGCCGCCTTGAGGGCTTCAGTGACACACATATAAGTATCGTCGTTTCCAACATACTTAGCTACCAACCCGACTTTCACGGTCTTTGCGCATTCTTTGGCTCTTCTTCGTGAAAACTCTTTCCATCTCTTCATGTCTGGCTCCTTGTCGTTGTTCACGAAGTCGTTTAGTATTTCCAACACGCCTGACTTTAATACATTAAACGGCACGTCATAAACACTACTGATATCCGGCAAATTCACCACAGCATCTGACGAAATCCCCGAAAAAGCCGCAATCTTTTCACAAATTGCTCTCGGTGCCGGATTCTCTGTCCTTACACATACTACGTCTGGGATAATCCCAAAACCACGAAGATCCTTCAAGGCATTCTGCGCTGGCTTGGTCTTTAGCTCTTTTGAAGTATGAATAAATGGCACATACACCACGCTTACGTATAAACAGTTTCTACGCCCCACCTTGTTTGCGAACAACCTAATCGCTTCCACAAAAGGCAAGCCTTCATAATCACCAATCGTCCCGCCAATTTCCACAATATGAATATCAGAATCAGCCGAAGCCTTTTCAATCTTTTCGCACACCAAACCAGTAAAATGCGGCACAAGCTGCACAGTTTTACCATGAAAACCACCAGACCTCTCGCGTTCAATTAATTCTTTGTAAATCGAGCCAGACAAAGTGATCGAATATCTATTTGTCTCGAAATCCAAAAATCTTTCATAGTGCCCCAGGTCAAGGTCGGTCTCTACACCATCATGCGTCACATAGCATTCACCATGCTCCACCGGGTTTAAAAGTCCAGCATCCACGTTAAGATAAGGATCGCATTTTTGCATTGTAACTTTATAGCCTTTTGCCTTCAAGATCGCGCCGATCGACGCCGCCGTAATTCCCTTACCAACGCCAGACAACACGCCACCAGTAACAAATATATATTTACACTTTTTATTTTTCATTCTATGGGCACCTCCTTACCCACCAAATTAATTTTGACCTACTTAACAACTATTTTAGCATAAAAATAAAAAAATCAAATAAAAAAGGAGGGGATTCGAAAAAACGAGTCCTGCTTTTTGTTGCACATCATAAGATGATTGGCAAAAAGGCAGATTATATAATCCTAGTCCATTCAAAACACTCAAATCAAATGCAAATAGCAGAACCTACGGTTCTTGGTATACTTCAGAAGCAATAAAAATATGAGAGCAAGCTCTCAATTTTTATACTTCTTCAGTCTGCCAGAAAAGCTTCGCTTTTCTGCTATTTATCTTAGATTTGGCGGAAAGGACAGGATAGGGATGTCGCTCACTTCGTTCGCTCCATTCGAACCTCGGGCTCGCATCCTATCTTCTTCTGTCGAAGAAGACTACAAAAATGACCCTTCGGGTCATTTTTCTAGTCTTCCTGGCGGAAAGGACAGGATTCGAACCTGCGGACGTTTCCGTCTCTGGTTTTCAAGACCAGTGCCTTCAACCACTCGGCCACCTTTCCATCACCTATTATAACATATTTTTCAAAAATATGTTATAATATCCCTATGGCAAGAAAGATTAAACTACGACCAGTTTCTAAGCAAAATCGCAATAATAATCACAAACACAGCGATAAAAGAAAACATCCACGTCTTAAAAACGGTCTCTAAAAAAATAACCCCGCTCTCGCGGGATTATTTTTTTATTCAGCATTCGTGTAAACATTCGTTACGTCATCAAGGTCATCTACGGCACCGAGTAATTTTTCCAACTTCTCAGCATTATCGCCCTCCACCGGCACGTACGAAGTTGGTACATATTGAAGCTCCGCCGAAGTTACTGTTAGGCCACCATCTACAATAGCCTGCCTTACCTTCATGAGATCCGAAGCTTCGGTATAGATCACCGTTCCCTCATCTTCATCCACCACGTCTTCCGCCCCAGCATCAAGAGCCACCATCATTGCATCGTCTCCCTTTTCAGAAACCTCAATCACGCCTTTTCTCTTAAACTGGAACATCACACTACCAGACTCCGCCATACGGCCACCATTTTTGTCCAAAGTATGCCTCACTTCGGGCAAAGTTCTGTTTTTGTTGTCCGTAGCTACTTCAATCACGATCCCCACACCACCAGGACCATAAGCTTCATATACCTCTTCAATCAAAGTCGCCGCCGATTTATCCGCCACTCTCGCAATCGCTCTTTCAATATTTGCCTTTGGCATGTTTGCTAACCTTGCCTTTTCAAGTACCATTGCAAGACTTGGGTTCATCGCTGGGTCAGTTCCCTGCCTCGCTGCAATCGCAATTTGATTCCCAATCTTAGTAAAAAGCGCGCCGCGTTTCGCATCTACAACCGCTTTTTGCCTTTTTGTCGTTGCCCATTTACTATGTCCAGACATGTTTATCTCCCATCAAAATTTATAATCAACTTCCCTTAATTTTACCACTTTTCTCCTGATTAGTCCAATCACAACAAAACCAAGTATCAAAACATAAATCAAAAACACTTGCCATTTGTAGGTTGGGATTTCCACCAAAAATTGCTTCATCCCACCAAACCAATTCACCACCATAATGTGAAAATCTAAAACCGCTTTAGCACACCATGACACCACTATCTCCACACCAGGTATTCCGACCACTACTCCAGTCAAAAAAACTAACCCCATCGCACACGGCAAAGTCGGCAAAATCAACAAGTTCGCCACCACCGATATTAGAGACACCGCACCATAATAATATAAAGTAAGCGGCAAAGTCATAAGTGTCGCAGACACCGTAGCGATCACTACCCCACCGATAAACCCAGGTTTTTTCAACCCATAAAGCACCTTCCGAATCCTCGGCCCGAGGATCATAATCCCCGCATAGCTCGCAAACGAAAGCAACCACGACAAATTCGTTAAATACATCGGCGAAATCACCAGAGTAAAAGCCATCGTAATCAAAATCAATCGCCACGGCGAAATCTCTCTTCCAAAATACCACGCCACGAGCGAAAGAATCGTCATCATACCAGCACGCAAAATCGACGGCGTCCATCCCACCATACACATAAAAAACACTACAAATAACACCGAAAACAAAAACCCCGCAAATCGCGACGCTTTTCCAAAGATTTTCCGCGCTACTTCTACCAGTATTGCAAGATGCGCCCCGCTCGCCACCACAATATGGATCAACCCCACCATCCTCAAATTCTCATTCAAATCATCAGAAAGCCCAGTCCTCATACCTAGTAAATACGAAAGTCCAAGCGATGCCTCCGGATCCGGCACTAAGTCCCGTATCCTCCCCGCAAACCAATTCCGAACCCTAAGCACCAAATCCCCCGGCTCCGGCCTCTCCCATTCAACAAGCTT
Source organism: Candidatus Nanosyncoccus sp. (assembly GCA_045650525.1). Classification (GTDB taxonomy): domain Bacteria; phylum Patescibacteriota; class Saccharimonadia; order Saccharimonadales; family Saccharimonadaceae; genus Nanosyncoccus. Next base: position 105,792 of record JAZRRH010000014.1, read on the forward strand.
CGGCATATACAAATACCCGCTGTACGTTCCAAATCCATCAAGCATTTTCCCCTCCAAAACCATCTTGTCACTTCTTGCTAATTCCTCGTTTTTATTAACCGATACATACAAACTTCCTCTCACACCAACATCATCATCTCCACCAAATTTCAACCCACTCAACTTGAACTTAGTTTTCATCTCGTCCGTCTCCGGATCACCGTCAATAATTCCAGAAACCACCACATTTCTACCATAAAGTTGTCTCACATAGTTTTCGCCTTGTAATTCCCCTGCAATTCTAAAAAACACCAAAACCATCCCAGCCACAAAAGCCACCACCACCAGGAGACACTTCGGCCACAATAGAGCAACCACCATCAACGCCAACACCACACCAATCCATACCGGCGACGCGAAATAATTGACCCTAAAGCATATCCCAACAATCGCACCAACAACTACTCCCACACAAAAAGCCACTACCAAATACGACTGATGTATACTCCCAAACAAAACCCGAAGTTTTTTCATACCAGCCATTTACCATACGACATCAAATAATACAACCCCACCAAACCGCTTACGGTTTCAACCACCTACATAAAGTGTTATAATATAAAGGCGCACCGGTAGCTCAGTGGATTAGAGCATCTGTCTTCGGAACAGAGGGTCGTGGGTTCGAGTCCCTCCCGGTGTACCATAATATTTATGAAAATAGTATTCGAAAAAGTTTTTGAAAGAGACATTGATTTTCTCGTGATTAATAAGTTTGTAAATGACCCAAATTTCAAAGGGTTATTCTTAGACAAGATAAATTTTGATAAAAATTATGAACTAGTTTCCACCGAGCACTCCCTAATGGACGAAAATGGCGAAAGCGACATTACTGTCATTCTCAAAAATGACACTCAAAAGATCGGCCTATTAATCGAAGACAAAATTGATGCAATCGCAATGCCAAATCAGAGAGGTAGATATGACTTACGCGGAGAAAAAGGTGTTAAAAATGGTGATTATACCGATTTTTTTGTTTTTATTATTGCTCCAGAGGAATACCTAAAAAACAATGCGGAAGCTAAAAAATATGAGAATCAAATTTCTTACGAAGAACTTCTGGATTATTTTAAGAAAGACTCTTACGCTTCGCAATTATTGTCGCAAGCTATTATGGAAAAGAAAAATGGTTATACGGTTGTTGAAGACAAAAATGTCACTGGATTTTGGCAAAGGTATTATCAAAATATTAGAGAAAACTACCCAACATTAAAAATTAATGAAGTCACAGGCCCAAGAGGAGCTAGTGCCGTGTGGCCAGAGATAAAAACACCGTTAAATAAAGTCCGTATAATCCACAAATCAGATAGAGGTTTTTTGGATTTGACTTTCCCAAAAATGGGCGCGCATATGAATATTTTTCAAAAATATATAGGCGGGTATCTCTCTGAAGGGATGACTATTGAAAGGACTAATAAATCCGCCGCAGTTAGAATCACTGTCCCAAAGATAGATTTTAAAATGAGTTTTGATGATTATCTTCCAGAAATCAAAGTAGCAATGGACGAAGCTGTACGCCTATGTAACCTTGCAATGAAAATAAATCTAAAAGGTATGTATAAGGAAATAGACAACAACTAAAACATTAAAATTAGTGTTTTACGGATACGATAAGTAATCTTTAGACATCTTAACGAGAGAACAATAAAAAGGATGGATAATTCCCGCCCACCAAATCTTCCTTTAACATGGTTGCGACTTCTTCCACTAGGGTGTACCAAATACTTAAAATGACCCAAAGGGTCTTTTTTATTTATATATAGTTCCATGTTTATGGTAGAAAACCAATGACAGGCCTACTAGTTTTACTGGTAGTATGCATCCCTATCGCACTAGTGATAAACAAAGCAGAAGACAAAAAACATCGCTCCGAACTCAGCAGCAAGCACCCCAGACACCGGTGGTAACTCGAAATCCAGTGGCAACGCCACCCAAATAATCATTTTTAGTGTCGCTGGGGTTTCCGTTATTACGGCATTATTCGTAGTACTTTATCTTCGAAAACGATCAAAAAAACAAAACGCCCAATAAAAACCACTCAAAATACAAATTCCATAATATGCTATAATATACTTTATGAACAACAAAAAAGGCTTTACCGTCCTGGAACTCATTATTGTAGCAATCTTTGCTTCCCTACTTTTGATTTTATTTTTCATCCAAAAATCCAACATCGACGCCATGGAACGCGACGAAGACCGCAAAACCGCTATCAACGCCATGTACTATGCTCTCGAGGAAAGTTTCTACAAAGAGCACAACTATTACCCAGAATCAATCTCCGAAGAAAACATCAAGGTCATCGACCCCGCCCTCTGGACCGATCCAAACGGCATCAATCTCGGTGACGCATCAAGCTCCTACTCATACGAGCCAGCCAACTGCAAAGAAGGCAAATGCAAAGAATACACTTTAAAAGCCACCCTCGAAAAAGAAGACGACTATATTAAGCACAACCGCAACTAATCACTAAAACACTATTTTTTATTCTTAATAATGCCGCTTTCTTTTGCGTCAGTAATAAGGTCGGTCAAAGACCTTAGCTCCTCCGGTCTGATATCTGAGTATTTGAAAGTATACGTAGTCTCATCACCCACCGTCGCAAGCCTCAGTGTCCCATAATGGAACAGCTTTTGGAAAAGATTTTCCTGCCTAAAGCTCGCGTCTTCCACCGAGAAAAAGTCAATCACATTAATAGATGTGGATACCGGCGAGTTCATTACCATTTGAATCGCCCGTTTATTTGTTATATATAATTTATTCCCGTGATAGATCTTGAGCGCCAAAAGCAAAAACAAGAAATTTGCGGCCAGCAAAGCAAAAAGTATTATAAACAAGAAGTGCCTACCCATATCATCAAGCTGCGATTGCCCTATAAGAACCAGCAAAAACCCTAGCAGAATAAAAACGAGCCCTGCAAACGCAACGCCCCAAATCAACATAAGACAAATTCTTGCTCGCCTAAAGAAAAACTCTACGTACTCATCTTCTTCCAGTTTTAACCCAGGAAAATCCTTTTGGCTTCTACTGTGTCTAATTCTCACCAAAGACTCATCCATATAGACTCCTTTTTGTTATTATAACTTATTTTTGGGGTTTTGTAAATATTTCTTCCCTTTTTCCGTGACCACTCGCCCCTTAGGAGTCCTCATTAAAAGCCCCATCTGCATAAGATATGGCTCATAAAAATCTTCAATCGTCGCAGCCTCATCACCAGTAAGCGCCGCAATAGTCGTAAGCCCCACCGGCCTATCCCCATAATTATCGTACATCAACTTCAACATATTCCTATCCGCCGGGTCCAACCCCAGATAATCTATTTCCATCAAATCAAGCGCCTGCGTCGCCATCGCCGTATCAACAATCCCATCTCCATTCACATCTGCATAATCTCGCACTCGTTTAAATAAACGATTCGCAATCCTCGGCGTCAGTCGCGACCTCGTCGCAAGAAGCTCAGTCGCCTCTGGCTCAATCTTTGTCTTCAAAATCCCCGCCGTCCTCTCAATAATCTTCCGAATCTCCGGCTCTTTATAGTATTCCAAACGATGAATAATTCCAAATCTGTCTCGAAGCGGCCCCGCAAGCGACCCAGTCCTAGTTGTCGCCCCAATTACGGTAAATTTTGGCAAATCAAGCCTCACCGAGCGCGCCGCCGGCCCCTTCCCTATCACAATATCTAGTTTATAATCCTCCATCGCCGAGTATAGCACCTCTTCCACCGTCCGTCGTAAGCGATGAATCTCATCAATAAACAGCACATCGCCATCTTTTAAATTAGTCAAAATCGAAGCAAGATCCCCTGCCCGTTCAATTGCCGGCCCCGAAGTCACCCTAAGAGATGCCGACAGTTCATGCGCAATCACCCCAGCCATCGTAGTCTTACCAAGCCCCGGCGGACCATATAATAATACGTGGTCCAGCGTAGACCCATCCGCACGTTTTCTTACTGCATCAATAGCAAGTTTCAAATTATTTTTGAGATGCTCCTGCCCGATATATTCATCAAAAGTAACCGGACGAAGGCTAATCTCGATCTTCTCCTCCTCTACGTCGTCACGAGCCGCCGTTGGCTCCACTAACCTCTCTATTGCCATACTACCATTATACTACAATCAGAGGTGATTATAAACTTTTTCTAAGCTCGTCATAAGAAGGTTGAAAATTTGAAAAAATAGTGATGGAAAGCCGGTACTGAAATACCGGGAGGATTCCATCAGATTATTTTTTAAAATTTTCACCAAAGATGAGCGTAAAAAAGTCTATATCACCCCTGTATTGGCAGTATTGACATTAGAGTGCTAATACGCTACAATAGATAGTAATTAGCACTCACGCACTACGAGTGCCAACACAATTTAAAAGAAAGTGAGGATAAATGAGTAAAATAATCGGAATCGACCTAGGCACCACCAACAGTGCCTTTGCCTACATGGTTGCAGGCAAGCCCGAAGTTATCACTAATGCCGAAGGCGATCGCACTACCCCATCAGTAGTCGCTGTCACCAAAAAAGGCGAAAGATTAGTAGGTAAAGTCGCACAACGCCAACGCGTCACCAACCCAAAAAACACTATTTACGGCATCAAGCGTCTTATCGGCCGTAAATTCACCGACAAAGAAGTCGAACGCGACAAGGAAATTAGCCCATACAAAATCGTAAAGAAGGGTAACGGCGTCGCTGTCGAAATGGACGGCAAAGAATATACTCCAGAAGAAATCAGCGCCATGGTCCTTTCTAAAATCAAAGCCGATGCCGAAGCATTCCTTGGTGAACCAGTCACCGAAGCCATTATTACTGTCCCGGCTTATTTCGATGATTCTCAGCGCCAAGCTACTAAGGACGCCGGTAAAATCGCTGGCCTCGAAGTCAAGCGTATCATCAACGAGCCTACCGCGGCAGCCTTGGCTTACGGCCTCGAATCCAAAAAAGACGAAAAAATCGTTGTTTTCGACCTCGGTGGCGGTACATTCGATGTCTCTATTTTGGAGCTCGGTGACGGTGTATTTGAAGTTATGTCCACCAACGGCGATACTCACCTCGGTGGTGAAGACTTCGACAATGTCATCGTGAACTTCCTAGTTGACGAATTTAAGAAAGAATCTGGTATCGACATCAAAAAAGACGCAGCTGCGATGCAACGCGTCAAGGATGAAGCCGAGAAAGCCAAGAAGGAGTTGTCAAGCTCTACTTCAACCGACATCAACCTTCCTTTCCTTTCCGCCGACGAAGATGGTCCGAAGCATTTTGAGTACACCTTGACCCGCGCTAAGCTCGAAGAATTGGTTGACGATCTCTTAGAGCGTCTCGAAGAGCCAGTCAAGAAAGCTTTGAAAGACGCTAAGCTCGACACCAAAGATATTGACGAGGTCGTCATGGTTGGTGGTATGACTCGTATGCCAGCCGTCATCGAAAAAGTCAAGAAAATCTTCGACAAAGAACCAATGCAAGGCGTCAACCCTGACGAAGTCGTAGCCGTAGGTGCTGCCATCCAAGGCGGCGTCCTCCAGGGCGATGTCAAAGATATCCTTCTTCTCGACGTAACCCCACTAACTCTCGGTATCGAAACCATGGGTGGCGTCCGCACTCCACTTATCGACCGTAACACTACTATTCCAACCAGCAAGTCCGAAGTCTTCTCTACTGCTTCCGATAACCAACCACAGGTTGAAATCCACGTCCTTCAAGGTGAACGCGAATTCGCAGCCGACAACAAATCACTCGGCCGCTTCATCTTGGACGGTATCGCACCCGCACCTCGTGGTATCCCACAAATCGAAGTTACCTTTAACCTTGATGCCAACGGCATCTTGAACGTCACCGCCAAAGACAAAGGCACCGGCAAAGAGCAATCCATCACTATCCAAAACTCCGGCAACATGAGCAAAGACGATATCGAGAAAGCTCGCAAGGAAGCCGAGGCTCACGCCGACGAAGACAAGAAAAAGCGCGATTCTATCGACGCCAAAAACCACCTAGAAAACTCAATTTATCAAGCCGAAAAAATGCCAAGCGAGTACAAGGACAAAATATCAGACGACGACAAAGAAACCATCAAGAAAGCCGTCGAAGAAGCCAAAAAAGTCCTAAACGATGCTGACGCCGACAAAGATAAATTCGAAGAAGCCACCAAAGAGTTAAACGATGCGATCATGCCTATCGGCGCAAAACTTTACCAAACCGCTGCCGATGACGACAAAAAAGATGACGACAAGAAAGACAAAAAAGACAAAAAATCATCGAAATCCGATGACGAACCAGTCGAAGGTGAAGTAGTCGATAAATAATCACCAACACAAAAAATAAGACCTCGTGAGGGGTCTTATTTTGTATCTATCAATTCTACCTCATATTTTTATCGACACATCTATTCCTACCCCTCTATTCCATGATATAATTAGCCTATGAAAATAGTATTTCCAGAACTAGACAAGAACGAAATCGCCAAAGAATCCGCAAACTATTTCAAAGATATCGAATTCATTCCCGCTAACAATCTTGACCACGCCATCAAGATTCTATCCGAAGGCCAAGCCGACTCCCTAATTTCTGGCCTCGACTATTCCTCCCGTGACGTCGTCCTAGCCTGCAAGGACAATATCCCTTTAAAATCCGCGTTTTTCTCCAGTTGCTTTATTTGCAAAAAAGACGATAAGGTGCTCGCTCTTGCCGACGGCGGCATCAACAAAACCCCGACCAAAGAGCAACTCTACACCATTGTCGAAGATACCGCCACCACTTTCGAAAATTTCACAGGCGACACCCCTAGAATCGCCATGCTTTCCTACTCCACCTATGGCTCCGGTGGCAAAAACCCCGACCTCGATAAAATCCATTTTGTCATCGACAAAATCCGCACATCTCACCCCGATTGGCTCATTGACGGCGAAATGCAACTTGACGCTGCAATAAACCCACGCATCGCCGCCAAAAAAACCAAAGATGGCCCATTACAAGGCGCAGCTAACATCCTCATTACTCCAGACCTAAACAGCGGCAATATTCTCTACAAATCTCTCGAACAATTCGGCGGTTTTACCATCGCCGGTCCCATCATTCAAGGCTTCAACATCCCCCTCGCCGACCTCTCACGTGGCAGCACAGTAGAAGACACTATTTTGACAATCAATGTAATTAAAAATCAACTAAAGGAGCTCTAATATGGACCATTTTGGCACCGATGGCATTCGTGGCAAGGCCAACCAATTTACCAAAACATTCATTATATCTATTATCGAAGGTCTCGTCGATTATGCTGGCGACGACATCAAAGTCCTCATCGGTGGCGACACCCGAGAATCTTCCGAATGGATCCTGCAAGACCTAGAAATCGCCCTCGAAACCTTCGGTATCGAATACTCCAACGTCGGCGTACTTTCTACCCCAGCCATCAACTATTGTTTTTACGAAATGGGCTACGACTATGCCATTGACGTCACCGCCAGCCATAACCCCTACACCGACAACGGCATCAAAATTTTTGAGCGCGGCAACAGCCAAGGCATCAAACTCTGCGAAAAGGGTCGCACAGCTATCGAAAAGTCCCTAAAAGAACCCAAAAAATACACCACCATCTCACCCAGCCTCCGCGAAAATCTCCACGACGAAGCTGTCGAAATCTACAAAAAACATCTATTAGAATACGTCAACCCCTGCGATTTCAAAGGTCTTACCATTGGTCTAGATTGCGCCAACGGTGCCACTAGCGTCCTCAACAAAACCATATTCGAGAAACTCGGCGCAAAGGTCGAACTCATCCATTCTGACGCCCACTACGGCACCAAAATCAACAAAAACTGCGGTAGCACCCACCTCAAATCACTCCAAAAATTAGTCACCGACCAGCATCTCGATTTTGGTGTTGCTTTTGACGGCGACGGCGACCGTTGTATGTTCATCAACGAAATCGGCGAAGAAGTCGATGGCGACCAAACTCTCGCAATTCTGACCGATTATTTCAAGCTAAAAACCGTTGCCACTACCATCATGGTCAACCAAGGCTTCCTCAACTGGGCCAAGAAAAAAGGAATCAATATCGAAGTTACCAATGTTGGCGACACCAACGTCAAAATCGCCATGGACGAAAAACACATCAAACTCGGCGGCGAACAATCCGGTCACATCATCCTCCCAGGCGAAGCCACCGGCGATGGTATGCTAACAGCTCTTGTCATCACAAAAATCATCGCCGAAACCAGAAAAACCCTTGGCGAACTATCAAGCTCCATCACCAAATTCCCTCAAGTAGTCGTTAATATGCCCGCCACCCCTGAACAAAAAGCCGCTCTCAAAGAAAACGATTCTGCCAAAACAATTCTCTTAGACTACGAGAAAAAACTAAGAGACATAGACGGCCGCCTTCTCGTCCGCCCTTCCGGCACCGAATCTCT
>JAZRRH010000015.1:0-5790 GCA_045650525.1 Candidatus Nanosyncoccus sp.
CTCGTCCCCACCATTTGTGCCAATTCACCTTGCGTCCACCCTTTTTCCAGACGCATATGCTCTACTGTTTCACCAAGTAGTTGCTGATATGTTCTTGCTTTTTTCATACCGCCATTATATCATAGGACGAATATTTGTAAACATGTTATAATGGTCTTATGAAAACGATAAAAGATATAGATATAAAAAACAAAAACATCCTAGTCCGTGTGGACTACAACGTACCATTAAAAGACGGCAAAGTCGCAAATGACCTCAGGATTCGCGCCAGCCTCCCCACAATTAATTATCTCCTAGAACACGGTGCCAATAAGATCTTTCTTATTTCTCACCTTGGTCGCCCAGAAGGTAAAGAAAATCCAGAATTCAGCCTAAAACCTATCGTGGGGTCACTAAAAAAACTTTTACCAGACCAAAACGTCGGTTTTTCCCCGCTTCCTCAAGCCGACACAAAAATCGACATTCCAAAAGACACCAAAATTGTCCTCCTGGAAAACCTCCGTTTCGGTCCGGGCGAAGAGGAAAATTCCAAAGATTTCATCAAAACAATTATCGACTCAACTAGTGCCGACATATACGTCCAAGACGGTTTTGCTGTCATTCACCGCGCTCATGCTTCCACTGATGCCGCCAAAAACTTCCTCCCCGTCTATGCCGGGTTACTACTTGAAACAGAAATCAGCAACCTAGAATCAGCCACCAAAAATCCAACCCACCCAGTTCTTTTAATTATTGGTGGTTCCAAAGTCGACGACAAACAACCACTTATTGATAAATTCGTCGACAAGGCCGACAATATCTTCGTCGGAGGCAAAATCGCTGCCGACGGCTACAAGTCAACCAACTCAAAAATTGTCGTAGCAAGCGATTTCGACGAAAATGAAGAAGGTGCCAAATTAGACGTCGGCCCAATCAGTACCGGCGAACTCGCAAACCTCATTACCGATGCAAAGACGATCATTTGGAACGGCCTCCTAGGCTACGCCGAGGATCCCGCCTATGCTACCTCCTCCACAATCGCAGCAGAATTAATCGGCGAGCATCAAGACGCCAAAACTATCATCTGCGGTGGTGATACTACTGGATTTGTCGAAGAACTAATGGCAAAGCACAAAAGTTTACAATATTCCCTCGTCTCAACTGGCGGCGGCGCATCTCTAGAATTCCTACTTGGAAACAAACTTCCAGGTTTAGAAAGCATCCAAAAATAATCCACCCCAACCAAAAACCACCCAAGTTTCCCTATAGTTTATATAGGGAAACTAAACTCTTCGTACCCTTATCGTATCTGTACCAACTTTGTTTTTATTACCAGACACAATTACGGTCAGTAAATCTTTTTGACCTTCTTTTGTTTGCAAATACTCTGATTGCTTCAATTCTTCCACCAAACTATGTCCAAAATTCTCCGAATAAGGTCTCACAAAAGCCGAATTAGCATAAATAAGCGCCAGTTGATTTGCCACTCGTGGATTCGAAGTAACTGAAATAATTGGCAAATTCGGTCGCTGCGCCGCCATCATCATGGCAGTAGCACCAGAAGCCGTCTGGCATACAATCGTGTCGGCTTCGATTTTTTCTGCAAGCCTTGCTGCGGCACTAGAAATCGCATCATAAACTTCCGAAGTTTGCCCTACTGGCAATTTTGAAATCGGCGCAATGCGCGAATGGTTTTGTGTATAAAGAATCACTTTCTTCATCGCCTTCACGGTTTCCAAAGGATAAGAGCCATTAGCAGTTTCGTCTGATAGCATAACCACATCAGCTCCTTGCACAACCGCAGTAGCCACGTCCGAGACCTCCGCCCTCGTCGGCTCCGGCGAATCCACCATCGAAGACAACATCTGCGTTGCAACAATACACGGCTTCGCATTTGCGCGACATAAAGCAATCAGTTTTCTTTGTACGATCGGTACAACCTCTGCGCCAGCTTCTACAGCCATATCACCACGTGCCACCATGATCCCGTCCGACGCTTTTACGATTTCCTCCAAATGCTCATCAGACGAAATCGCTTTTTTTGTCTCAATCTTTGCAATAACTTTTGCCGTTGACCCAAGCGACAACAAAATTTGCTTCAACTTCATAATATCCTCGGCCTTTTGCACAAACGACAACGATACATAATCATAATCACAATTCGCCCCATATTCTATATCCGACAAATCTTTCTCAGTCAAAATATCCCCGCCAAAATCCGTATCAGGTAAATTAAGCCCCTTCTTGGACATCACAAAACCATCGTTTAAAATCTTGATTTTGATCGCCGAATCAGAAACAATCTCAACAATTTCAGCTTTAACTTTGCCGTCAAACATCGACAACGGTTCGCCAACTTTACATTTTTCAGCTAAATTATATTGTACTGGCACCCGTTTTCCACCATCATGCTCAAAATCCCCATATTCCAAAATCACTTCATCACCACTAACTAGATCAAGACGATTGTCTTTTAGCATACCAAGTCGAATTTTTGGCCCCTGCAAATCTTGCAAAATTGCCACACTTCTGCCCTTCTTATTCGCAGCTTCACGAATCCACTTTATCTGCTGATCACGTTCTTCATTGGAACCATGTGAACAATTTAATCGACATCCATTTACGCCTGCCATTATGATATCTTCAATCATCTCCAAGCTGTTCGTTGATGGCCCAATTGTGGCCAGAATTTTAGTTCTTTTAAACAATTTACTCATAATTATATCTTACCATAAGTTTTATAATATGATAATATACTTATATGAAACAAAGAGCGTCTTCTTCATACATCAAAACCTACCCCCAATCGTCCAGGCAACAAAAAACAAAAACCAGCTCACCCTTCAAAAAAGTCGCTATTGTAATAATTTGTCTCGCCATGATAGCGGTCGCCCTAGCTATCGCCCTCCCACTTATTTTTAGCGAAGAAAACCTCGCCAAACAAAAGCTTGATTCATTAGCCGAAGACTACTACGAAAACCATCTTTACGAGGACCTCATGAACTCCGGCAAAGTTGACAAAGACAACTTGGAAGAAGCCATGAAAACCTATTCCGAAAGAGGCTTCACCCATATCCTTCTCCGCCAAATTCTTCTTCACGAATCCTACAAGGATTCAGAAGACGCAAAATTCCTCCGAGAATCCTGCGACGAAAACAGGACTATCATCCGATTCTTCCCCGAATCCCCCTATACTCAAAAATCCTACCACACCGAAATCACCTACTCTTGTAATTTCTAACAAATTTGTTATAATATATATTACCGTATATTATATATGGTCTCGTAGTATAACGGGCAGACACATCGGGTTTTCATCCCGTGGGCGCGGGTTCGCTCGCAAAGCGAATAGCCGGAACGAAGTGAAGGCTAACTCCCGCCAAATTTAATAACATGGTCTCGTAGTATAACGGTTAGTACATCGGGTTTTCATCCCGACAACGCGGGTTCGACTCCCGCCGAGATCACCATGAATTAAAAAACGAATCCTGAAAGGATTCTTTTTTTAATTCATAATTGGTCTTAGTGGGAGGCGAACGAAGTTCGCCCTTTCAAGGAAATGAGCGTGCATAAGGATAATCTGTTATCCTTATGCACCGAATGACGCAGAAAGGAAAAGATTTTGCTAAGCAAAATCTTTACTCCCGCCGAGACCACCAAAGAAAAAAGAAGCTCGCCAGAGCTTATTTTTTTATTTGGTGACGAGAAGGGAGAAGCGAAGCTACTCCCGCCGAGATCACCATACAAGAATCAGAGCCGTCAGAAGGCTCATTTTTGTTGCGAATAACGGAGAAGAGTGGGCTTAAATCGTCCGTTCCAAAATTTTTGCCCTTAATATCGTAATGTAGGCCTTTTGGGAAAAGCATCTTCTGAAAGGCTTGTTTTGTTTCTAGGTCAGCATCCTTCCAAAGTTTGGCTGGACAGGTCATAAAGTTCAAAACATAGTCGATTGCGGCTTCGTTCAGGCCCTGGCTCCGTTCCAATTTATCGATTTCTCGTCGGAGGTCTTGGCGCTTCTGCTCTAGGGCTTCGCTATACCTGTTCTTGTCGTCAATTGTAATCTTGCCGTTTAGCATAGCGTCTACCGCTTCTATTAGTTTCTTATCGATATCCGATATTGCCTCGCGGCGCTGTACTAGCTCGCGCGTCGTATCGCCAAGCTTTTTGAGTTGTCATTATCGAAACAACAAAAGCTACGGCGAAAACCGCAACAATAACTTTACGCAGGCCTCCACTCCTGCGGCGTGTTGTATCCTTCACTAAACACCTTTCTCTTAAAATATTAATGCTTATATATTATATAAGCATAAGCTACAAAAAAAGAAGACATTTTGTTTATGATTGGCTTAGTTAAAGAATCAAGAAAGCGCATCTATACCAAATTACTCCGCATTATGCTAATATATATAATATGATTTTATTTTCAGATTTTGATCGTACGCTATTTTTCAGAGACGAACCAGAAAAAACTAACACCAACATCGAAGCAATCAGAAAATGGAAAAGCGCCGGCCATGATTTTTGCATCGCCACTGGCCGAAGCTACCCATCAGTCACCAACGAAACTCCTGCCATGAAGGAGCTTTGCGACTACTACATTGTCGACTGCGGCTCAATCCTCCTCGACCATTCCGCCAATATTCTACGAACAACCAACTTTTCGTCAGAAATAGTATCTAAACTACTAGCATATTTTAATTCCCTCCCAGAAACTCCATTCGTAGTTTATTTCACACAAAACTCCGAAGAATACAGCCGGCCAAATGCAGATATCACCAAGTTACAATTCTGGTTCAACGACACCAGACTCATCCCAATCGCCATCGAAGCTCTGTCGGCCCTTCCGGTTTTTGCTTTCTATAGCATCACCCCTCCTGACCGCCCAGAAGAATCTGGCCATAGAGGATTTGTCGAAGTCTCTCCGAAGACCGCCGGCAAATCAGACGCGATCAATTATCTCGTGCAAACCAGAAACTACCAACCAGCGAACATCATAACCGTTGGGGACTCCGAAAACGACATTTCGATGATCAATGATTATAACGGCTACATGGTCAAAGGCTCAATCATCGACCAGTCCGGCGGAAATTTCAAATCCACCCCATCCGTCGCCGAACTTGTCAAATCATTGTTGCAACACTAATCATTCCTAATAAGTTTCAAAAATTCTTCTTCATCGATCGTCTTGATACCAAGCTTTTTTGCCTTTTCGGTCTTGGATTTCCCTGGTTTTTCACCTACGATTAGCGCAGTTGTATTTTTTGTCACAGAAGAAGTCACCGTCGCACCGAGTTCCCTCAGCTTATCTTCCGCTTCTTCGCGCCCCATACTCGCCAGAGTCCCAGTTACGATATAGGACTTCCCAACAAGAGGCAATACCTCGTCAGATTCATTTTGCACTTCCACACCAAGCTCCTGCATTTTAGAAAGCATATCCAAATTATCCTCGTCCGAAAACCACGCCAAAATAGACTCCGCAACCACCTGACCAATATCGTCAACCAACAACAACTCTTCCTCACTTGCCTCCATTAAAGCCTTCAAGCTCTTAAATCTCCGAGCCAAGCTCACCGCGGTCGCCGCACCAACATGTCGAATCCCAAGCGCAGTAATAAACTTTGCAAGCTTTGGTTTTCGCGATGCATCAATCGCAGTAATCAAATTTCGCGCCGAAATCTCACCAAATCTCTCGAGCTTCGCCACATCTCCTTCCTTCAATTTATATAAATCAGCAATGGATTCAATTAGCCCAGCATCAATCAAAGCCTCCACGTTTTTCTCGCCGAGCCCTTCAATATTTAGCGCTGGCTT
>JAZRRH010000016.1:0-2961 GCA_045650525.1 Candidatus Nanosyncoccus sp.
CCGGTAATTATCGATCGTCTTCTTGCTCCGCCCCGATTCAATTTCGAGGTGTTCCAGGAAGTCGTTGATCAGATCATAAATATCCATATCTAAATTATATCAAATCTTTAAAGGACTAGATGGCGAGGAGAGGTAATTCTATATAATTGTATTACCCACATTTGACCTAGACTTTATCATATTGTTTGCGCGCTTTCATTAATTAGGGTATAATCAAAACAGGGAATGCCTCCAGGCACACTCCCTTATAGGTTGGTTCTCGTTGGCCCTTACGGACTAACGAGATTTTTTACTTCGGCGATTTTTCCGCCTTCGAAGAATAATGCATAGAAGATTAATTTCTATGGTCATTTCATTACTCCTTTCCGGTAATCTAATGCCTGGCCATCGTTTAATGATCACCTCACACATCACAAATAATACTATTTATGAATAGGCCCACTAAACACCGAAGCCAACCTGACCCCTATTAATACATAGAACAAAATAGAAAACAACCCCGAGATAATGAAAAAACTTGCATAAGCATTCTATTTAGCTTAAGTAGATACGCCCTTATAAATACTATCTACCCTTGTGAGGTGTGTTATAATAGCAAAAAGGAGTTTTTATGACAAAAGCAGAAAATACTAAAGCAAAATCTTCCAAATCCCAAGATTTTATTCAAAGAAGCTTGGTCGTTTTGAAACCAGATACCGTCCAGCGGGGAATCATCGGCGAAATTATCCAACGTTTTGAGCGCGTCGGTCTCAAGATCGTCGGCATGAAAATGGTCATGCCAGATGAGCACCTCTACCGCGAGCACTATGAAGGCATCGGCCAAATGATTACTCGCCGTGGCGAGCAGGTCTTCCGTTACAATGTTGAATACATGATGACTGGTCCAGTTATCGCTATGGTTCTAGAAGGCGTCGAAGCCGTCCCGCTAGTTCGCAAGATTGTTGGCCCAACTGAGCCAAAATCCGCTGAAATGGGCACCATCCGCGGCGACTACTCCCACATGAGCTTTGGTTATTCTGATGCCAAGGGTACCGGCGTGCCAAACCTTGTCCACGCTTCATCAAACGGCGAAGAGGCCAAAAGGGAAATAGACCTCTGGTTCAACGGCAACGAACTCTACGACTATTCCGACCTCAACGAGAAGTTCACTCGCTAAAACACAGTTAAATTTTGCAATGAAAAATGGGCCAAAGTTGGCCCATTTTTGCAGCGGTCACCTCCTCGGTTTAAATAGTTTACTGAAGTCGGCGAAGACTTTCACGTACTGGCACGCCGAAGCGTTAGTCAGTTTTGTCTTATTGGCAGTCCATGTGATCGACATGCCGAGCTTTTCAGCGACTTTCACCATTTTGCTACAAGCCCAATCAGCTGTAATTGGCTTATGGGCTTTACGGATGTCTGTCTCCGTGATGGGGACGTTCTTTATTCCATAGAAGTTTACTAATATTAGAATGAAATCTATTCTTTCGATCTTCTTATTGGGTTTCATTTTTTTCCCTTGGATCACGTCGTCCAGCCCATGATGGGCTTTAACGTAGGTGATTGCTTTAAAAGCATCTTTCCCCACGCTTTGGACTGTGACATCCTTATACGGAGGCTTTCCTCCGGCTGCAAATACTGTGGTCGCCATCATTGTAGCGATAACTCCCACAACTACAAAAGCTACTATTTTTTTAAATATGTTCTTCATAAGTTCTCCCTCCTATTTTTTTCTCTAAAACTTTGAAGCTAAAAAAATCTACTCTAATTATACCACGCGGTGCGAATTTTGTCAATACCCCACCCCTATTCATTAATTTTGCCACTACCTCAATAGCACCTCTGTAGCACAGGAATAGGATTTCGAAGCAGTATCACCACAGTTAGCACTGCCGCCCCAGTTAGCACAAACTAGAGTACTTTCCCTAGAAATTCCTTCACTCTCTCTGTTTTTGGATGTGTGAAAAATTCCTCCGGTGTACCTTCCTCTATAATTTTCCCCTTATCCAGAAACACTACCCTGGTTGCAATCTCTTTTGCAAAACTCATTTCGTGCGTAACGATCATAATGGTCATACCCCTGTTGGCAAGTTCGCGGATCAGGGAAAGAACATCACCTATCGACTCCGGGTCAAGCGCTGAAGTCGGTTCATCGAATAGTAGTACCTCAGGGGATAGCATCATTGCCCGCACGATCGCCACTCGCTGTTTCTGCCCGCCTGATAGGGAAGCAGGATACGCACCCGCCTTCTTTACTAGGCCAATATGTGAAAGTAACTCCATTGCCCGCTTTTCCGCTTCATCTCTTTTCATCAAGTGGAGTTTTACTGGTGCCAGAGTCAAATTTTCCATCACTGTCATATTATTGATCAGGTTAAAATGCTGAAACACCATTCCGATATTTTGTCTCACGCGCCGGATGTTTTTCTCGGTCACTACCTCACCGTCAAAGATAATTTCACCGCTAGTCGGCTCCTCCATCCAGTTAATGCAACGAAGAAATGTGGATTTTCCAGATCCGCTAGGCCCCAGCACCACTACGCGTTCACCCTCAGAAAGCGTAAAATCGACACCGCGAATTACCTTATTGTCGCCAAAACTTTTGTACAATTTTTTTATCACGAGTTCAGTATTTTTTCCGTCCATCTATTTCTCCCCTCTGAGGTCACTGCGCCTCAAGCTTTTTTCAATCCGTTTTACTATGAATGTGATCAGATAAATAGTCACAAGATAGAACAGTGCTGCCACGAACATTGGCACAATATAACTCGCCATGTTTTGTCCCGAACCAATATCCTTTGCCGCCATGTTAAGATCATACATCCCCACCATCGAAACAATCGCAGTCTCCTTTATTACAGTTATAATTTCATTTCCCATTGCCGGGATGATATTTTTAATTGCTTGTGGCGCCACAATCTTGAAGAATATCGTTCGCCTAGATAATCCCAGCGCCAACCCTGCTTCCGTTTGTCCTGGGTC
>JAZRRH010000017.1:0-8849 GCA_045650525.1 Candidatus Nanosyncoccus sp.
GGGAAAGTCTTAATTTTAGTATTAAGTTCCTTAGCTCCAGCATTGTAGAATCTACGCGCTGCTTGAATCTTGTCCTCAACATCTTGTAATTGTTCTTGCAATTTGACGAAATTCTCGTTCGCCTTAAGCTCTGGATAAGCCTCTGCGATAGCAAATAGTCTACCGAGAGCTGATTGCATCTCTTTTTCAGCCTCAGCTGCTTGCTTTACTGTTTTTACACCCATCGATGCGGAACGGGCTTCAGTCACCATTTGGAAAGTTTCTTTTTCGTGCTTTGCGTAACCTTTTACGGTCTCTACAACGTTTGGGATCAAATCCGCACGATACTTAAGTTGCACGGTAATATCTGACCACGCCTCATTTACGCGCTCATCCAATCTAACCAAACTATTATAAATACCAGCGAAAAGACCAATAATCACTATTATAATAGCGACAATTACAATTAATATTATTCCCCATGTAGGCATTTCATTCTCCTTTACTTTATATAACCATTATAACACTTTTTATTGTAAATATCTGCACAAACTCTAAAAAGTATGATATAATAAGAGCACGTAAATATGCGAGCGTAGCTCAGTTGTTTAGAGCGCTTCCTTGCCAAGGAAGAGGTCGAGAGTTAGAGTCTCTTCGCTCGCACCACATTTAAAGGCTCCAGTAAGCCTTATTTTGTTGGCTAACTCCCGGACCTTCGGTGCGAGAGTTAGAGTCTCTTCGCTTAGCAACCACATCATAAGGCTCCAGTAGGCCTTATTTTATTGTTAATTATAAATATGTTATAATCATAACCACAACAATAAGAACAAACAAGCAAGACAAAAAATGATCTGGTTAATATTAGTATTACTATCTGTTTCCCTTGATTCTATCCGAATCTTTGTAGATAATTATATTTCTGATATTTTTTTCAAGGGCAAATATGCAGCTTCGCAAAAATATTTCAGAATGTTCGCCGAATTTTTCACGGCTATAGTAATCATGGCTATCACTGGATTCAACTTCGGAAATACAGCAATCTACGTCTATTTCCTTATCATCCTCGCTGGCGTATTAAATACTATTAGTAGTATCCCATATTACAAAGCTCTTGAGATCGAGGAGTCCACCAATCTTGGCATTTTCGTCCAGCTGGCACCCATTATGTATCTCGTTCTCGGATGGATCTTTCTTAATGAGCCATTTTCGCCATACCATCTAGTCGCTATCCCAGTTATCCTGTTGGCACCACTTATCATAATAATGAATGCCCGCAAAAACAGTCGCAAAGTCAAAATGCGCGCAGTATTATACGCCTTCTTATATGTCCTCTTTGCCGTAATTGGCAACCTCATCTTTGTCGAAGCAAACAGCATGGAAGCAAACGAACTGGGTTTTGTCGGCAGCTTCGGTTTCTTCTATGTCGGGATAAGTATCTCAAACGCCTTTATTATGGCCGGCAAACCAAAGTGGCGAAAGCGCTTCGCTTATGTCGCCAAAAAACATAAAGCAAAACTCTTCGTTCCAATGGCTTTTAGCTTTATTATTAGTATTATTATAAACATCGCCTACCGAGCCGGCCTCATCCTTGCTCCCAACGTCGCAGCCGCTTCTGCCGCCTCTGACGCCGCCGAACCAATCATTATATTCTTCCTCGGAATACTCCTTACCCTCATTTGGCCGAAATTCGGTCGCGAAAAACTAGACCGCAAAACCATCGTCACCCACCTAATCGCGACAGTTCTTGTCGTCATCGGTATTGTTTTGCTCCAAATATGATATAATTATCTTACATGGTGCTTTGGCGGAGTGGTTACGCAGCGGTCTGCAAAACCGCGTACACCGGTTCAATTCCGGTAGGCACCTCCATTTTTTTTGACAAAAAAATAGCGCCTTATTTGACCCCGCTAGAACCTAGCTTAGCACAAAAGATCAATAATTAAAGGGATTTTAGCGGGCCGAAATAGGGACTGCCCGCGATAACCCCCCCTTTTTTCGACGAAGCCGCTTCCGGCAGGGCGGAGCGTCCAAAAGCCCCGATTTAATCCAACTTCATTACTGGTTCTTTAACTTTCGCAAGTCGCGCAGATTTTTTAAGCAAAGCCTCCACCTTGGCGTGGTCCTCTTCTTGCTTCTGCTTATCAAAAGAAGCCTGCTGTCTCTTTAAATCTCCCAAAAACCCAGTCCCTTTCGCCGCATCCCAAAAGAGCTTTTCGCAAGGCACATTTTCATAGTGCCATGGCTTATTAAACAAATTAAAATGCACCAATTTCGTACCCCTCGGCAATTTTTCCCGAGGCTCAGCATTCCAGCATTCTGGCAAATGCGCAATTTTCCCTCTCAGAATCACATTTAGATAATCCTGGTCTGGCGCAACTAAATCTGCGTCGTATTTACGAATCATATCAATCATTTTCTGAATATATCTCTCTTTGCGCATCTTCCTAAGATCCATTACCTGCACTCCAGAATTCACATATTCCGAGTGTGGCACACCAAGCGCATTATCTACATAATCTCTAAACTCCGGAATATTCGTCACCTTGGGGTCAACCATCGCGGCCACCACATTTTCCCCTAAATCAAAATCAAATAATTCCCCGATATCTCCACGCAAGATCGTATCGCTATCAATATATACAGCCTTCTTATAAATAGGAAATAGCATTGGAATAAAAGCCCGATAATAATAGACTGCACTAGAGAAAAAATCGCCTGATCCTTTTTTGCGTCGCATACAATAAGCTACAATCGCTTTTAAATACAAACTTCGCGTCATTTTTTTAAACTGAATCGCGCAATTTTTTGTCACCAAATTCCTAAGGCGAAGCCTATTCACAAAATTCAACCCATCATGAAGAATAATCACTCTATAATATCTTTTTGGATCAGCATTCTGCATCAGTGAGCGAATCGAAGCCGCCGCATAGGGTGCATAAGCGCTATTAATCGTCAAAAAAACCGGCACAGCCTTGAACTTATTAATTGGATTAATCCCGGTGTTAAAAATACTCATTTATCTACTTTCTCTACACATTTAATTATTCGTAAGTGTTTTACCTATTTTACCATAAATCCACATTTTTACTGTGACAACTCATGTTTCAACCGAGTATATTCATCCAATATATCATCATATTCCGTAATTTTTAAAACATTATGAATCTTGTCAATTTCAAATGGTTTGACTTTTTGCACTCTAAAATACGGCCAAAACTTAAAATTATTCGAAAAATGATGCAGCACCGTATCCTCACGCGGCCTCTCCTCCTGCTCGTTGAATTTACGCGACACCAACTTGCGTTTCGAAATACTTTTATTAAGCGCTGCCTGGTCCGCCAGCATCATCCATCTCTTCGCACAAAGCCCTGCCGCTTTTTCAAACATTCCAGTCTCGATACATTCCGGCATATTAAAGAGCATCACGCCAGAGTTCATATAATCCTGCACAAACAAGCCATGATAATGATACCAACGTCTCCCATAAATATCGAGAACACCGGCCGCCTCCACGCCAGACAAATCCATATCATAAAACTCACTCAAATCACCTCGGCACACCACATCATAATCAAGATACAAAATCTTATCGAGCTTCGCAATCTCCGGCACCTTATCTACATACAACCTAAGCATCGACGCCGGCGTAAAATACGATCCCATGTTTTTCTTAGGTAAATTTTGCTCAAACACTTCCGAAGCATCAATCAGTTTTACAAAACTCTTTTCGTTCGTCTTTTTTACTAACTTATCCAAAAACTTCGCCGCTTTTTCGGTAAAAGCTACTGTCTCTTCGTAATTAATCGTCAAAATATAAAAATGCAAAACTCCTTTGTTGTATTTCAAAATCGACAGTATCGATACCAATACTCCGCGTTCTATCCCCTTATCGCCGCAATATAAAATATTCATGGGTCCATTATATCAAATTTCTCGTCTTCGCTCGGCTCAATCACCCGCCTCGATCGCAACTCCGCGAACTTAGCAGTTCTTCGCACCGCACCTGCATGACCAGCAAGCGCCGCGTAAGGCGCAAATTGCGCCGCCCGCATTTTCCGCGCCATTCTAGGATGCCGCTTCGGCTCATAATGCGGGTGATCCAAAATTTCACGATATTTTAACGACAATGTCACCTCATCACTTTTCATCATTTTCGATGCCCTCCAATCTGCGCATTTCGCTCTCGCCCTGTCGCGCCGTCTTCATAGTTAATACCTTTCAAAATTGCATTTTTACCATAACGCTTTTTTATCGCCAACACCGCCTCATCTACTCGCCCGCCTTTTTCCAACTTTTCGGTTTTAATAGTCGTGTCAAATAAATCAAGTTGTTTTAATTCCCCCCTAGCATCTTTCTCGCTTTTTACATGATTTACATCAATCATAATCCTCCGCACCAACAAATCCGGATTCACGATTTTATCAAACAATTTCTCCACTGCATCACGGATCATGCTAGAAAAACAAGTATACTCCTTCATATTAAAAGTCCCATGCGCATGTTTCGGTATTTCCCGCCCATAAAAATCAAGCTTCGTCTCGCCATCATAATTAGAAAGACTTGCCCTATCATACCCAACGGTAAGAATCACTTGGTCTGTCACCATTTTTTTACCGAGAAGCCCAAGCGCCACTTCCTCCGCCATCTCAAGAGCCACCACTCGCGCTTTTTTAAAATCATACGGCTCCTTCAAAACCTGCCCCGAAGAAAAAGAATTCGTACTTGGCCGATATTCTCTCACCTCACTTATTTCACACGGTTCCCATCCCCACGCATGGTCAATCAAAAATTCCGCATTCACGCCAAACATTTTATATAAATAATCCTCGTCCTTTTCCGAACAAAGCGCGATGTCACCCATCGTATAAAGCCCTGCTGCTTCGAGCCTCCTAGCGTAACCTTTCCCCACTCGCCAAAAATCCGTCAAAGGCTTGTGATTCCATAATTTTTCGCGGTAACTCATCTCATCCAGTTCTGCAATCCTCACACCATCTCGGTCTGGCTCCGTATGCTTCGCCACGATATCCATTGCTACTTTCGCAAGATACATATTCGTACCAATCCCCGCCGTTGCCGTGACGCCAGTTTCATCCAGAACATGCTTAATTATCTTCATTGCAAGCTCATGCGCCGAACAATTATAAGTCTTAAGGTACGGCGTCGCATCCATAAAAACCTCGTCGATCGAATAAACATGCATGTCTTCTTCTGCGATATATTTTAGGTATATATTATATATCCTCGTACTATAACTAATATAAAATGCCATCCTCGGCACCGCCACGATAAATTCCAAAGCAAGCGAAGGATCTTTTTTTAATTCCTCCGCGTCCACCGACTCGCCGACCAATTTTTTACCATACTTTCGTTCCCTCGCACGATTGATCTCGCGAACTTTTTGTATTACCTCATAAAGTCTCGCTCTGCCAGGAATCCCATATGCTTTCAACGCTGGCGACACCGCAAGACAAATCGTTTTCTCAGTCCGCGACAAATCCGCCACCACCAAATTAGTCGTCAAAGGATCCAGCCCTCGCTCCACGCATTCCACCGAAGCATAGAATGATTTCAAATCTATCGCAATAAAACTCTTCGCCATATTTACATTGTAACAAAAAATGCCGAGATGCCGGCTTTTAACTCAAATGGTGGTGCTCGGAGCGGGAAAGTCTTCCCTGACCTCGCTAGAAAATAAAAAACAAGCCTCTTCGAGGCTTCTTTTTTATTTCCTGGTGCTCGGAGCGGGAATCGATTCGAAGAACGATTCCAACTTTTTGTGCACCGTCAGGTGTTGGTGCTCGGAGCGGGAATCGAACCCGCACGGGTTTCCCCATTCGATTTTAAGTCGAACGCGTATACCAGTTCCGCCATCCGAGCACCCCTATATTATATCATAATTTTACTTACTTAAGTAGTCAATCGCGGCCCCACTTGCCACCGCTCCGTCAGCAGCCGCTGTGACAAGCTGTCGCACCGCTTTCGCACGACAATCACCCGCCGCAAAAACACCAGAACACGACGTGACACAATCTTCACCTGCTTTGATGTAGCCATTGGAGTCTAATTCTACTAGGTCAGCCACCACACTAGTTGCCGGTACTCTACCAATTGCCACAAAAACCGCCTCAGCATCTTCAGGGATCGGATCATCATGATGAATATGATAAACCTTCGAACAAATCCCTTCCAAATACTTAATCTCATGTTTCGCAGTGTTTCCGCTCCCCACCACGACAACTTTTTTATCCTTATAAAGCGCCCCATCACAAGTGGCACAATAAGAAATCGGCCTCTCGCCAGCATCTTTTGACTGCTTCTCGCTCAATTTCCTTGGGTCAGTCCCAGTCGCAATAACAATAGCACCACAAGTATACTCATCCTCGTCAGTCGCAACGAAAAACCCATCTCCATCTTTCGTCACTTTAGAAATCTCCTCGTATTTGATTTCGGCTCCAACTTCTTTGGCTTGTTTTTCAACTTTTTTCATCAGATCAGCGCCCGAAATATTTAACTCACCAGGCCAATTTTCGATAGAAAGCGCACTCATTATTTGCCCACCAACAACATCAGGTTCAAGCACCAAAGTAGTTTTACCGGCTCGACCAAGATATATTGCCGTTGTAAGCCCCGCCATACCAGCACCAAATATTATCACGTCATACTTCATAATACTGATTATAGCATGCGACAGCTTTAATTAATATACCAAACCCCCAATCACAACCTAGTCTGGTGTTACATTATTTGGGTGTAACAAAATATACTTTACTTTACCGGAATAAATATCAGAGGGCTGATCACCCGAAATATAAACCGCATATGTTGTAGTAATAGTAGACCCAATCGCGCCAGGACCCGCATCCGTTCCGGCCAACCTAGTAGCCACCTTTGTATACTCATTTGGCGCAGCATGATAGCTATCAAAATCAGACAAAATCGTGACAGGATATGAAGCCTGGGAGCTCGTGGCCAATTTCATCGCCCAATTAGACACATCCGGATTCCCAGCAGACGTGGCGGTCCCTGTCTCTATTGTTGCATAATCACTAGCTTCCGTACCAACTAATTTATTACTGTTAGCACCGCCTATAACTTCACCCGTAAATCCAGTGGCATAAATAGAAAAACCAGCAGAATCTGTACAAGTCACAACCATAGTGGAAGTACCAATATCGGGGACATACGAACGATTATGCATAGTAACCGAATGACTATCCATACCAGAGCTGGTTAAATTACAAGAAACCGGCACAATAGTCCCTATGATATCAACAGCGGTATCATCAGCAAAAGTATTATTAGAAAGATAAACTACCCCAAGCCCAAAAGTCAAAACAGCTGTCAAGCCAAAAGCTACGCCCATCATTAGATTGGTGGTAGCTCTTTTCTTTTCTGTTCTGTCCGCTACGACTGAGACCATCTTAAATACAGAATAGCATAATCGTTTAAAAAACGCAAGAAATTATACTTTATTTTTACGATTTTAATGAGGTTGTGAGTTTTTCCGTAGCTTAATTGCAACACCAGAGACGATTACTCATCTTTGTTGTCGCGATGGGAGAGGACAAAGAAGATAATTGAGGAGACGGCGGTGACAGCGGCAGTGATAATAAGTGGAAGATCGGAGGAACTGGTGGTAGTAATAGTGGTTTCGGTGATAGTTTCGGTGTTATCGTCAGTCATGGCGCCGAGAGGGGCGGAATAGCTGGTGGCGGGAGTGGTTAGGTCGGACTCGTTAGAGGATGATTCGCTAGGAGTAGAATCGGCGGTGGTGGTATTAGTATCAGTAGTAGCTTTGGTATTATTGGAGCGGCTAGATGGCGCGCTGGCGGGGGCATTCGCTGGGGTGCTAGAAGGTGCACTGGCGGGGCTGTTTGATGGGGTGTTGGAAGGCGATGAGGGGGAATCTTGCATGTAGTAGAAATTGGCACCAGAGGCAATTCGTACAGCTGCAGTAGAACCGCTACTACCAGTACCGTAATAGGCATCTACAGCCGAGGAATATTTATTTACAAAATCTGGATTATAGTTAGTGGTTGATCGTTGGAGGTAACCATTATAGTTAAATTCATACATGGAATTGCTCAGCGAAGAAGCGCTTGTAGTGATTTGTCTAGTGCTAAAGGAACCATAAGGCAAAGTACTTAGATGCCCGGCATAGTTGAATCTATAGAGGAAACCTCCGCTAGCGGTAGTAATGCTACTGGTATTGAAGGAGCCGTCTGGGAGGGAGGTGAGGGAGCCGGAGGAGTTAAAGCTACTGAAGAAAAAGCTGCCAACGGTAGTAATGTTACTAGTGTCAAAGGAACCGTCTGGGAGGGAGGTGAGGCGGCCATAGTCGTTAAAGGAGCTAAAGAAACCGTTGCCAGCGGTAGTAATGTTGCTGGTATCAAAGGAACCGTCTGGGAGGGAGGTGAGGCGGCCATAGTAGTTGAAGTCTCCGAAGAAATCGTTGCCAACAGTTGCGATGCTACTGGTATCAAAGGAGCCATCTGGGAGGGAGGTGAGGCGGCCATAGTGGTTAAAGTAACGGAAGAAATCGTCGTCAGCGGTAGTGATGCTGCTAATATCAAAGGAGCCATCTGGGAGGGAGGTGAGGGAGCCATAGGAGTTAAAGCAATAGAAGAAATCGTCGCCAGCTGTAGTGATATTACTAGTATCAAAGGAACCATCTGGGAGGGAGGTGAGGGAGCCAGAGGAGTTGAAGTGATTGAAGAAATCGTTGCCAACAGTTGCGATGCTACTGGTATCAAAGGAGCCGTCTGGGAGGGAGGTGAGGGAGCCATAGCAGTTAAAGTAATAGAAGAAATAGTTGCCAACGGTAGTGATGTTACTGGTATCAAAGGAGCCATCTGGGAGGGAGGTGAGGG
>JAZRRH010000018.1:0-16946 GCA_045650525.1 Candidatus Nanosyncoccus sp.
TTTCTTCTATTCCTTTAACGCCTATGGCTCCCTCACCTCCCTCCCAGACGGCTCCTTTGATACCAGTAACATCACTACCGCTGGCGACTATTTCTTCGATCGTTTTAACTTCTATGGCTCCCTCACCTCCCTCCCAGATGGTTCCTTTGATACCGGTAACATCACTACCGTTGGCGACAGTTTCTTCAATTCCTTTAACTTATATGGCTCTCTCACCTCCCTCCCAGACGGCTCCTTTGATACCAGTAACATCACTACCGCTGGCATCTTTTTCTTCAGTGACTTTAACTACCATGGCTCCCTCACCTCCCTCCCAGACGGCTCCTTTGATATTAGCAACATCACTACCGTTGGCAACTATTTCTTTAGTTCCTTTAACGAATCTGGCTCCCTCACCTCTCTCCCAGATGGCTCCTTTGATACTAGTAATATTACTACCGCTGGCGACTATTTCTTCAGTAGCTTTAACTACTCTGGCTCCCTCACCTCTCTCCCAGATGGCTCCTTTGATACCAGTAACATCACTAGCGCAGGCACACTTTTCTTCTATAGATTCAATTCTTACGGACATCTAAGTACTTTGCCTTATGGCTCCTTTAGCACCAGCCAAATCATTACGAGCGCCTCAGCGCTTGGAAGCGGTTTTATGGCTGATTTTAACTATAATGGTTACCTCCAACGATCAACTACTAACTATAATCCAGATTTTGTAAATAAACGTTCCTCGGCTGTAGATGCATATTACGGTACTGGTAGTAGTGGCTCTACCTCGCGCGTATCAATTGCTTCTGGTGCCAATTTCTACTACATGCAAGGCCCTGCATATATAGACGTCACCGCCGATGCTGCCGGCACTATGACCGTAGCGAACAAATGGACCACGCCGGTAACGGTACAAAATATCACTCAGGGAACGGCGGCGCGAAGCGTAAATAGCGGCTCCACCGTAGGCATCACGGTCGCTACTGGCGACGTAGTACGCATCACAGAGGGAACAGCTAATACCACCTTTAGATCATTTAGCTCATCTACTAATCCTCTGGTAAAAGGAGTCTCCTCTCATATTTCCTATATGCCAGCTATGAATAAATTTACTACAGATTCCACTGGTACCACCGCTGGCAACTATTTCTTCTATAACTTTAACTACTCTGGCTCCCTCACCTCCCTCCCAGATGGCTCCTTTGATACTAGTAACATTACTACCGCTGGCGACTGGTTCTTCAGCTACTTTAACTTCTCTGGCTCCCTCACCTCCCTCCCAGACGGCTCCTTTGATACTAGTAATATTACTACCGCTCGCGACTATTTCTTCCGTTCCTTTAACTTCTCTGGCTCCCTCACATCCCTCCCAGATGGCTCCTTCAATACTAGTAATATCACTAGCGCAGGCATATATTTCTTCTATAGATTCAATTGTGCCGGACATCTAAGTACTTTACCGTATGGTTCCTTTAGCACCAGCCAAATCATTACGAGCGCCTCAACGCTTGGGAGCAATTTCATGGGTGAATTTAACTATGATGGTTACCTCCAGCAATCAACCACAAACTATAATCCAGATTTTGTAAATAAATATTCCTCGGCTGTAGATGCCTATTACGGTACTGGCAGTAGCGGCTCCACCTCGTCCGTATCAATCGGGTCTGGTGCCAATTTCTACTACCTCCAAGATTAATTCCTCTTCATTACCCTCCAACGCCCCATAAAACAGCCCCTCCAGTACACCTTCTAGCACCTCAGCGAATGCCCGGTCACTAGCTATTCCGCCCCTCTTGGCGCCATGACCGACGGTGATACCGAAAGCGATAATAACGATGAGTAATCGTCTCTTGTGTTATAATACAGCCATGGAAGACACCCGCAATCTTATTGACAAATTCAAAGGCCTCAGCAATGAACAAGTTTTTGACGAGCTGAGTAAAAAACGTAGCCCCCTTGAGATCGCCATCGAAAACGTCGAACATGATTTCAATATCGGCTCGATCGTCCGCACCGCAAACTCATTTAATGTCAAAAAAGTCCACATTATCGGCAAGAAGAAGTATAACCGTCGCGGCGCGATGTGTACCGACAAATATCTCGAAATCGTCCATCACCCCTCGCTTGATGATTTCTTAAAAACCCAGGGGGGCAGGGAATTAGTCGCTATTGAGAACAACACCCCCCGTGCTAAAGAACTCCACGATAAAACATTTGCTCCCGCCACCACGCTTGTCTTTGGCTCCGAAAACAACGGCATCACGCCTGAGTTATTAAAAAAATCAGACGACGTCCGCTTTATCGAATCCTTTGGCTCGACCCGCTCTGTTAATGTCGGCGCCGCCGCCGCCATCGCAATGTACGAGTACACTCGCCAAAACATCTTGAAATAATCATCAAGATCTGATACAATAATATTATGGGGTAATAGCTCAGTTGATTAGAGCGCTGCCTTTGCAAGGCAGAGGTCCAGGGTTTGAATCCCTGTTACTCCACCAAGTTTTCTAACTATCAGGGGTTATAGCTCAGCTGGTTAGAGCGCGTCACTGATAATGACGAGGTCTGTGGTTCAAGTCCACATAACCCCACCATACATATAACTCGGCGTCTTGGCCGATTTTTTGTGGTAAGAGTCCCTATCTACGCCGTCAACTTCATGATTTTTTCATTACCGCGCATCGCAATCACAAAATAGAGGAATACCGCCACGACTGCAAAAATCGCGTCCATTATGATGAGTCCCGTAGTCTGGCCAACCAAAAACGTTATCCCAAAAACCATAGGTATGGTCACTAGCACCATCCCGAGTCCAAGAAAAGTAGCAATCATCACCCCTGCGCCTTGCTTCACTACTACAGCGTCAGTCTCGGCGTCAAAGCGCGCATATTTCAAATCAATCAGTATCCCGATTAGCTCCGTGACCAAAGGGGTCAAAACGACGGCGAGTAGCAACAGCACTCCGTCAACAATGCCAAGATTAAACCTCAGAATCATTACGATGGTTCCCGCCAGGGTCACTGGCACGATAAGGAGCATTGCTGCGAGTACTTTGGACATGATGATTTTTTTACCGCTGATCGGTAGCGATTTTAGTAAATTGAACGCCTTTCGCTCAAGCGAAATCATAGTGGCCGTAATGAACGTCATCAAACTCGCAAAGGCCACCATAGCAAAAGCTGCGCTAGGGAGGAATGAATGGATTTCCTCTGCAGTCAAAGGAAAATTCTCCACAGATGACATTAGCGAGGCTACAAAGTCATCATATTTAAGACATAAGGCCACGACCGCCACAATAAATAGCACCAGCCCCATAGCCGTATTAGTAAGCAGAACTGGCGTATGAAAATACTTTGTCAGTTCTTTTTTTACCATAGCAAACGTCTGGCTTCGCTTCGTTAATTTGTATTTTTGCTCTTTTGCCGCCGCGCCTGGCTTAACCACATTTATGCGAGTAACAATCCGGAAATAGAATTTGCCAATAAGTAGAATGGCGATCGCAATAATAGCGAGGTTGATCGCCACGAATATCAAATATTGCCAGACATTAAACTCCATCGCGAGATCAACGAACGTTGCCGCCGGATAATAAAAGTGACCGATTTTTTCGCTCACCATCGCAACTGCGCGCCCATTGATGTTGGACGACGTGTTTATCATTAGAATAAATATCGCGAACCCGAATAAAATAATAAACGACAAAAGCACTTGCAAAAACGTCTTATGCCTAAATCTTGCTGATATGGCCGTAGTAATAAGCCCAATCACACACGAAACCGCGATCGGAATGATCGGCGTCAGCACAAGCATCGTAATCGCCACCAACCAATACAATACCCCTACTGGGGTGACTACTGCGTAAGCAACAATCGCGGGGAGCAGGAAAATCATACAATAAAGTAGCTCAAACAGATAGAATTTGATTACCCTTGTCGAAACAATAGTAGATTTTTTGATCGGCATCGCGAGAAGCATATCGTTGTCCCTGGGCTTAAACAATAGATCCCCAGATTTATAAACCCCCTCTACCAGTATTATGATGGTAGTAATTAGTGTATACATTGGCAGTATCGCCACTTCTTTGCCCTCCGCTTTAAGCGCCTCGGTCATAGCGGTAGCGCTAAAGAGCATCATTATACCTATAATTACGGCCAAAAGAAACGGCACTGTCCACCTGGCCCGCTTTGTTTTGCCCCGGTATTTAAAAATCTGTATCCCACCCGACATCGTCGCTCTAAGCAGGGAAAAGAACTTGCTCATTTATCTTCAAGCTCCAAGAATACTTTTTCGAGCGATTTGTCGCCACGGATTTCTTTCATGCCGCCAACCTTTACTATTTGCCCCTTCTTTACGATTGCCACCCTGTCACAGAGTTTTTCGGCAACATCCAGAATGTGCGTCGAGAAGAAAATAGTACCGCCCTTCTTGACTATCCCCTTCATCACCTCTTTCATATCAAAAATCGCCTTCGGGTCCAATCCCACAAAAGGCTCATCCATTATAAGTATTTTTGGCTCATGTGAAAGTGCGGCTATCAAGGCGACTTTTTGTTTCATCCCATGTGAAAATGATTTGATCTCGCTACCAAGTTCCTTTTCCATGCCAAATAGTTTTGCATAGCGTTCGATATTCTTCTCTCGCACCTCTGTCGGCACATCATACATGTCACAAATAAAATTGATAAACGAAATAGCACTCATATCCTCATACAACTCCGGATCGTCAGAGATATACGCCATCACTTTTTTGCACTTTAGGGGATCATTTTTTATAGAGTGGCCGTTTATCAATATCTCTCCTTCATCAAAATCCAAAATCCCACAAATTGATTTAATAAGGGTGGTTTTGCCGGCCCCGTTATGCCCGATAAAAGCAAATATTTCGCCTTTTCTTACCTCAAAAGACACGTCATCCAAGGCCTTTTTGCCACCATATAGTTTACTTACATTTTTAATCTTGATCATGGCTTCATTATACCACGAGGGTAATAGTTTGGAGATATCCAATAAAAAAAGGGGAATCGCCTACGTATAGGCGATTCCAAGGTCATACATGGATTTTGAGTAGCCTCGCAGTTTAATCTACTCAAAACTACCTCTATTTTATCTCACGGAATGAATAATGTCAATACTTTTTTCCACAATTTGTGCATAACCGTAATAATATTTGTTCGGATTTTTAAAAAATATTACAACATAAATATTAGAATTAGCATATTGACAAATAATAAGCACTATGATATAATAAGCACATACATCTATTATGGTGGTGTGTTATTAATTTAAGTATTTGGTGGGCAGATAGGAGTTCTAGGATGTCTGGAACCAAAGCTGGCGGCATGAAAGCTGCTGCAACCAACAAAGCTAAATACGGCAAAGAGTTCTATGCTCGTATTGGCAAAAAAGGTGGCCAAAATGGTCACACCGGTGGTTTCGCTGCTAACCCTGCGTTAGCTCGTATTGCTGGTGCTAAAGGCGGTCGTATTTCTCGCCGTGGCCCAGCCAAAAAAGCTGCCTAATTGAAATAATCGCATTGAGGGCAACGATATTTACCCTCGGGCGTCTCAAATCGCGTTAGTCCACATTTCGGGCAACGCGATTTTTGATGTAGCCAATTCCTGTAGGTATCTAGCTCATCTTGGACTACGTCATCATCAAAGGGAACACCATAGCTTTTCGCGAGTCCGCGCGCTTTTTCCCAGGCCTCAACCTCCATTTTTAGCCGTCTAATATTCATTTTGAATGTCTTGTGGCCACACAGGGCGTGCCCGACCTCGTGAAGGATCAATAAATCAAAGTTTGTTGCCCCCTGTTCGTACACGATTGTCCGAGGTGGGCGAAAAGCGAATTTCTCCCCAGCTACAAATCTTAGCTCTGGATAGTCCTTTTCTAGGCGTTGAATTATGACCTCTTTTGTCATTTAGTATCTTTCTTGGTCTGTCGAGCGAGCAGGAAACAACCATAAATCACCGACTCATTGGGGCGTTTAGGGCGTCTTAATTTCACGCTCAAATCCTGTGGCAAATACTTCGAATACGCTTTGAATATTCTTCCAAGAGGCCCACCAAGAACAATATTGGCGGGATGATACTTTTTTACGATATCAGGAAGACCAAGATAAACCCTATCCGCAACGTCTTTAAGGCGATCCTTGCCCCTGATATCGGTAGCCAGATCAACATGGTAGTATTTTTCTAGAGCGCTAGCGGCGGCGATATCCTCCCACTCTGCCTCTTTGCCGAGATATGTATAGTGCCAATGACCAGGCTCAAATTTCTTGGATTCCGGGAGTATCCTGTTGTGCTCCACGATACCGCCACCAATGCCGGTCGAAAAAGTCAGGAAAACAGTCTTGCCAGGCAAGCCAAAACCTTCATAAAGTGATGCCAAACTAGCATCATTTTCAAAAGTAATTTCTACATCGAACAATTCTTTTATAGGGGTATAGATATCAATATCATCCCAGTTACGGTTCCCAAAATGAACTGAGTAATTTTTTTGTACAAGACCAGGGATAGCGACTACGATACGTTGTATTTCGTATTTCAAAAAAGGCTGCAACGCTTCGACTAGATCGCGGATAAAAGTCTTTGACCCGTGGGCCGTCTTGAATTTATGACGACGAATAACCCTTCCGCGCCGGGAAAATAAGGCGATTAAAGTTTTCGTTCCTCCGATGTCAATTGCTAGATACATATCTTGATTATATCACGTTTTTTTGATATAATCAGGGAAGTTTAGGCTCATTCACTGGCTTCTCGTCAGTAAGCATAGGCAAATCACATGGTGATTTTTTATTATGTTAAGAACGGAACCCAATGAATGAGCCTAAGGAAGGAATAATTATAACTATGGCAAAAGCCGCAAAAATAACTATGGATGACCTCCTCAAAGACAACGAGGAATCATTCAAAAAAGCAGTCGCAGGAGATACTGTTCAAGGAACAGTGCTATCTGTGAAGAAACATGAAATTTTGATCGACCTCGGCGCCCAAGGTGTTGGTCTCGTGCCTCGTCGTGAAGCTTCATTTTCAAAAAATCTAAACAAAGGGGACGAAGTCACCGCATCTGTCATTGAGGCAGAAATGAACGATGGCTATGTTCTATTATCGCTTCGCAAAGCAGTCAAAGACAAGGGCTGGGACGAAGTATTATCAAAGCTAGAGGATAGCGAGACGGTAGAAATCACTCCGTTTGATGCCAACCGTGGTGGATTACTCGTCGAGTACGAAGGCATTCGTGGGTTCCTCCCAGTTTCTCAATTGTCAGCTGAGCACTACCCAAGGGTAGGTTCATCCGATAAGGAAGAAATCTTGCAAAGATTAAACTCCCTAGTCGGCAAAACAATCAAGGCTCGTGTCCTTGACGCCAATAAGAAAGAAAACAAACTCATCTTCTCCGAGAAAGAAGCCATCAAAGATGGTCTCGCCGCAAGATTTGCCGAACTCAAAGTTGGCGACGTCGTAAAAGGTGTAGTCACTGGCGTAGTGGACTTTGGTGTATTTGTAAATGTCGACGGTATCGAAGGTTTGATCCATATCTCCGAAATCTCATGGGAGCGCGTCAGCAACCCATCTGATTACGTAAAAGTGGGTGATACCATCGAAGCCAAGATAATCGCCATCGACAAAGAACGCTTGTCGCTTTCAATGAAACAACTCGTCGAAGACCCATGGGTTTCCGAAGTTGAATCTTTGAAGAAAGGCTCCAAGGTCGAAGGTACTGTCACCAGAATCACACCGTTCGGTGCATTCGTTCAGATTTCACCAGCGGTCGAGGCGCTAGTTCACGTCTCCGAGCTTGGCGAAGGTTCAGATGTCGACCCAGAAAAGATCTTTACCCTAAACGAACGTAAAGAGTTCAAGGTCCTAGATATCGACAAAGAAGGTCGCAAGATCTCACTTTCGATCGCCAAAAAATAATCGGTAATAAATAAAAAAGTAGCCCAGCGCGAAATCGCGGGGCTATTTTTTTGCTAAAAGGTGTGGAGCTAAAAATGTGGAGCTAAAAATGTTGCAATTATTCTGATGATGCGGTAAAATAAGCAAAAGCGCTTAATAAAATCTTAGAAAGGTCACACAAACATGGAAAGCCTCGATGAATTCATTGAACAATTGTTAATAGACAAGGGAATCACCAACCAGGATCCCGAAGTCAAAAAAGAACTCATAGAAGAGATGAAAAACCGTCTCCTAGATCAAATCGACAGAGCTGCTATTATGCAACTTTCAGAAGAAAAAGCCGACGAACTAACCAAAAAGCTTGACGATCCAGAGTTCACCAATGAAAAAATGACCGAATTCATGAAGGAGTCCGGAGTAGATCTAACCCAGGTCACGATAGACACCATGATGAGGTTCCGCGAGTATTACCTAGACGAATCGGAGGAATAATATGGCTGGTAATTATCCTCCAAAAAATTCAAACGAAAACAATAACCAGTGGGCAAAAGAAGCTGAAGATATGCAAAAAAAATGGGATCAGCTTGGCGTCGCCGACCCAGATGAATATTGGGAAAACGTCAGAAAATACAATCACGATGAACTAGAAAAACTAAATGGCGACAAAACGCAAGCTAGTCCCGCAGATTCAGATCCTAACCAAGCCGCACTAGACAGAGCCAGAGCTTACAACGAAGCCCATGCTGACGAAATGTACAAAAACTGGCGCGAGGGCCAAGGTTTAGATGAAGTTCATACCCCAGGCCGCATTGAAGGCATGTACTCGAATCCAGATGGCGAGTATTACAAAGGCGATGGCCGCACCCCAGGCCGCATTGAAGGTATGTACTCGAATCCAAACGGTGACTATTACAAAGGCGACGAAACAGAAGCACGCTGGAAAGCGTGGTATGAAAACAGAGGAGAGCCTCTAGATGACAGCAATGGGGCTGACAAGGACCCTGATGATAAGGGTAACAAATTAGATATACTTACTGTCGTTGGCGACAAAAACCCGGATCCGAACGGAGCTGAAGGCCAGCCCAAAACGCAAGAAGAGCTCCAAAAAGAAAAAGAGGAAATCGAAGAGCGTATAAAAGCCATTGAAGATGAGCAAGCAGAACTAGCCGCTTCGGGGCTTATTGCGGTTAACGTAGACGTAAGTCGCGATAGGGACACGGAAGCAACATACCAAGCCAACAGGGCATTCAAAGCCAAAATAGGGAAATCCGGGACCTTTAAAAAAATTTGGATGAACTATTTTGAAAAATACTACAAGACAAAATACAAGAAAGAGATCCTAGAAGGGGGAGTAGACATAGATGGTGAGCACTTCGGTATTGAGGACATCATAGAAGGAAACACGGGAGCCGGCATTAATCGCGTAGTGAGAAGTGTGGCCGAGAATGAAATGGATTATATCCACAACGCTGCTGGCGAAAAGCTCACAAAGGCCGACGAAGCTACCACAGAAGCAGTGCGCAAGGCGATTATGGAATATGCGAATGCTCGTGGCGACAACGCAGACCAAAAGCTCTTTACCGCTAAACTAAAAGAGCAAATTGCTAAACTGAAGCAAGAAGGCAACTTTGACAATCCGGACTTCGCCAATAACTATTTTCAGGTAGCAGAAAACGCCATCAAAATCAAAGAGCTTATGCGTGGCGAAGCTGCGATGGAAAAAGTCCTCGAAAAATTTGCTGTTTATAATGCGACGATAAACGAGTCGAACCGTACCGTAGCAGACCGAGACGTCTGGGATAGAGCAATAGACAAATGGGAAAATAGCAAACTATCCCGCATTATCAGTCCAGAAACGGTAGCTGTAGCAACGAGCGTAGTTTCATTGCTTGCCAAATCCGGTGCTAGCATAGCCGCCAAGATTGCCCTACCCGTAGGTAGTATCCTGGTCTCAGGTGGATTGGCTGGCGTGAGAGAAAGAAGAAGAGTCACCAACGACCGAGAAGATATGATGCGAAATCTCGAAAATGGCGCAGAGTACAATGATGACCCGGCAAAAGCAGAGACTAGGGCGGCCAGAAAACGCGCCAAGTATGAAGCCAAGATTGCTGGGACAACTTACGATATCAAGCCAGCCAAAGAGCTCACTTCTGATCTTATCAAAGCATTAGAAAGCAATGACGAAGGAAAAATCATGGAAGCCTATGCTGCCGCCAGGGTGCGCACAGACTTCTCTGACTCCGAGAGAAAGGGCCTCATCTCGTACTCAGCAGAGAGCAAGCGTGGTGGCGAAAGACTCGCTCTTGATAGTGCGATGATAGAAGCCAAGAGACGCATTAATACTCCAGACAACAAAGCAAAGATAGAAGAGCTGAGCAAAGCAGTTTTGTCTAAGATATCCGAGGATGTTAGCGAAAACGACGCCGACTTTAAGCGCGTTCGTGCAGGGCTTGCCGCCAAAAAAGCACTCAAAACAGTCGCTATCGGCGCAGCAACATTTGTTATTTCCCAAGAAGCAATTGCTGCACTTAGCGACAAACAGGTTGGTATTCTCGAAAAACTCCACGTCCTCAAGACGCAAAACCAGGTTGGAGCCAGAGAAACCATGTTGGCCTCGATGGTCAAGTCAAACGACCCAACCGTTATCAAGGGCATTGCAGCCGACAACGAGGCTGAAATCAGGACCCTTGAACAAAAGGGGTATAAGGGCACCAAAGTCGCCGATGAAACCACAACCACGCGTACTACTTATGTTGAAGGCGATCCAGCCGATTCGGCCCAAAAAGCTAAAGTCTATGTATCGGAATGGGCCAACAATGGCACAGAGGCATATGATGGTAATGAGTTACGTGCCGTAATAGACGACAACCGCAACCTAATTACTACCATGCAGGGGGATTCTTATGCCCCGATTAGTGGGAGAACTTTGAATTTTGAGAATCTTGTCCAAGAAAACAGACTCAGGGGCTTCGCAACCATAGGCGGCCATCGCTTTGAGGCTCTAGGCACCAAGCTAGCCAATGGCCAAGTTGAATTTATCCACAACGGCATGATCAGAACGCCTGGTGGCGCCATGATTGAGGCTATTGATAAAACTGGCAAAAAACTGTATGAGTTCTTTGAGATTGGTGGTATCTTTGGTAAAGATCCAACCACCAAGTTGAGAGAACTCGTCCCAATGGCTACCGATGTCGGCGTCACGGAGGGGACAGCATTTACCGGCATGTTCCAGGAGCCCGTAACAGAGGTTATAAATACGTCAGCAATTTACGATTTTAGCCTACCTACTCCCGAAGTAACTAATGGCGGCGTCATATTACCAGACTTATCCGCACGCGAGGGGATAGGCAATGGTACCCCAAGGCAGGAGACTTCTAGCCAAGGCGGTGGCGGCGAGACTGCACCTAACCCACCGGCCGCTCCAGCTAGCGAAGATGAACCTGACACTGACGACGGCGAACCAGGTGACGGCAATAACGAACCGGGCACTGGTGATAACGAACCAGGTGACGGCAATAACGAACCCGACACTGGCGACAGCGAATCGGATGACAACGATAACGAGCCCGGCACTGGCGACGGCGAACCGGATGACAACGATAACGAGCCAGGTACCACCGGAGGCATTGCGCGAGACCCTGGCACCAATCAACCACCTACTCAGCCAGCCACGCAACCAGCTAATCAACCACCCGCCCAACCAGCCCCGCAGCCAGCCAATCAACCAGCTAATCAGCAACCTACCCAGCCCGCCACGCAACCAGCCCCGGCCCCAGGCAACCAGCCTAATAACGCAGGCAATGGGCAAAGTGGTGAGGGTGAAAGCCTAGCCGATCAGCAAAGAGAGGTTTATAAAGGCGCGGTAGAGGGCCTACAGAGGATCAATAGCCTAAGGGCTGAGACCGCCGACTTCTTATTGGAGACTCCAGACGAAGCCCCTAGAACTGACGAAGAATACAAGAATCTCTATGACAATCTAACAGACAAAGAAAAAGAGATAGTCTTAGATCTCTATAGCCGGTATGCTACTTTCTCCCCCGACATTCAGGAAGGCAGAGGGTTCATGGATTGGTTGAGACGACGAAATGAACTAGGCGCAGCGCTAGGTTCCCAGCAAAACAATTAGTCAATAAAGCAAAACCAGGAAGGAATGACCTCAGAATCTTCCAAAATCTATTTGCTTATGATATAATTACAGCTATTACGTGAAGGAGTTATTTCAGTGAAAAAACAATCTAGAACTAAGAAATCAAACACTTTTCCATGGTCAAAATATTATGATGAGGATGGTATCCCAGGCCATATAGAGTATCCAGATTGCTCTATGGTTGACATGATTATGCAATCAGCCGAAAAATGGCCAGACAATCCCGCCTATTATTACTATGGACACAAAGTTTCCTACAAAAATTTCGTTCGAAAGATCGAGAAAACCGCCCGCGCCCTGAAGAATTACGGCGTCAAAGAGGGTGACCGCGTCACCATCTGTATGCCCAACACTCCAGAGGGAATCACTATGGTTTACGCTGTAAACATGGTGGGCGCCATCTGTAATATGGTACATCCTTTGTCATCCGAAAAGGAGTTAGAGTACTACATCAAGGTAGCCGAGTCCAAATATGTTCTCGTAATTGATGCCGTTTTTGATAAAATCTATAAACTACGAGACACTGCGAGCTTGGAGCGCATTATCGTGGTTAGGCCTTCGGACGGTCTTGGCTTTCTCAAGAAAAAGCTCTACAACACCCTACATATCAAAAAAGTAAAACTTCCAGCAAACGACAATCGTGTTGTTCTTTGGGAAGATTTCATCGCTAACTCCTATTTCTACCAGGGGAACTATCACGAAGAGCGTGGTGGTGATGACCTCGCTGTAATTATGTATTCGGGTGGTACCACTGGTGCGCCAAAGGCAGTTATGCTTTCAAATCGCAATATTAACGCCGAATCTATATGCGATAGCATGATGATTCGTCAGGTCGAACCAGGAGCAAAAATCCTTTCAATTCTACCCCTATTCCACTGTTTTGGCCTCGGTGTTTGTATTCATACCCCACTTTGCAAAGGTATGGGTTGTATTCTTATCCCTGCATTTTCGCACAAACAATTTGCCGACATTATCAAGAAAAACGAACCCAACTTCATCGTCGGCGTCCCAACTTTGTTTGAAGCGCTCATTAACACCAAGCTAAAGCCACACGACCTCGATTCGGTTACCGCTGTAATTTGTGGTGGCGACGCCCTGAATCAGACATTGCGCGACAAAGTCAACCATTTCTTGTCTACTCATGGCTCTTCTGCCAAAATCCGCGTGGGATATGGTCTTACCGAGGGCTCTGGCGCGGTCTGTCTCTCGCCTGAGGAAACCTTTGCAGATAGTATAATTGGCGTTCCTCTCCCAGACATGGAGTTTAAGATCGTCAAAAACGACACATTCAAGGAGCTCCCGGTAGGAGGGGAAGGCGAAATTTGTATTTCTGGCCCGCTAGTTATGATGGGCTACCTTGGCGACGAAGCGGAGACCGCTCAAACTATTCGTCTTCACGATGATGGCAAACTATGGCTCCACACTGGTGACATCGGATACTTGGGCGAAGACGGTTTGATCTACTTTGCACAGCGCCTCAAGAGAATCATCATTTCTTCTGGCTACAACATTTACCCGACCCACCTAGAATCTGTTATCAACTCGCACGAAGCAGTGCTTACCTCTACGGTTATCGGTATTGACCATCACTACAAGGGACAGGTGCCAAAAGCCTTCGTTGTATTGAAGCCGGGTTACAAGCCTAGCAAGCGTCTCGAACGCGAGATCAAAGAGCTCCTAGAGCGCAATGTCCCGATCTACGCTCTCCCAGCCGCTTACGAATTCCGCGATAAGCTTCCTACCACTAAAATTGGCAAAGTCGCCTTCCGCGAGCTCGAAAAAGAAGAAAAAAACAACAAAGGCTAGGCCCTACTCTGGTCATTGGTCGCATATAAAACAGCCCCCATCAAGGGGCTGTTTTTGTTCGGGAGAATTATTATTTGTAGTAATTGAGTCTAACTCTTATGCGAAGTTTTAATGGTTTTTGCTTCAGGAAACGGTTTTTCCGCCAACTAGGGAAGTATTTTAGAAGCATCTTACGTGATTTCTCGTACCCCACTTTTCCCTCAGGGAACATACCAAAATCCTTTGCAGAATCAATCAAAAGATTCCAAATAAAGAACCATTCCAGTTCGTCATGATACTTTTTCTCGGCCTTTTTGTCAGCAAATCTCTGATAAAGCCCTCGAAGAGCTGGGAATATATCAAAAACGTGAGGATTAAATTTACTCTTGTGTAGTACGGACTCAGGGTTTTGGTAGTACAAATAAAGCGGCTCATCTATGTGGGCAAATTTGTCCGTGTAGAGTATTAATGCCGACATTAGTTCCATATCCTCGTGAATAATGCCTTCTTTAAATTGGAATTTGTGTTTTAGCCACCATTTTCGCCGGATGATTACCTGCCAAGGCCCCATCCCGTATCTCACAAACCGACTTTTGTAACTATCATCATCGGTAGAAACAGGAGAGAGATAATCTGTGTGATCCTTTGAGTAAATGCGTTTCGCCCCCATCATTATGAGATCAGCATCTGTTTCCTCGGCTCTTCTAAGCAATTTAGTGATAGCGCCCTTTGCAATTTCATCGTCCGCATCGACGAACCAAATATATTCGCCTCGGGCTTTTTTTACGCCAAAGTTTCTTACCGCCGCAGCCCCACTTGTATGACATTGTAATACAGAAAAAATCTCCGGGTGTTCTTTTCGGTATTTCTTTAGGATAGAAAAAGAATTATCGGTCGAATCGTTGTCTATCGCCAGTATCTCCCCAGGGGTGTCTCCGAGAGCTCGTATTACAGAATCAAGCAGGCGCAGGAGATGTTTTTCGGCATTATAAACAGGGATAATGATTGATATCTTAAGCATACCTAAATTATAGCAGAAAAGCCCGCCACCGGTCGTCAAATATGCTAAAATAATACTATGCTTGGGAAAATCCTTATAGTTTTATTGATATCTATGGTACCCCTGATTGAGCTTCGCGGCGCTATTCCCGTAGCGGTTGGGATGGACCTAGGACTGCCAGAGTGGCTTGTCTTAATTATTGCCATTATCGGCAACATTATTCCGGTCCCCCTAATCTATTTCTTCGCTCGCAAGTTTCTCGAATGGGGTAGCAAGCGCAAGTGGAAACCATTCAAAAAATTCTGCAACTTTTGCCTCAAAAAGGGTGAAAAAGGCGGTCAAAAACTCCTCAAAAGAACAGGGAAATATGGCGCCTATATCGCACTCTTTCTCTTCGTCGCTATCCCGATTCCAGGCACTGGCGCCTGGACTGGCACCCTTGCTGCTAGTATCCTAAAACTTGATTTCAAAAAAACCATGGTGGCAATTATCGCCGGTGTTCTCGTAGCTGGTCTCATTATGTTGGCGGTCTCACTTGGGCTATTTAGGGTCATTTTTGGCGGCTAAAATCCCTACAAAAGACTAAATTTCCTCAATTTATAACCAAAAGTGTTATAATAATGGTAATGGATAACGATTTTGAAAAGTACCCCAACAAAGCCGAAACCAACGGCGAGCGATACTTGCCACCAGAACAGGATTTTGAAAAAATTTTTGCCGAAGAAGGAATTCCCGAGTTTTCTGGTTTTGGCGTAAAAAAAGATGAAAGCAATGAATATTATGGAGATCTGACTAGTGAGGAGCTAGAGCAGATAGCTCCAACTGACCAAGTAGAACAGATAGCTCCAACTGACCAAGTAGAACAGACAGAATTAGGCCAAGCAAGCCCAGAACAAACGCCTATCACAGAGAACATAGGCCCAGAGGGCTCTCAATACGATCAAGCCCTAGCGGATGCCTCGGCTATTACTGGTTATGGGTTTGATGCAGTGGCTAGGCAAAATGGAGTCGAAGATGTTGTAGAAAAAATAAAGTATTTTGATGAAACCAACTCAAATAACCCTATCAAGGATCTTCACGCCGAGATGGGCATTGATACTCCAGAAGAAATAGAAAAAATAAGGGAAGATTCATATGCCACAAAAGACAAAGTAGAAGAGCTTATCCAAGAGAACAACATGCCCGAAGTTAAAGAAAGGAATGAGGACAATGCTCGTCAGGCAATTCGCGATACGAAAGAAGTAATTACAGAGGTAGAAAAAGTAGGTCCCCAGTACGAAGATTTGAGACAAAACGCCTTGAGAGCTAGAGAAGGCGAATTCGACCATATCGTTAGAGACAAGGAAACCCAAGGATTGACCGAGATGTTCGCAGGTCTGTCAGACCAAGAGAATAATAATAAAATTGTTGCCTAAAAATAATAATTAACCAAAAGGAGGCCAAATGGCAAAAAAGAATACCAAACCAAAATCCAAGAAGACTACCAGTGTTAGCAAAGGATCACAGGGGATTCGCCCATCTATTGGTGTAATCCTTGTTTTAATAATCGCTCTCATCGTGACAATCACCATTAGTGTTTGCACAATTCAAAACCTAAAAAGCATCAATAGTGGTATTACTAGTTCTAAACTCGAGGTTTTTGATCACCTCGCCGATAGCTATATTCACGATATGGAGTACACCGTAGGGGAAGACAATCAGCCGACCATCAAGGAAATGACAGGTTACGGAGTATCTAACGAAGATGGTGCATTTTATATCACTTTTGACTTTGCTCCCGCCACTCAAGACCTGGCCTCAGGTGAAGCGCGCCACGCTATTGTGTATTTCTGGAAAGATGCCGAGCATGGTACTTATTCTCACGCATACTCCTATCATGATGATGCCTCCTACCACCCAGAGGGCATTTACGTAAGAGTCGAAGAACAAGAGTAAACTCTCCGCAAAAGAACACCTTACCAAGAGGTGCTAAGACCGCCAAAAAAGTGTAGTATAATTAAACTCATGAAGAATATTGTAGAGATCAAACACTTCCGCATGGATTTCGGGAAAAAAACGATCATCAAGGATCTATCGTTTGAGGTCCATGCGGGTGAGATTTTTGGATTGCTGGGCAGCAACGGTTCCGGCAAAAC
>JAZRRH010000019.1:0-34006 GCA_045650525.1 Candidatus Nanosyncoccus sp.
TGACAGATTTGGCTTCTCGAGATCGGATTTGCTATACAACTTGGAGGCCGTGCAGGGATACGGAGCCAAGATCCAAAAAGATGTAGGTTCTGGACAAACAGATTTATTTGGCATGATGGGAGACGCCGGAGCCGTTCCAGAGGTAGAAATCAAGCCCGCCCCCGTGCAGCACCCCGAGAAAGAACAGCTCCTCTGGGAGCGGGATCTGATGGGGCTATATCTCTCCGCGCACCCGCTTGATAAATATGATACTTATTTCGAAGAGCAGACCCACCCGATGAGCATGATTTCGGCAGAATATGACAACAAACTGGTGACCGTGGGCGGGATTATAACCGCCGTTAGGTCGATTTTGACCAAAAAAGGCGACAAAATGGCCTTTGTTAAGATGGAAAACAAAACAGATGAGGTCGAATTTATCGTTTTTCCCTCGGTGTTTGCAGAATATGGCGGCAAACTAGAGGTAGACAATGTAGTAAGGGTAAAAGGTAAGGTGAATGCGACGGATAAAGAGGGGCGTATCACCTCGGACGTAAAACTACTTGCTGAGGCAGTAGAGTTGATTTCTGATGATACTCTAGCTTCATACAAGTCGACCGGCACCAAGCTTGCGGCACCGACGACTGCACCAGGAGGACGTGGACGAGGGCGCGGACGATCTTCGGCAGAAAGAGTCTATAGTGGCAGCGGAGCGCGGTCTGAAACTCCGAAAATCGATGACGCACCGAGAGTATTGAAGGAACCACCAAAAGACCCGCGCAAAGAACGACTTTATATCTTGATCGAAGATGCGTCGGATACTGAGGTTTTGACCGCCATACGAAGGCTCGCTGATTTATATCTCGGGATGCAAGAGGTAGTACTAGTACTAAAAGAAGGCGACGAAAAACGCCCCTTAAGAATGCCATTCAAGGTGGACGTGTCGGAAGATCTTCTAAAGAAACTTCGCGATTTGGTGGGTGAAGACAAGGTAAAAGTAAACTAGGAACTGGTCCTTACCCCTGTAATTCTTTGACTGTTTGGTTGAAATATGCTATGATTAACTGCGATACACTCATGTGAGAGTGTATTGTTGTTTTTGAGGTTATTCTTTTTGAAAATTTTGAGAGGATGGTGAAAATGGAAGAGAAAAAAGTAAAAGAAGCGAGAGTTAGCGGAGAAATCGGATCCTGGCTGATTTGCCGAGAATATCATCCGATAAGCAGAATTGATGACATGAAGGCCGTGATGGTCGACGGTAAAATAATTTTACCGCATACGTCTTACCGG
Organism: Candidatus Nanosyncoccus sp.; assembly: GCA_045650525.1. GTDB lineage: Bacteria > Patescibacteriota > Saccharimonadia > Saccharimonadales > Saccharimonadaceae > Nanosyncoccus. Next base: position 1,270 of record JAZRRH010000019.1, read on the forward strand.
CTGGTAAACGGCAAATTTAAAAAAGAAGAATAATCAAAGAGGGGCCTACCTCGTGTAGGCTCTTTTTCATGTCACCCCTGTGACGTGATATAATGGGGATATGAAAAAGAAAAAAGTTTCAGATTCAGTGACTATTAATCGTAAGGCAAGATACGATTATGTTTTGGGCGATGAACTAACTGTAGGGATGGTACTGTCCGGTTTAGAGGTTCGCTCAATTCGCGATCATCATGTGCAACTCAAAGGGTCATTTGTGACCATCCGTAACTCTGAACTTTGGCTAAATAATCTTACTCTTGGGGCAGAAACAGCGCGAAATATCAAGTTGCTCGCGACCAAAAAACAGATTGAGGCTCTAGCGCGCGAAAAGGTAGCTGGTTCAACTATCGTCCCAGTGAGACTCCTTGGAGGATCCAGGCATATTAAGCTTGTTATCGCGGTTGGTAAGGGTAAGAAAAAATACGATAAGCGTGAAACAATCAAAAAACGCGACATCGAAAGAGGAAGATATAACTAAAGACGATTATAGGTGTTATAATTAGAAAAAGGAGAGTTATATGGTTAATACAAAGTCATCTAGCAAAGATAAAACCACTAGCTCGCAATCCGTAGTTATTGCAGTACTAGCTACAGTGATTGCGTGTTTTTTGATTGTGATGGTAGTTTTAATCGCAACGGGTGTGATTAAATTTGGCGGGTCGGCAAATAGCGGAGAGGTAAACTCTGGCGGCGGCACGTCAATAAGTGGTGGCACTGGCACTAATGGTGGCAGCACGACTGGCGATGGCTCGAATATTATCGATAACCCTAACCCATTTGTCGAAGTAAATAACGCAACGGCTGTCGTGGTGCGGGATTTGAGTTTTTACTTGCCGAGACACTTCGAGGATGGCGGCAAGAACGCCGATGGGGCTTTTACTTATAACCTCGTCAACGATGACGGTTGGGCTCAGGTTTTGGTTTATGTCGAGAAAACCGATTTAACTCCTGAAAAATACTTGAACAAGATTAGCTCTTACCTCGATATTACGGATAAAAATTACCAGATGAACGGCACTACCTGGGTACAGGGCGAGAATGCCACGTCTCTGGCCTACGCAACAGAGCTAGATGGCACTGTTTATGCAGTTTACTACGCTGTAAAGCTTGATTCTGATAGTACGACCGAAGCAATGTCGATGATCCCGAAAACTTTATACATGTCTAAAATATACAAATAGTAGGATTAGGGGACAGAAGTGAAAATTTATTCGTGGAATGTGAATGGGCTTAGAGCGGTACTCCGAAAAGGGGCCCTACAAACTTTTATTGATAAATATGACCCAGATATTTTGTGCCTACAGGAAACTAAGGCCAAACAAGGCCAGGCCGAGGTGGATTTGCCGGAATACGAGGAGTTATGGAATTCGGCCGATCGCCCAGGTTACGCCGGTACGGCAATTTTTACCAAGGTCAAACCGCTGTCGGTGAGGAATAATTTCCCAACGAATTTGGAGTTTGCGGATAGTTTTGGGGACCCATTAACCGAGGGGAGAGTGTTGACGGCGGAATTTGAAAAGTTTTTCCTAGTAGATGTTTACACCCCAAATTCCAAGAACCAACTAGAGAGATTAAAACTTAGGGAGAAAAAATGGGACCCTGAGTTTTTGAAGTATTTAAAGAGTTTGGAAACAGAGAAGCCGGTAGTAGTGTGCGGAGATTTCAATGCGGCGCACGAGGAGATCGACATTGCGCGGCCAAAGACCAACCATCATTCGGCTGGTTTTACCGATGAGGAGCGGCGGGGAATTACGAACATAATCGATTCGGGGCTGGTTGATAGCTTTAGGGCCCTACATCCTAACGAAGTGAGATATACCTGGTGGTCACACTGGGGTAATGCGAGGGCCAATAATGTAGGGTGGAGAATTGATTATTTCTTCGTATCAGAGGCTTTACGACAAAACTTAAAATCTGCGGATATTTATGAAGACGTAATGGGGTCGGATCATTGTCCGGTGTCGATCGACTTGGAGGTTTAGAAAAATGGATTATTTTGAGAAGCTAGAATCCAACCCATATGAAGACCTCAAATGGAATATTCCAGAGAAAAAACAGGGGTCAGTTAATGTTGTTGGCGGCAACGCGGGACACTTTCGTACTGAGATTAAGACTGCGGAGTTTATCGCAGGGAGTTACCCCGTAGAGGATGTAAGATTGTTGCTACCTGATGCCCTGAAAGGCAAAATCCCGGAGATGCCAAATTTTTACTTTTTACCCTCGGTGGAATCGGGAGGGTTTTCGGAAAGCCAGGAGTTAATTGATAGTTTTAATAAAGTTGACTTTAATCTAGTAATCGGGGATTTATCCAAAAATAAGGTGACTGGTAAAGCGATTCAAAGCGCGGTTAAAAGTTCCGAAAAAATGATTCTTATTACGCGCGATGCGGTGGACCTTTTAACTGAAAATGCGCCAGATAGGTGGCTAATGAACGAAAATATCCGAATCATGGCCTCCATGGCGCAACTCATGAAACTACTCCGAGCAGTGTATTATCCTAAGATGATTTTAATGTCTTCGTCCCTAGTGCAGGTGGCAGATGTGCTACATAAATTCACTTTGAGCTACCCGGTAGGTATTGTGACGCTTCATAATGGACAGGTCTTAGCTGCGGAAAATGGCATAGTGAAGGTGGTAGATTTGACTCAGACTGGCTACTCGGCTCTTAGTTTCTGGAACGGCGAAGTAGCAGGGAAAATCGTAGGAATGAATTTATACAATCCGAGTAAATTTGTTGAGGCGAGTATGGGGGCAATAATAAATTCTACGAAGACTTAATTAGGGAGCGGAAGAATTTTTCGAGGGTTTTTGTTCGTTTTGATATGAGGACCTCGTCGCGATTTTTTAACATAATCCTGCTCATTTTTTCGATTCTTTCGGGGTGGGAAAGTAAATCATTCAAAGCTCCGGCGATAGCTTTTGGTGTTTCTGCTCTTGCCATCTTGAAACTGCCCCTTGGCACAATTTCTTGCATATCGGGATCACAAAAAAGAACTGGGGTGCCATGAGCCTCTGCCTCGATCAGGGTCATACCGAATGTATCAAAATCGTACGAAACAAGAACATCTAGGTGGGCATCCGCGATAGAAGACTGAAGCTTTTTGAACGGAACGTCGCCATGAAAGACCGCGTTGATGTGGTGGAGCTTCACGAAGTGCTTGGCTTTGGCCAGGTGATTCCCATTGCCGTAAATATCAAGGCGGTATTTGCCAGTGACAAGAGTTAACGCCTCAAGAAACGGCATGATGCGCTTTTCGCTGGAAACGCGAGAATGCCAGATTATCTTCATGGGCTCGTCTGGGGCTAAAGTTTTTAGTTTTGGCTCTTTAGGGAATTTACTATCAGGGTAGCCATTAGGGAAGACTTTGCTTGGCTTTTTGAGGCCGTAGTGAACCAGTTTTTGGCGAAAATGCTCAGATGGGGTAAGAACTAGATCGGCACAGTTCGCGTGGTTTACCATCAAGGTCCACATTTTGGCGCGCGCGATAGTGCCCGCTAGGTCATTGTCTCGCTGAACTTTAATCTTATGGGGGAGATACCAAGAATGGAACCAACAGAGAAAGAACGCAATAATGGTGCGAAAGCCAAATGTGACGAGATTCGCCTCGCCGACATCTTCGCGCCCATGCATAACTTGCACCGTGGGGATTTTTAGTTGCCTACCGAGGCGAAGCCCGGCGATAGAACAGCCGCCTTCGTAATGGATATAGAATACATCAAAATCCTTGATTTCGGGGTAATTCTTCATAAGCCATTTCTCGACTTTTTTGGGGCGACGAGCGACTGGTACGATACCTCTGAAAAATACCTTGCAAGAGGGAACCGGGAAAATATTCTTGACTTTCAGACGTTTTTTCTCTTGTTCAGATTTAGGGTAGCTGCTACTAAAAATATACACGGTATGACCGAGGGCTTCGAGAGCTTGTTTTTGAGTAGTTATTGAGGTCACAATCCCACCAGTAAGATCTAAATAACAGTCTGAAAAAATGGCGATCTTCATGGTTTTATTTTACCACGCCTTGTGTTATAATCGTAGGGTTAACAATTTAATATCAAGAAGGGACGAGGGAACGGCCCAATGACCCCCTGCCAACCTAGCAAAAGCCAAGGTGGTAAATCCGACCAGAAAGGAAAGATATGTTCTACAGAACTGCGGAGAGCGTTTCTCCAAAACACCCAGACAAATTATGCGACCGAATCAGCGATGCGATTTTGGACGCTTATCTCACTGCCGACCCAGATGCAAGGGTTGCGGCGGAGGCTTGTGGCGGGCACGGCGTAGTGTTCGTAACGGGCGAGATTACATCAAAGGCTGACGATGTTGATGTTCCGGCTATCGTTCATCGAATTGCAGGCGACGATATCGAAGTGCACACCAAAATTGTTAAGCAATCACCAGAAATTGCCCAGGGCGTTGATACCGGTGGCGCAGGTGACCAGGGAATCATGATCGGCTATGCCTGTGACGAAACACCCGAACTACTACCGCGCGAGGTGGTACTAGCTCGCCGTTTGAACCAATTTATTTATGACAAACATCCGTATGATGGCAAGACTCAGGTCACCATCGCACCAGATGACTCGATCGACTCTATTGTGGCGAGCTTTCAGAATGTGTCGCATGATGAGTTAGAAAAATTAGTGCGCGAGTTTATCGCCAAGGAAAAACTAGAGGGTAAACTAGAATTACACCTAAACCCAGCTGGCGACTGGAACCAAGGCGGATTTGATGCGGACACCGGCCTCACTGGTCGCAAACTGATCGTAGATAACTACGGTCCGCGCGTAGCGATCGGTGGCGGCTGCTATTCTGGCAAAGATCCGTCCAAGGTTGACCGCTCAGCGGCTTATATAGCACGACGCATTGCGGTAGATTATCTTCGCAAACGCAAAGCACACGAAGTTTTGGTAAGATTAGCCTACGCGATCGGCTACGCGGAACCGCTCGAGAAAACAGTAATTATTGATGGTAAGCCTGAAGAAATTGAGGGTTATGATTTGACACCACGCGGGATTATTAAGTATTTAGATTTGAAACGCCCAATCTATGAAAAAAGTGCCGAATACGGGCATTACGGTGAGGGATTTGACTGGGATAAATAACTCGCTAGGCCTATCCTAAAAAAGACACCCCGGCGCTCGCCGGGGTGTTTTGCTACCAGCCGATTTCTACTCCAACATAGCCTTTTGGTGCGTTGCGAGATGATATTGAGGCAGTAAAACCTTTCTTTTTGATCGGCTTCATTGCTTTTCTTATGATTTTTCTATGTCCACCCCAATACAAATCATTTATCTCTTTGTCGTACTCCGAGAATCGCTTAGCTAAGACTTCAATCTCTTCGCGCATAATTATACCTACACATGCGTAGTCCAAAGATATACGATAATGACCCGATTCTGCATCCTTTTCAGCCATTTTAAGAAATCTTTTGGCTATCTTAATAGCCAGATTATCCTCTATATCCGCTTTTACAGACTGCCATTCCTTCGCTTTTTGGCGCTCTTCTTCATACTCTTTCTTTTTTGTCTCATTGAAAATGTCGGCTTTTCTTCTAAGTTCACGACTTCCTTTCATCGCTTCACCCCCTTTCTTTGCTAACCCAAATCACTCGACTTAGACTCTTTTTAGAGCATACTATTTTTTCGCTATTTAGTCAAATAGAATATAGCGGCCTGAGCTACAAAAAACTGGCCAAAACGCTAAATTGCATATAACCCCCCATTTAAGAATAAAGGCCGGTAGATTGGTGTTTTATTCTTGCGAAGTGCGTCTTATGGACGAGCGAGCAAGAAAAAACGCCGAGATACCGGCTTTTAGCTTAAATGATGGTGGGGCTTTATTAATCAGGCTTTAACAGCGTATAGAGAAGATCTGCAGAGAGAACTACAGAATTGTGAACATGATACAATAAGTATATGAAAATTATTTTAGGATCTTGTGGATTATCTACTGAACTGATTATTAAGACCTGCGAGGATTTAGTTGGGAAAAATCGTAAGGACATCAATATTGCCATTATTAATGAGGCAATCAAAGGCGAATCCGGCGACCATCGCTGGTTCGTAGAGGAATTACAGCACTTGTCTGGAATTATTGGCGGTAACATGGAATTTATCGATATCCAAGCTCACCCATTAAACTATATAGAGCAACATATTGCGGCGGCTGATTTAGTGTATTGTTTCGGAGGAAACACAGACTACTTAGCCAACATATTCGTTAAGACCGGCTTCGATAAAATATTACCTAAAATCCTAGCAGAAAAGGTTTGGGTTGGAAGTTCTGCCGGATCTTGTGTCTTGTGTCATAAAGAATCAGAAGAAATACAAAAAGCGATTTATAAAGAAAAGCGTGAAACTGACCATTTTATGGACATTATACCTATCATTTTCTTGCCACACCTGCACGGTTTCTATAAATTCGATAAAGAAGAGGTAGGAGATGCGTCCAAGCTAACTGACTTGCCAGTCTATGCTTTATCAGATGAAGCAGCAATAATCGTAAACGATGACAACCCGCTAAAAATTATCGGTAAAGACTATCTAATCGCCGAAAATGGTACGATAAAAACGCAGGGCTAGGGATTTAACCGTCGAAATTATAGAGGTAAATTACGATTTTTGATGGATTTTTGTCGTAAAAATGGCACGAAAATAGCCCTCTATTTTTACGAGGGATTTAACAGGCATTTATAGGTTGCGGAATAGTTAAAACAACTTTATAAACCGTTTGGTGGGCGGCGTGGGACTTGAACCCACACGGTATTGCTACCACAAGATTTTGAGTCTAGCGCGTCTACCAGTTCCGCCAGCCGCCCAGTGGTGTAATTATATCATAAAAAGGCATAATATGCTATAATTGGACCATGGATTCTGATAAAGGTGGGCAGTCTTCGAGCGATTTGCAAAGACAAACAGCCGCATCGATCGCCAGAAAAAAAGTCTTGGCGGCTTATGCTGGAGCGGCCCAAAAATCCGCCGCCGAAAAAGCCAAAGAACAAGAGAGGCTGAAAGATAAGCCTATCACGCCGCGCATCAATTCTGAGTCATGGAAAAAATACCACTCCGCCTGGCAAGATTATTATCAGAAATACTACAATGATTATTATTCCAAAGCTGCACACGACTACATTGCCAAGGAGCGCCTAAAAGACGCCAGGGAAAAGGCCGAGGAAGAAGAAATCCTAGAATCCCTCACCAGATTTAGCAAGAAGACCGATAACAAAGCTGGCCTGTCTTTGGACCCCGAAGCAAATGGAAGCGCGGTTGGAATCTCCGAAAGCGGTGACGATGTGGCCTCTTCTTTGAAACGTAAAATTCGAAAAAAAGCAACCGAAAGCGCAAAAAAGACCAGAAGACACCGCAAGCTAATCCCGATACTAGCTGGGGTTGCCGTAGCGCTAGTTATCTTGTTTTTACAATACAATAGATTAATTTTCGCCCCTATTATGGCCTACGTCTCGCCAGGGAACGCTCCCGCTTCGCAAATTGAGGCAATAGATCCGACTGTGACTGGCGAAGTCTCACCAGACCCGCGATTGATTATCCCGAAGTTAAATGTTGATGTGCCGATTAATTTTGGAATACCGCTTTCCGATGTGATGAGTGCAATGAACCATGGTGTCGCGCATTACAGAATTGCCGGGGCGTCTGCGTATCCGGGTGAAATCGGTAATTTTGTCATTACCGGCCATTCGGCTGGCGATGTATATAGTTCTAACCCATATAAATTCATTTTCTCTGGGCTGGAGCGGCTAGAGGATGGGGATTTGATTTATGTAAATTATAACTCCGTAAGGTACACTTACCGTGTAATCAAAAAAGAGGTGGTGGACCCCTCAAATGTCGCAGCGCTAGTCGTTGACACAAACAAGCCTTTGCTTACGCTCGTGACCTGTACGCCACTCGGAACATCGAGAAACCGTTTGCTAGTCACGGCAGAGCAGATTTCGCCAAGTTACGAAGGAGCCTCTGAGTCTGACGAAATCAAGGCGGATAGCAGCGAAACACAAGCGCTTCCATCAAATGAGCCATCCTTCTTTGAAGGAATCTGGAATTTCATGACCGGGCAATAACACTGAGTAACAAAACTAATCTACGATTTGTTCTCTCATCAAAGTATCATCACTAAAGTAGTATATCCATCTGTCGCGCGTCAATAAAACAGGGAATCTTGTAGAAACCCCAGTGGACAAAGAGCGACGGTTGAGGCCATCGAAATCATAAACGAATAATTCACTGTCTTTTACCGAATAAATAGTACTGCCATCTAGCCAACCAAAGGTCTCACCATCGACTGACCATTCTTTGGTTTGCATGGTTTCCATATCTAGGGTAACGATAGTAGGACCAGTAGAGAAAACGATAAATTCTCCATCATCGCCGGTATGAAAATCGGTAGGGATAAAGCTAAGTTCGGTGGCAAGGACCGGCTCTTCGACGTCTTTTTTGTACATAGTGATTTTTGATCCTTCGACAATAGTCAAATAGCGATCATCGTAAAATTTACTAAAAATCGTCTTCGCGGTCTCGCTAACATGGATATTCGGATTGAACGCTTTGATAGGGTCTTCTTCTGTGGTTTTTTTGGGTTTTTTGAATAATTCATACAGCATATCTCTTGTAACCGGTTTCTTTTCTGGGGTGTCAGCGTCAAGATTTAGCACTTGCCAATTTGGGATAATATCAGAACCTGACATTTCTTGACTCGTGGGCGGCAGGGCATATTGCTCGGTATCGAGCAGAGCTAGATCACCAGAATATAGAAAAAGTTGGTTTTGCCTGCCATTAGTAAAGACCTTCGTGGTGCCCAAGGTGTCTGTAATTTTGGTCTTCTCGCGCTCCATCAAATATAGTCTCGGGTAACGAATACGGTAGAGTAAACCTTCGGAAATGTTGATGGTTTTTGACCAAGAATCATAGCCTTCTTTTGTGAGTGTGATTGTATGTTCACCACTAGTTAGGACTTTTGATGTGTTCGTGACCTGGAGCCAAGCCGTTTCACCGTCTATAGCAACCTCTGCACCGGTGGGCGCGGACGATACTTGGAGCATCCCTTGACGCTCAACCTTGAAATCAGAGTTTAACCAATACCCAGACACCACTAGCGCCAAAATAATCACTGTAGCAATAATGGTAAGTACCATCAGGGTTTCAGAGAAAATAACTTTGATGCTTTGACGTTTCTTTGCTGCATCTGGATCCATATTTCATATTATAACATAAAAATTAATAAAAAATATCCTTGCGCATTTTATTAAAGAATAGTATGATTATTGTAAGAATAAGCGAGGTATTAAATGCAAAAGACTGATATGGACATGGTTAAAAAAAGCGTGAGGCGCCATACTATGCCTTCTACTACCCTTAACCGCCGCTATGTCAAGAGACCAGTCAGAAACACCGACATAAAGGTATCCGTCAAACAAAATCCCCAGATCTCGCATTTCAATCACTCCGTAAGTACAAATGATGTCAAGCGCATTCAGCCAGCCAAGGCAGAGGTTAGCAAGGTCGTTTCTCATCCAGTTCATGAAGTAGCTAAGGAGCGAATGAAGACCCGGAAGGCTGCCACCATGCAAAAAACATCCGGTATGGTTTCTACTATGACCGCAAAAGAACTAAAAGACCAAGCGATCCGCAAAGCTTTAGAGTCCGCCGCAAAAGCCAATACCACTCAGGCCGAAGAGATTTCTAGTAAAAAGTCCAAAAAATCATTCCTAGGCCAGTTCAGAGTCGGCAGAGTTATGCTCGCTCTAACCTGTACTGCAGCTGCCGTATTCGGAATTGTATATTTTGTTAATCTAAACATGCCCGACATTTCGCTAAGGGTTGCCGCTATGCAGACCGGAATCGAGGCAGGCTATCCTAATTATGTACCTAGAGATTTTACTCTGTCCGATATCGCTTCCGAGGAAAACAAAATTACCTTGACCTTCAAAAATGACGCCAGCGGCGAAAGGTTTACATTGGTCGAAGAGAAATCTTCTTGGGATTCCAACGCACTCCAAAACAACTACGTCAAAAATGAATATCCCGAGAGTTATTCAACCATCCGCGAACAGGGTCTGACTATCTATGTCGATGGCAGCAATGCTACTTGGGTGAACGGTGGCGTGTTATATAGACTTACTGCAGATAACGATGTTTTGACCAAGAAACAAATCAAGACAATTGCGACATCTTTGTAAAAATAGAAGTTATCACAAAAAAGTAGCGCTTACAACAAGCGCTACTTTGTTATTTAGATTGCACGAGCGACGGCGTTTAGACGTGCTAGAGTTCTTTCACGACCCAATACTTCCACAGTAAGATTAAGTGCTGGACTGAATGGCGCAAAGCTAATAGCGATCCTGATCAGGCTAAATAGTTCGGCAGGTTTTTTACCAGTGTTTTCTAGCAGTTTATTTAGGACTTCCTGCAAGCTATCGGCATTCCAGGAGGGAAGATTAGTCAAGGCTGCGATGGTTTCTTTTAACAATGATTCTATCTCTGATTCGGAGAGTTTCTTCACGAATTTGTTTTTAGTGAGGAAATCTAGATCAATTTCTGGTTCTTCGAAGAAATATCCAGTCATACTACGTAGATCTGAAAGAGTTTTAAGCCTATCATAAATAATAGAAAGAACTTTTTTCTTATAGTCGTCATCGTAGTTTGCGGCAACCTCTGGCCAGAAGCCTTCCGTGCGAGAATATAATGCATCCACGCCTTGTTCATCAAAAATGCGCCTCAGCCATTGCCCGTTCATCCACAGAAGCTTGGTTTCATCATAGCGTGCCCCGGAGGTCTGGATACGATCTAACGAGAAGTTTGCGATTAACTCATCTTTGGTATAAATTTCTTGTTCAGTACCATCGTTCCACCCAAGGCAGGCCAAATAGTTTAGCATGGCTTCTGGGAGGACGCCATCATCGCGATATTCGGTGACCGATTTTGCGCCATCGCGTTTGCCAAGTTTTTTATTGCCTTGAGGGGTGAGGATGTGGGGTAGGGAAATAAGTTTTGGTCTTGGGAGGTCTAATGCTTCATAGAGCGCCAGATAGTTTGGTGTACTAGATAAATATTCTACGCCACGCATCACATGCGTGACGCCCATTTCTGCGTCGTCCACAATGTGAGCAAAATTATAGGTCGGGTAGCCATCTTTTTTGATCAAAACAATGTCGTCGAGTACTTCCGGCCCAGCATGCATGTCGCCCATTACCTCGTCGTGCCAGCTGTATTCTTTGGGTTCGGCTTTGAACCTGAGCGGGATGCCAGGCTCCCATTCCGGGGTTTCTTTTGGTCTAAAGTTGCGGTAGAGGAATGGGGTTTTTTCCTTGGTGCATTTATTGCGATATGACTCAATAACCTCAGGAGGAGTAGGATCTGCGTATGCACGGCCCGATTCTATCAATTTCTTGGCCCACTCCAAGTAGATGTCTTTTCTCTCACTTTGAAAATAAGGAGCATTTGGTCCGCCAGTGACTGGCCCTTCGTCCCAGCTTAGCCCCAACCATTCTAAGGTGTCTTCAATGAGCTCCGTTGCACCCTCGACATAGCGCGCTCTATCAGTATCCTCAATCCGGAGGATGAATTTACCATCCTTTTGGCGTGCGAGCAAATACGGATAAATGGCCGAACGCACATTCCCGATATGAATATACCCAGTCGGACTGGGTGCAAATCTAGTAACAACACTCATGGCATTATTATACCATGTTTTTGGAGTTAATCCACTGACCCCCTATTATTCCGTGATTGTTAGCTTTGTAAAAAATGTGGAAAAAGTTTACGTTTTTTTGTATAATAAAAGCAAGATGGAAAACACTAAGACTATCGCTGATTTAAGCGAAAAACCTACCAAGAACAAAAATGAAAAGAAATGGACTATTATGTTGGTCGTGGGACTGGTGCTCCTCGTCGGTGGTATTATTATGCTCGTGATTGGCTTGATCGGTCACAAGGAAAAGCAGGATAGCCCGATATTCCCAGATCTGACATCCAATGGCGAAGAAGAACACACCTATAGCAAATTAACAGGGGAAGTGCTTAGCGATGCTAGCTTGGTAAATGCGCCTGCTTTTTGTATACAGACCCCTAACGGCACCGACGGCGCTAGACCGCAGGCGGGGCTAAACACCGCCGGTGTGGTATTTGAGGCGATTGCCGAGGCTGGGATTACGAGGTTTGCGGCCATCTACCAGAACCCGACCTCCGCCGTAATTGGGCCGATCAGGTCGCTCAGGATGTATTATTTACAATGGGACACGCCGTTTGATTGCACAATTGTCCATGCCGGTGGCGCCGATGACGCTTTGGCCGCCGTAAGGAGTGGTGGCTATAAGGACTTAACCGAAAACTACACCTACATGTACAGGGGTACATACGGAAGTAGGCTTTGGAACAACCTATTCACAACTTCGACGCTCCTAAAGCAATACAGTGCCGACAATGGCTACAATACATCCGAGGTAAATGGTTTTGCACGGATGACCCCCGAAGAATCAGCTAAATCCCGAGTTGATGATTTGGCGACCGAAAAGCTAAATATCATCAGCCCAGCAAAAGGGAACACCTCCGAACTAACCGCAAAAGTTTCAAATATCAGCCTTAGATTTGGCGGATGGGCCAATTTCAACGTAAATTATGCTTATGACGCTGGGGCAAACAAATATCTCCGCTCCTATGAGTCGGGCGCGCAGCACGACGTATACAGTTGCCCAGAGGGCGACCTTGGCGAGAAAAACCCCGAAGACGTATGCGAGCTAACACAGATGGCTCCATCAGTAGTAGTTGCGATGGTTGTCAACGAGAAAAAAGCCTCCGACAATTACCATGAGGATATCACCACAATAGGCTCGGGCGACGCTTATATCTTCCAAAACGGCGATGTAGTTCGTGGCACATGGAAAAAAGAATCTGCCCAAGACCAAATCAAATTCTATGACGCAGATAAAGAAGAAGTAAAATTAGCCCCAGGCCAAACATTTGTTTCGGCAATTCCAAACTACGGAAGTGTTGATTTTTAGTTTTAACTATGCTATAATTAGGGTGTGCACCTAACCCCCCTTGGGTGCACACTTTGTATCTGGCTCCTTCGTCTAGTGGTCCAGGACGTCTGGTTCTCATCCAGAAAATCGCGGGTTCGACTCCCGCAGGAGTCACCAGTGAATAAAAAGAAGACCCGAAGGGTCTTGTTTTTATTTACTAAGACGACGCCCGGGAGTAAAACTCCCGCAGGAGTCACCAAGAATAAAAAAGACCTTTAGGTCCTTTTTTTATTCTTGGTTATTTCTGTAGGAAATTGGACCCGCGAAGCGGGTTCGCACCGAGCGAAGCGAGGTTCTTCCTCCCGCAGGAGTCACTTTTTACTATCCCCACCTCTTTTCAAGACTTAATTTTTATGTTATAATTTGTGCTATGAAAAGGTTACCGATTGTAGCGTTAATTGGACAGACAAATGCTGGAAAATCTAGCATTTTAAATCGCATGGCGCACAAAAATATCGCCATCGTGGCGCGCGAAGAGGGGACAACACGCGATAATGTGGTGGCGAAGATTGACGATGCCTTTGTGCTGGTAGATACAGCTGGGTTGAAGGACCCGTCGGATGATTTTGAGGCCTCGATCCAGGACCAGATTCAGGATGCGATTGAGTCGGCAGATGTAATTTTAGTAACACTTGATTCGGCGAAATACTTTGATCATCGCGATGCCAAAATCGCCAAAAATGCTCTTAGGTCAGATAAACCAGTTTATCTAGTTTTGAATAAGTGCGATTTGGGTGAATCTTTGCCTATTGAGGAGTTTCGCGCGCTAGGAATCGCTCCAGAGCGCATCTATTACACCTCTGCGACGACCGGGCAAGGCATTAATGCTTTGAAGCAAGCAATCCAGTCCAATCTCTCAAAGGTACCAAAAACCAAAGATCCTCAAAACCTCTTGAAAATTGCTCTAATTGGTCGCCCAAACGTAGGAAAATCTTCACTTTTTAACACGCTCGGCAAAAAGCAGCAGGCCATTGTTAGCTCAAGACAGGGAACAACGCGCGACATTAACCGCGTAAACATCAAGTATAAAGGTAGAGATTTGGAAATTCTCGATACCGCTGGGCTCCGCAAACCAGGAAAACGCGAAGTGGGAATTGAGAAATTCTCCGCGATTCGCACCCTTTCGGCGATTGAAGAGGCTGATATCTGCTGCCTCTTGGTCGATGCGACCGAGCCACATAGCAAGCTAGATCAATCACTAGCTGGGCAAATCGTGGAAGCCGGCAAGGGAATTATTATGGTCGTAACGAAATCTGATCTACTAGAAGAAGCCGAGCCAACTAATTATTTTGGTGAAGAAAACATCGAAAACCGCACCGCGGCAGATTTTCTAATTGATGCTCTCGAGAGAGATTTCAATTTTCTACCTTATGCGCCTGTGGTGCTGACCTCATCAGAGACTGGGGAAAATGTAACACAGTTATTTGAGCTGGCTTTAACGATTGACGAGAGCCGTCACACCGAGGTAAAAACTTCCGAGCTAAACAAAATCCTAAATGACGCTATCGTCTCGCACCCGCCTGCCGGACTCAAAAACACTCGTCCAAAGCCAAAATATATCGTACAAACTGACACCTGCCCGCCATGGTTTGTGGTGCATGGGCACGAACTTGGGCTTCTCCACTGGTCGTGGAAGAGGTTTTTGGAACGCAAAATTCGCGAAAAATACCCATTTGTTGGTACGCCGATCATGTTTTCTTTTAGGAATGACAAAAACTAAATTTTGTGCTAGGATTTAACTAAGTGGGAGTAATTTATCATAAAAACTCCCAATTTTTGTAGTTTTTGTTCTTTATGTACGTTAAAAAGGAGGAAACTGTGTATGCTAAGTGGCAATAATTTTTGCAATGATAAGCCAATCTACGTGGTTGACACGAATATTTTGGTTGATTACGTAGACATAGTGCCGAATGGAACAGATGACCAACCGGAAGAACCAACGGTTGACTTAAGCGAAGCGCATTTGATTATTCCCTCAGCAGTAGTACGAGAATTGTCAAGCTTCAAGAAAGAGAGGAACCACAGAGGAAAATCTGCCAGAACGGTACTGAAACGAATTCGGGAGATGGGCGAGGACGAAAATCATAGCATGCGAGAGATTTACGAACTGGAAGCGCCGATTTCTCTGAATAACCATGGGCAAATGATCTCATTCTTGCCGATACACAAAAATTTCACAAAATGTCTGCCTTTTCATCCGTCAGACAATGACATGGATGGGCAAATCATTTTGGCGGCATTAACTGCTGCTTTTATCAGAAAAGGGCTGCCGATCGATGGCACCGCGGACAAAGATGAGGTTTACGACACGGTGTTTGACGGCGTAGTTTTGCTCACCAATGATAATGGTCTGGCAAAAAGGGCTACCGAAAGAGGTTTAAGAACTAGTCGTTATGGGTACAAATTCCCCGAGCCTTACACTGGAAGACGCGATATTGTAGTGCCCAGAGAGTTATTCCTGGAATTCTATAATTCGCCGCAGATTGATCTTGAGCTTTGGGAGGAAATGATGCCTTCGCAGCCTCGTTTGATTGCGAATGAGTTCATCGTGATGAAGCTGGAGAAAGAATCGGACTACCCTAGTGATTTTGATTTGAGGTACAACCCTTATTTTCTTCACATTGGCAAATATGACGCCGAGGAGAGGGCTATCGTACATCTCAAATATATCAACGAATTCCCGGTAAAGCTTTATAACGCAGGGCAAGCTATCTACGCCGAAGCATTGATGGACCCGAGTATCGCCGCGGTGATTTGCACTGGCCCAGCCGGTTCTGGCAAAACTTACATGGCTACTATTTATGGCTACGATGCCTGCAAAAAAGGGAAATATATCGGAGTTACAATAGTACCATGCGACTCACACAGCAAGACCGGCGCGCTGCCTGGTGGTCTGGACGAAAAAATGGACCCCGAGGTGCAGCCGATCAAAAATGCTCTTCGGAATTACCTCTTGAAGAAGGACCCAAAAATCAAGAGGCAGCTGGAAATAATCAGAAAGTACGGAACAGAGCAGAAAGTCAAAAATGGCAAATGCGGCCAAAACGAAGACGATTCTTCCGAGCAAAATTCCGTCAAAGTACTGCTGAAAAACAAAGTAGACGCAATTTGGGAAAAATGGTTCTCGAATATCCCTATCGAAAATGCAAGAGGAAGAGACTTTTCTCTTGAGTTGGCATTTTACGACGAATTTCAGGATCAAGAGATTCTCCAGGCTGACACTCTGATCAAGCGAATCGGGGATGAGGGCAAGATTATTATCGCCGGAGACATAGGGCAGATACATGCTCCCTACATCGAGCCGTCGAATAGCGGTTTGGTCTATGCATCGCGAGAGCTGTTTGATACCCCCTATGTGGCACAGGTTTGTTTTATTGAAGGCGAAGTATGGCGCCACGCATTAGTTAAACTGATCGCGGAACGCCAAAAGGCCAGAAGAGAACAAAGAAACAATCCCGAAAACAGGGACGGATAACCTCCATAACACCCCATCAATTGATGGGGTGTTTTTCTTGATCTCCCGATATCTGATATAATAGAGGTATGAAACTAGTTATAGGGCTCGGCAATCCGGGCAACAGATATAACTTTACGCGCCACAATACTGGCTTTTTGGCGTTAGATTTTTATTTCAAGGTGCATGGGGCCACTTGGGACACCAAACCACGCCTTGGGGCTATTTCGGGCCGAATAGGGGATGTCTTATTCATAAAACCACAAAGTTTTTACAACGAGAGTGGCCGCGTGGTTGCTGAATATATGCGTTATTATAAGATACCTATCTCTGATATCCTAGTGATTTGTGATAATTTTGACCTGGAATTTGGTAAAATACGCTACCGTTCGTCCGGTGCGGCGGCAGGAAATAACGGACTAAAGTCTATCGACAAGGCCCTGGGTGGCTCAGAGTATGCTCGAATGCGAGTCGGAACAGAGAATAGCGAGCTCCGCCAAAAAATGGGAGACGTGGATTTCGTTTTGTCAAAATTTACCCCTGAAGAAAAGGCAAAATTGCCGGAGATATTAAGAGAGATCGCGGGGAAGGTTGACGAATTCATTTCTTAAGCGAATTTTGTCCAGTATAAAGGAGTCAGCAAATACCTCTTAGGACGATAGAATGTGTAGTTTCTTTTTGGTCTCATTTCATTCATCGAATCACTTTTCCTCCATCACAGCAGGCCCCAGTTGTTCATCCCTAGAGGACGGACGCGGCCTTTGATTTCGAGGAGGGTGATGGCCTGGCTGAATATCTCTGGTGGGAGCTTGGTATCCTTGATGATATCCTCGCCGGAGCGCAGGCCTTTTGAGATGGCTACGAGGATAAGCGTCTCGACGTCGGTGTCGCCGATGAGATTTTGGGTTTTGAGGGTTTTTTGCTTCTTGATGAAATCCTCTGGGAATAATTCGCGCAAGATATCGTCCGGCTCGGTATAAGGGAATGCCCCCTGTCTGATTAGCTTGTTGCAGCCTTGCGAATAGGGGTTGGTAATGTTGCCAGGGACTGCAAAGATGGTTTTGCCTTGGTCAAGGGCGTGCGTAGCGGTATTGAGAGAGCCGGATTTTTCGGCGGCTTCTATAACGACGACAATGTCTGAAAGCCCGGAGATTAGGCGGTTTCGCTCTAGAAAACTGGTCTTCGGATAGACTTTTTCGCCTGGGGCGTACTCGGATATGATGGCCCCAGATTTTTCTAGGATTTCGTGAGCTAGCCCGAGGTGGGCGGTAGGGTAAATCCTGTCGATAGGTGTGCCGAGTACGGCGATAGTGCGACCGTCGGCCGCAAGACAGCCCTTGTGGGCAATGGAATCTATCCCATAAGCGAGGCCGGATATTACTATTACGTTTCTCTTGGCGAGTTCGTAGGCTAGTTTGTAGGCTATTTCTTCGCCATATTTGGTATTTCGCCGCGCCCCGACGATCGCTACGGTTTTTGCGCGCCCCTGTTTGTCGTTTTTTGACATATTTTCTGGTAACTTACCACGAAAATACAATGTTTTAGGCGTAAGCGCAATAGACTCTAACACCTCTGTGTATTTGTGTTCTAGGGGTGGAATTTGGTTGATTTTTGCAGAAAAGTCTGTAAAAAGTGTTGACATAGTATCTCCTGTGTGATATAATAAAGACAGTTGGAGCTCAAAAAAGGCTCCACACCGCACCTAAATAAATTATAATTTTGGCTATACTATTTATAGTGTAGCAAGAATTGCGAGCTTTTGAAACCCTTTCGACTTAAGAATTTCTTCATGGTTCTTAATGTTTATAAGTATTACCTCCACTTTGAAAGGATCATTTCGAAGGCTTAGCAATCCCTCTAACCGGCGGGCCCCTAGAAGTGTGAGGTGGGCTATCGCTCCGGGGGTTACCCGGTAGAAAAGGAAGCGTTAGAGGGCCAAAATACCCTCAGGTGATGCCCACCCTTACCTGAGGGTTTTTTGACGGCTTATATCCGTAATGCTTATGCTTGACTCATGTGTTATCATAATATATATGGCAAAAAACTTAGTGATAGTAGAGAGCCCGGCGAAAGCACATACGATCGAGAAATATCTCGGGTCGGATTTTAAAGTGCTAGCCAGCGTAGGGCATATTAGAAAAGATACCAAAGTAGATAAAAGCACTTTTGATGTGACTTACGAAATCGACCCAGATCACAAATCTATTATTACTGAACTTAAAAAAGAGGCCAAAGCTGCTGACAAAATCTGGCTCGCGACCGATGAAGACCGCGAGGGGGAGTCTATTTCTTGGCATTTATGTGAAGTACTTGAATTGCCAAAAAACACTGCCAGAATTACTTTTCACGAAATTACTAAGTCGGCACTAGAGGAAGCCATCAAAAACCCGCGCACAGTGGATATGGATATGGTGTCGTCACAGCAAGCTCGCCAGACACTAGATATGTTGGTGGGGTATGATTTGTCAGATATCGTGAGACGTAAGGTACCTGGCGCAATTTCGGCGGGCCGTGTGCAGTCACCGGCTTTGCGTCTAATCGTAGAGCGCGAAAAAGAAATCGAAAAATTTGACTCCAAATATAGTTTTAAGGTCACAGGTAAATTCGCTAAAGACAAGGCCGATTTTGATGCTAGCCTAGAGGGCACTCAGCCTGAATCTGAGGAGAAGGCAAGCGCACTGCTTGAGGCGTTAAAAGAGGCAAAATTCTCGGTGGATGATGTCGAAGAAACAGAGGGAAGCAAGGCGAATCCGGCACCATTTACAACCGCAGCGCTTCAGATTGAAGCGAACAGTAAACTTGGATTTTCGTCGCGCACTACGATGAGTGCAGCGCAAGGCTTGTACCAGGCTGGTCTTATTACTTATCACAGAACGGATTCTTTAAACCTCTCCTCGCAGGCGGTTGCGGCAATCGCAAAATATATTGAGAATGAATTTGGCAAAAACTATTTGAAAGTTAGACAATTCAAAACTAAGGATGCCCAGGCACAGGAAGCGCATGAAGCGATTCGTCCGACAGATGCTGCTAGAGTTACGGCAGGAAAAAACGACTACGAGAAGCGTTTATATCATCTGATTTGGTCCCGCACGGTGGCGACTCAAATGGCAAATGCGAAAATCGCCAAGACTACCATTCGCATAAAGCCTGAAAATCATTCTGCGAGCTTTGTTGCTAAGGGTGAAATGGTGATTTTTGATGGTTTTCTTAAAGTTTACGGCAAGAGCAAGGAGTTAGAACTCCCTAAGGTGGCAAAGGGCGACCGACTGGATCTTTTGAGCCTGACAGCAAAGCAAACCTTTGCAAAACCACCGGCTAGATATACTGAAGGATCCCTAGTAAAGAAACTTGAGGAACTTGGGATCGGGCGTCCATCTACTTACGCATCAATCATGACGGCCATCCAGGCGCGTAAATATGTCGAGAAAGGCGAGTCAGAAGGGGAAGAGCGCGAAGTCGTCGAACTTAAGCTAGATGGTGGTACGATTTCTCGAAGCATAATAAAAGAAAAATACGGAGCCAATAAAGGTAAATTAATTCCGACCCCGATTGGCGAGTTGGTTTCTGGATTCTTGATCGATAATTTTAAAAACATCGTAGATTATAAATTTACCGCGAATATTGAAAAAGACTTAGATTTAGTGGCAGATGCAAAGTTGGAGCGCGTAAAAATGCTCAAAGATTTCTATGGGCCTTTCCATGATACAGTGCTCGTCGCAAACGGAGTGGAGCGCTACAATAATTCCAAGCTTCTCGGCCACCACCCAGATGATGGCAAACCTATTTATGCAAAAGTAGGTAAAAACGGTGGTTTTATCCAGCTAGGTGACAACGAAAAAGAAGCCGGTGAAAAGCCACGCTTTGCACCGCTTCCGAAGCGGAAATCGGTTAAAACCGTGACTTTGGAGCAAGCCTTGAAGCAGCTAGCGCTGCCGGCTTTACCTAGGGAGCTAGGCAAGGCTCCAGACGGAGCTGTGCTTATCGCAGCAAACGGACCATTTGGGCCGTATCTTAAGGGCGGTAAGTATAATATACCGATGAAAGATTACGACCCATATACCGTTACGCTCGATGAAGCCATCCCTCTTTATCAGAAAAAACTAGACTCCATGGTGGCGGACTGGGGTGATGTACAGATTATTATTGGTGCTTATGGGCCATATGTCAAAGGCCCAGGGCGCAGAAATAATGTCAGGATTCCAAAAGATGTTGACCCTAAAACTATAACCGAGAAAGCCGCGCGCGAGATGCTCGAAAACAAGCCCAAAACCACCCGTCGCGGGACAAGAGGTGGTCGCAAAAAGACTACCACGAAGAAGACTACCACGAAGAAGACCACAGCAAAAAAGACCACAGCGAAAAAGACTACCACGAAGACAGCCGCTACAAAAAAGACCACCGCAAAGAAAGCCGCCACAAAGAAGGCTGCTGCCAAAAAATAAACAGCAAAAACCTACTATATAATAATATTGTCGCATTACAATTATCCCACCATTTTTTCGTGAACATGTTTATGTTTTGAATATTATTTTTTATTTTTGTAAAAAGTGTGGTACAATATAAGTGAGATAAATTACAATTCATAGTTGACAGGTAATAAAAACTATGATATTATATGTAGAATTGACAATATTAACTGGGGTGGATTAAAGAAAGGTATCGATGGAACAAAACGCGGAAATCCTCAAAAAAGCAATACGTGGCAGTTTGAAAATCATCGAACAAGACCGTGAAAAAGAAATCATATCTCGTCGTTTCGGACTGACTGGTAGTAAGGAAACACTAGAGCAAATCGGTGAAATGCTCTCAATCACAAGGGAAAGAGTCAGACAGCTAGAAAAGGCAATCCTAATCAGGCTTCAAATTGCCGCAGAAGACAATCAAATCCCAGAGCTTGCCCCGGCCGAAAAAATACTAATTCGCAATCTAACCGAAATGGGCAGAATTGCCAAAACATCCGCTCTCGCCGACAAGGTGTATGGGCGCAAAACCACCGCGTCTGAGAGGACCGGTATTACTTTTATTGCCACCTTTTCGAAGAGTTTGACTATCATCGAAGAAAATGATAAATACCACGGCGCGATTGGTATTGCCGACTACGGGAATAGCCTCGATGTCCGCCTCAAGGTTGATGAAATCGTAAAAGTAGTCCGCGAGAACAAGCAGCCAATGACTATCGATGAGTTAGATGAGAAGCTGAATTATGAACACCCTGACCATATCAAAGCTATCGCTTCTATTTCTAAGTTGCTTTCAACTTTAAATGGTCTTTGGGGGCTTGCAAAATGGCCTTCAGTAAACCCAAAAAACATCCGCGATAAAATCTTCGTGATTCTCGAGGCGCACAAGGAGCCGATGCATTTTTCTGATATCGCCAAGGAAATCAAAGAATCCAATTTTAAGCGTAAAAATGTCACTGTACAGGCAATACATAACGAGCTAATCAAAGACAATCGTTTTGTGTTGATTGGTAGAGGCATTTATGCGCTTTCGAGCTGGGGCTACAAAAAGGGAACTATATCTGATATTATCCGCTCGATTTTGGAAAAATCCGAAGAGCCACTCAGTCGCGAAGAGATTGTAAAACAAGTCCTCAAGATGCGCAAGGTAAAAGAAACCACTGTTTTGCTTAATTTGCAAAACAAGAAATTGTTCAAAAAAGTCGATAAAAACTTATATACACTTGCCTAATTCCCCAAAAACAAAAGTGTGATAAAATAGTAGTATGGATGCGATTATACATTTCGTTTTAATGCCGATTTTCTGGATTCCGGTAGTGGGAGGGCTGGCCTATTTAACCTATAGAAACTACAAAAAACTAAACAAACTCAAGGTCCTAAATGTTGATTCAGTGCTACTCATGCTCGAAATCCCAAAGACCAACGACAAAAAAGAGCTCGCGGCTGAGCAGCTTTTTGCGAGTTTGCATGGTATTTTGCGAGACAAGAGGGAATTAAAGAACTCCGGTGGAGTGCAGGAGCATTTGTCTTTTGAGATTGTCGCGACTACTGGGCAAATCCGTTTTTATGTTTGGGTACCAAAAGTATTACAGAGTTTCGTAGAAGGTCAGATATACTCACAATACCCAACTGTACAAATTTACAAAATGAACGAGGATTACGCGGACGATCGCACAAAATACCCTGTGTGTTATTCGGCTGAGCTAGGGCTTATCGACAACGACGCGTTGCCAATCAAGACATTTGAAAACTTTGAGGTGGACCCACTCGCTGGGATCACCGGGACTTTGGCAAAACTTAGCCCGGATAATTCCGAAGAATTATGGGTGCAGATTTTGACCCGCCCAATCCCAGACGATTGGCACAAAGAAACCACCGATAAATGGATCAGGAGAGTCAAATCTGGGTCCAAGTCATTGTTTGCTGGTTCTGGAATTGATTGGTCTTGGCTTTCGGAAGTGTTTTTGGCGCTATTTCGCCCGCCAGCAGGTGGGACCGATTCCGATATTAAGGTTGAGTTATCCGAGCGCGACAAAACTCGTATTTCCAAGGCCGAAGAAAAAGCCACAAAACTAGGCTACGAAGTCAAAATCCGCTTAGTATATCTCGGACAAAATCAGACTGATGCCAAGTTAAATATGCAGGCCTTAGTTGGTACTTTCAAACAATACAACTCTACTAATTTAAATGGGTTCAGACAGCTCGGTGGTAGTTTTAATAAAGACGATCTCGACGCCTACAAGATGCGCCAGTTCTCGAATCGTGGCTTTATTTTAAATATTTCAGAGCTAGCTAGTGTTTACCATCTTCCGCACACATCGGTGGAGACGCCAAATATCGTCTGGGCATCATCAAAAACGGCCGAACCACCCGCTAAACTCCCGACTTTAACCGGTAATCCTGAGACAGATGCAAATATTTCTGCCTTTGGATTAACTAACTTCCGCGGGATCAATCATCAATTTGGTTTACTCCGAAGAGATCGCTCACGCCACGTTTATATTATTGGTCAGACCGGGGCAGGGAAAAGTGGCCTGCTCGAGCTTATGGCGCTTTCTGACGTGTTTTATAACCAGGGTTATTGTATTATTGACCCGCATGGGGATTTTGCCATTGATAACTTGCGCTTCGTACCAGAATCCAGAGTCAAAGATGTGGTCTATTTCAACCCAGCCGATACTGCCTATCCTGTTGCATTTAACCCACTAGAGGTATCCGATCCAGCCAAAAAACCTAACATTTGTTCGGAAGTAATTGGCGTTTTGAAACGTATGTTTGGCGATTCGTGGGGCCCAAGGCTTGAGCATATTTTGAGATATACGCTTCTTGCTCTGCTCGATCGCCCATCGACGACTCTGCTTGATATTTCGAGACTTCTTACCGACAAGGAGTTCCGCAAAGACACTTTGAATTATTGTCAGGATGTTACTGTTTTGCAATTCTGGAAGCACGAATTTGGCCAATGGAACGAAAAACAAGTAAACGAATCTATCGCACCGGTGTTAAACAAGGTGGGGGCTTTCACTGCGAACCCAATCATTCGTAATATTATCGGCCAAGAAAAGTCATCTTTTGATATCCGCAAAATCATGGATGAGGGCAAAATCCTAGTTGTCAACCTATCTAAAGGCCTGATTGGTGAAGACAATGCAGCAATTTTAGGATCATTCCTTGTCACGAAAGTGCAGCTTGCAGCGATGTCGCGTTCGGATATCGACCATGTTGAGGATAGGCGACCATTTTATCTTTATGTGGATGAGTTCCAGAACTTTGCAACAGATTCTTTCTCAGTTATTCTGTCCGAGGCTCGTAAATATGGTCTCAACCTCACTGTGGCCAACCAATATGTTGCCCAGATGACTGATTCCGTCCGTGACGCGGTATTTGGTAACGTGGGTACCACTATTTCATTCCGCGTATCAGCAGACGATGCCCCGGTGCTCGTAAAACAGTTCGAGCCAACTTTCGAAGAGTCCGATATCATACAGCTAAACAACCGTCATTTCATCATTTCGATGATCATCAACGGCGAAAAAGTGCCTGCATTCTCTGCTACAACGCTTTCTATCCCAGACACTCCGGCTGATAACTTTGACGCTATTGTGGCACACTCTCGTGAGTATTTTGCCCGTCCGAGGTTGGAAGTCGAAAAAGAAATTCGCGAGACAATCGAACAATCCGAAAAATACAAGCGTGAATTGTCCGACTCGGGCAGACAAGACGGCGAACCAAAGCTAGTCATCAATTCAAACGATAAGCCTGTATTTAGGCCGGCCAATATGAATAAAGGCGCCAAGCGCTCTCATGAACCCAACTTCTCTTTCCAATCCGAACATAAACCGAACGTAAAGTTTGTGCCCACACCTCAAGCTGACCTCAGAAAATCAGGTTTGAGTCCTAACGCCGCCGAAGGCAAGGAGCGCCTAGGTCTAAAAGATCTGGCCAAGCTAGTAGGGGCGCAGGGAATTAATGAGCCAAACGGGTCGGCAGGAAAGGGCACAGCAGAGGCTGCTGGGGCTACCAAACCTAGCCTAGAAGCCGCTAAATCAGCCAACAAGGCCGACAAGGCCACCCACAAAGACGACAAGGCTAAAGCCAACAAGGCCGACAATAAAGCCAATAAACCGGTTTCTAAAGGCAAAAATAAGAAACACGCCGCCAAAAAGCATGACTCTGCGGCAAAAAAAGGGAAGAAACAAGCTGATAAATCCGACAATAAGAAAAACTCTGTAATTCCCTCTGTTGACCCCAATAAAAACAACGTAGTTCCCACCCCTGTTCATCCAGAGGTAGAATACCAGGAAAAGTCGACCGTTACGATCCATCCATCGCACCAGTCTCTGCCCCTGTCTACCCCTGTTAAGCGTGCAGATGAGTTTGCAGATAAAGATAATTCGGTGGACGGATTTCTTAGCATAAAGCATTAGAAATAAAAGGAAAGAGTGTGATAAAAAATGGCCTTGGCAAAAATAAAAGCGCCAAGGCCTGAATGTTTGTGGGTTTATCTTTACATAGCTTTAACGTCGCACAATATGGATTTTAAGACATTACGCTTATGGTTAAAAGACGGTTAGACAATCGTCTTATATGGGTGGATATTTCTGGGTGGGCGGGAATTACTGCGAAAATATATAATTCCATGTGCGGGCAATAACGTTTTTTACATAGTGTAGCCAAGTAGCTGGAGTTTGTAGGCATGGACTTGGGCAGTTAGTGAATCCTACAAGACTCGTCAGATGCTCGCGCCTTATGCAGAGTTGCATCTTAGTAAAAGGAGTTATTTGACAAAGCCATCCTCAATCGATATCTGTTTATGAAGTACCCAGGATGGGCGCTCGCATGACTGGAGTCTCGTAGAATTCACAACGGGCCAAATCAATTTAAATGCCTACAAGCTCCAGCTATTTGTCTACCCCTGTAAATGCCGTTTTTCGGTGGTTTTTGGGCCGATTTTTGCGGATTTGACATTTCCCCACTTTATTTCCCTATTATGTTGTTTTCCCTGTTATTTTCATAATATTCCCCACTTTATTAGTTACCCATTTTTGAAATCCGAACAAAAACCGAACGGGAATAGGGCACTGTCGGAATTATTCTTGTTGTCTGACCCCTGTCATTACAGGGGTGGTTTTTCCCTTTTTTGAAGAGAATGTATGGGTTTTACTGGGGGTGTTGCTCTGTTGGTCGTCTATTGTGGGTGGTTTTCGCAGTCCTATATTAGCGCCAGAAGGCGCGGCCGTCTGTGCGGAGGTCGATATATTCAAATTCGGCAATGCCTTGACCGGCGAGATAGCGGAGCATGCGGTCGGCATCTTCGACGGTGACTCCCGCCTCGCGATCCGTAATTGCTTTGAAATAACCCTTGTAGCCCTCCAAATAGAAGTCTACTTCCCTGATACTGCCCTGAGGGATAATGGCTTTTACCAGGGTATAACCTTTTTCTTTGAAGCTGGTTTCGGCCTGGCCGATGTATTCTTTCATGCGACTAGTGATCTTGTCGCTGTTCGAGGACGAAGATTCGTCAATTATTTCTATGGTAGGTTCATAGGCTGGTATATACTGGGCCACCGGAGATGATTCCCCTCTGCTCACGAAGGTTACGATAAGGACAGCCAAAACAATGATAAAAATGGCAAATAGGATGATTGAGGTGGTGACCCGGAGGGTTTTTTTGTATTTATCTTTTTTGCGAGCTGCGGCGCGCTCGTTGGCGGTTTCCAGGCGTTCCCTCTTGGCGCCGATAGTGCGGCCTTGCCTGAAGGTAGATTTTTTGTGCTCGCGACGACTGACGAGCTTAGGTTGCTGACCACCCTCGCTCATTTATGCCTCCCCTAGTACGATATCGGCAAGAATTTTGGCGGATTCGGGTTTGGCTTTTTCGTGCAAGCGATCAGCCATGTCGGCGCGGATGCGTGGCGAGCGAACTAAACGGTGGATTTCCTCGAGGAGGAGTTTGGGGTTTTTAACCATTTTGGAGTCCATAATAACAGAGGCAGCGTCCTGTGCTTTGAGCTGTTCGGCGTTTTTGACCTGATGGCTACCTGGTAAACGTTCGAACGGAATGAGGATGACGGCCTTCTTCAGGGCGGCTAGCTCGGCGATAGTGGTAGCGCCTGCGCGCGAAACGATGACATCTGCGGCGCCCATTAACTCATTCATGGTAGTATTGAATTCCCACATACGGAAGTTGGATTCTAGGCTTGCTTTGTCCCAGTTTTCGTATTTCTTGAGATCAACCATGTTTTCGTAGTGTTTGCGACCGGCGACTAAGCCTACGGAGGTGAATTTGAGAAGCTCTGGTAAAATAGTGCGCGTGGCTTCGTTTAGGTTTTCGGAGCCTTGAGAACCACCGGTGATAACCACTAGGGGCTTTTCGGAGTTAAAGGAAAAGGCTTTTTTGAGAGAAACTTGCTTAGTGGGGCTGACGGATTTAAAATCGTTTGAGATTGGGATGCCAGTCCAGACGTAGTTGGGATGTTTTTCTAGAGTTTCTTTTGACAAAGGCATACCAAAAGCGACTTTTTTGGCGTGGCGAATTAGGATGCGATTTGCTAGACCAAGGGTGGAATCGGATTCGTGGATGACGTAAGGAATTCTAAAAACTCTCGCAGCAAGACCAACCGGCAGACAAACAAAGCCGCCTTTTAGGAAGATGACATTTGGCCTCTTAGATCTCGGAAGTAAGCGGAAAAATGCCGTAAATAGTCCAGATATGAAGCCAAAAAAGCCAACAATGTTGCCAAAAATAAAATCTTTTAATGTCACATCAAAATGGACGAAATAGTCCTTGAATTTCCAATTAGAGTAACGGTGGAATTTGCCAGCCGGAATACGGCGCACGCGAATATATGGAGTGTTTTTGCGACGAGCTTCTTCACCCCATTCTACGCCTAATTCGGTGGTGAGTTTGGTGACATTTTTGTAGTATTTAAAGTCTGTCCAGAATTCTACGCCAGCACGTGGCTTTTTTTCTAATATTTCATGAACTACGGCGACGGCTGGAGTTATGTGACCCCCGGACCCGCCCCCGACTACTAATATTTTCATTTTTTATTACCTCTCTACTAGTATAACACGAAAGTTGTAAAACGAGGCCAATTGCAAACGCCAGGAAGACCATACTGGTGCCGCCGTACGAAATGAGTGGCAAGGTGATTCCGGTCACCGGCACTAGGCCAGTCATAGCCATGATATTGACGACGACGCCGGCCAGGAACCAGCAAAACACACCAACAACGATCAAACGATCGTCGTCAGGCCGGGTGAATTCGGCGACTTTTAACATACGAAGAAGTATCGCCACGAAAACAATCAAGACCAAGAATAGCCCGATAAAACCGAATGTTTCACCCATAATCGCGAAGACAGAGTCATTGATGGACTCTGGCAAATAGCCGGTAGCCTGGACCGAATTTCCGATCCCCACGCCAAAGAGTCCGCCGGTGCCAATAGCAAGCATGGCGTTGTCTACGTGGTAGGTTGAGTCAGATGATTCCCCACTGGTTAAGGTCGTAATCCAGGCGTCAACGCGTTCCATGCGGTGAGACGAAGTCACCACTGCGCCAACTGATACCACCAAGACCAAAGCCACCATGATTAGGTACTGGCTCGCCGGAATTCCGGACATTAGTAAAGTTCCAAAAATAATGGTGATTAGGGTAACGCCGGTTCCGAGGTCGCCCTGGGCAATCACCACAAAGAACAACGAAAGACCGCACACTATAAGAAGTGGAAGCCAAAATTCTCTGAATTTACCAAGAGTGCCTTCTTCCTTCTTGCGGGAAAGAAAGTCCGCAAGATACAAGACGAGCGCGAGTTTGACAAATTCTGCCGGCTGGAAGCTAAATCCACCGAGGTTAAACCAACGGCATTCGCCGAGTTCGCATTTGGCTAGACTGGATCCTGTCATAGATAACACCCAAAGAAGTGCAGACAAAACTAGCGAAATAATCATAAGCGGTTTGGCATATTTTTTAATATATTTGGCTGGAATCCATTTAAAAGCCGCAAAAAACGCGACTAGAGACAAAGCGATGGAGCGTAGTTGGCCGAGGAAGAAATAATTGGAATCATAATCCGTCCCGTAAGTATTATTAAGAACATTTGCACGCATAGGGCCAATAGCGTAGATAATGATTAGGCCAAGAGCCATTAGAGCGAGCGTGGCAAATAGAATCACTAAATCTGATTTGTGTTTGCGATTCATCATATAATGCCACCTGCAGCAGCGATAAATATGCCTATAATAGCAAAGACCCCGGCCACAATCCAGAAACGCATGACGATTTTGGCTTCAGTCCAACCGATGGCTTCGAGGTGGTGATGCAGAGGAGCGGAGATAAAGATTTTGCGATGGAAAAGTTTTTTGGATGCAAGTTGAAGAAGCGACGACCCGGCCTCAATTACGAATGGCAGACCGATAATAGGAAGCAGCAAGAATGCGTTTGTCATCATAGCGACGACACCAAGCCCTGCTCCCAGCGCAAATGAGCCGGTATCCCCCATCATAAAACGGGCTGGTGGAACATTGAACCAAATATACGAGAGTAGCCACCCAACAACGGTGAGACAAAAGCCAAATAGTAAAATGTTGCCCTGGAGAAGAGCGATAATTCCGTATGCGCCGTACGCTATCATGGCGAGACCGCCCGAGAGTCCGTCTAGACCATCGGAGATATTGACGGCGTTACTTGTAGCAACTACAGCAAAGGCAAAAATGATTGTCATCCAGACTACGCCAACGTTGAAGTCGCCAACAAACGGCACCATGATATCGGTCCAACCTAGCTTGACTGAGAAGAACCAGCCTAGAACCAGGCCCACCATCGTAATCAGGAAGAATTTAACTGGACCACGAAGCCCAGCTGCGCCCCTCCCGCTGCCAAAGATATTAATAACATCGTCAATTACGCCAACCACGGCTCCACCTAGGAACCCTGCGAGAGGAAGCCAGGTCTGGCCACGATCTAGATTAAAAATCCAAGTAACGACTGTTACTGCGACGATGCCAATAAGGCCAGCCATGGTCGGAAACGCGTGAGTAAATTTGTGCGCATGAAGTTTGCGCATGATAGGGAGGTCCTTGCCATCCACGGTGGTCTTTTTTTGTTTTTTCCAGAATTTGTATTTGTACGCTATATGCGTATAAAACGGCGTGAGGGCCATAGAAAGCAAAAAACCGGTTAATGCTAGGAGTAGGCCGTGAAAAATTTCGTCATTTAATGCCATATCCATATTATACCGCACCCGGCTTAATTTTCATATAATCGATCAAGTAATTCGAAAGCGTGTCAAACAAGCTCATGGCGTCACTACTGCTGATACTCTTCCCCTCTCCCCACATTTTGGTCATAATGACATATTCGGGCATTTCGCCGCTAGTTGCAACAAATCCAATATAAGAGCCGACGAGTTCGTCAAAAGAATCGTCGTAGGCACCATTGCGAACAACCTGAGCCGTACCGGACTTACCGCCTACGTCGTAGCCGGGACGATCAATGCCACCACGTTTTTTGTAACTGCGGTTATTGATGAGCATTCCGCGCATCATGGCGGAAGTTTCGTCCGACAGAATCTTCTCTTCGACTTTTTCCTGGTTAGAAATGATTTCCTGGTTTGCGGGTACGTCTGCTAATACCGAAGGGGTACGCCAGGTGCCACCGTTGACAACGGACGAAAATGCGGTTGCGGTTTGGAGCATGGTGATACTGAGGTTCTGTCCAAATGTGAGGTTGGCATAGGTAGAATCACGCCCCCAGCCTTCGTTCGGATCTGGGATGTATCCTTCGGCTTCGGCGAGTTCTACGCCAGTCACGTGACCGAGGCGGAATTTGTTGTAGTAGTAATCGAAAAGTTTTTCCCTGCCTTTTTGGTTGATGTGGCTCGGATCATCGCCTAGGAGCTTAAGCGCATAGATAGAACCGGTATTTAACGACCAATACAAGGCGTCGCGCATAGTGAGCATTCCGTACAGACTACTGCGCTGTTCGGCGTTCCAAATTTTCCACTCATCTACTGTTTCGTAGTGTTGGTTATAGTAAGTGGTGTCTGGGGTCATTTTGCCCTCGTTGATAGCAGCAGAAAAGGCAAAGTTTTTGCAAATTGAGGCTGGCTCGTACGGAATATCTGTGACGTAATTATTGAAAACGGCGGCGTCTTTGACGCTTGCGTAGTTGTTGGGATCGTAGTTTGGAAGATTTGCCATGGTGAGAATTTTTCCAGTATTTGGATTCATGATTAGAACGGACGCGTTGGTGGCGGCGGTGTTATTGATGGCCTCTGCAGTGAGCTCTTCGATGCCCTTTTCTAGGCTGCGATCGATACTAAGGACGATGTTCGCGCCGTCACTCGCGGGGATTTTGACATTATCTGTGCCGATCGAGAGAGCGACATTGTTGACGTCTGAAGTGGTTTTGATTAGGCCGTCTTTGCCCGACAGGGCCTCGTTGAGTGACCCCTCGACCCCATACTGACCGACGCCTTCATTATTAACAAAACCAAGCAAACCAGAGGCAAATTCACCTTCCGGATAAACACGTTGATTGTTTTTCTTGAGCCAAATGGCCGGGATTTCGGATTTGGCGATTTCTTCGGCCGTTTTTCGCGGGACGTTTTTAGCAATAATAGCATAGCGCAGGCCCTCCTGGTTGTAAACCTCGTCTAGGTTAGCAACCTGATAGTCCTTGGCGTAGTTATTAATTACCTGCTCGGCATCCTCTTTTTTGGTGACAGTGGGGTCAATCACTATCTGATACGCAGCCTGATTTAGGACAACAGCAACTGGCTCATCGTGGTCCATCATGTAAATTTCGCCACGTTTTGCCGTGAT
Organism: Candidatus Nanosyncoccus sp.; assembly: GCA_045650525.1. GTDB lineage: Bacteria > Patescibacteriota > Saccharimonadia > Saccharimonadales > Saccharimonadaceae > Nanosyncoccus. Next base: position 33,082 of record JAZRRH010000019.1, read on the forward strand.
GGTTTCGAGGAGAGTATGCTGCTCATTAGCCTTGGCCATCCACGCATCGTGCTCGATAATTTGGATAGAAAAAAGTCGCACGGCAATAACCGCCAAAGCGACTAAAGTAATATTTCGCAATATAGTTAATCTATGTTTGATCTGTTTATTCTGTAGCATAACCTGATACCGTAGCATTCTCCATGGCGGCCGCGACGGTACTGTTTTTTGCTGTGGCCACCGAGTTAAGACGTGCCCTTTCTACTGCGAGATCATCTTTTCTGACGTTCATTTCGGTAATTTCGGATTCAACGGAGGAAATTTCGTAATCAAAACTGGTGGCTTTGGTGCCTTCGGCGACATAAATAAGGCCAAAAACGAGGGTGAGCATACAGATGATAGCAATCTGTGAGATTGAACCAAGACTGCGCTTGGTGTGGCGGACGGTATTTCGATTCCTGGCAAAGCTTTGGGCCGCAGGCTCTCTTCTTGTCACATAGGTTTGATTGAACATTTTTGGTTTTTCCTCGCTTATTGTTTGTTTTTGTTTCTTATTATTGTATTTGTCTTTTTCTTAGTCCGGGGGCTTTTCAAAAGCAGAGCTATAAGTAACTTTTGATAGTGTCCCCGGGAAGGTCATACATGTTTCACACTCTCTGTGAAAACTCTTTTTGGTGGACCACACTCTGGTCCATGTCAGCTAGCCCCGGAAGTCTCTCGGGCGCGTGTTTACACGCCCGAGAGCAAAGGGGGAGACTAGCGGAAATTTACCTTAACAGTTTGCTTGCGGGATTTGTTCGCAACAACGATTTGTTTTGGCATATTTGCCTCCTTTTTTTATGTTTTTATTTTTATCAATTCCGCTTTGCCACTCGCAGTTTTGCGCTTCTGGCGCGCGGGTTGATAACCAACTCCTGACTCTCCGCAATAATTGGTTTTTTATTAA
>JAZRRH010000020.1:0-5404 GCA_045650525.1 Candidatus Nanosyncoccus sp.
TCGGAATGGTAAATAGCCTTGGTCTGCGAAGAATTTGCACCAAAAGCGGACATATAAGAGATGGGCGACGGCATGGTCGGCGCCAACGTAAATATCGACAGGCTCCCAGTATTTGACGGCGTCTTGATCCCACGCATGATCTTTGTTGTGCGGTGAAGCGTAGCGCCAGAGATACCAGCTTGAACAGGCGTAACCATCTAATGTGTCGGTTTCTCTAGTCATTTCTTCGATCTCACCGGTTTCTTCGTTTTTGATTTTGACTTTTAGCCAATCGGTGGCTTTGGCGAGAGCAGAGCGACCAGATTTGTCAGGTTTATAATCTTTGATTTCGGGAAGAGTGACTGGGAGTTGGTCTTCAGGAATTGGGTGAGGATTGCCTTCTTTGTCGTAAGCGATAGGAATAGGGCAGCCCCAGTAGCGTTGGCGGGAAATTAGCCAGTCTCGCATTTTGTAAGTGGTTTTTGGAGTGCCATAAAGATCGCGGTCTACAAGCTCGGTCTCGACAATTGGGAGATCGAATTTTTCGGCAAATTCGCGGTCGCGGTCATCCATGGCTGGTACCGCCATGATTGCACCAGTGCCATATCCGGCTAGCACATAGTCTGCTACCCAGATTGGTATCTTTTCTTTGGTGGCAGGATTTATAGCATATGCGCCAGTAAAGACACCGGTTTTTTCTTTGTTTTCTTGGCGTTCGATTTCGGATTTCTTCAAGGCGGCGGCTTTGTAGCTTGCAACTTCTTCTTTGCAATCATCTGTTACGATGTGGTTTAGCCCTTGGTATTCTGGGGCGAGTACGATAAATGTTGCGCCTTTGATAGTGTCTGGGCGAGTTGTAAATACGGTGATTTTTTGGGAAGATGGTTTGTCGTCATCTCTCGTGATTGCAAAATCGATTTCGGCGCCGACACTGCGACCGATCCAGTTTTTTTGCATGGTTTTGATTTTGTCGGGCCAATCGAGGGCATCGATTTCTTCTAGTAATTCATCGGCATATTCGGTAATTTTGAAGAACCACTGTTTCATTTTCTTTTTTTCTACTTCGTGACCACAACGCCAACATTTGCCGTTTTCGACTTGTTCGTTGGCAAGAACGGTTTGATCTTCGGGGCACCACCATTGGTAAGATTCTTTTTGGTAGGCGAGACCTTTTTTGAAGAGTTGTAAGAAGCACCACTGGGTCCATTTGTAGTATTCTGGGTCAGAGGTGTTGATTTCACGAGACCAATCAATAGCATAACCTAAGCGCTTGGCTTGTTTTTTGAAGTTTTTGATGTTTTCTTTAGTTACATCCTGAGGGGCGGTGCCAGTTTTGATAGCATAGTTTTCGGCCGGGAGACCAAAGGTGTCATAGCCAAAGGGACGAAGGACGTTGAGCCTTTGTTGGGCGTAAAAACGCGCGAGTACGTCTACGATAGTGAAATTGCGCACGTGGCCAACGTGAAGGCCGGCGCCTGAAGGATATGGGAACATCTCGGCGAGCATCATTTTTGGAGTGTCTTTTTCCTCTGTTGCTTTAAAAGCCTCGGTGTCTTCCCAGATTTTTTGCCATTTTTGTTCGATTTTGAGTGGTTCGTATCTTTCCATAAAGTATATTATACCATAATTATAGGGATATTTCGGGGGTTTATTGTGCCTTGTGGGGGGTATAAATATAAGCAAGCATGATATAATGTCGCCAGGAAGAATAAAATGATTAATGTAAAAACGCCACAAGATGTCTTATCGTTTATGGATAATATTGAGTACGGATATATTGATTTATCTGGCAAGAAACATCTGAACACTTTGAAGGGGTTTAGGGCTAATTATAGAACGATGACAATAGAACAAATTCTCGAAGACAAAATTGGAACGTGCATTGAGCAGGTGTTTTTGATGCATCATTTGTTGGATAAATTAAGGATACCCAATAAGATGTTTTGTACTAGGATTTATGAGACAGGGGAAATAGATTCCGAAGAGGATGAGCATATGCACTGTTTTGTCTTGTATTATGATGAAAATGGTGTGCACCAGATTGAACATCCGAATGGTGAGAAAAAAGGGATTTATGATTTTAATGATGAACGAACAGCGATAGATGAAATAAATAAGGTATATGTTGAGATGTCAGGCGGGGTTCCGAGGCCTGTTACGGAGTTTTTCGAAGTTCAGCCGGGGCTATCTTTTAAAGAGTTTAATGACTACGTGAATGGGTTGGAGGATTACAAATACTGAGAGCTCTGGAGCTAGTTTGATATTTCGGGGACTATGAGATTGCCCTGGCGGATGACTCTGGGAGTTTTGGCGGTGAGGTCGATGATAGTGGAAGGTTTGTGGCCAGTGATGGATTTTGGTGTGCCGCCGCGAGGGTTGGCAGAGGTAAGGATGAGCGGGCCGGTCTCTGGGAGTATTTCGATAAATAGTGGATGGTTGGGGATGCGGATGCCGATAGTATCAAAGTGGTCATAGTAAAAATGGTGAAAGTTTGGGTTTTTGGGCAATATCAGGGTGAGTTCGCCGGGGAAATATTTGCTAATGAGGGATTTTGCATAATCTGTAACATAAGCGTATTTCGTAATAGCATTAGAGTTTTCGGGGACTAGCGTAAAAATTTTGCCAGAGGAATAGTCGCGGTCTTTTTTTGCCATAAGGGCTTTGATGGCCTCTTTTGAGCTAAGTATAACGGCATAGCCCTCAACTGTTTCAGTGGGGATTGTGACGATTTGCCCGTTTTTTAGGTCGGCAATTATTTGATTTTTCATTGAGAATATTATATCATATTTTCATGAAATTAGTTTTGGTACTGGATAATATTCGGTCTTGTTATAACGTGGGGGCGATTCTTCGGACAGCGGAAGGCTTTGGGGTGGAAAAAGTGATACTATCTGGATATACACCGAGAGTGCATGATAAGAATTTGTTGCCACATTTAAGGGAAAAATTGGATAAAGAGATCCACAAAACGGCGCTTGGGGCGGAAGATATGCTAGATATTTATTCGTCTGGTGATATAATTTCTGAGCTAAAAAATTACAAAAAACAGGGGTGGCAAATTATTGGTTTGGAAAATAATATTGATTCAGATAAATTGGTACAACTTGGAAGTAAAGAGTTACAAGGTCGTTTGTCAGATAAAGTTGTGTTGATCCTAGGAGAGGAAGTGTATGGGATTGATTATTCACTCCATGAGATAATTGATCTGTTTGTAGAAATTCCGATGAAGGGGCAGAAAGATTCTTTTAATGTATCCGTGGCGGCGGGAATTGCGATGTATGGCTTAATGGTAGATTAATTATTTTTTGTTTACGAAACGTTATAAATGATTGACTGGTGACAGTGTACTGCCCCTGTTAGCTCTTGCTTTTTGAAGTGGAATATGCTATAATATTAGTTAGCACTTTAAGTTTTTGAAACAGGAAAGGGGGAGCTATGTTAAATATAAATGTAGCTAATGAGTGGGCAAGAAAATCTTGCCCTGCTTGGAACAAAAATAAGGTTAGCCGCAGATCTTTTAGGGAAAAATATAGAGATCTCGCTAGAAAATTCTGGGAGTCCCCAGAGCAGCAGGAAGTGATATCCCAGTATAAGTCTGGTAAGTATTGGATAAATACTTATCCTTGGCCTTATTGCGATAATGCCTTTGCGAATTGGCAGGAGGACGGCTCGGATGAAGGTTATAATCTGATCACCGATCAGAGTAGCTTCGTAATCAAATACGCTACGAGTTATGTAGCGTATAAGATATTCGAGGAAACTGGAGTTTGGCCGCAGAGGGTCTCAAGTAAGAGATTTGACGCCAAAATTTGGGTCGAATTCTTGGCTGAAGCTGGCTATACTGAAATAGTTGAGCGCCCGGAGGATGGGCATCGCTACGTCGGGATCAATCCCGATGTGGGAAAATGGGGCTCTGTGGTCTGGTTTGAAAAAATAATTTTCGATGAGGACGCAGCGATTATTTCTTCGTATATGAAGAAAAGCTTCCTCACCAGATTTGCGCCTATTTCTGAATTTATTTGGGTCAGAATAAGCTGACCCACTAGAGGTCACATTTGTGGCCTCTTTTTCATTGCTATTTTTAGCTACTATAAACATGGTATAATGAAAGTATGGAAAAAGTAACGATTTATACGACGCCGACCTGTGCATATTGTCATGCATTAATGGATTGGCTAGATGAAAAGGGGGTAAAATATGTCGAGAAGGACGCAACTCAGGAAGAGAATATAAGTGCAGTGCCGGTGACGGAGATCGATGGTGAAAGGATCGTGGGATTTGATCGGCCAGCGATTAAGAAAGCTTTGAAAAAGGCTGACATAAAGATTTAATTGTTTTACAACAATATTTGTGTCCTGTCAAGTCTTGATACTTTTGTTGAATAGTGGTAAAATAGACAAAATTATCTATTAAATATAAGGAGCAAAATGCCTGAACCTAAGAAACAGAGTAGCCCGAGAAAAACTGGGCTTCGTAGGAGTCATCTCAGGTTGAAGCTAGCTCGCAGAGTTAACAAAACTTCGCCAGTTAAAGCTTTTGAAACCAAGAAGAAGACGCCAAATCTAAAAGTTAAAACAACTAAAAAAGGGAAAGATAGTAAATAAAATGGCAAGTAACCGACATTTGGGCAGAGTAATTGTTTTACAAAGTTTATATGAATATGAGCTTAGAACACTCTCTAATGATCCTAACGTCGACCTCGATATAGTGGTAGCCAAAAATATTGAACCTTATGATAAAGCTCTTGGGGATACGGAGTTTGTCTATAATTTAGCGCGCAATGTTGCCAAAAACTTTGAGACGCTAGATAAGACTTTGACTCCGCTCGCACCCGAGTGGCCCATAGATTCTATTGCGGCTATCGATAGGAATATCCTAAGGATGGGGCTGTACGAGCTTTCGGAATGTCGTGACACGATTCCTCCGAAGGTTGCAATTAATGAAGCTGTAGAGCTTGCAAAAGCATTTGGTAGCGAGAACTCGTCGAAATTTGTAAACGGTGTGCTTGGTACTGCTTACAAGAAGCTCGGAATTGTTGAAGAAAAAAATGAATCAGAAAGTAAGACCGGCGGTGGAGCCGACGGCAAGGAGAAGGCTTAAGGTACCTGAGGCTTTGCCTGAGGACCAAGTAAAAGAGTCTGCCCTTGATAAAATAAAATCAGCTGTTTTTCGCAAGAAGGCGGCAATCCAATCTATTGTACGTGAGCCGACTTCGGGTGGGATTGTTTTTAGATTCACTAAAGATAAAAAAGACATCGAGATTCTCTTGATTCAAGACTCAAAAGAGCGATGGACCATCCCAAAGGGCCACATCGAGCCGGGCGAAACGGCAAAAATGACCGCAAAGCGCGAAATCGAAGAAGAAACTGGGCTTTCTAATGTAGCTGTGCTTACTTGGCTCGGCAAAATCCATTTTAAATACCGC
>JAZRRH010000021.1:0-16431 GCA_045650525.1 Candidatus Nanosyncoccus sp.
ACGATTTGTTTTGGCATATTTGCCTCCTTTTTTTATGTTTTTATTTTTATCAATTCCGCTTTGCCACTCGCAGTTTTGCGCTTCTGGCGCGCGGGTTGATAACCAACTCCTGACTCTCCGCAATAATTGGTTTTTTATTAACGATGGTCAGCTCTGACTCTTCGCCGAAGCTAGACGCAGTTTTATAAAACTCCTTGACTAGACGATCTTCCAAGCTATGGAAGGTAATGATTCCAAGACGGCCGTTTTTGTTCAGCAACTTTGGTAAATACGGGAGGGTTTTTTCGATCTGGCCGAGTTCATCATTTACCGCTATACGTATAGCCTGGAAGGCTTTGGTAGCGGGATGAACCTTGGAATGCCCGTGGGTTTTTGACTTGATCAAATCGGCAAGCTCCGTGGTGGTATTTAACGGACGATGGTGCACGATTGCTCTTGCAAGCATCGCAGCACGACCAGGGCTTTCTTCGCCATAATTTATAAAAATACTCGTTAGTTCCCTTTCGCTACTATGATTTACGATATCTGCTGCAGTTCTTTTTTGGCTCTGATCCATCCGCATATCTAACGGGGCTTCGTTTTTGAACGAAAAACCACGCTCATCTATATCCAATTGCGGAGAAGAAACTCCAAAATCCGCAAGTATTATATCAAAAGTCTTTCCACACTCAAAAAGCTGTAGCACTGCATTATAAAAATCTGTGTGCATTATCTCAATGTGAGTGAACTTCTGTTTTAAATGTTTGACAGCAAATTCATCACGATCAACAAGGCACGAATCCTTATAATTCTGTGTCACATCCAAAATTTTACTAGCATGACCCCCGTAGCCGGCAGTTAAATCTAAATATTTATCTCCGGGATGCGGTTCTAAGGTCGCTAGGACTTCTGATAATAACACTGGAATATGTAATTTCTCCATGTATATATTATACTATATGTCGTTTGGGACCGTTCAACTAGAAACTTCAGCGGTTTTGTTTCTGCTTTGATTTTTGTTTTATAGAACACAAGTTGTCCACCACGATTTACCAGCGCGAAGCTAATCATATAATCGCAGCCGTTGAGAGACTTATTGTGTTTAGACCATATAGAGTTTTATTGGGAGGTGTGTTAGGGAAAGAACGCACGATTGTTTTTTCGCATCTCGCTTGAGTTTTAATGCGCGCGAAGCTCCTAGATGGTCGATCTCAAACTTTTTTAAAGGGCGATTTTGTTTAGCGTTTTTGTATTATTGTTCGCTGAATTCAGTTTATTATATTTTTTTTGAAAATGCAAGTGTTTTTTTGAAGATTTTTTATGTTTTTTGTTTTACACAATTGTGGAAAACTCCCCTGTTAAATTCCCGAACACTTGGCCTCGCAAAAACCGAACACTTATTTTTACTGGGGTGGTAAAAACCGAACAAATCTAGTTGACTATTTGCGGGATTCTGGTCTTATAATGATTATTCTTATGTTCTATTTCCCTAGTGCTTCCCTTTCTTGATTTTTCATAACGTTTGTGGTATAATATAGAGATGTAGTGTTACGTTTGCCAGTCTACGAGGAGGTGATAATAATGGCAAATGACCTTTACGCAGCAGAAATGGAGCTCGCTAAGTTGCAGGACGGATATCAGACCCTATTACAGGAGTACAAGAATAACGGAGATATCGATATCTTCGTAGATCTTCAGAATATGCTTCTCGATTTTCTTGACAAGGTCAAGGAGCTCCCGGCGAGCGACGAGAAGTTTGAGATTATCTGCACGATTACTTTATTATCTAACGCGATAAACTCGCTACTTCATTGAGTTGCAGCTTTTTTAGCCGGCCCCTCGGGGTCGGCTTTTGCCATTTTTTATTGGGGGGTCGGTCCATTTATTGATATTTTTCTCGTTTTGCCAGTGTGTGATATAATGGGGGAAATTAAGCGAGGCAAATTATGGAAAATACAGATTTCGATGTGTTCTTATGGGCGAATGAGATTGACGAAGTCAAGAATAATGTATCAGCAGAGTTGTTTTTGTTTAACAAAAACTACACACCGTATAAGATCAAGTACTCTGATAAGCTGACCGGCGCCGTGAAGGCGATGTTCATGCAAGAGGCGATTTCTTATATTATTACAGAGGCGGACAAGGGGCTAGAGTGCCGCGAATATGAGAAGGCTGATGGTGAGGAAAAAGTAGTCTATCGTACTTCCCTTTCTAAGGTGGGGCGCGCTGAGACTTTGATTCATTTGATTGAAAACGAATACAAGGATATCGATTATTTCACCGAAAATGAGTATGATTTTAAGAAAGTGAAAGGTATTATTGCGAGGTTCACTTATCCTGGCGAAGAAGGTATGAAGGCCTTTTATATCGCGAAGATTTTGCCGGCCTCAGCGGCGCTTAAGGGTGCAACCTCTTGGGAAATTAACGGTGAATCGTTTGAGCCGTTTTCGGCTGAGATTGCGCTCAAGATGCCAGATGACAATCAAGTCGCGATCGTGGATGGTACGATTGTGGTATTCAACCAAGCAAAGTTTGAGAATTTATTCCAGTATGACTACAAATCTCAGGTGATTGCAGAGGCAAAGGCTAAGGAGTTAACTGAGAAATATAAATTGTCGTTTGCGGAAGGGTTGACGCTTGATTCCCTCCTTGCGGACAAGAAGCCAATTTTGAAGAAAGTCCAGGCGATGGATATTGCCGAGGAAATGCCGCAGGATAAACTACTCGATTACGCTGACGAAATGCAGCTCGAACTGATGACTGATGATGATGGTTCGATCATTATTATGGACGATAAAGATTTGACAATGTTTGTAAACTTGCTCAACGAGGATTATTATGTATCGCCAGTGAACGGGCGACGTTATGAGATCAAGTCCAAAAAATTACTCGGCGAGCCAGATGGTGAGCCGCCGAGAGGATAAATAAGATATTTGCTTAAAGATAAAAGACTACTATCTTACGGCTTGGACTTCTAAATTGTAAAACTTGCAACATAGGGCAAGAAAAAATGTCCTTATTCGCGAACTGAAGTTCGCTGGGGGACATTTTTTCATTGCTAGGTTGCAAAGCTTACAATTTAGAAATCTGGTCTAAATCTCATTATGCCGTAAGATAGTAGTCTTTTATCTCAAACTCTATTTCTCTTGTATTTCAAAATAAGGGTTATTTACGAAGTGAGATTCACCGAGAGTTTGGAAGGTTTTTTCGAGGTCGTTTTTGGCGGCCTGAACCGAATCGCCAGATTGGAGGACGGATTCGATCTTGGCGTAATAGCCTGGGAGATTATCTATTCTGTCCAGGTAGATTTCTGTGCCTTCGCCCATGATTAATTTTTGGCGGCGGCGCGAAACCTCTGTTGTAGGCTTGAACCCTAGCTGCAAGATGATGTTTACAAGTTTTTCGTAATCACTTACTGCGGTTTCCTCGATGATATCCACACCAGAATCCTCGATGTGGCGGCGCAGAATAAAATAGTATTTGGCTGGTTTATCGACAGATTTCATTTCGGTGCGCATGATGAGGCGCGGGAAATTGGAGTTCGGAGTATAATTTCTTGGGATGTAGATGCGATCATGTTGCCAGTAGATTGGCGAAAAATCTAGATCGATATCGCTGAGCTTTTGCTCAAAGCTATCATGGTTTTTAAGCTTGCATTTTAGAATGACTTTCTTCATAAGACGATTATATCACAAATACGAGCTTCGATGGATTTAACACCGTTGAAATCGTTTTCGATGAATTTGACTAGGGGTTCTATTTGGTCATGCTCGGGGTCAAGGTTTAGCCAGCGGTCGGGGGCGTAGAAGGAGACGAGCTTCATGGTTTTGCCCTGTTTATCGCGAAGATCCAGCCTTAAGTGATTTCGCTCGGCGCCCATACGAGTGACGCTTAATAACTCGGTATTTTTTAGTTTGAAAATTGGCTCCTCGTTCCCTGGGCCGAAAGGTTCGAGTTGTTTCAATTCGCTTAAGAGGTCGAGACTTAATTCGGAGAAATCAGTCAGGTCGAGATCGGCATGTTTTTTTAGAAATTGTTCCTGGTTTTTGAGGTGAAGTGAACGATAGTATTCATTTATTTGTTCGCGGAATTTATAGAGGTCTTTGCCGTCCACCTTGACGCCAGCCGCCGCCGCATGGCCGCCGCCACTAATGATTGAATCTTTGACCTTTTCGAGCGCATCAGCGAGATTAAAATCACCAAAACTACGGGCTGACCCCTTGTATATATTGTTCTCTAGCTCAGTCAAAACAAAGGCTGGTTTTTTGTATTCTTCGACCAGGCGACCGGCTACGATACCAAGAATACCTTCATGCCATTTGCCCGATTCGATAATGACTGGATCGTTTTTTTGTTCACGCGTTTCGATTTCTTTGACGACAGAAACTTGTTCAGTGCGACGTTTTTTGTTCAATTCTTCAAGCTTAGTTACTAACGGGGCGGCCTCGACTGGGTCTTTTGCTCTAAGCAAATTTAAAGAGGTGTCGGCGGTATCTAGACGCCCTGCGGCATTGAGTCTTGGGCCGATTTGAAAACCAATTGACTCGGAGTTCAATTCTTTTATCCCAGCTGAGCGCATTAATTCCCTTAGGCCGGGGCGGCGGGTTTTGTTTAGAACTTTGATGCCATAGAAGCCGAGGCGACGATTCTCTCCGGTTAGGAGCATGCTGTCACAAATAGTGCCAAGCACAACAAGATCAAGAAGCCACTTTTCCTGGCCACTTTTTACCATTCCCTTTTGAACTAGGGCTTCGGCAAGTTTAAATGCGACACCGACGCCGGCGAGATTTTGGAGAGACCCAGTAGGGGCGTCTTTGCGGTGCGGGTTGATAACAGCGATAGCAGAAGGCATTTCGTCCCCCGTTTCGTGATGATCGGTGACGATAGTATCGATGCCGAGAGTATTTAATTCATCAATTATTTCGTGGTTGCGAGAACCGCAATCTACGGTGATGACGAGGGTGATTTTATGGTTTTTGGCGCGCTTGATAAGCTTAGGGCTCATGCCGTAACCATCGGCGAAACGATCTGGTAGCATGATTTCGATGTTTTCTGGGGGCACGCCGGCCATCGTTAAAGTGTCAGCCATGAGAGTACTCGAAGTGACGCCGTCAACATCGTAGTCGCCATAGATGAGGATTTTCTCTTTGTCTTTAATGGCTTTTTCGATACGCGAAACAGCTTTGTCCATGTCGGCGAGTTCGAATGGATCAACGGCATCTTCGTACTTGGGGCACAAGAATTCGTCGTCAAAGGCGCGTTTTTTCAGCAGTTGTTCAAATATTTTACTCAATTTACACCCCTGTTAGCCGATAGTTTTGCTGGGCTTAGAGCCTTTTTGGCTTTTGATCACAATACTTTGGAGTTCCTTCAAAATGGGGTATTGTTTGTTGGTTTGGTAGACTTTAGTCTTGCCTTTTTTGGTGACGATGAGGAAGCCACCCTTTGCCATACGTTCTAGTTCTCTCTGGATATTCCCGGGGTCTTCTTTGATTAGCTTGGCCAGGCCTCTGACGTGGGTCTTGAAATCAGGATATTTGGCAAAAACTACCAGAATTTTGCGGCGCACCCTAGATGTAACAAATATTTCTAACATATTACCTCGCTTTAACTTTTCCCATTATAGCATAGGTCTAGTATTTTTTACAACGATTTTAGTGGTAAAATGAAAACCACTCGGAGTGACCACGTTGTCACTCGGGCGGCTACCTGGTGGATTAGACGATTTCGAGCTTGACTATTACTAGCCTTTGGATTAAAATTTATTTAGAATTAGTTAACGTCGCCTTCTTTGTCTGAGGGCGATTGTTAATTTGAGGTGAAATCGCCCCAGCTTAACAGTGAACGTCATCCAACCTGTTCTCCTTCCTACCACCAGATTATAAAGGTAAATTCTACTCCTTTCTTCGCTCCTAATCGCCTGGGTGGCATATTATCATTCACTACTAGAAACTTCAACCCCACCCTGGTTTTTCCTTTGCATAAGAGCTTAATAATATTCGTAAATGCAAAACCCAGGGTTTACACCTGGGTTTTTTAATTTTAAACTGTAATACCAGTACACTGTAAGAACTTTTTGGCGTTGAAATTCGGCAACTTCATAATCTCTTTACGGTGCTCTTTAGGGAGATTATCCCACCATGATTGGCGTGCTTCTTGCTCTGGCATACCGATTAATACCTGACGTGCTTTGCTATTCTCCCAATCACCCATCGTCCAGTTGGATGGTTTGTCAAACATTGTTATCTTGGGATTTTCTTCGGTGTTGAAGATACCATAGCTTTTATTTCCGGCATTAAAAGACCCAGAGTTATAGTGCCCAGAATTGTGGCTACCGACATTGAAATTACCGCCGTTGTAATCGCCAGTATTGTATGATCCAGTATTATTGTCTCCGGTATTGCAGTCTCCAGAATTGTGATTGCCAGAGTTATAATCTCCTTGGTTGTGATTACCAGAGTTATAATCCCCGTCGTTCAGGAAGCCCGTATTCCATGAACCATTGTTTACCAATGCCAGCATCTCGTTCATGGATAGTTTATGAATGACTTTGAATTTATCGGTATAGTTCTGGCGCTTAGCTGGGTCAAAAGAAGAATCATTCAAAACCGACACTTCATACACAATACCGAAAAAAAATTGTTCATTTTTGTATCCCAATCCATCCTTTAAATCTTGGTAAAATGATATCTTTTCGACATAAACCTGACCCTCTTTATAATTATCTGAATCATCTGAGATAAAGTATCCATGAATAGCCATTTTCTCACCTCCTTTAGACTTGTATGGTATTCATTACTGCAAAGTATTACGTGTTATAAATGTACAATCTTTGGTTTATTATAGCATGTGTATTGTATAATAATAACATGTTTTATGAGGTGATTCCCGGGGGGAAGGTGGAGGCGTTTATTTATGACTTCGATGATTCCCTTTTGCCCGGGCAGATTGTGACGGTGCCGGTAGGACGAAGAGTACTGCCGGGTATTGTCGTTAAAAAAGTTGCGCAACCAGAATTTAAAACAAAATCAATTATTAAAGTTTTGTATTCAAAGCCATTGCCGCGACACCTGCTTGAAACTGTGAAATTCGTGAACGACTATTATTTGACCTCATCGGGTGCAGCTTTGACGCTGGTGCTACCTAGAGGGGTGGAAAAACAGAGGCGGAAGCCAAAAACCGAACAAATGTTCGGAAATAGTGGTAGCCTAAGTTTGGCAAAAACTGGACGAGTAAAGCACGAGAATTTGGTAAAAATACCCCTTAATACTGCCCAGAAAAAGGCGCTAGAAGGCCTCCAGAAGGCCGCAGGAGCCACGAAACTGCTTTATGGCGTAACTGGTAGTGGTAAAACCAATATTTACCTTAAAATGGCTAATAATGCCCTTTTAGAGCAAAAATCTACCGTGCTATTAGTGCCTGAAATAGCTCTCACTGGGCAACTCGTAAAAGTGTTCCAAGAAACATTTGGAGATAGGATTATACTAATACACTCTGGTCTAACTGAGGCGGAGAGGCACTTGATCTTTGAGGGGATTCTCCACTTAGATGAGCCAATTATAGTGGTCGGGGCGCGATCGGCGTTGTTTGCGCCGCTGTCTAATCTGGGGCTAATTATTATCGATGAGGAGCATGATGGAGCTTATCACCAAGATAACGCACCGAGGTACTCCGCTATTAGGGTGGCGAGTTTTATGGCGAAAACCTCTGGCTGTCAATTGGTACTAGGGTCAGCTACCCCTATGGTTGAGGATTACTATATCGCTTCTAAGAGAGACTCCGTAGTACAATTGACCAAGAAAGCCAAGTCTAGGGCGGTTAAGCCACACATAGAGGTAATTGATTTTACCAACAGGGATAATTTTACCAAGAATAAGTATTTATCTAATTCCCTACTTGCGGCCATTTCTAAGAATCTGGAGCAGAAAAAACAGACCCTTATTTTTCATAACCGTCGGGGGTCAGCACCGCTTACGATATGTGAGAATTGCGGTGAGGAGCTGATGTGCCCGGTGTGTTTCCTTCCTATGACTTTGCATGCAGATACTTATGAGATGGTTTGTCATACCTGTGAGCGGCGGATGAAAGTACCCACTTCCTGTCCAAAATGTGGGGCGCCGGGGTTGGTCCATAAGGGGTTCGGGACCAAACTGATTGAATCTGAACTAAAGAAGCTGTTCCCTGGGGCGAGAATCCGACGTTTTGATGCTGACAACAAAAAAGGCGAAGGTATGGACGCGGTTTATTCAGAGGTAAAGAACGGTGAGGTCGATATACTAGTGGGGACGCAGACTATCGTAAAGGGGCTGGATTTACCGAAACTTTCTACCGTAGGTGTGGTGCAGGCAGATGCAGGGCTGTCGCTCCCTGATTACATGGCGGAGGAGAGGACTTTTCAGCTGCTGACTCAGGTGATTGGCCGGGTGGGGCGAGGACACCTAGACACTGCAGAGGTATTTATCCAGACTTTCCGGCCGGAGCACCCCGTAATTAAGCTAGCTACAGAGGAGGATTATCTAGGATTTTATGATTATATGATAAAGCGGCGCCAGAAATCGGGTTTTCCGCCGTTTATGTTCGTAATGAGACTTGAAATCACGCTAAAAACAGAGGCGCTTGCAGTCAAAAAGATTCGTGAACTGACAATAAAACTGAAGCGCGACAAGAGATTGATTGTTTCCCCGCCCCAGCCGTCTTTTCACGAACACACCAATAAGGGGTATTCGTGGCAGATTGTGGTAAGGAGCCGGTCCAGGAAGGCTCTACTTGAAGCCTGCGAGGGGCTTGATAAGAATTTTAAGATCACATTGGACCCGCCGGGATTGTTGTAGGCTATTTAAGAGGTAGGAGCTTTTTCCTGGAGGCTTTGGTAAGATATAAGATATCATTTAGCACTTGTTCCAAGGTTTTGCTAGTAAAATTTTGTACGCTCCAAGCCTCGATTATGCCAAGAACTTCATTGCTGTAAACGTTATACATTTTGTCCATGTTCCCAGCGAGTCGCCACTCCCCTATAACTATTCTCCTCTTTAAAAGGCCGAACATGTTTTTGATGATGTTTTTGCGCTCTTCCCTAAATAGCGCGATAAAAACTCTCTTGTGTGCCGAGATAAAGACTAGTGTATGCAGGAAGACACATCTTGTTTTGGCATCTCTTTTGATTAGCCTCCCGATAGCTCTAGCGTAATCATGAAGCAAAAAATCCTCGTAGTCAACGGGGATTTTTTGGATTTTTTTGTGATGGCGATAGAGAGTAGAGCGAGAGATCCTGGCGGTTCTGGCGAGTTTGATGGCGCTCGGACAGCTCCCCAGTCTATAGTAGGCAAAAAATATGGCGTATTCTGTTTTGCGAAATCGTTTGTTTGCCATGTTTTTATCTGTTAACCCACTGGTTCTCATGGGTAAAATTATATGGATTTTTGGGAAATATGGCAAGATGCTTATGATAAATATGTGATAGAATAAGGATAAGCTTAATAAGGAGGATTCTATGTGTACAGGGGTAAGATTTAGTGACGAAAATGGAAATATGTATTTCGGGCGGAATTTGGATTGGTCGGAAGGGTATGGGCAAAAAGTAGTGATTACGCCACGAGGCTACAAATACAAATCGGCGTTTCTTGGAGAGATGGCGAATTCGCCGGCGATAATCGGGATGGGGATTGTGGCCGAGAACACACCTCTTTATTTTGACTGCGCAAACGAGCATGGTCTAGCTATTGCTGGGCTGAACTTCCCTGGTTATGCCGATTATGCACCTGATGCAGTGGACGGTAAAATTAATGTTGCGGCCTACGAATTCCCTTTGTGGGTGGCACTGAATTTTACCTCTGTTGACGAGATTGAAAAAGCCCTAAAGGGTGTCGCAATTGTGGCAAAGCCGATCAATGATCAATACCCTGTGTCTGAGCTACACTGGATTATTGGGGACGCTAAGAGGTCTATCGTGGTAGAATACACCGCCTCCGGGATGGAAATCTTTGAGAACGAAGTGGATGTTTTGACCAACCAGCCGGGCTACGGGTGGCATAAGGAGAATTTGCGTAATTACATGAATTTGTTCCCTCAGATGCCAAAAGTGGTGAAATGGGATAAGGCCAAGATGACAGCGTTTGGTTCTGGATCTTTGATGCGCGGGCTGCCTGGTGGGTTTTATTCTACGGACCGTTTTATTAGGGTGGCTTATCTCAATACACACTATCCGGTGCAGTCCGATGAAACCTCCAATGTATCGCGTTTGTTCCATACTTTGACAGGGGTGGCAATGATAGACGGTGGCGCGGCGATGGCAGACGGCAAGTTTGAAAAAACGGTTTACACCGGTGGATACTCTACAGCAACACAGACTTACTACTATAGTACTTACGAAGATCCGGCGATCAGGAGCGTCGCTATGAAAGATCATAAGTTGGATTCAGCGGAATTGATTGTGGTTTAGGGGTCTCAGTTTTTATTATAGGATTGTGTCTATGCTAGACAAAATGTTTATGCAAGCTTTTCGGTATTTTGGGGTTGTTTTCTATTTTGTTCTATGTATTAATAGGGGTCAGGTTGGCTTCGGTGTTTAGTGGGCCTATTCATAAATAATATTATTTGTGATGTGTGAGGTGATCATTAAACGATGGCCAGGCATTAGATTACCGGAAAGGAGTAATGAAATGACCATAGAGATTAATCTTCTATGCATTATTCTTCGAAGGCGAAAAAATCGCCGAAGTAAAAAATCTACTAGGTAAAACCTAGTAGATCCCAACTTAGAAAAGCTTTCCCTGGAAGGGCTTTTCTATTTTTATTGTAGCAATGTCGCTAAAAAAATACAACTGGCCGCTAGTCTTGGGGCTCTTCCCTTTACCCCCTATATTGTGGTATAATGGGCTTATGAAAATAATCACTACGCCAGATGCGCGTCTTAGGGAGAAATCAGAAAAAGTCCGTGAAATAGATGACGAGATTCATGGGATTATTGCCGATATGCGAAAATTATCGCTCGATTGGGAAAAGGAGCACCCTTATGAGCTCTCAGCGGCGATGGCTGCACCCCAGATGGGTGTTTTAAAGCGCATTATCATTATCAGAGATGATATGGAAAACAAGAAAAACGATTCGTTTACTGCTTTGATAAATCCAGAGGTGATCCGCGCGGAAGGCAAGATGAAGTCTGACTTCGAGGGTTGTTTGTCGGTTCCGTCGATTTATGGTATGGTGCCGCGCGCGACCAAGGTAAAAGTGAAGGCCAAGCTAGAGGACGGCACAGAGGTACGCATCAAGGCGACCGATGAGCTCGCTAGGACTTTGCTTCATGAGATCGATCACTTGGACGGTGTACTGTTTATTGACCACATCAAGGGCGTAAAAGATGCCTTCTACGAGATGGACGGCAAGGGCGATTTGAAGCCGGTAGATTATGACAAAGAAATTGACGGAAATGAGCAACTCTGGGGTGAAAAATAAAGTAATTTTCTTCGGTAATGGTCTTCTTGCAGAATATGCATTAGCAGTTCTCGCGCGAGAGTGCCAAGTGATTTTTCATGCACGAACCCGAGAGGATCTAGAGAAAGTAAAGGAGTTAAAGCGTTCGAACCCAGACGCCTACGGGGTGCTTGCTTCGTTTGGGGTTATAATTAGGTCAGATGTATTGGGTTTGTTTGAGCCGGAGGGGATTCTTAATGTCCATCCTTCTCTACTACCTTCCTACAGAGGCGCTTCGCCTATAGAGTCGGCGATTTTGGCTGGTGACTCTGATTTTTCCGTGTCGGTGATGAAGCTCGTTAGCGCTATGGACGCCGGGCCGATTTATTACCAAACTACACTAAGTGGGCTGCCGATTTGTAAAAATGATATTTACAAGACTCTTGCGGAAACAGGGGCGGAATGGATAGTGAAAAACATGGACAAATTGCCAAATCCAGTTTTACAAGATGATTCTAGGGCAACATTTTGCGGGAAAATGGAAAAATCTATGGGAAGGCTCACTCCGGAGACAGATACGGCAGAGCAGATTTTTCGAAAGATTGTAGCTTATCAGGGGTTCCCAAAGCCTAAATATGAGTTCTACGGCCTAAATTGCATCATTTTAGAAGCCCATGTATTGAAGCAGGGTGAGACAGCGGTACTCACGATTCCCTGCACTGACGGGTGTGAGGTGGCTATCGACAGATTGCAACCAGAGGGGCGCAAAGCGATGGATGCGAAAGCGTTCCTAAACGGATACAAAAAATAAAAAAGGCGCCTTAAAGCGCCTTTCGTGTTGGTTTTACCATAATTTACCATATTTGATGCTTGGGTTTTTAATGATTAAAGCATCGTAAATAACAGTAATATTACTAAACTGATTCAAGTGAAGAACCATTCCATAAACTGATGTTTCATCAGGCAATTTTTCTACGTGGTAAAGATTGGCAGCATCATCCCTTTCTACTGAACCGTTGAATCTTTTCGCCAAATCGGCCGCAATTTGTTCGGTATCAGTAGCAATTTTCATCTCAAAATTATCTTCTTCGTTAGTCCTTATTTCGAAATGACAATACTGGTGAAAATTATTATAAAAGGTTCCACCAATGGTTGTTATTTGAATATTCGCAACTGGGTATCTTTCGTCATGGATAAATAATTTAATGACGGAATTGATCTCCGCTTTCCTTGTCATGATAAGTAATTTATGACCAGTTGCCAAATAATCCTTTTGAAGCTCTAAAATTTCCTTCTCGTTCAAATTCCTCATAAAACCACCTCCTTGTAAAAGAGCTCTCTGGGGTATTTCTAGATTCTAGAGTAAAACCAACACTACCCCTATATTATAACATAGTGTTGCTTCTATGCCCCCTATTATTTATGTTATCTATCTAGCTTGAGGCTGTCTACTAGCTCGGTGATAAGCTTCATTTCTCCGATAACTTTGGCGTTTTCGGTTTGTTCGTTAATCGGCTGAGAAGCATCGGGCGGTTCGAAGGCATCGCCACCATCGTTTATTCCGATTATCATTTGGTTATCCGAGAAATAAAGCGCTAATTGATCGCCGTATTTCTGGCCGAGCCTCTCAAGATTATCTAGGAAAGCTGGGTCCAAAATATAAAAAGCTTCGAATCCGTCCTCGGCGTAGACTAGGAACTTTTTGTTAAATTCTGGGGATTCGGTCTCGATTTTCTTGAGGCCGCGTCCTGTTTTAGGGTTGACGCTCCATCGACCATAACCTTGAGGTGAAACCACCATCTTGAAATCAAATTTTTTGGGAAACTCAAAGACTAGGTATCTCCCCTTAAAAATCGTTACATAGTAGGTATTAGTGTGACCATTTTTATCTTTTTCTTCTCTTTTTTCCTCGATTTTTACATCGGCCTGCATGAAGCCGACATCCTTGTATTTGCCTCTTACGTAGTCATTAGAAGAATAGCGGTCACCGGTGTAGATAAGGCCGGTTTTCCCGAGGACGTTTTTGTTTAGACCAAATCGGTGGTCGTATTCTAGATTGGTAAAAATGCCGGCAAGCTGGCGGGCGATAAAATATCCCTTATATGCGTGCTTGTAAGCTAAATATTTTTTGGTAGTTTCGTTCGATGCCGTGGCGACGTAACCAACAATGACCGAAACGATGGTCCCAAATACCAGAAGAAAAAACGCGGGTACGATTATGAAAAAGGCTGGAAAAGAAGATTCACGGAGATAAGTTTGCGAAATATTGCCATAGTTTAACGCGATAAATAGAGCGGTGGCCACAAAAATAATTGAAAAGGTGATAAGCGCAATTTTCTTGCGCTTTTTTGATACCCTTTGGGATTCGGTATAGTAGGCCTCGCGAGCGTTCTCTACGTCTTGAAATTGCACTGTTATTTCCTCCTGGGGTTTGCTTGGGCGTGGTTAGACGTCAGCACCGACGAGTTTGGCGCGATTGGCGCGAATTTCTTCTTTCATTTCCTCGATGGTACGACTCACAATCTCGCGATAATCGGGGCGGTTCCTCTCGAGCCATTTGGCGGCCTCGGTGGGGTCAGTTATCATGTCAAATTCATTGAGCTGAACCTCGGTAAGACCTCTAGAAATGCGCTCACCAATGCGGACTTCAAGTTCTTCTTGGATATAATCCAAAAACTGCTGTTTTTGGTTTTCGGGCATTGCCATGAGACCCATTTCTTGTAAAAATTTTTCGTCAAATTGCATTTTGTGATACTCCTTATGGCTATTGTAACATAAAAATTTAAAAGCAGAGTAGGTTTGCTCTGCTTTTAATGTTTTTGTATCTCTATGGAGTTCGGACTAGAGTGTACGTTTCTTGGACTCACGGGTAAAGAAGACGAGACGGTCGCCAATCTGGAGATCGATTTTGGAGGTGGTTTTCAGGGCGAGGCCGCCGGTTTCGCCAGCGATAAGTTCCTTTGCATCAATCTTTTCTTTTTGGACGCTAGTGACCTCTGCTTCGCCGAGGTATTTCTTATTACGGACGATTCTTACCAAATAGCCTGGCTTGATGTCACCCTTCAAGACTTCACCACCAGCGATGATAGAGGTTTTTTCGGTACGGAAAACACCAAGGACCTTGAGCTCGCCTTTGTCTTCTTCGATTATTTCGGCATCGAGAAGGTTTTCCATCTCGTGTTTGGCATCGTCCAGGAGTTCGTAGATGACTTTGTAGGTGCGGATCGGGACGTTGTCGCGGGCAGCCATTTTGCTAATGTTGATTGGGACGCTGACGTTAAAACCATAAACAACGGTGTTTTCGCCGGCGGCCATATAAACATCGTTTTCGTTGATGTCACCAACACCAGTTGAAACGATGTTTAGGGTAATTTCACCCTTGGTGTCAATGAGACGAAGGCTGTCTACAACAGATGTGACCGAGCCAAGCACGTCGCCTTTTACGATAACATTGAAAGTCTTGGTGTTGTCTGCGACATTCATCATGCGAAGAAGATCGGAGCTAGTGACATTGGCATCAGCGGATTCGTTGGCGATAGCTTGAGCGTTGAGGAGAGCCATTTTGCGAGCGGTTTTTTCGTCTTTGGCCTCAATAAATCTATCACCGAAATTTGGGAGCTCTTTGAAACCTGTAATAGTGACTGGGGTAGACGGAGTGGCCTTGCCTTTGGGTTTACCGCGCCAATCAAGCATGGTGCGGACCTTGCCATAAGTGGAGCCAGCTACGATAAATTCGCCAGTTTTTAGTTCGCCACCGGTGACGAGGAGATTTACCACTGAACCCTTCCCTGTTTCCATGTGGGATTCAATCACTAGGCCTTCGGCTGGGATATTGATGTCGGCTTTTAGCTCTTCGATGTCAGCGGTCAGGAGAATCATATCAAGGAGCTTGTCGAGATTTTGATTTTGCTTGGCGGAAATTGGCACCATAATAGTGTCGCCGCCCCACTCCTCTGGCTGGAGGCCGTTTTGGCTGAGGTCAGCCATAGTGCGTGGAATATCGGCGCCTTCGCGGTCGATCTTGTTAATAGCAACAATAATCTTAGCGTTGGCGGATTTGGCGAAGTTGATTGCCTCTATAGTCTGGGGCTTCACACCATCATCGGCAGCTACTACGATCACTACGATATCGGTGAGCATAGCACCGTGTTGGCGAATTGCAGCAAAGGCCTCGTGGCCTGGAGTATCTAGAAAAGTAATAAGACGTCCTTCGTGCTCTAGCTGATAAGCCGAGATATGCTGAGTGATGCCACCGGCTTCTTTTTCGACGGTCTTTTTATTGAGTAGGGTATCTAGGAGAGTCGTCTTACCGTGGTCAACGTGGCCCATGACCGCAACCACTGGCGGACGAAGGACAGCTTTGTCAGATAATTCCCTATGAAAATCAGATGTCTTAGTGGAAGTATTCTTGCGCTCCAATTTGACGTTTTTTAAACCTAACTCTTCGATAATGATAGAGGCGGTTTCAAAGTCTAAACGTTGGTTAATAGTGGCTACGATGCCGTTTTTAAATAGTGTGCCAATTAATTCGGTCACAGAAAGGCCAAGGGCTTTCGAAAGCTCATCGACAGTGATAGAACCAGCGATTTGGATTGTCTTTTCTTCCATCTTATTCCTTTCTGCTTAAAGGCAACATAAAAAAATATAAATATCTCGTTTAATTTTACCACAAATTGAGAAAATATGCTATAATGGGGATACGTTAATCCCGGGTAGCTCAATGGTGGAGCAAGAAGCTGTTAACTTCGAGGTTGCTGGTTCGAGTCCAGTCCCGGGAGCCATGAATAAAAAGATGACCCGAGGGGTCATATTTTTATTCATTGGGGTTTCTGGGGCTGGATGAGGGCCAGCGAAGCTGGTTCGCCCTCTCAAGGAGACGAGTGATTAAGAAAAACTTGTTTTTCTTAATCTGAGACGACGCAGAGAGGAAGACTTTTGAGTTAGCAAAAGTCTAGTCCAGTCCTTCTTTACACAAAGTAAATTATTCTCTTTCGTCAATTTCGTCCAATATCATCTCGGATATATTGAATCCAAAAAACATTG
>JAZRRH010000022.1:0-27777 GCA_045650525.1 Candidatus Nanosyncoccus sp.
CAAAAAATACAACAAATCCGCCGAGAAATCCCTCAAAAACATCGAAGAAGAGATTGGCAAAACTCTAAAAAAAGAGGGAATCAAATACGAAATCTCTGGTCGCGTGAAGTCAGTTTACTCACTTCACAAAAAACTCGCCAAACACAACCAAAATATGGGCGAAATATACGATCTCGTCGCCCTTCGTATTATCGTAAACGACGTCACGGATTGCTACCTAGTCCTTGGTCTCATTCACTCTCTTTACACCCCAATGAACGGCCGCATTAAGGACTACATTGCCATGCCTAAGCAAAACGGTTATCAGTCACTTCACACTACCGTCATCACCAAAGACAAACGTATCGTTGAATTTCAAATCCGTACCAAGGAAATGCACGAGTATGCTGAGCGCGGTCTTGCCGCGAGCTTTTACTACAATGAACAAAAACTCACTGAAAACTACAAAAAAGGGAAAATCGAACACCTCCCCACTAATCTTCTCTGGATCACCGAGCTCCAGATGACCGCCGCTCGCCTTCGCGAAGGCAAAAAAGTCGACCTCAAAAAACTCAAAATCAACCTCTTTGCCGACAAGATTTTTGTTTACACCCCTAAAGGTGACATTATTGATTTGCCTAAAGGCGCTCTCCCTCTAGATTTTGCCTACAAACTCCACTCCGAAATCGGCGACCACGTTGTCGGTGTCAAAGTTAACGGCAAAATGAGCAACTTAAACAAAAAATTAGAACAAGGCGACGTCGTCGAGATTCTCACCTCTAAAAATCAAACGCCCAAATCCAGCTGGCTCGACAAGATTTTCACCCCCCACGCTCGCACCAAACTCCTCCGCGCCATCCGCATCTCAAACTCTCCAGACGCCCCACTCTCTTCCAGGAAAAAGCGCAAACCCCGCAAATAACCGCTAAATTTGAAGATGAAAGCCGTCTAGGTGGTGTTTTTTTCTTGCATGTAATTCTTGAATAGGATCCGCCAGATTGGTGGTTATTTGAGAACAAAAGCTGGTAGACCGGTGTTTTGTTCTTGCGAAGCGCATCTACATCGATGAGCGAGCAAGAAAAAACGCCGGGATACCGGCTTTTGGCTCAAATAATGGAGCCGATGACAGGGATTGAACCTGCGACCTGCTCGTTACGAATGAGCTGCTCTACCAACTGAGCTACATCGGCACTCGTTACATTATATCACATTTGTGCTATAATAGATTACATAAACGGAGTTAATGATATGTCAAAGGTGGAAATAATCAAAAGACCAATAGAACAGGTCAGTGGCAGTCTCAAAAAGTCAGCCTGGTCGGCTGTTATTGAGTCACTTATTCTTATTATACTTGGCATATTGTTTATTGTACTCCAGGATGCAATGGTAAAAATCCTCGCCTACCTTGTTGGCGCATTCTTTATCGTCAAAGGCGGCTTTCAGATTATCAATTACTTCATGGAAAAAGGTCAAAACGATTTTCTAAACAACGGCTTACTCTCTGGCGTTGTATCCGTCCTAATTGGTATAGCTGCACTCCTTATCGGCGAAAATATTGCTAATGTTTTCCGCGTCGTTATCGGCATTATCATTATCTATGAATCCCTAGTTCGTATTAATACCGCCTCTAAGCTCGCGAGCGCCGGTATCAATGTTTGGAAATACATCATAGTAATTGCCCTTATTATGCTCGTCCTTGGCATCTTTGTAACATTTAACTCTGGCGCAGTGGTCGTATTAGTTGGGTGGCTCATGATCGCGACTGGTATTATCGGCATAGTCGGCGATGTCATGTTTATTCAACATGTTAATCAAGTAGTAGATAAACTAACCGGAAAATAATCCACCAATGAGCGGCTTTAAATCTGATTTTGCTAAGATATACCAGAATGAAAAGGGAATCATTGTCCTTATGATTCTAAACCTTTTACTTTCGATTGTTTTTCTGGTTTTCTCGATTATCCATCTAAACCCTAACGCTGCCGTGGTCAAGATCGGTTACGGTGATATCGGTGGCTATCGCGATGGTAGCTGGCTAGACATGATCGCATTTCCATTACTTTTCCTTGTCTTCGGTGTCTTGCATAACATTCTCACGATCAGGGTCTTCCACAAGCGCGGTGGTGGAATGGCAAAGTTTTTCCTTATCACTACAACCATGCTTATCTTGGGCAGTTTTCTCGTTCTAATACGCCTACTCGGCGAA
Source organism: Candidatus Nanosyncoccus sp. (assembly GCA_045650525.1). Taxonomy (GTDB): domain Bacteria; phylum Patescibacteriota; class Saccharimonadia; order Saccharimonadales; family Saccharimonadaceae; genus Nanosyncoccus. Next base: position 2,186 of record JAZRRH010000022.1, read on the forward strand.
GGATAAACAATTAAATGACTCGTAGAGATCTCGAAATTCCTCAAGGAAAAAGAACTAAGCTATATCGTTTTTTTGAGATTTTGCCTGGAGTCATATCATATGGCGCAATTATCCTGCTATTTCTTTTATCTTGGCTTGACCCAGTTCTTGGTGCAGTGTATCTATTTATCTTAATTGCAGCTACACTTGTCAAAGCTATCGGTGTAGCTTATCGCACTGTCCAGGGATATAATGTCATCAAAAGAGCCATGCGCGTTGATTGGCGAAAGCGCCTCGAAGACCTAGAAAACCCCCACGAAGCCTACGAACGCTTACGTGATGATAATAACAAGAGTTACCATTTTGACCGGCATGTCGAGAATCTCAAAATGATAGCCGCCATGGGCAAAGAATACCCTAACCCAGCCAAGGTTTATCATGTCGTCATTATGACTGCATACAACGAAGGGGAAGAGGTCCTCGTCCCGTCAATTGAAGCAGTCAAAGACACTACCTTCCCAAACGACCATATTATTTTTGCTTTGGCTTACGAGGAGCGTGGTGGTGCCACGATGGAGGCTACAGCCCTAGCTCTCGAGAAAAAATACAAAGGAGTATTCAAGCAGTTTCTTCTGGTCAAGCATCCCGATAAAATCCCTGGCGAGATCGTGGGCAAAGGTCCAAATCTCACATATGCTGGTAATGCCGTCAAGGAATATATTGCCGGCAGCAGTCTTCCAGTGGAGAATATCATCGTCACCTCCCTGGATAGTGACAATCATATGCATCCAAAATATCTAGACTCTGTAGCGTATGAGTTTATTACGCATCCCAACCGCCAGCGACTTAGTTATCAGCCAGTTTCAATCTTTACCAATAACATCTGGGACGCGCCCGCTCCATCGCGCGTTATCGCGGTATCGAACTCATTCTTCAATGTTATTTCTACCATGCGCCCTCATGTTATCCGCAACTTCGCCTCTCACTCGCAGCCACTCCAAGCCTTGGAAGCAATGGACTTTTGGAGCAAACGCACCATTGTCGAAGACGGGCACCAGTATTGGCGCAGCCTATTTTTCTTTAGCGGCGATTATGCCGTCCTCCCCATCCGTATACCCATTTATCAGGACGCCGTCATCGATGAGACTTTTTGGAAAACCGTCAAAGCCCAGTTCGTCCAAGTGCGTCGCTGGTACTACGGCGCAAGCGACGTCGCCTATGTGGGGACCCGCCTCTTTGTAAAAAAAGAAGACCGCATTGTACCATTCTGGAAGCTTTTCCCGAAATTTTGGCGTCTTCTAGATGGTCATATCACCTTGGCGATCCTTGCCCCAATCGTTGCTTTTGGTGGTTGGATCCCCATGATCATGAACACATCCGCTCACACCATGGTGGCTTACAACCTCCCCAATATCGTTAGCGTCGTCGAGACGATTGCTTCCATTGGTCTTATCGTATCCGTATTGGTATCGTTCAAGATTTTGCCAAAGCGCCCAGCCAAATACCGCAAAGGTCGCAATGTCCTCATGTTGATCCAATGGATCTTGATGCCAGTAACGTCGATCGTCTACCAGTCCTTAGCTGCATTCTATGCCCAAACTCGCCTCATGCTAGGCCGTTACATGGAAAAATTCGACGTCACCAAAAAAATCGTCAAAAATAAAAAATAGCAAATAATCTACATCCGCCCTTATTACGAAACAGGGAAATACTAAACAATCTATAACCCCTGGTATTATCTCTTGGTTTGTGATATAATTACAGATACCGGGTTGTTAGCTCAGTTGGCTAGAGCGTCTCGTTTACACCGAGAAGGTCGGGGGTTCAAGCCCCTCACAACCCACCAGTAAATAAAATAGACCCGAAGGGTCTTATTTTATTTACTGATAGCGTAGCTGGCTCGCCTCGTAAGGGGGTTCGAATCGAGTGAGCGAAGCGAACGAGATCCCTGCCCCTCACAACCCACCATTCAGGTTATGAAGTACAATTTAACTATTTCGCAATCTATAAATGTCCGTTAAATCCCCAAAATTTATTTTAGAGGCTAAAAATTCTTTCTACTTCTGGATATTGTTCTTTGATTATGTTTTTCCACTCTTGGGTTTCATTACGTGTGGAAATATCATTTTTGGAATAAACTAATAATATCTTAACAATTCTCATATTGTCATCTAATAATAAAATACACCTATTCCCGGAAGACTTAGGCGATATCTTTAATCCAAAGATTGCGAAATCTAATTTTACTAAACGATAATTATCTGTGACCGATATTAAGTCGGCACGCTTAGTTAATAGCATATTTTCAATGTGTTCACACACGAATATAATGTCATCTTGAGTTTTGTTCCATTTGGACTTGTATTTCTTTTCGAAATTCTTAATAAAATGCCGCTTTGTAAAATCCTCAAAAATAACTTTATATTTGTGCTGGTCCATATATTTTCTCCGGTTCTTCTTGGAAAATTAAACTATATGGGATCGCTTCGCCATCTAAACAGATTTGCCACGGTAATTGTTCGTGCGTAAAATTAACTATATCGTCCGTGGATTTTCCTTGCCACGCTTTGCCTATTCTTTTGATTAAATCGGTTTCTCTTTCTGATAATTTGCCAGTAGGAGCTTCTTTTTCGACCAATGAAAACATAACAGCTTTGCCACTTGGCTCGCGCTTGATTGTCCCGTCTTCTTCCATTTCGTCTAAGGCGCGGAAATAGACGTCAGAGACTGGACCGCGCGGAAGCTTACGATAAGTCATTCCGGACATTGGTTTCGCGTTTTCGTAATACCAAATAAAGTCCGCAAGATAGACAAGTTTAGCAAGTTTGGTTTTTGTGATTTTGCCATCGCTTTTATCGGCGCCATATCGAATAGCATTAAGAATAATTTGTTTATATTTGTCAGTAGATGCCATTACGTCAGAGAAAACAGAAGAGCCGTCGGAAATACCGAGTATATCATCAATCCCCACACGCAATACAGAAGATAACGCCTCTGCTTGGCTGACAGTTAACTCTTTTTTACCAGCTTCAATATTGATATATGTAGGGCGGCTAACACCAATAGTGCGCGCAACTTGCTCTTGGGAATATCCCCGAGCTTGCCGTGCTTTAGTAATATTATTTGACATTTGCCCACTCATAACCATATTCCTTTCGCTTAAGTTAAGTATATTATAACGCATATTGTATCAAAATACAACTGCTTATGTTAAAAATCTTTACAATTCTGTGATTTGTCGTTGACATACGCTTATGAGTATACCATATTAGTGTTAACCAAGCTCGACGGGGCTTGGGAGGTAAAAAGAAGACACCTCCGAAAAGTGCCTCTTCTGTAAAAAGCCCGTTAAGCTTTACATTCTTATGTAACCATAAGCATAATTAAATGTCCACGAACGAAGAGATAACTGGCGGAAAGAATCACATTGCATGAATAAAGCAAATTATGATGTTTTTGGGCAGTTTTTGCGACAAAAATATGCCAAAAATTGTAATTTACCTCTATATTTAATTAGTTAAATCCCTCCTGAAAAACGCCGCCATGTTATAATGAAAATATGGCTGGAATCGCAAAGCAAGCAATAATCCCCACAGATAGAAAACCAGGTACTCTTCATTCATTTTTCGCTTTAAAGTTCCATGAGGGAGATAATGACAAAGCTAAAGTTGAGGCCCTCGAAAAAGCTCTTAATAAAGCGGGTATAACTATTACCCTAATGGCTCGCGACGTAGAAAAATGGGGTAAAGCAAAAATCCCAAAAGGCAAAACTCTAATGACGGACTACGCTTTTCCTGCCATGCAACAATGTGACTGCAATATAATCGAGTTTAGCGAAAAGGGCGTTGGTCTCGGCATCAATGCCGGATATTGTTATGCTATCGGTAAACCAATTTTCGTAATCGCCAAAACAGGTAGTGATATCTCGACTACAATGTCAAATCTTGCAACAAAAGTAATCTTCTACGATACTCCCCGCGATTTAATTGAACCATTTAGACAAATTGTAACTGACTTCAATTTGCTTAAAGTCGACAACAAACTTAGAAAACATATAGAGACCGTAGTCTTTCCAGAGTATGGCAAAAATGAGCCAGCACACCAGTTAGACCATTTAAAATACGTCATAAATAGAAGCTTCAAGTTTGCTCAAACCATCGCAGATATTGATTATGATATCGTATATGTTGTTGCTGCATATCATGATATTGGACATCATATTGACCCCAAAAAGCACGAAGTAGTATCGGCGAAAATGATGCAGAAAGATGAAAAACTGAAAAATTTCTTCTCCAATGATGAACTTAAAATAATTAAAGAAGCAATCGAAGATCATCGCGCCTCTTCCGACCATGAACCGCGCAGTATTTACGGGAAAATCGTGTCGACGGCAGACAGGAATAATAGCGTCGAGAGTTGCCTTGAAAGAAGCTATTTCTACGGCAAGAGATTACATCCAGAATATAGCGACGAAGAGCTATTCGATCGAATTTACAGACATCTAAAAACAAAATTCGGCGAAAATGGCTATGCTAAGTTTTTCTTCAAAGATGAAGAATATGAGAAATTTTTAACCGACATCAGAAAATTACTGTCCGATAAGGAAAAATTTATAGAAACTCAAAGAAAACATATAAAAAGCTTAGAAGTTAAAGAAAACAACTAAAACTGTTTAGTCTTTCATAAGCGTCATCTTGGTACACTGTTAAAATCTGACGAATTAAGCCCCACCATTAGAGTTAAAAGGCGCCATCTCGGCGTTTTTTCGTGCTACAATTAATAATATGCAGATAGAACTATCTCAGTTTTACGCCCGCCTTGGTACGATCGCTATCATCATGGTGCTCGGCTTTTGCCTCGGCAAATGGAAAATGATAAGCACCAAAACCAACCAAGAACTTACCAACCTCCTCCTGACCATTTTTATGCCCGCATCGCTATTTGCCGCCTTTCCAGCCGAATATGATGAATCTACTCTGAATCTTTTTATCTCTGGGCTAGTCGCCGGCATCGTTATCATGCTTATTTTGATCGTCCTATCTCGAGTCATATTCAATAAGGTGTGGTTCAAAGGGGGGCTTCGCTACGAATCTCAGTTCGCCCTGATCTTTAACAACGCCACCTTTCTTGGCTATCCCATCGTCGTCAGCACCTTCGGTCCGACCGGAGTAATCGCTTACTGCGGATTTATCATCGCCTTCAATATCGCACTCTTTTCGTATGGCATTTGGCTTTTTGAACACAAAATCACCCCAAAACTCATCAAGAGCGTACTCCTAAACCCCAACATTATCGCCGTGATACTCGGTATGATCGTATTCCTCACAAATATTTATCTCCCCGAATTTATCACAGACGCCGTGGGTTATGTTGGCGGCGCCACCACTCCACTTTCCATCATTTGTATCGGCTTCATGCTTTCTCGCGCACACTTGCTAAGTCTATTTACCAAATGGCGCCTCAGCGTTACCGCAATCATTCAGCTCGTCATCTGTCCAGTCATTACGTTTTTTATCTTAAAATGGCTCAACTTCCCATCCGAAGTCATCACGGTATGCACCCTCATCCAGGCTTTGCCCACCGCCACCTCACTTGGCCTTTTTGCCACCAAGTACGGCGGCAACAATATCGAAGCGTCAGAACTCGTCACTATCTCAACCATTCTCTCGGTCGTCACAATGCCGATCATGATTTCTTTGCTGCTAAACTAGTTGTTTACTTTCACTACATCTAACAGTCATACTAAACGGTTTTTAGTCTTTTTTTGTAGTTTTGTAACATTTAGAGTTATGGGACATTTGTTTCATAACTCTAAAATATGTTTTCCTGGTTCAAGAAAACGATGATAGAATTGCCGGAATGGAGGAGAAAGGATTTATAATGTTAAAAGTTGTAATATACGATAGCGGTTATGGCGGAGAAGATTTCGCCGACAAACTCGAAGAAGAACTACAAACAATCGAGGTGATCAGGATAATCGACTGGCGCCACGCCGAGGCGATTCAAGCAAATGCAAAAGAAGCGAGAAGATACGCCGAAAAAGCCTTGTCACCTTATATTGGCAAAGTCGATTTAATTATTTTTGCAAATCACCTGCTAACCATTACCAGCCTGAAATATTTTATACAAAAGTATAAAGGCCAGAAGTTTTCCGGCTTAGAATTGGAACACCCCTGCGCATTTATTGAAAGAGAAATGCTTGCCCTCACCACCAAAGCAGTGGCAAAAACTATTAGATATCATAGCTACGTTCGTCAGCTCAAGATGAATACAAAGACCCTAGTCCTTGACTCCTGGCCACTCAAGATAGACGACGGGGAGTTAACGCCCACAGAGATTAAAGAAAAGATGCAGCGTGATGTTCTGAATTATGGTTTCTATCCCAAGGGGATCATTATTGCTTGCGCACAGTTCAACGACATTGTGCCAGAATTAAAAAATGTGTTCGGCAAAGGTGTGAAAATTTACAATGGTTATCGCGATGTGTTCAGCAATGTCTATAAATTATTACACCTAAAAGGCGGCGCCAGCAAGAAGCGTTAAGGCGTGAATACATTATTTGCATTTTTATAGCATCATTGCTACAATAAAAATAGAAAAGCCCTTCCAGGGAGAGCTTTTCCAAATCGGGTTGTCTACTAGGTTCTACCTAGTAGATTTTTTACTTCGGCGATTTTTCCGCCTTCGAAGAATAATGCATAGAAGATTAATTTCTATGGTCATTTCATTACTCCTTTCCGGTAATCTAATGCCTGGCCATCGTTTAATGATCACCTCACACATCACAAATATTACTATTTATGAATAGGCCCACTAAACACCGAAGCCAACCCGCCCCCATTAATACATAGATTAAAACAGAAAACAACCCCAAAATAATAAAACGCCTGCATAAGCATATTGTTTAGCACAAGCGTGATTACTCACCCCATAGAAACTCCCGCCTCGCTGTGGTATAATGGTACAAAACTAAACGGAGTTAACATGAACAAACAAGAAGCAATGCGACACACTTTGAGCCACGTCCTTGCAGCCGCCGTCAAGGAGCTTTATCCTGACGCCAAATTTGGCATCGGCCCGGCTATCGATAACGGCTTTTACTATGACATAGATTTTGGTGATACCAAGGTTAGCGATACTGATCTGGCCAAAATCGAAAAGAAAATGCGCGGCATCATTGCCCGCAAGCTCAAGATGACTAAGCGCGAAGCCACCAAATCCGAGGCTCTAGATTGGGCTCGCGATAATAAGCAAGACTACAAAATTGAATTGATCGAAGAACTCCCAGAGAAGGAAACCATCACTTTCTATGACATGGGTGATCTCTTTACCGACCTCTGCAAAGGCCCCCACGTAAAGGATCTCTCCGAAACAGGCCCATTCAAACTCATCCGTGTAGCTGGCGCCTACTGGCGCGGCGACGAAAAACGCCCCATGTTAACCCGTATCTATGGCGTTGCTTTTGACACCGAAGACGAACTAAACAAATACCTAGAACAGCAAGAAGAAGCCAAAAAACGTGATCACCGCAAACTCGGCAAGGAGCTTGATCTCTTTTGTTTCTCAGACTTAGTAGGTGCCGGTTTGCCACTCTTTACCCCTCGCGGCACAGAACTTCGCGAACTAATGGCCAATTATTCATTGTCGCTCCGTGGTAGGGAAGGTTTCAAAAAGGTCTGGACTCCACACATCACCAAGACCGACCTCTATAAAGCCTCTGGCCATTATGCTAAGTTTGGCGACGAGCTATTTATGGTGCATTCCCAGGTTAGCGGGGAAGATTTTGCCATGAAACCTATGAACTGTCCTCATCATGCTCAGATTTTTGCTTCTCGCCCTCGCACTTATCGCGATATGCCGGTCCGCTACATGGAAGCCACCACTGATTATCGCGACGAGAAAACCGGCGAGCTTGGCGGCCTTTCTCGTGTCCGCTCCCTCACCCAGGACGATTCACACGTTTTTTGTCGTAACGACCAAATCAAAGAGGAAGTTAAGCGCCTAGTTGGCATCGTAAAAGAGTTATACGAGACCGTAGGCATGCAAAAACTCCGCGCCCGCCTCTCTTATCGCTCTGACGAGGATAAATACCTAGGCGACAAGAAGCTCTGGCAGATGGCTCAAGAGCAAATCAAACAAGCCGCCATCGATAACGACCTAGACTTCTTCGAACAAGAAGGCGAAGCTGCTTTCTATGGTCCTAAGATTGATTTCATGGCCGAAGATGCTTTGGGCCGTGAACATCAGTTAGCCACTATTCAATTAGACTTCGTCCAGCCAGAACGTTTTGGCCTCGAGTTTACCAACAACAAGGGCGAAAAAGAACGCCCAGTCATGATTCATCACGCAACGCTAGGCTCCATCGAGCGCTTCCTCTCGGTCTTCATCGAACATACTGGCGGCTGGTTCCCATTCTGGTGTGCACCAGAGCAAGTTCGTATTGTTACAGTAAATGACCAAGTTGATGATTATGTAGCTAAAATTACCGCTGTTCTTGACGACATCATTTTGGAGAAGCCCTTGAGACACAACGAACTTAGATACACCGTAGACAACTCCGCCGACTCCCTCGGCAAAAAGATCCGTCGCGCTACAGAGATGAAGATCCCATGCGTAATTATCGTTGGCCCGAAAGACGCCGAAGAAAACATCGTCTCCATCCGCCTCCGCGACAGCGAAGAAAAAATTAAGCTAAACAAACTCGCAGACTTCCTAAGTGAGTTAAAATAACAGGAGTATGTTCTCGTGAGCATTTCGCAAGCCCCTGTGATAGTTATCTTGGGTCCCACCGGTTCAGGTAAGACAGGGGTTTCCATTAAACTCGCCAAAGAGCTAAACGGTGAGATCATCTCTGCCGACTCCCGTGCAATTTATAAAGGTATGGATATTGGCACTGCTAAACCAACCAAAGAAGAACAAGACGGCATCCCTCACTACGCCCTCGATCTCGTAGAGCCAGGCGAGCGTTTCACCGTAGCCGATTGGAAGAGATACGCCGAAGACAAAATAAAAGACATCAAGTCCCGCGGCAAAGTCCCCATCATCGCTGGCGGCACCGGCCTCTATATTGACGCACTGATTTACGATTATCAGTTCAAAGGCCCCACCGGCCACAAAATTGGCGACACTGAACAAAAATCCTGTTCAGACCGCAAAGAAATAAAAGGGGATTACCTAATCGTGGGTATCAAATGCAATTCAGAGGACCTTCGCCCTAGATTAAAACAACGTATCGACAAAATGTTCTGCCAAGAATTATACAACGAGACAACCAAACTTGTTCAGAAATACGGCTGGGGTAGCGGCGCCATGAAAAGCGACATCTACGAATACGCCTGGAAATACCTACAAGGTGAGCTCACCCTAGAAGAGGCCAAAGAAAAATGCTTCTACGAAGACTGGCATCTTGCCAAGCGCCAAATGACTTGGTTTAAGAGGAACGACCAGATCATATGGCTCGAACTGGAAAAAGTTTATCCATACGTCATCAAAAATTACCAAGCCGATTAAAAACCCTAAATATCGCCATGCAATTATTATAAAAAAGTGTTACAATTATATATAGAATGACCAAAGTAGTAAACACCCCAACAGAAAAATTATTCGGCTCCAAAACCAGAGCCAAGCTTCTAAAATTGTTCTTCGAAAACCCTGAGAAATCTTTTTATGTCCGCGAAATGACAAGGGTAATAGATGAGCAGATCAACTCCGTCAGAAGGGAACTCTTGAATCTCGAGAGTATCGGTATCATCAAAAACGACACCTTCGACAACAAAATCTATTACTCTGCCAATAACAAACATCCATTCTGTCGCCCACTCACGGATATTTTCTCCAAAAAAATTAGTTCACTAAGCGACCAAGACATCCGCGAATCCACATGGGAAGAATACTCCCGCCCGGTCAAGAAATACCTAAAAGGCCTCATCGTCACCAATCGCCTCCCTGGCCAAGAGGGTATTGATCTTCTTATCATCGGTAACGACAAGACCAAGAAGCTCACCCGTTGGGCAGAAGTCATAGAAAAGAAACAGGGTAAGCCAATCAACTACGTCATCATGTCACCAGACGATTTTGTTTACCGAAAAAGCGTCCAAGACCGTTTCTTGGGTGATGTCCTCGATATGGAAATAACCGAAATAATCGATCCAGAAAACATAATCAAAGAATAGGAGCAACATGTTTGAACTAGAGAGTAAAAATCAAGACGAAATAATAATATCCACTAAGAACACTACAGCCAAAATCAACATAGCTGAGGCCACCATCGATGCCAACCTGCCAGTTGGCAAAATCAAAGGCCCAGGCGAGTTCGAGATTGGCGACATCTCTATTCGCGGCATCCTCACCGAAAGCAAAAAAACCATCTACGACGTTGGGGTCGGCGGTATTCATATCGGCATCCTCGGTGGCATCGAGGAAAACCTCGACGACATCGTCGCCGACATCCTCTGTACCTCCTCTGTTCGCTCCATCCGCGAGATCGAACCAAAGCTAGTTGTCTCTATGGGTAATGTCGACGCAATGGTCTCAGATCTCAAACTCACCGCCCGTACAGAGAAAAAGCTCAAAGTAAAGAATCTTGATAGCCTCCCTGCCACTAAAGAGGTGGTTGTCCTGACATGAGTCTAGAGTTCGTCAGCGTTCTAATTATTCTGGTCATCATAGTAGTATCTGTGATTCTTCACGAATTAGCTCATGGCCTAGTCGCGTATTGGCTCGGTGACCGCACGGCCAAAGAGGCCGGTCGCCTTTCTTTGAATCCTTTGAAGCATATCGACCCCTTCATGTCTATCCTCGTGCCGGTAGTATTATTCATTCTAAACGCCCCTGTTTTTGGTGGCGCCAAGCCAGTCCCTATCAACAAATACAATCTCAAGTGGCGAGAATGGGGCATGGCCCTTGTAGCGCTAGCCGGGCCATTTACAAATCTCTTAATCGCTTTTATCTCGTTTGTAATTGGCCATTTTACAGGATTACTATATGGAACAGGCGGCCAGGTATCTAAATTTATCTTCAGTGAGCTTGTGTTTGTAAACCTCGGTTTTACGATTTTTAATATCCTACCCATCCCCCCACTAGATGGCTCCAGGCTTCTTTATGCAATTTCACCCGATCCTGTCCGGAGTGTTCTCTCTGCCATGGAAACATACGGCATTTTCATCGTGTATTTCCTAATTATCGTTCTAGGTCAGTTTTTCTCCAACATCATGGTCACCTCTGTAAATGGTGTTATAAACGCCTTCTATTTTATAGTTGGCGCCTGATGTGATATAATAAAAATAGCCCTGTTGGCGACATGATTTTCCTGAATAATCATGTTTTAGGGATTTCGTGGCTTACACCCGTGGGTGTATCGCATAAGATTTTACCCACCTTGTATATATTACGGGGAAAACAGGCTGACAGGGTCCAAAAAAGGCGGGCATGAAACAAAGAATACGTGTAGTAGGAATAATCAAAAACGAAGAGGGGGTTTTAGTTTTTAAACGCAACCGGGGCCGTAGTGAGTCACCGGTTTTTTGGGAACTTCCTACTGGTAAAATCAAATTCGGCGAACAACCCGAAGAGGCAATGGCTCGCTCTCTTACCGAATACACCGGCCTCACTGCCTCTTCGATTAGATTAAAAGACGCCATTACATTCTTGGCCCCCGAAGGCTCCAATCGGCTCAGCAATCTATATATAGTATATGAGCTCGGCATTGAGAATGGCGCCAAGCCAGAACCAAAAGACAGATATACCGCCTATAAATACATTAAGGATTTTGCCGCTAGCTCCGGCGTCCATCTTAACGAGACTAGCTTGTCTGTAATTGATATCGAAGGCGAGAAGACTACCTCTGATCGTAGCCTTCGCCGCGACACTGCAAACGGTATTACTATCAATGTTGATGGCGCCTCGCGTGGCAATCCTGGCCCATCAGGTATCGGATATGTCATCCACGACGAGAGGGGTCAGATCATCGAAAAAGGCGGTGAATTCATTGGTTTCGCCACCTCGAGGATGGCAGAGTATTACGCCATGCGAAAAGGTGTCGAACGCGCCATTGAACTGGGGTACAAGACCGTCAGGTTTATTTCTGATAGCCTCATGGTCGTCAACCAACTCTCCGGGATCTTTTCTATCAAAAACCGCGATATTATGCCTATTTATCGAGACATCAAGAAAAAGCTAGACCAATTCGATGCAGTCTCGTTTATGCATGTTCCACGCTCCGAGAATTCGGCCGCCGATTCGGAAGCAAATCATGCCATAGACAAGATACTCAAGAAACGCTAACAGGGGCGCCAACAGGGGTGAACTATTGACTTTTACCTCAGGAAGTGATATAATAATAGAATTATGTCGTGCAAGAGTATTTCAAACGAACTGGGCATCATCGGCTCCTCTGAGCGGATTACTGTTGATGGGATTGAAAACATCCCAGCCAAAATCGATACCGGTGCGGATTCTTCCTCTATTTGGGCGAGTCACATTCGTGTAACCAAAGACGGCACCCTCCACTTTAAGCTATTTGATAAGAAAAGCCCGTATTACACTGGCAAAACTTTCAAACGCACAGACTTCAAGGCCGCCGTCATCCGTAGTTCCTCCGGGCACGAGCAGATACGCTATCGCACCCACCTCAGAACTACCCTAGGAGGGCGCACCATTAAAGTACTATTCAATCTATCAGATCGCAGCAACAACACTTTTCCAGTCCTGATCGGCCGCCGCACTATCTCACATAAATTTATCGTGGACGTCTCTAGGAACCACACCAAGATCCGTCCCAAAAGCCCAAAAACGAGATTAATCCAAGATCATTTAGCGAAAGACCCATACAAGTTTCACGAAAAATATGTTAAAAATAATACTAACGGTAATACAAAACTAGAACAGAAAGGAGAGTAGCATGAATCTTGCAATTTTATCAAACGGCAACGCCAACTACTCAACTAGGCGCCTAGTAGAAGAGGCCGAAAAACGCGGCCACAAGGTAAAAGTTGTAAAATACAAAAACTGCTACCTTTCTCTCGACGATAAGCACCCGGATGTATTCTATAAGGGTAAAAAACTCGAAAAGTTCGACGCAATTTTGCCACGTATTTCTAATAATATGACCAAATACGGTTGTGCTGTGGTCCGTCAATTCGAAATGCAGGGCGTTTATACCCCGACCACTTCTGTGGCTATCACTCGTGCCCGCGACAAATTGCGCGCCTCTCAGATTCTGGCAAAATACGACGTTGATACCCCTAAGACCCTGGTATCACGAAACACCTCTGATATCGACGACCTCTTAGAGCAAATTGGTCTCCCAGTGATTATCAAGTTAGCCTCCGGCACGCACGGTAATGGCGTGATTCTCGCCGATACCAAAAAGGCAGCTCGCTCCGCTCTCCAGGCATTTTACCTCTACAACGAAGATGGTACCAACATTCTCTTGCAGGAGTATATCAAAGAAGCTGCCGGCACCGATATTCGTGCCTTTGTAGTGGGCGGTCGCGTCGTGGCCTCAATGAAGAGGGAATCACTTGATGATGATTTTCGTTCCAATCTACACAAAGGTGGACTAGGTGCCCCCATTAAGCTTACTGACCAAGAAAAAAAGATGGCGATTAGGGCCTCCAGGGCTATGGGGCTTCATATTTGTGGTGTCGACCTTATGCGTTCAAACCGCGGCCCCTTGGTATTAGAGGTGAATGCTTCGCCTGGTTTTGGTATCGAGAAAGTCACAAATCGTGACGTTGCCTCAAAAATCATTGAATACATGGAGCATAACGCCCATCGCCGCAATGGCAAAGACCGAGTTGGCGCCTAAACTAAAAGGGGTAATATGAAGCTATACATTATCACAAAAACCCCGATGAAACAACGACCAACCTTCTAAAAAAGGCTTGCGAAGTGAGTTAGTGCAAATAGTTGAGTACCTGATGAAAAAATGATATAATCAGCCTGAGCCCGAAAGACAATCGCTTGCAAAAGAGGAAAGTCCGGGCAACATAGAGCAAGGTAGTCGCTAACGGCGACCGTCCGCAAGGATAGGGAAAGTACCACAGAGACTATACCGCCTTGTGCCCTAGAAGGAGAGTATTTGGCAGTTGTTCCGACTAAAGCGCGTCTTATTCGGACGAGCGAAGGAGAAATAACGCCAAATACGCCCTTCTAGGGTGCAAGGCAAGGGTGAAAAGAGTGAGGTAAGAGCTCACAGCGCTTCGTAGCGATACGTAGCGGAGGCAAACCCTACCTGTTGCAAGGAGTACTATCAGCCCCTGCTCGGGGACGTACGCTTACCGCTAGAGCGTTGTAGCAATACGACGTCGAGATAGATGATTGTCAGTTGTGCTTTTAGTACAGCTACAGAACCCGGCTTAATGAAGGCTCAATTTTATGGTACAGTAGAAGAGTAAATTCTTCTACTGTACCATAGAGCATCAATAATTAATAAAAGGAGGAAAAATGAAACACAACGCCCCGATTGGTGAACAAACACCAGCCCAAGAAAACTATGATGCAACTGTAGAAGAGTATCCATCGTTCTCGGAGCATATGGAGAAGGACGAGGTGGTTCAAGCAAACACGAGAACTCTGACTAGGCCATCATTGAAAAACGAAGAGCTGAAGAATGGTGCACTATATAGAAGCAGGGTAGTAGAAGATCTCAGCAAAAAGCTTAAGGATGGCGAAAAACTAGAAACGCAAGACATCGTAGCCCTCACAGAAGACCCACAGTATTATTTTGGCCACTCCGAAGAAATTGCACGTTTTCTTGCAGAGGCCGGCTTTGATAATGGCACAGATTTTGACGTGAGATTACCAGGTGAAATAATTAATGTAGACGGTACGAAATCTGAGACGCCACTATCTATAAGTTTTAATAACGGCAAAGACTTTACTAGAGTAAACTTTAGTAGAGAAGATAATGGAGCTGTTTCTGCAAATACCTACACCGGAGAAGGGGATGAAGGCGTCGACGTTGGGTACAGCGGACCTGTACCCTCTCGCAAAATAAGTAACAACATTAAGACCGAAATATTTGAATAAAACCGTTAATCGAGAATTTTAACCACAAAAAACCGCTTATACATTAAGCGGTTTTTTGTAGTTAGCAAAACAAATTATTTGTTCGCTTTTTTCTCAGCTCTAGCTTTTGGGGACTCGATCAAACCTTTTTTCTTCAAAGTCCTCAGTGCCGAAGTGGAAACATTGCATTTGATCTTTTGGCCGTTAATGATTAGAGTCCTCTTCGATACGTTTGGTTTGAAAACCTTACGAGTATGGCGCTGGGAGAACGAAACGTTGTGGCCATACATTTTGCCTTTACCGGTAATTTCACAAATAGCCATCTTATTTCTCCTTCACTGCAGTTACAATTGCTTTAAACGCCTCAGGATTATTGACGGCAAGATCAGCTAGGACCTTACGATCAAGTGAAATATTCTTAGTTTTCATGCCAGCAATGAGTTGCGAGTAGGAAAGACCAAGCTCACGAGAAGCGTTGTTGATACGGGTAATCCAAAGGGCGCGAAGATCGCGTTTGCGATTACGGCGATCACGATAGCTATAAGATAAAGCCTTGATCACGCCTTGCTTGCCGAGGCGATAGCTACGGCGGCGGTAATGTTGCATACCTTTGGTTTTGTTCAATAATTTCTTATGTTTCGCGTGTGCCGCGACACCTCTTTTAACTCTCATGATTAAACCCCCAATGCTTTCTTAATATTCTTGTTGATTTTGCCATTGATGGTAGCGGCAGTTTTCATGTTGCGCTTCCTGGCTTTAGATTTCTTAGCGAGAATGTGATTCCCGAATGCACGCTCGCGGACTAATTTACCAGAACCAGTAATTTTGACCCTTTTCGCGGTGCCTTTATGCGTCTTTA
This sequence comes from Candidatus Nanosyncoccus sp., assembly GCA_045650525.1. Taxonomy (GTDB): domain Bacteria; phylum Patescibacteriota; class Saccharimonadia; order Saccharimonadales; family Saccharimonadaceae; genus Nanosyncoccus. Next base: position 18,033 of record JAZRRH010000022.1, read on the forward strand.
GTTTCGGCATAATGCTTTTCCTTTAATTATGGTTAATATTAAATACGTCGCTTCTGCTCTCAATAGGGAGCTCGCGACAATGTGCCATCAGAGGGCCTAGAAAGTAGGAAAATACTTTTTTCGTGCCTGTTCTGATTATTTTTTGCGAACTTGTACAGACAAGTTCCGTCCGCTCATCTGCTGCTTACCTTCAGTGACGACATCTTCGCCAAGTAGCCCAATGACTTTACTAAGGAGATCGTTACCAAGCTCTTTATGAGCCATTTCGCGTCCTCTGAAAACAATCATGATTTTTACTCGGTCTCCGCCGTCTAGGAAAGCACGCATCTTGCGGACCTTAATGTTAAGATCGTTATCCGAAATCTTGAGGCCAATCTTCATCTGTTTAAGCTCGGCTTGCTTTTCGCGTGCCTTTTTGCGATTCTTGGCTTCTTCTTTCATTTTTTGATACTGGTATTTGCCCCAGTCAATAATTTTAACGACCGGAGGATTGGCGTTAGCAGCTATCTCCACTAAATCCACTCCCTGTTCCTTCGCGAGAAGTTGGGCTTCACGGCTCGACATAATGCCAAGCTGCTCCCCGTCAGAACCAATGACGCGCACCTCAGGATAGCGAATTTCTCCATTCAAACGGGTGCGTGATGTAGTTTTTATGATATTCCTTTCTTCTCTTGAATTAACCTGTCACCCATTATATCAAATCATAGGGAAAAAGGCAACACTTTTCTCCGTCATTTTTACCTCGGACACTCAACCATGTAATTAGGAGGAGCAACTACTATCTTTTCCTGTAGGTTAGTGCTTCTGCGACATGTTTTGCTTGAATTATCTCCGCGTTGTCGAGATCGGCAATGGTTTGGGCTACTTTGATAGTCTTAAAATACGCTCTTGCCGATAAGTTCATTTTTGCTGAAGCGCCATTTAAGAGCTTTTCGGCCTCCCCGTCTAGCTTTATTATTTGCGAGACTTCAAACGACGAAAGAGAACTATTATATACTCCGCCACGCCCGTATCTCGCTTTTTGGCGTTGAATCGCCCCAGTTATATTATTTTTTACAACATTATGCTCATGGTTAGTGTTGGGTAATTCACCCCTTAGGTTCTCATTAGAAACCCTTTCTACCTCAATATTCATATCGATCCGGTCAAACAAAGGCCCAGAAAGCTTCTTGCGGTAGTTTTGTATCTGAGATTCGGTACATTTACACTCATGGGTCGGATCACCGAGATACCCGCAGGGACAGGGATTCATCGTCGCAATTAGCATAAAATCAGCCGGGAACACCAATTTGTTGTTCGCTCTAGAGATCGTAATGGTCTTGTCCTCAAGAGGCTGGCGCATGGCTTCAAGCACAGATTTGGGGAATTCGGCAATTTCGTCTAAAAATAGCACCCCCTTATGCGCAAGAGAGATCTCTCCTGGACCACTAGCTCCGCCAATTATAGAAGTAAGACTCGCGCTGTGGTGCGGGCTCCTAAAAGGACGCCGCCCCATCACTCCACTCGTAAGGAGCCCAGCAATAGAGTAAATTTTTGTTAATTCTATTACCTCACTAGTGGTCAAATTTGGCAAGAGGTTTGCCGCGACTCTAGCAAGCAAAGTTTTTCCGGCTCCAGGCGGCCCCGACATCAAGAGATTATGGTGCCCAGCTATCGCAATCTCAACAGCCCTCTTTGCGAGGTCTTGCCCCAAAACATGATCTAGTACTGGCCCATCAAGGCCTTGATCCACTAGGTCGTCACACACCAATTCTGGCGCCAGGGCCGGCTCTCTTTGCTTTTTTAACACCAGATATAGCTCCTCTAGTGACTCAACCCCAAAGACCGAGATGCCAGATATCAGGCTAGCCTGAGAGAGATTTTTCGCCGGGACGCAGATTTTCTTATAGCCACCCGCCCGGGCGGCCTCGACTATATTTATGATACCCTTAACTGGCTTTATTTTGCCGTTTAAGGACAGTTCGCCCACAAAAACGATCCCATTTACGTCTGTTTGCAAAAGTTGTGAGGACAGCACCAAAACAGAAAGTGCTATCGGAAGATCTAAATATGCCCCATCTTTTTGCAGTTCCGCAGGCGCGAGATTGATTGTCACCTTTTTACTGGGGAACAAAAAACCCGAGTTCACTATTGCGCTACGCACCCGCTCGCGTGCTTCATTTATTGTTTTGTTTGCCATCCCTACAATATTGAAGGCTGGCAGGCCGCGATTCATGTCGCCCTCGACTTCAACGGCCTTTGCTTGGTAGCCAAAAGGCACTATGGATTTAATTATTGCTATCATAGTGGACCTTCTACCACGTCGTGAAACAAAAAACAACTCCCACATTATTCTTATGCAAATTTGTGTCGAAAAAATCACACCTAGGTCACAATGGTGCTATCAAAATGCTTGTGGAAAACTCAACAAAAAAATTAAAAAAAGTATAAAAAAATCATTGACATAACCATTTTTACGCGTTATTATAGAGATAGCTTTTGAATAAAAAAATTATTCAAAAGGTCAAAACAAAAATTAGCCAAAATAACTCCACACTCTACAAAAAAGACCGGTTTTCCTCGCAGTTACCGGTCTTTTTCTATTGTCAGTGTTTAAAAAACGAGAAAATGAGGCATTATTTTTTATGTATTTTGGCTTCAAAATGGCGCCCATTTAGGCCCCACACGGCCCCGTGCTGGCTTTTGATGGTGAAACATGCTATAATTAAGCTAGTTGGGGCTGATCATAGCTTAGACGGGATATTAACAGTCATAAGGCGCGTCGATTAAATACCGTAAGTATTGAATAAGTGCTAAAAACACGAAAACTGCGCATGTCATGTACATGCCAGCTTATGCCTAATTATTATTTCTAGGCTGGTCCTGGCGTAAGTTCCCGTAGTGTCAGGATTATCATAGTACGGGAATAAGGTTGTTTAAGCGGCGATAAACAACACGAAAATTTTGCCTGCGCTATTGTTAGTTTGGTTTCTTGCACCTAACAATATAAGCAAAGTCAAAACAGGAAACTATGCGCGTAGAATTATGGCCCAGTGATATTTCGGACCCGGAGGCAGTATCCGGCAGCTCCACCACGGAACGAGCGAGAAAAAACAAGACAGATCAACAAAAAGAAAATGAAAAAAGAGCGAAAGCTCTGTTTTTTTCTCAAAATTTTTGCGAAAAAAGAACGCAGTTCTTTTTTACAAAAATTGAGAAAAAGTAGAGTTGAGAACGAAGTTCTCAACTATTTTTTCATTTTCTGATTTAAAGATAAGACCAGGATTCTTTTTAAGAGCGACTGACTGGGGTCTAGCCTCGCGAAGCGAGGTCTAGACCACGGAAGAAGAAGATAAAGCATGTTCGTCGACTGACTGGGGTCTAGCCTCGCGAAGCGAGGTCTAGACCACGGAGGGGGATCATGAAGGGACTTTTTTGTATTACGTAGCTCACGAAAAGCTCCATCGTTGTAAAAACCACAACAAAACGAACAATAAAGTAGAACAGGTAAGAATCAGAGTAAATGTTGTAATAATTACAGCGATAAAGTTGAACAAATCTATTGCTTTTTTACCAAAACTATGATAATCTAAAACCAGTCGAGATGACTAAACAAAAACGAAAAACAAAAGGACTTTAAAATGAACATTAAATGCAAAACGTAATGCTTTGCGGGCGAAAAGGTAATTTCTAGCCATAAATTACAACATTAGGAATTACCTAGAGCTCCGCAAATACCTATATAAAAATAGGAAAGCGTAGAGCGCATAGTTAAATCTTTCATTAGCACATCCAGAATACATAAACAAGAATGAAAGAAATAAAACTATAAGGACATTTGCTTCACCTCGCGTGAAGCGGTCAAAAGGGAACGTTAGGGGTTGCGGCAAATAGTTAAGTTTTTAGAGCCGGATAACCCCTAATCCCTCCCAAAATCTCTTGGGGGACTAGACTATCTATGATACAATAGGGTTATGAAGCATAACCATGTTGTAATACTAATTAGCATAATTGGACTCGCAGCTTTAATATTTATGCTAAACAACACATCTCCGACGGAAATAGGCCCGTTCGGGGTTTTGTTATTTTTTACAACATTGTATGTAGTTTGTTTTGGGGTTATGACGTTTCTGCTTCAGACCTTCTCCAAAATAGCTTTTAGCAGAGTCGCCACACGCGGCAAGGATTATTTGTACTCCGCAATTGCGGCCTTTGCGCCAATCATGCTCATGATGGCATGCTCGTTTGGGGCAGTTAACCTCTGGACGGTTAGCTTAATTGGGGTTTTCATAGTTTTGGCTGAATTTCTTGTTTATAAAAAAATATAAGTGTGTTAAAATAAGCATATGGACAATGGTCAACAAAGGCATTTTAGCGCTAGTCAACCTGTTGACGACTTTTTTACGACTGGTGCTGGAACAAACAAAAACAATGAGAACTCTTTCGATGCAAAGAACAACCTAGATCTAAATAGCAACGGAGCAGCCAACTGGGGCGATACTCCCGAACGCAATCTAGGCAAGGTCGGGGGCAATGTTATGGCCTCTTCAAGTGAGCGTTTCGCCCCCTCATTAGAATCCGAAAAAACAGAGCTTGGCAAAATAGTAAATCTCGAAATGCCACCAGGCCATCAAGAAAAAACCGAAGGGCCCAACGCGGATCCCATAAAAACCCCAGAGGGCACTAGTGATGGCACTCCAGCCGACATAGCCGCAGAGCTAAGGGCGTTCCGCGCCGAGAACGACCATATTTCGTCCAAGGCATTAGCGGTAACCGAAAATACTATTGAAAGATTTGAAAAAGGCGAGATAACCCCAGCCGAACTAGACAACAAAAGATGGGAGCTCACCAAGACCTACCTAAAAGAAAGTTTCAATCGTGAATTGGAGGCGGCATGAAAAACACTGAAATAGCTCCAAAAACCACGAATCTGACCTGTTTTAGTATTTTTTACAACAATAATCGCATACATAATCACTCTAGGCGAGCAGACGAAGGAATAGCGTGATGGAAACTTGGGTGGTGATAATGATTATGGTGATAGCAGCAGTGCTGCTTATTGCGATCGTTTTTGGTGCCAGAATTTCCAAACTTCGTAAAGCCAAAAAATACGAGCGCGGCCTCAAGATGGTACCACTACTAATCCACTTGCCGCCTCCCACCGACGATATCGAGGCTGGTAGCCGCGACCAAAGGGATATCATCAATGAAGCCACCTCTAAGGCTCACGTTATGTATTCCATCCTATCCTCTACTATCACCAAAGGTTTCAAGGCTAGAATCTACGGTCAACGCCATTTTTCCTTCGAGATCATCGCCAAAGATGAATACATCAAATATTATGCTGTAGTCCCAGCTGTTATTACAGAGACGGTCAAACAAGCCATTCAGTCGGCCTACCCCACCGCTAGGGTAGAAGAAAGGCGTGAGGAAAACATCTTCGAAGGAGGAGGTGGTATCGAGGCTGTTGCGGGTGCCGAGCTCACCCTAGACAAAGATTATTATCTTCCAATTGCTACATACGAAGACACCAAACGTGATGCCCAGCTCGCGATTTTGAATGCCATGACCAACCTGAACAAGGGAGAAGGCGTGGCTGTACAACTTTTGTTCCGGCCTGCACAAAAAAAGTGGGCAGAAAAAGCCAAGTTGCGTTCAGAAGAAATTCAAAAAGGCAAAAAGAAATCCACTGGCGGTGCTTTATTTGGTCAGCTCGCATTAGATATCATAAAAGCACCCTTTGAGCCACCATCCGAAAGAGAAAAAGAAGAACACGAAACGGTCACCAACGCCAAACAGGAGGAGATGGGGGCCATCAATAACAAAATAAAATACCCTGGTTTTGAAACCCTAATCAGAATAATGGCGAGCTCACCGACCAAAGCGCGCTCCGATGCCCTTGTAGGTAGCGTGATTTCTGCTTTTGCTCAGTTTAACTCCCCAGAGTTTAATAGTTTTAAGGCAAATACACTAAAAGACCCCAAGAAACTCACCATTGATTACACCTTTCGCTTTTTCCCACTTAGGAATAGAAACAGCATCTTAAACAGTGTAGAATTAGCCACCATCTATCATTTGCCAGAGCAAAGCTCCATCCCGAATTCCAGCGTGGAGAGACAACTCACCAAGCAGGTCGACGGCCCGGCTCGCCTGGCTACCGAGGGTGTTCTTCTTGGCACCAACGAATTTAGAGGTGTCAAGAAGGCAATCTATCTCGATGACAATAACCGTCGTCGCCACATGTACGTCATTGGTCAAACTGGTATGGGTAAGTCCGTATTTCTTGAAAATATTGCTTTCCAGGATATGTGTGATGGGCGCGGCTTTGCCTTCATTGATCCTCACGGCGACGCCGTCGAGGCCCTACTAAAGCGCGTCCCAGAGGAGAGAATTGATGACGTCATCTATTTCGATCCTTCGGATATCGAGCACCCAGTTGGCATGAACATGTTTGAATTTACCAACGACGACCAAAAAGACTTTATCGTCCAAGAGGGTATTAGTATGCTTCAATCTCTCTTTGATCCTCAAAACCAAGGCTTCTTCGGCCCGCGTGGCCAGCACATGTTTAGAAATGCTGCACTTCTTCTGATGGCTGACCCAGCTGGCGCCACCTTTATCGACATCCCGCAGTGTTTCACTGATGCCGAATTTGTCAAATCCAAGCTAAAATACGTCACCGATAAAGCCGTTTACGACTATTGGACCAAGGAGTTCCCAGCCTCTCAGAAGTCAAGCGACTCCGGTGAAGTCACTACCTGGTTTGCCTCAAAATGGGGTCCATTCATCGCAAATACCATCATGAGAAACACTCTTGGCCAGGTCAAATCCGGCTTCAATATCCGCGAAATCATGGACAACAAAAAGATATTCCTAGTCAACCTCTCAAAAGGTAAACTCGGTGACATTAACTCCAATCTTCTCGGTATGATCTTTGTGATGAAATTCCAACAGGCCGCTATGTCGAGGCAGGATATCCCAGAGGACGATCGTGAAGACTTCTGCCTCTATGTAGATGAGTTCCAAAACTTCGCCACTGATTCATTTGAATCTATCCTCTCCGAAGCCCGTAAATATCGTCTAAACCTCATTGTGGCCAACCAGTTTATGACACAGCTTACCGAAAAAATCAGGGAAGCACTTCTCGGTAACGTCGGTTCTATTATCTGCGGTCGCGTTGGTGTTACCGACGCTGATCTTATGGCCAAAGCATTTACCCCTACCTTTACCGCAGAAGACCTCACCAAGACCGCAAACCACGCCGCTATCGCTAAGGTAATGATGTTTGATATGCCATCAGCGCCATTTACCATGAAACTACCCGCCCCAATGGGTGAACCAAACAACAAACTAATGGAGACCCTCAAAGAATACTCTGCCACCAAATACGGTAGGTCACGCGCCGAAGTCGAAAAAGAAATCCAAGATCGCTGGTCTGCCGCCGAGAAAGCTAAACAGGCCGTTTCAGCAAAAAGCCCGTCTGAGGGCCCCAGCGCCCCACAGGCGCCCGTTCCGCCAGAAAACAAGCATGAGCACGATTTTGGGCAAAAAACGCCTCCTAGCGCCCAAAAATCGTCAAATAGAGGCTTTTTGGACGACTGGTTGTCAAAGCATGAGACGCCTGGTAGTGACCCAACCTCAGTGCCTAACAATAACCCAGGAGCGAAAATTCCAGACCCAACTCCAACCCCAGACCCAACTCCAACCCCAGCCCCAGACCCAACCCCAAGTCTAACCTCAACCCCAAACCCAGGCGTTGCTTCAGATGACGACATCTTTAGGATTAGGTAATAAATAACCAAGACAGAGCCCAAAACATACCCCTGGTGGTCTTGAATTTTATTTCACAAGGTGTATAATAGATATAAATAATTAAGAAGAGGTATAAAATGGCTGGAAAAGCTGAAGAATATGATTCGTCCGAAATTCGGGTGTTAGAGGGGCTAGAGCCTGTCAGATTGCGTCCAGGTATGTATATCGGCTCCACTGGGTACGACGGTCTACATCACCTAATCAAAGAGATTGCAGATAACTCCATAGATGAAGCTATCGCTGGCTACGCCAACAAGATCGATATCACCATCTTATCAGATGGCGGCGTACGCATCGATGACAATGGTCGTGGTATCCCCGTAGATATCCATCCCAAAACAGGTAAATCTACCCTAGAGACTGTGCTTACAGTGCTTCACGCCGGTGGTAAATTTGGCGACGGCGGGTACAAGGTTTCATCTGGTCTTCACGGCGTAGGTTCATCAGTAGTAAACGCACTTTCTACCCATATGGTGGCAGAGGTTTACAGGGATGGCAAGAGCCATCATATCGAATTTGACGTAGGCAAGCCCACCATGGAATTACAGATTACCAAAGACACTCCACGCGACTCCGGTACCTCTATTACTTTCTATCCAGACCCTTCTATCTTTAAAGAAACTACCACCTTTGACTACAACTGGGTATCGAATTACGCTCGTCACCAAGCCTACCTCACCAAGGGTATCCTCATCACTGTCACAGATGAGCGTACCGGAGAAAGGGAATCATTCTACTTCGAAGGCGGCATCAAGAGTTACGTCAAACGCCTCAATAACGGCAAAGAGCTCCTTTCTGATGATATCTTTTACGTTGACAAGCAAGTTGGCGACATCGGCGTAGAAATCGCCCTCCAATACAACGACAGCTATGCCGAGATCATGAAACCATTTGCAAACAACGTCCTTACCCCAGATGGCGGTATGCATGTGGTTGGTTTCCGTACAGGTCTTACCCGTACCGTCAACGATTACGCCCGCAAGAACAACCTCTTAAAAGAAAAAGAAGACAACCTCACCGGTGACGACATCAAAGAAGGTCTCACCGCTGTTATTTTGGTCAAACTCCCAGATCCTCAATTTGAAGGCCAGACCAAGAATAAACTAGGCAACCCAGAGGTACGCGGTATCGTCGATAAGGTAATGACCGAATACTTCGGCTACTATCTAGAAGAAAACCCAGCTATCGCTAAGAAGATTATCGGCAAAGCCACCCTGGCCGCCCGCGCCCGTAAAGCTGCGCGTGCCGCTAGAGATAACGTAATCAGGAAAGGTGCCTTCGAAGGGCTTAACCTTCCAAGTAAACTCGCCGATTGTTCTAGCCGCAACAGAGAAGACTGCGAGCTCTTCATCGTAGAGGGTAACTCCGCTGCTGGTTCCGCCAAGGAAGGCCGTAATCCCCAAATTCAGGCTATCCTACCTCTTAGAGGTAAGGTCCTAAACACCGAAAGAGCCCGTCTCGATAAGATGCTTGCCAACCAAGAGCTAGTCTCTCTTATTAAAGGCCTAGGTGTCGGAATTGGTGACCAATTTAACATCGACGGCCTCCGTTACGACAAAATCATCTTCATGACCGATGCCGACGTCGACGGTCTTCACATTGCTACACTTCTCATGACCTTCTTTTTCCGCTATATGCCCCAGGTCATCGAAGAAGGCCATGTCTATCTAGCTAAGCCACCTCTGTTTGGCCTCATCAAGGGTACTGGTAACACCCGCAAGATAGACTACGTCTACGACGAAGTTGCTCTCGAGAACAAACTCACCGAAAAAATCGAAGAACGCAAGAAGAACGGCACCAAGATCGACGAAACCGCCGAACGCTTTAAACAGGCAGGCTATACCGCTCAGCAACGCTTCAAGGGTCTAGGTGAAATGGACGCCAAGCAACTCTGGGAGACCACCATGGATCCCGAGAATCGTATCTTGGTCAAAGTCCATGTCGAAGACGCCGA
>JAZRRH010000023.1:0-17134 GCA_045650525.1 Candidatus Nanosyncoccus sp.
TTACTTCCAGGGAGTCAATTTTGAGCAAGCTACAAGGCAGCGCCGAGCAATGAAAGAAGACGTACTTATCGTACGTCTTCTTGAATAGCGCAGGCGATAACGCCGTAACTTGCCAAAATTTACTTTCTGAGGCCGAGCTTAATGATGGTCTTCTTATACAGCTCAAAATCAGTCTCTTCTAGATAGCGAAGCAATCTTTTGCGCTTCCCAACCATCTGCATCAAACCTCTTTTGGCCATAAAGTCATGTTTGTTATTCTTGACATGCTCGGTCACTTCTTTGATCCGCTCAGTCAAAATCGAAACTTGAACTTCAGGAGAACCAACGTCAGCCTTACTACGGGCAACCTTGGCAATAGCCTTGTCTTTATTCTCTTTTGTTATCATAGTGGAATCATTATATCACATCTAACGACACTCCGCAAGCCAGCGCCAGGATTATAATTAGTTTTTCCCAATTATTCCACAGGCTCTAGATATACGTTAAACACATACCAGTCATCAAGATCATCAGTTGGCATTGTCACCGAAGTAACACCATTCCAACCTGTAAGAGTTCCACTTGCAAAATGTGTAATCTTATAACCATCGGGTGGTGTTATATCCATACTGGCCAATCCTTCAGGATCATTCAAATCAATCACTGCACCCGGCCCCACTTTGTTGGTCACGACACGATTGACCACGTTTCCATCAAGAACATATACTAGTTCAAAATCCGGATTCGGAGACGTCTTTACATACACATCTATCCAATAAGAAGACTCGCTATCATCCAGAGGAATCTGGATTTCTGGCACCATTTGCCACCCCGAAAGCGCAGAATAAAACATCGGCTTATAGTAATTTTGGATCGCAGTAATACCACTTTCGCTCAATTTTTCTACATTATTCACATTCAAAACCTCACCTCTCGCAAGCAAAACTTGTTCCCGCGCAAGTATCACACTGTTGTCGCTAGACAATCGGTAAGTAATAACAGCTTGCGCATACGTTTTCTTGGGTTCCACAAGGCCACTTGTTTCCGCTAAATCAATCGCACTAGTATTAATTTGCCTAAGACCAACACCCTCTTTTGTCCCCTCAACTACTTCAATTTGCCCTACCTTGTTCGCCCCTAAGTCCTCATTATAGACATCAGCATTGGCAAAGCTCACAGGGTAATTCTCCGAATTTATATTGCTAATCTTATAATAAACATTCCAATTCCCAGTCGCCAAATCACTTGGTATACTGAATCTATAAGTATAAATCTCACTACTTTGACTCATTAAGTTCGAAATATCAGTATCAAGCTCTGCCTTACGGTAAACTCCATCCTTTTCAAGAATTAGATAAACCTTTTGCTTTTGAATCAACCTAGCAAAACCAACATTTTCCAAATTTATTCTAAGAGCCGCAGTCTCGCCAGTCTGAACGCTCGGAGTAAGCTCTGACTTCCTTAGCACCAAACGGTACCCTATATGATCGGTCAAATACTTATAGTAGGTTTCGCCGTTGTATTCGTCCTGTTCGTTAGCATAAGTTTGATTCTGCCACTTATCGCGCAGGATTTTCTGATTGAAATCGGCATTAAAATACGAAGTATGAGTACGAGGCATTTCCTGAGCCGCAAAGGCCCCCTCACTCCACTGCTCCATCTCGGGAACATAATCTGGCTCCTCAGGATCGGCCCTAGTTACTTCGCCACCATAGAATGTATAATTCCCTTGAGTCTCCATCCAATCAACAAAGTTATCTCTAGTTATCCCACTATGAAATGACCCAAGGTCAGATTCGCTACCCAAATACCCATCGTTAAATATACCTAGTCTATACCTATCTTCCGAATCGTTCTCGAGGCTTCCAAACACCGTACGATATTGCACCGGAGTGCGCACATTTGCCGTTAATTCTTTTGGTAAAACATCTAGAAGTTTCAAAGTAATTTGGCGCAACGTATCGTCAGTCACATAAATACCACTAGTGCCATGCATTTCGCCCCATGGCCCCAAAATCCCCACATCGACCGAAGTAATCACGTCTTTATTGTCTTCAAAGAATGTTCGCATCGACTCAATATGAGACATCACCGTATCCAAAGATTTTGGCTCCTGATCAAACTTTGCCGATACGTCATAAGAAAACCTCGGCACCACCTTAATTGAATACTTCCTAAATATGCTAAGCAAGTCGCTAAGTGACGCCATTTGTTCACTTGTTATCGGCAAATCCTCTCCCGAAGCGTTTGCTCTTCCAGACCAAGCCGACAAATCAATCCGAAGATGCACCAAAGAAATATTCCTTTGACTTGCTGTATTTGCGGCATTTACGACATCAGCCCTATTACCAAACAACCCAGTTTCCTCGTCATACTGAATACGAAGGGGTAAATAAAGTCCCCTATCCGGATTAACAAGAGTATTTTTGGAATCAGCATAAGAAATATCCTGTACCGCCAAATCACCCATATTAGGAATAACCACATAATTAATAGTCGTGCTATATTCTCCGGTCTCCAAATCATCACCAGCATTGACGCCGTAATACACCCTCACGTCATCACTATTCTGAGACAAATCTCGCGATTCTTTCAAAACTCTCATATCGCTCCCATTCTCAGGAACGTTATACCATACAGCAGAGTCAGCCCCCTCAGGCATCACAATTGCGACGCCCCAAGTATTCCTACCAAGCGTACTAGGCTGCTCAGCCGCAAGGCCGCTAATCTTAGTGCTAGTCTTATCAGATTTAATATCCGCACTATCCGTATAAACACCTAGAGTATACCCACCAGACGCGCTAGAATTCACAGTTACATTATGGTAAGTTGAAGCAAATTTTTCTTTCTCACCCTTTTTGATATTTACGTTTAGTCTCACCGGCTCAATATTGATCGATATTCCATCATTCTCACCAAGCCTGATCGGTTGCTCGGCCCCATTCCCGACCACCGCGTTCACTTGCCCTTTTTCTTCATTAAGCATGGCAGTCAAAAAAGCCGAGACAGCAGCAATCATAAAAATTATGGTTCCGATTACAACTTGCCTCTTGCCAATCGTGACATAATTCTTTTGTCTATGATTGTTTTTCTTATGCTTTTTCTTCAAAAACAGTATAACCAATATAACTCCAAGCACTAGCACAAATGAACAAGAACCGATTATAATAGGAGCTTCATTTTGCAAAGCACCAGTTTCCGGCACACCAAGAAACGCATCATTCTCATTCAATATTGAAATATTAAAATCAGTATTCAATTATATCCTTCCTTTTTATGTGACCTTTTGCTAAACACAATTATATTCTAATTATGCTTAAAAAGCAATACTTTTATAGATACGCTTCTATATCTACCTATCATTCCTAGAGCATCAACGAAAAACCCAGACCACACCCACCTCTAAATAATATGCTATAATTTATCAAATGACAGATAATTCCCCCAGTATTAATACAGGCCCCGAAGACCAAATCATCCTAGTGGATAAACCAGCTGGGATCTCTAGCTTTGGTGTCGTTGCCAAGGTCCGCGCAAAACTTCGCGACGAATTCGGCCGCAAAATCAAAGTAGGCCACACTGGCACGCTTGATCCATTTGCCACCGGTCTTTTAATATTACTTGCCGGCAAAATGACTAAAAAATCAAACGAGTTTTTAAAACAGGATAAAATCTACGAGGCCACACTTAAACTAGGTTGCACATCCACCACCGGCGACCCCGAAGGTAATATCACCAAGTATCCATCAGAAAAGCAAGACTATCATCCAAGCCTAGAAGAAGTTGATACGGTAATTTCGACGTTCACTGGCGTCATCACCCAGACTCCACCCAGATTCAGCGCCATCAAGATTAACGGCCAGCGTGCCTACAAGCTCGCCCGCAAAAATCAGGATTTCGAAATTCCTTCAAGACAAGTCGAAATCTACTCAATCGACATCTTAGATTATCACTACCCCGACCTCACTATTCGGTGCCACGTTTCCTCAGGCACCTACATCCGTACCTTAGCTGAAGACATAGGTACCAAGCTCGGCACTGGTGCCTACCTCACTGCACTTCGCCGCACTAAGATTGGGAAATATAACGTCGAAAACGCAAACCAACTCAAAAACCTATGTTATAATTAACTTATGCTAGTTACATCTTCTCGTCTTATCGGTGCCAACGTTTATAGTCTCCAGACCGGCGCCCCTATTGGCACGATTTCCGAGCCCATCATCGACCCAGACAAGCTCAAAATCGTAGCTTTTAAACTCACTGGACCACTTATCCAACATGCAAATATTCTTGATATTAATTCAATTCGTGAATACTCCGATATTGGCATCATTATTGATAGCATCGAAGAGCTCGCGGCCCCCGAAGACATCATCAAAATCGAAAAGCTCCTTTCCCTTAATTTTAATCTAATTGGGCTCAAAGTCGAGACCAAAAAAGGCTCAAAACTCGGCAAAGTCTTTGACTACACTTTTATGTCCGACAATTACATCATTCAGCAAATTATCGTAAGACGCCCCGCCATCAAAGCATTTATCGACCCAGAGCTCACTATCCACCGTCGAGAAATTACCGAGGTGAATGACTACAAAATCATCGTAAAAGACGAAGAAAAAACCATCAAAGCCCGCGCCGAAAACGAAGACTTTATTCCAAATTTCGTCAATCCATTCCGCAAAAGCGAGCCAGACTACGCCCCAGCCGATTACGAAGAAACCGAAGAATAACCCAAAAGAAGTTATTCTTCCCCAACCATTTTTTTTGCCAGCTCGTACGAAAACCCCTGCCTACATAGATAAGAAATTAGCTTATCATTATCGTATCTGGCGCGTTTTTTTGCGATTATTTTTTTAATTTCTCCCTCATCATTTCTCGCCCCCACAACACTGTCAATTATCTCCCTAGAAACACCTTTTTCCATAAGCTCCATTCCTAAGCGCTTCTTCGAAATCCCTTTTTTTACAAATCTATTCTCCGCGTACCACTCTGCAAATTTCTTATCATCGACATAGCCTCGTTTCAAAATGCGCTCCACGATAATATCGCTATAATCAGCGTCTTCACTACCGTTATTACGAGATTCTTTGCGAGATTTCTTATGGGGAGAATCCTTTTCCAACCATTCTTTTTTCCGTTCTTCTATTTCCTTCTTATATTTACCGCGCTTCAAATAATCCCTTAATTCTTTGGTCGAACGTGGCCGCACCAATACCCACTCCAAAGTTCGCTGATAAGCCTTACCGAAATCCGACGCCCGCTTTAGTTCTTCCAATTCCTCAAAAGTAATCTTCTTACCGACCTTTATCTTATAATCCACCACTTGCGACACATCCAAAGAAAAGGAAAACGCACCATCGATAAACACATTAACTCTGTCCGGATTCTTTATTCCCTGCTTTAGGTCAGTTACCTCCATCAAATAAGCCCTTGCATCTTAAACCAGTCATCTAGGTTAACGAATGTAATATCATCTTTCTGGAGTGGCGCTTTCACATATTCTTTCCTAAACTCATCAGTTTTTCCATACGGTACCCACTTCACTTCCGATACTTCCTGATCGTTAAATCTAAAGTCATCCTCTTTATCAGTCCAATCTACCATAAAAATCCAAGCAAACCTGTTCTTATTGAATGGTTTCGTAAAAGCAAACTTTAAATCATTCTTATCTACAACTGCGCTAATCTCCTCACGCGCTTCACGAATCGCTCCCTCTACTACGGTTTCTCCAAGATTGATGTGCCCACCCGCCGAAATATCATAACGCCCAGGAAAACGATCAACCTTATCGGAACGTTTTTGCCACAATAACTCCAGCTCACCATCAACAATCCGGTACAAAAACACTACGGCAATCCCTACAATAGCATCAGCACCAGTAACCTCCGGATTCCCCAACTCTGCCTTCCATCCCTTACCTGGAATCGGTTCACCATTTGGGAAATAAGTCTGCCACAATTCGTTTCTATGCATCGGCTGCGGCTTTCTCGCGCACCTTTGCTTCAATCTCGGCCATTAGTTCTGGCTTTTCACGGAACAACTTCTTTACTGCCTCACGGCCCTGCCCTAATGTCTCGCCATTGTATTTAATAAATGCGCCAGCCTTGTCAAGGATGCCATATTGCACACCAAGATCCAACACATCGCCAGACTTCGAAATACCCTCGTTATACATAATATCAAACTCAGCTGTTCTAAATGGCGCCGCAATCTTATTCTTTACCACCTTGACCTTCGTCCTGTTACCAGAAATATTATCACCTTCTTTAATCTGGCCAATTCTTCTAATATCAACTCTTACTGATGCGTAAAACTTCAATGCATTACCACCGGTCGTCGTCTCCGGATTTCCAAACATCACACCAATCTTCATCCTAATCTGGTTAATAAATACAACCGTAGCGCGCGATTTCGAAATAATACCCGTAAGCTTCCTCATAGCCTGCGACATTAGTCTCGCCTGAAGCCCCATCTGAGAATCGCCCATATCGCCATCAATTTCAGCCTGTGGCACCAAGGCCGCTACTGAATCCACCACAATAAGATCCACTGCATTGGACCGCACCAAAGTTTCACAGATCTCAAGCGCCTGCTCGCCATTATCTGGCTGAGAAATAAGCAAATTCGCCGTATCCACACCAATTTTCTTTGCATAAGCAGGGTCCAAAGCATGCTCAGCATCAATAAACGCCGCTTGTCCGCCTTGCTTCTGGATTTCTGCAATTGCATGAAGCGCCAAAGTCGTTTTACCAGATGATTCTGGCCCATAAATCTCAATTATCCTGCCTTTTGGCCAACCACCACCAAGCGCCAAATCAAGCGACAATGCACCTGACGGCAAAAGCTCCACATCCATCTTAGGAGTATCCCCAAGCTTCATAATCGAGCCATCGCCGAATTGCTTCGTAATTTGCGAAATAGCAAGCTTCAAGGCCTCACTTTTGCCGTCACTACCGGCTTCCGCCTTAGTATTCTTTTTTTCCACCGCATCCTTTTTTGCCATAATATTACCTTTCTTTGCTTATATTATAATACATTGCTATAATAGAAAGTAGAGTTGATTTTTACACATGTGTATGGTAGAATCAATTTAAGGTTTTGAGATTTCTTCTCGGCTTCTAGTCGGGAAGATTTCTTTTTTAGTTTGATGATGACATAATCAAGATCAAGCTCTTCCATAACCTCTCCTTTCTTCTTACCATGTTTATTAAACTTCACCAACCCTACTTTCTGCCACTCTCTATACCACATAGCAAAAATACTTTCAACCAAATTAAAACTCTTATGCAAAAAACGCCAAAATCTAATGTGATACAATAATAATATGAGAGTGAATGAAAACATCCTTATATCAAGTCTAACTACTATGCGCCTCGGTGGCCCCGCTCGCTACGTAATCGAAATCGAAAAACCAGAAGAAATCCCTGATGCCTACGGTTTCGCCGAAACCTACAAACTCCCCACATTCGTCCTCGGCGGCGGCGCCAACACCATCGGACATGACGAAGGCTTTAATGGCGTAATTATCATCAACCGTATTCGCGGCTTCGTCGAAAACACCGAAAACGATGTCACTACACTCAAAGTCTTCGGTGGAGAATTATGGGATAACGTCGTAGAATACGCCACCTCGAAAAATCTCACCGGTATCGAAGGGCTCAGTAAAATCCCAGGTCTCGCCGGTGCTGCCCCCGTCCAGAACATCGGCGCCTACGGCCAAGAAATTGCCGATACTCTTTCCGAAATCGATGTCTATGACTCCGCCACTCGTACATTTAGAACTATGAGCAAAAACGAGCTAAACTTCAGTTATCGCCAAAGTCTCCTCAATACCACCGAAAAAAACCGCTATTTCGTAATTTCCATTACCCTAAAACTAAAGCAGGGTCAAATGTCTCGCCCATTTTATAATTCCATCGAAAAATACATCGAAGAGCATGGTATCACCGATTTCTCACCAAAAGGTATCCGCAAAATCGTTAGTGCAATCCGCGCCGACAAACTCCCTGATCCTCTAGAAAAAGCCAGCGCCGGCTCATTCTTTAAAAACATTTCCCTCACCAAAGAAGAAGCCGAAAAAGCCAGAGACAAAGAATACCCAGTCCATCAGAAAAAAGAAGGCTACATCATCAACTCCGGCTGGCTCATCGAACAAGCCGGCCTCAAAGGCAAGCTACTCCACGGCATGCGCGTCAGCGACAAAGCCTCCCTTATTCTTATCAACGAATCAGCCACATCCTACAACGACCTAGCCAAAGCTCGTGACGAAATTATTGGCAAAGTATATGACAAATTCGGCTACTGGCTCGAACAAGAACCAGTTGAGATAGCAAGGTAAAATTACCATGAAAATTTTAAACGGCAAAGAACTATCTGGTTTTATCAAAGAACGCCAAGCCCATGTAGTGCGTGGATTAAAACAAAAACCAACCCTACTCATCATCCGCGATAGTGACAACGCTGTAATCCAAAAATATGTCTCTCTCAAAATCCGCTACGGCGAAGATATTGGCATCAACGTAATAGAATACAAAGCCCAGAACACCGCCGACATCGCAGAAAAAATCAAACAAACAAACGAAGACCCAAGCATAGACGCCATCATCCTTCAGCTCCCCATCACAGAAAAAGCAGAAACCGACGCCCTTGTGGACCAAATCCTCCCATCAAAAGACGTAGACGGCCTCGGCAAAAACGCCAAGTACGACTCCGCCACTGCCACGGCAATCAATTGGCTACTAGCAGGCTATAATATTCCACTAAATACCAGTAAGATTGCAATAGTTGGTCGCGGCAAGCTTGTTGGAGCCCCACTCTTTAAAATATTCCAAGACTCAAACTACGACGTCACCCTATTCCACCGAGGTTCCAACTTGACAGAATTAGCAGACTATGATATAATAGTATCAGCTACTGGCGTCCCTGGTTTAATCAAAAATGACATGGTAAAACCCGGCGCCACTCTTATAGACGCAGGTACAGCCAGCGAAAAAGGCATCATCAAAGGTGATCTAGACCCCATAATCAGAGACCGCAAAGATCTCACCGCCATCACTCCAGAAATCGGCGGCGTTGGACCACTCACTATTTCCTGCCTCTTTGAACATGTTATCGAGGCAAGTCAATCAGACAAATAATCTTTATCTCGCAAATTTTTCCCTTAGCCACGTATCAGCTGGTCCAGCCGTCATCAGAATCACCAAGTATCCATCATTTAGATAATCCTGCAACTTCGTCGCCAACCCGTCGGAAAGTTCTGCCGCCTCAGCCACATCTGCATTTGCAAGCCCCCCAATAAATTCCTGCGGCTCTATCACCCTAAGAGTCTCATTTTCTCTCGTAAGATATGTCGGGAGCCAAAACACTTTACTAGCCCCGACAAATGCATTCTTGTACCCATCCCTCACCTCATGTTGTCTCGTATTTTGATGCGGTTGATAAACCACCACTACACCCTTCTGCCCTGCAAGCTCAGCCTCTTCCTTCGCTATATCTACCGTTGCAGCAATTTCTTCTGGATGGTGCGCATAGTCCGAATACACCCCGTCAGCAATTTTTTCAAATCTCCTCCCTACCCCAGGGAAACTTTCTATTTCATTTGCTATTTTTTGAACATCACCTTCCGCCGCTTCATTTTCCAACATAAACATCACCGCGTTAGCCGCAAGTGCCGCATCCACCCTTCTTGCCTCGCCAGCTATCTTAAAACTTTCATTTTGAAAAACTGCCTTCCCCCCATCACCCCAAACAACTCCCTCATTATTACACGCCAACACGTTTTCGCTCTGATTTCTAAACTGCAAAAACGCCTCTTCGTAATCCTTTTTCGTCGGATATATATCTGGATGGTCATAAGAAACCGCCGGAATCACCGCAAGCCAGGGATGATATTTTAGGAAATTCCGATCATATTCATCTGCCTCATAAATAAAATATCTATCATCCTTATGGTAAGCCCCCGAAGGTGCAAACCCAAGTGTTGTTCCTACGAGATATGACACCGGAAGCCCCATCTCGAGCGCCAACCACACGATCATCGCAGTCGTCGTTGTTTTACCATGGGTACCTGCCACGGCTATCATTTTTAACCCTAATTTTTCCACCAAAAATGCAGTAAAATCATCCCGTTTCGTACACTTCACCCCAGACTCTTGAGCCAACACCAGTTCTGCATGATCATCTCTAAGGGCAGAGGTATAAACAAACCAATCCACCCCATCCTGAAGCTTAGTTTTCAAAAATTCCCCATCCTGCTCACCTATAAAAACATCAATCCCGGCTTGGACTAGTTCATCATAAACCGCCCCCTTCGCAAGATCCGACCCACTAACTTCCAGTCCTGCCGCTCTTGCCATTAAAGCAAGCGGCCCCATTCCTGTCCCAGATATTCCCGAAATATAAACCTTCATTCTATAACCTCTCTCCCCTCTTCGGTGTATTTTATTTCTATTTTCTTATGATCCTCCGGCAACAAATCCCCTACCGATTCACCCCATTCTATCACAACAACATTCTCTGGATTTTTCAGTTTTTCTTCCAAATCCTCAGCCATTAGCCCTGGCTCCGACAACCGATAAAAATCGTAGTGAACCAAATTTCCACCGCCAGGCAAAGCATAGACTTTTGAAAGAGTAAAACTCGGACTAGTAATCGGCTCCGTAACACCCAATCCCTCAGCTAACCCTCTCACGAAAGTTGTTTTGCCAGCTCCCACATCACCGACCAACTCCAAAACAAGCGGCTTTGCGACCCCTTGCGCATAGTGGCGTCCAAACTCTATCATCTCTTGCTCAGTTTCAATCTTCATTATATAATATTATATCATGAAACTTTATTTAGACACATCCACTCCCGAGACAATTCTCCGACTAGACGACAAGGAATACAAATATACTTTTGCAAACGACTTAGCTGAAAAACTGCTAGAATTCATCCATAACAAACTTCAAGAGAACGGCAAGACTTGGCAAGATGTCTCAGAAATTACCTTCATGTCTGGCCCCGGTTCCTTCACCGGACTCCGTATTGGCGCCACCATCGTAAACACCCTCGCTCACGAGTTAGATATCCCATTGTATGACCATAAAGGAAACAAACACCCCATCATTCTTCCAGACTATGGCCGACCCGCCAATATTTCAAAACCGCGTAAATAATCACCCAATCCCGAAATTAATGCTTCTTCTTTTTATGACTCCTTATAATACTCAACGTAACGAACATAAATACCATTAGCGCAGCACCTTCAAGTGTTGCCATAATAATCAAATTTTTGGCATTACTAGCCTTAAACACTTTGCTAATCCCCGACGACAAGGTCGTGGACAAACCCGAAGGGTCATATGCAATCCGTACATCGTCGTCATCATTGTATGTCATGCTTGAGACCAACAAAGTAGGACTCATTCCCGCAAATCTCAAGTCAAAGACCGACTCACCCAACCCCTCGTCTAAATGAAAAACTCTAATGATCGCACTATCATCTTGCTTGACACTTACTCCCGAGTAAGTCATCGCACCTCCATCTGCCGAAACATATATTTCTCCATTTTCATGAATCTGCAAAGCACCTGTCACCGGTTCGCCTTCGCTATCCAAATCAATCACCAGATTGTCGTTTACAAATACCAATGTAGCGTCATCTGTGTTTACCTCAAAAAACTCATCCCCGCTAGCCAAAACAGTGATAGGAACACCATAAGCCATTGCAAATAAACGATTATGCTCACCCACGGCGCCCTCGCTCGAAACAGTGCCATCATTTGCACTATTCGCAACATTTTTTGCAACATTATTTTCTACGGCATTATCTTCTGTAGCACCACCCGTCAACGCAGCCTCATCCGTCAACGCAGCCTCATCCAAAGGATAAAATTGATCCTCGTAAAAAGAGAACTCAGCCCCATCAGCCTTATAATTCAATCTAATACTACTAGTGTTATTCGAGTTAGTTTTGCTCATTGCTGAAAACCACCCTATTAAGTTGTCCAGATCCTTTTCCGCAAACTTTTCCTCTGCCAGAGGCATATTATCGCTATCCAAATCACGATATGACACTGGAGTTTGCACTGGTCGCCCATCCGGCACTCCTTCACTCGCCAAAATCACCGCTGGGTCCCTAACTATGACAGCCTCAGTTATTTCTTTAATAGTGTGCGACAACCCCACCACTAAAAACGCTAACGCAACCACAAAAAATCCCAACGAAACCCCCACAACCATCTTCCCACTAGCTCGTTTCTTTTTCATATATTACTTTAAGTATATGCTTATTTTGCCCTTTTATCAAGACCTCTTTATTCTTGTATTCCCTCACCCGCTTCGGTCTGCCCACTATTTGGCGAAATCCCCAAATGATCATCCGAAAGTGCCTTATCATTAAAAGGCTCTCCATAAGCGTTTATCGCATTTTCTTCTTTTTCTAAGTTTTCCAAATATTCCTCAAGTGACTCCTTCGTTATGGCGCCAGTTTTCGAGAAATCAAATTCGTTTTCTTCAACATCACCTCCATCTTCCTGTATCTCCGCCTCATCAGGCAAAAACCCAGGCCTAGATCTGTCCAGATAAATATCGCCAGAATTATGGTATATCGCCATACTGACCCCGGTCGTAGTTACCGCAATCAAAATAGAAATAAGACCCATTATTATCAAATTCCTAGCTCCGCGAGTTCTCTTTCTCGTTTTAACCTCTTCCGCCATCCTACAACTTTGCCTCCAACTTTTTCACTAGCTCTTTATGCTCTGTCAACAAATTAGACAGTTTTTTCGCATCCTTTACTATAATACTTTGCTTTTTCCTGACCGACATTAACTCTTCGTAGAATTCTTTTGAATCATTTTTACAATCAACTGACAGTAAATCTTCTAACTTCTTCTGGTAAGTAATGTAATCCTCTGCAAAACTTGCCTTCGCCGAAGCATACTTATTCTGACTTTCAATCAAGCTAGTGTCCGGCGTATTGTTTTCAACCAATTTTACATTAAGTGCAGTCATGTATTTTGTTAAAATCTTTTCATAATACGCCCCCATATACACCCTAGCCCGGGCATCATTTTTTTGGATACCCCTCAAATTCGTCTTAATCGAATCGCAATTTTCCGAAACCAACTTAAGCTTTTCTTCTGGAATCTCCGGCTGTTCTTCGTCAGCATAAGCGCCGCCCGCCATGCCCCCAAGCGCACAAAAACAAAAGAAACAAATAAGAGCCATGGCTAATACACCTTTTGCTTTCATGACCCTATTATACATTACTTTTCCTCAAAACTCATTAGTATTTTACTCAAAAATCGGCCCGTCGCTCGGAAAAGGATCAAAATCGCTTTCGCCAAACTCATCATCAGAAAAAACACCGAAATCCTCTGGGTCTGTAAACCCATCTGCATCTCTATCACGATAACCCGCCGAACCAATTCCAGAGCCCGATCCGTACGGGTCATAACCAAGCTCCATCAAAAACCTCGACGGCATATTAAAGTTCCTAGATCCATACGTAAACCTCGATCCAGCATAAGTCAAAAACAATTTTTTCATCGCACGCGTCATCCCAACATACGCCAATCTCCGCTCTTCTTCGAGTTCTGATTCGTCTTCCATTACACGACTGCTCGGGAACAGTCCTTCCTCCATCCCCACTATAAACACCACCGGAAATTCCAGCCCCTTCGCCGCATGCATCGTCATGAGCGTCACAGAATTCTTCTTCGAAGCCTCATCCGCTGACGACATCAAACTTGCATCCGCCAAAAATTCATCCAGCTCCGTATACTCTGCCGCATTCGAAACCAAGACCTCCAAATTCCCCATTCTATCTTCCGCCGACGGCGTCCCGTCATCAGTCAAAGTCCGAAAATCAAAATACTCCACCACCCGCTTCACTGTCTCGCCCGGGTTCTCACCCGCTTTGGTTTTTCGCAGGAAATTAATCAATCGCATCAAACCATTTTTTGCTTTTCCAGCCTTCAGCACCTCTGGAACATCCGCATCAAATAATGGCTCTAGCCCCTCCACCGCATCCATTGCCGTAAAAACTTTCACCAGGCTCGCTTCGCCTACACCAGACAACACGTTTGAAACTACTCTACTAAGGCTCACTTTATCACGCTGATTCACTATTAACTTCAATATGGCAAGTACATCCTTTACTTCTTTTCGATCATAAAATCTCACGCCGCCCACAATCTTATATGGAATATGCATATTAATAAACGCTTTTTCAAAAGCATACGACTGCGCATTCGTCCGATAAAGCACCGCAAAATCACTATAATCCGGATAATCCCTTTTCATATTCAAAATTTTTAGCGCCACATAATTCGCCTCCGCATTCTCGTCTTGCAAAGATTCAATATCCACCGGCTCACCCTCCCCTATCTCCGTAAACAAAGTCTTTTCCGTCCTCGTCTTATTCTCATTAATAATCTTCTGCGAAGCTGCCAAAATACACCCAGTGGATCGATAGTTTTGTTCAAGCTTAATCACCTTAGCACCCGGAAAATCCCTCTCAAAATTCAAGATATTTGTAAAATCTGCTCCTCGCCACGAATAAATTGACTGCCAATCATCCCCCACTACACAAATGTTCCGCTTTTCATTCACCAAAAGTTTCACAATGTTATATTGTATTACATTTGTATCCTGATACTCATCAATTAAAATATGCTGAAACTTCTCCTGCCACTTTTTGCGAACTTCGGGATAACTTTTAAAAAGCTCCAAAGTGTACAATAGTAAATCATCATAATCCAGCGCTTGCGCTTTTTTCTTCTCTTCTTCATATTTGTAAAATACTTTTGCTATCTGCTTTTGATTTGGATAGAAAACGCTAGCCTCATACTCTTCCGGCCCATGACCTTTGTTTTTTTCGCTCGAAATAATCGCCTGAATCGATTTCGGCTTTAATTGTTTATTGTCGGTAACTTTTAATTCTTTCATGGCACGCCGAATCAAAGAAATTTGATCATCGGTATCATAGATAACAAAATTTTTATCAAGCCCCAACGCGTCGGCTTCGATTCGCAAAATCTTCACCGCAATCCCGTGAAACGTTCCCATGTAAGGCATAAACGACCGTGGCGGCTCGGTTGAAGGGACTTTTATATGATCAATTCGAGGGCTTCCGGAGGTTACGACCGAGGATGAGGGCGCGAGCCCCGTAACGCTCGCCCCTTGGGCCGCGAATTGCCGAAGGCAAACGGGCGCGAGCGACCCGTCCCGAGAATGATTATATAAAAGTCCCCACAAACGTTGTCGCATCTCTTTTGCCGCCTTATTTGTGAACGTTACCGCGAGAATATTGGTGGGCTGAACCCCATGCGAAATCAAATTCGCAATTCGATGCGTCAAAGTTTTTGTCTTGCCGCTCCCTGCACCAGCAAGAATTAACACTGGCCCTTCCAGCGTTTCTACAGCCTCTTTTTGCTGTTTATTAAGTCCCTCCAGGATTCCATTCATTACATCATTATAACAAACCGCACCACGAATTGCCATCGCTAGAACCATCACATGTGCTTATTTTTTGCATAAGCACTTACTGCATAAGCGTTTTACATATAAGCATATATACTATCAATACTAAATACCAGTAAGTGGAACAATATCAGCTCCAAGATGCCTCAACCTCGCCGCAAAATCCTGATACCCACGATTAATCGTATATATATTGCGCAGAATCGAAGTCCCAGGAGCCGCAAGCATTGCAAGGAGCACAACCACTGCCGGCCTAAGCGCCTGTGGCGCCGTCAAATCTGCTGACCTAAAATTCGTCGGGCCCTCAATATACACGCGATGTGCATCAAGAAGTTCCACTTTCACGTTTAGGTTAGCTAATTCTGTAATATATACAGCTCTATTTTCAAAAACCCAATCATGTATCAACGTCCTCCCCTTCGCCACCGCTGCTATCACCGAGAAAAATGGTAAATTATCGATATTGAGCCCCGGGAACGGCATCGGATGAATTTTATCAATCGGAGCCCCCAACTCAGATTTACGAATCGTAAGATCAACCAATCTAGTTTTTTCATTTGCCGACAAATACTCCGGTGAACGGTCAATCCTGGCTCCCATCGTCTTCAAAATTTCAAGTTCAATCTCCAGAAATTCAATTGGCGCCCGAGTAATCGTTATTTCGGAATGCGTCACTAGGGCCGCCGCAATAAAGGACATCGTCTCTATCGGATCTTCCGAAATAGCATAATCAACATCAAGATTAATTTGCGGTCGTCCCACCACCGTCAATCGCGTCGTCCCTATCCCAGAAATCTTCACACCGAGCTTTTCCAAAAAGAAACAAATATCCTGCACCATATAGTTAGGCGACGCCCCTACTATTGTCGTACGCCCAGGCGCAAGCGCTGCCGCCATCAACACGTTCTCTGTCACCGTATCACCACGCTCGGTCAAAACAATGTATCTATCACGATACTTTTTCAAAGTCTCTTGACGCACATTAACTTCATAAAAACCACTGTGACCCTCCGCATCCACTTCAAGACCAAATGACTTCAAAGCCTGAAGATGCGGCTCAACCGTCCTCACACCAAGTGAACAACCACCAGCATACGGTATTTTAAATTTTGGATAACGATGAAGAAGCGGCCCAAGGAACATAATGATAGACCTAGTTCTTCTCGCCGCTTCAATATCCATTTCATCTAGTTTCAATTCACGTGGTGATATAATTTCTAGGTCCCTATGACGATTTTGCCAGTGACATTTTACGCCAATCGACTCCAAAACTTCTATTATTCTAAACACTTCCTCGATTCTCGCCACCCGATGGAGCACCGTTCTACCAGTATTAAGAAGCGCCGCACAAAGCAATCCCACAGCCGCATTTTTTGAAGTGTTAATTGTTATTTCACCAGAAAGTTCCTTCCCGCCTCGTATACGAAAACTCTGTGAAACAGAGTCATTTATAGAGAGAATCTGAGTCCCAAATGCCTCGGACAGCTTTTTCACCATTTCAAGAGAAACATTTTGCCCACCTTTTTCAATACGGTGAATTGCCGACTGACTCGTCCCCACCATTTGTGCCAATTCACCTTGCGTCCACCCTTTTTCCAGACGCATATGCTCTACTGTTTCACCAAGTAGTTGCTGATATGTTCTTGCTTTTTTCATACCGCCATTATATCATAGGACGAATATTTGTAAA
>JAZRRH010000024.1:0-40910 GCA_045650525.1 Candidatus Nanosyncoccus sp.
CATATAGCCAGTAAGTTCCGACTTCACATTAGCCTTTTCGGATTTTAGCTCCTCTTCGTTAAATTTCGGTTCGCAGATTGATACTCTCTGGAGCTCCATAATTCTTTCCCACTCAAAATCCGCACATTCCGTCTCGTAACACACCGAGATATCAGAGGTCCAGGCATTATGATAAGCCCCGTTTTTCGTAAATTCTGCTTCAAAAGCCTGCTCATCTTTAAACTTCGCATTTGCACCAAAAGCTAAATGTTCCACCACGTGCGGGATTTCATACACTTCTTTGTTTTTGGCATACATCATACCCGCCCGGAATTGAATTCTGGTAGACATCACGCTAGCCCCTGGAATATCAACAAGAAGGCCTTTTGCTCCGTTTTTTAGAGTTACTTCCTCTACCGAATGTTTCATCTAATTATGCCTCTAAAATTATTTACGACCTTTTTTACGGGCTTGTTTGCGTTTTTTCGCTGAGGTTTTCTTCTTGGTCGCTGATACTCTGGCATGCGATTTTGTCTTAAACTCATCGTCTAAGTTCTTCTCGCCACTCGAAATCTCATTCACACCTCTCTCAGTCTGGCCTTCTGCCATCTTGGTAAGTTCAGATTCGTACTCCTCGCCGTCCATCGCGTTATCAGCCGCTGCTTCTGCTGGTGTCACCGTAAGAAGAATCTTCAAAACTTCCTCACGTAAGTTTCTTTGCAAGCCATCAAATAGTTTCTGTGATTCAGAACGATACTCCACCAAAGGATCTCTTTGTCCGACCGAACGCCAATGAATACCCTCGCGAAGATGTTGCATATTTTCAAGGTGTTGCATCCATAGAGTATCAAGTACCTTGAGATACACTTCACGCTCTACTTTACGCATCGTATCTGCGCCAAACAGCTCTTCTTGTTTCTTGTATGCCTCTTCTACAGCCTCAAGCCCTAATTCGTAGCGCTCTTTTTCTTTGCGTTTCAAACCAATTCCGTGAATCAGATCATCGTCAAAATCAAATACAGCCTTAAATTCAGCGTCAAAGTTTTTATTGACCCTCGACGAAAACTCTGTTAACATCTTAATTTCATCTCGCATCAATCTCTTGATCTCTGGGAAGATATCATCACCCTCAAGGATTTTTCGCCTCATCATATATACGACTTTACGATGGCGATTAATTACATTATCATACTGCACAACGTTTTTACGGGAATCAAAGTTAAATCCTTCAATCTTCTTCTGCGCAGATTCCAAAGTGTTTGAAATTGCCCTGGTTTGAATTGGCGTGTTTTCGTCTACACCAAGTCGCATCATCAGCATTTTTACTCTATCACCCTGGAAAATTCTCATCAAATCATCTTCGCAGCTTACAAAGAATTGTGTCGTACCTGGATCACCTTGACGACCACCACGACCACGAAGCTGATTATCTACTCGCCTCGAATCATGTCGCTCCGAGCCAATCACCACGAGGCCACCAAGCTCACGCACGCCTTCGCCAAGCTTGATATCGGTACCACGACCGGCCATGTTAGTGGCAAGCGTAATTGCGCCCTTTTCGCCAGCTTTTGCAATAATTGCAGCCTCACGCTCGTTGTTTTTTGCGTTCAAAATCTCATACGGAAGCCCATACTGCTCCAAATATCTCGCGATTTCCTCGTTGTTTACAATCGAACCAGAACCCACCAATACTGGCTGTCCTTTCTCGTGATATTTACGAATTTCCTCTGCAATAGCCTTCAACTTCCCAGCTTTTGTCCTATAGATTAAATCGTCCTTATCCACACGCGCAATCGGCTTATTGGGTGGGATCTGAATCACGTCCAATGCATAAATCTGTTGGAATTCTTCCGCCTCTGTAAATGCCGTACCGGTCATACCGGACAACTTCTTATATAAACGGAAGAAATTCTGGAACGAAATCGTCGCGAGAGTCATTGACTCCTGCTTCACCGCTACGCCTTCCTTAGCCTCAATCGCCTGATGCAAACCTTCATTATAACGGCGACCTTGCATCAAACGCCCAGTATGTTCATCAACGATAATTACCTCACCAGAATTTGTCACCACATAATCCTTGTCACGCTTAAACACGATTTCTGCTCGAATCGCTTGCTCCAAGTGGTACACTAGCCTTGTATTTTTGGTCGAATACAAATTTTCTACGCCGAGAATCTTCTGCACCTTATCGATGCCCTTATCGGTCAAAGTCACCGAACGACGCTTTTCGTCGAAAATATAATCATCTGGCTCAAGTCTCGAAGCCACTTTTGCAAACTGATAATAACTCTCTGGATTATCGCCAGCCGGCGCCGAAATAATTAGTGGCGTCCTCGCCTCATCAATAAGAATAGAGTCTACCTCATCCACAATCGCAAAGTTAAGCTCTCTTTGCCTCAAATATTGCACCTCGCTCGTCATGTTATCGCGAAGATAATCAAACCCAAACTCGTTATTGGTACCATAAGTAATATCTGCCGCATAGGCCTCTTTACGGGTACATGGTTTCAAATGACGGAATCTCTCATCCTCATGCTCTTCGTTCTCATACTCCGCATCATAAATAAACGAAGCCTCATTAATAATTACTGCGACAGATAAACCTAGAAAATCATAAATCGGACCATTCCAACCCGCATCACGTTGTGCCAAATAATCGTTCACAGTCACCACGTGTACACCACGCCCAGTCAAACCATTAAGATATGCCGGGAGCATCGCAACAAGAGTTTTACCTTCACCAGTCTTCATCTCGGCAACTGCACCCTCGTGAAGCACCATACCACCAATTAACTGTACGTCATACGGTCTAAGACCAGTAACACGCTTCGAAGCCTCTCTCGCTACTGCAAAAACATCGGGCAAAAGCTCATTTAGAATCTTCGTGTCATCTACCGCGCCACGTTTTTTATCTTTCTTGGCTTTTTTGCCATTTTTGCTGGTCTTAGCAATACCTTGCTCCGCACGCGCTGTTTTTAGAGCTTTGTTAATCTTTGTACGAAATATCTCAGTCTGAGACCTAAGCTCCTCGTCGCTCATCTTTTCGTATTTTGACTCAAGCTTAGTAATCTCTTGTGCTTTTTTCCATAATCTTTTTAGTATCTTTTTCTGCGCGTCACCAAAAACACCTTGCAAGAACTTAGTAAGAGCC
This sequence comes from Candidatus Nanosyncoccus sp., assembly GCA_045650525.1. GTDB lineage: Bacteria > Patescibacteriota > Saccharimonadia > Saccharimonadales > Saccharimonadaceae > Nanosyncoccus. The sequence goes on from JAZRRH010000024.1 coordinate 3,131, forward strand.
GTCTTATCTGCTAATTTGTCAGTAGGCTTCTTACTTGCATGTCTTTTAGCAAGCTTTTCATTTTTTTTGACAGACTTATCATTTCTTTTGACCTGTCGCTCGGTCTCATTTACCTCATTTTTCGCCATATTAACTCCAATCTACCCCCCATTATAACATACTAGCCCCTCTTCCGGAAAAGATTTTTGAGGCCTTTTCTTTGGCGATGAGGTTGTACTTCTAGCTTGTATCTTCTGATCTGCCCAAGTAGCTTTGCTTCCACCAAATCTACCCCAGCAAACACGTTTGAGCACTCATCTCTTGCGGCAATTAGCTTACCACCAATCAGCTCCATCGCGGCCGAAATCTCATATTTCTCGGTCTTGCCTTTGCCGATTTCTGCAACTACAACTTTACAAACGACATCTTTTTTGGCTTTTTTGGGTAAATATTTATCCAACTTACCAATCCGTTTTATTACATATCTACGAAATGGTTCCTCTACTTTATAATCATTACCGCTAATTTCGATTTTTTCGATCATTTTTTCTCCTTTATATTTCTTCTTTTCCGTTAAAATATGGCCTGAGCACCTTTGGAATTGTTAATTTTCCGTCGGCCTTTGCATAGTTTTCTAATATTACCACTAGGGCCCTAGCCAAAGGAATTGCTGTACCATTTAAAGTGTGTACAAATTCAACTTTGCCGTCTTTTCTTCTTACTCTGCAGTTCACCGCTCTCGCTTGAAAATCGGTGCAGTTAGAACAGCTCGTAATTTCCTGATATTTCTGATTCACCGGTGACCAATATTCCATATCGTATTTCTTGGCTGCCGGTGCGCCTAAATCACCTGCAGCTATATTAATAACGTGATAAGGAATTTCAAGTCCTTGCCAGATGTCTTCCTCAATTGCGAGAATCTTTTCGTGAATCTCTTCACTCTGTTCTGGCAAACAAAAAACATACATTTCGAGTTTATTGAACTGATGTACACGGAAAAGCCCCCTAGTATACTTGCCTGCCGCACCAGCTTCCTTCCTAAAACATGGCGAGTAACCAGCATAAAATAGTGGCAAATCTTCCTCATTCAAAATCTCATCCATATGATAACCGGTAAGCGGCATCTCGGCCGTCGCAATAAGCGCCAAATCCTCGCTCTCAACAAAATATTCATCACTCTGTTCCGAAGTCCGCGGATTGAACCCGCACCCCTCAAGAATCCTAGATGACACCATATCTGGCACTGTCATAAAAGTAAATCCATGTTCTTGTACCTTAGATAGACCATATTGAAGCAGGGCATTCTCGAGTAAAGCTAAGCCATCCTTTAGATAATAAAACTTCGCCCCAGCAACTTTTGCCCCCCTCTCAAAATCCACCCAACCACGACTATTCGCAAAATCCAAGTGGTCAATGCCGGTCTTATGATTGTTGCCCCATTTTTTCACTTCTACTGAGCATTCCTCGCCACCTAGCGGAACATCGTCAAATATAATATTTGGGATCTGTTTTAAGAGGTTACTCAACTTTTCCTCGGCCGGTGCAAGCGCGCTTTCTTTTTCCGAAAGCTCCTGCTTCACTGCCTTCCCCTTCTCAATCAGCTCAGCAGACGGCTTGCCGCCCTTCATCTTTGCGGCAATCTCATTGCGCTCTTTTCTTAATGCCTCCACCTCGGCAAGAATCTTCTTGCGTTCATCGTCAAGCTTTATCACTTCTTTAACATTAGTCTTGTAGCCTTTTTCTTTCGTGGATTTCTCCACCAAGTCCAGATTTTCTCTGATAAACTTCACATCTAACATAATAATTTTATTATATCACAGGATTTTGGTTTTGGGCTGCCTAACACGACAGACAAGGCAAAAAAGCAAAAGTTCTCCGCGACATTTCAATAAAAACTACCTCCAACCAACAAATTGACAAAACTTACATAAATAAACTATAATGAAAACATATGCAATATGATGATGGAAGTATCTCACCCATAAGAGCTTTTTTTCATAAGAAATGGGTAAGAATTATTATAATAATAGATGTCCTCATTATCTTTATTTTAATTGGTATTAAATTATGGCAATCTACAAAGGTTTCCGTCATCGAATTTAATGTCACCCCTATCGACGCTTCTATTTCAGTCAACGGCAATACCAATTATGCTAATGGTCAATATTCCATTACACCAGGCACCTACGAAATCAAAATTTCCCATGAAGACCTAGAGCCCAAAACCCTATCAGTAAATATCGAGCCCGACCAAATTGTCCCAGTTAACCTGTTCCTCACAGGCGCAAATAACGACCTTAGCTTCTACGAACTCCAAGACAACTACAAATCATTCGAAAAACTCCAATCCATCGCGTCCGCCGGCAAAAATTCCACCACAGATAACGACACCTCTGCCGAAAAATTCATTTCCAATTTTGACCATATACTCTCCATTTTTAATAAACTCCCGATCAAAGACTATGTCTATGCAGATTCTAACGCAAATTCATCCACAGCCGGCTTCACAATCCGAAGCGGACAAAACAACAACTCTTGCGAAAAAACCTCCTGTCTTTTAGTAAATTACTACGGTTACGGTTACGAAGATGCTGTAATGGAAAAAATCAGAGAAGCCGGATACGACCCCTCAGACTATGAAATCGTTTACGAAAGGTATAATTGATGTCAAAAACAATACTACCGCATAAACTCACCTTGACATTTATCCTGACATTTTTACTAAGCCTAACCATCGGTCAGGCTTGTTTTGCAGCAAAAAGCAACGGCCTGCCAGAACAATATCTATCCGAATTCTCCCAAAATGATATTCTTTTCTATAACCCGTGTGATGGAAGTGGCAGTAATGGTAGCAAGCTTAATATTGGTACAAAAGGTTGCTTCAAGATAGATGATAGTACCGACGCCACAGACTACTGGTACGGCGAAGGCTGTCTCAATACCGGAGCATGCAAAAGCGATAGTGTAAAATACTACGCACAAGGTCAAAAAGCGAAATCAGACAACGGCCTAGTTATGACCAAAAACAACGAATGGATTTATGAAGACACTAAAGTAGACGACGATTTTGGTGGCATGCAATACATATATGCAGAGAATTATGACTACAAATACGATGGCTCAGGTACTATACTCACACCAAATAAAGGTGATAGCAAAACAAAATACTATTGGATAGTTTTACCCGACCAAGCATACACAAATGGGTTTGGCGATTTATATGTTGCAACTTTTGAAAAACTAGACGATCCAGTTTATTTTATCGTTTTCGACGCGCATGCCTGTGCACATCAAAGCGAAAAATACTGTGATCAAGCAAAGAAAGATCCAGAAAAAGTCGCCATTGGCAAACAATTTTTCGGCACATTCACCAAAGACGGAAGTAAAAGCGGCGGCGTCGACAAGAAAACCGGGAAACTAACCTCATTTTGTCGGCTAGATGGCTCAGGCGAGGTTACCGCCAAAGGAAATTCCGGCACCGTAACTCCAGCAAAAGACAAATCGGACAAAAGCGACAGCGATTCAAGTAAATCTGGCAAATCCGACAACGCCGTAAATAGTAAAGCCTTAGAACTAGCCTGGCCATATGGTCAAACAGCTAAGGCTAAGGCCGGACCAACCGACGCTTACAAAAAAGCTATCGAAAAATATACTTTAACAGATATGGATAACGGAGGAGAACAATGGCAAAACCCATCAAGAAGAATGGGAATGAGCTGCGATTTGTTTGTAGCAACAGTAATGAGAGCCTCAGGAGTAGATGAGAACTACCCTATAGGGCTGCCCGGACAATACCCATACGCCAAGGACAATGAAAATTATCAAGAAGTATCATCATACGAAGAAGCCCAAGCGGGAGATATTGCATTCTACAGTGATAATGGAAGCCCGTTTGATGAGGGTCTAATTGGAACAGGTAACGGCCACACCTGGCTCATAGTCGATGATAACGGGAAGAGACGCTCAGCACAAGCTTCATTCGGGAGTGAAGCGGGTGTCATAGAAGACATCCAATTCACCGAAAAAGACGTCAAAGTATTTCGCCCAAAAAATAGTGGAGGGGGCAGCAATAGCTGCACCAGTTTCAACGGCAAATACCCGCAATACTACCAAGATAATTACGAGGGGAGCGACCACGAAAATAGCAACCACAACTGGACGACCGACATCTACAATGGTGGCAATATAGCAGACTCCGGTTGTGGTCCCGCCTCCGCAGCTATGCTAGTCACAGTAGCAACAGGCAAAGACGTCTACCCGCAAGATATCGTCGAAGCAACCGCATCTGGTGACCCGAAAACCTACAATTATGTCAGTTGCGTTGATGCTGTATGTAGCGACGGTGGCCTTCAATTAGACAAAAAACTAGAGAAAAAATATGGCCTAGAGGTTATAATTGATACCTATTCATCAAAATCAGATGCATACGATAAAATGAAAAAATACCTTAACGATGGGTATATGATTCATCTCTCAGGCGATGGTAATCATGCTGGTTTTTCCAATACCAACACCGATGGGCATTTTGTCGGAATTTTTAGCATCGATAAAGACGACAAAATTTGGGTCGCAAACTCCTTTAATATTAGTAACAGCCAAGTTAAGCTTCAAGATATCGTAGACGCAATCCATGGTGGTGCATTTGCCGCTATCAAAGGCCCTAAAAACACCAAAAACACTTGTAGTGACGAGGATTACTGCCCTAATAAGAATGGTGGTAATAGTGGTGGCACCGCTTCCAAGGGTGGCCTCACTGTCGCCCAAGCCGAAATAATCGCCCACTGGTACAATACAAACCATACGCCAGTATTTGAATCTGGGCTAAGTAACTGTGTCGAATTTTCCAATTTCTTCGTATCCGAACTGACCAAAAAAGGCACCCCAGGCGGAGCTTCAGTACGGGGAAATGGCAACATGACAGTCCCCTACCTAATCGAAGACGGAGTAACAGAAGGTGGCAAAGAACCACGAGCTTGGTCAGTCTTCTCTGACAGTAACCAGCACACAGGTGTAGTGGTAGGAGCAAATAGTGACGGGACATTCATCACTATCGAAGCGGCATGGGGAGGATGGGAGGACGGATACGTAGATGGAGCAGGCAACGCCAGAGTTTACCCCGCCAAGACCTTCGACAGCACATATTCATTTGCTTATTTCGAAAACCATCTAAACAAAACTAAGATCAACGAAATTTTAAATGAATAAAGAGAAAAGGAGAGAAAATGGAAGACAATAACCAAGCACAAAGTTTTCGCCTTCAGCCATTAACAGCTATTTTTGTGCTATTCCAAATTGTATTAGTGCTTCTCCTTGTATTTTCTATTCCCAAAATTTTCCAAAACGATCAAATCAAAGACACTCCGACCGAAGGCTTATCCGCTAAAATCACCAACGCATCCGATGCTATACCGGAAAACTACTCCGAATGGACTAAAATGCTCGAATGGGCCCTACTGGACACTATTTCCGAAAACGCTGGGAACAAAAAACTCTTTGGAAGCCAAGCCTCAGCCAAAATCCGCGACGATAGCATCAAAACTCAATATTTTAAAAAATCAGGCACCAATTACATCCGAGCGATCATCGATATCCCCGAATATGAGCAATCCTACGAAGTATTCCTAACATACCCCGACAACCCAGACGCCGTAAAAATGGTCGAGTACAGTAATCCCGATATAGCAAAACCATATTCCATCCTTTGTGTCAAAGAAAAGTCCGATATTATCTATCCTGATTTTGATTGTCAAGAATCATCCGACTACTTCAATCGTCAAAGAATTGTAGCTAAATTAATCGGTGATTTTGACTTCGAATATTTCTCCGCCTACTTCGACTCTGATGATAAAAGCAAAATAATCATTAGCCCCTCAGTAACCTACAACAATAGCGAAGCTGTTAAGGCTAAATATATAGAAGAAGTAAAAAATGCTATTAGCTCCCTCGGTATTAACCCAAACGATTATAAATACCACGTCCGCACCGCTGCTGATGTTAATTATTACAACTAAACCAGCGTCGATTCCCCACTTCTAAATCTATTTTAGCTTACTATAAAGCTCCGCCCATTTTTCAAGCCCCATATCTCCTGGCCGCGCATCTCGAGAAATCCCACATTTATTAAATATCTCCAACGTCTCAACCTCGGATTTTATCCCTGCGAGGTTGTGTAATAGCTTCTTCCTTGGCGCAGAAAATCCCCTCTTGACTAGATCAAATACTTCCCTATCTACAACCGGTGCTTCAAATGGCTCCATCACTACCACCTGGGAGTCCACCTTTGGTGGTGGCGTAAATTCTTCGCGCGGCACTATCGGCCCTGCCGACACCCTTGCATAATTTTTTACAAATAACGACAGTAGCGTCTCCTTGTCACTCACAATTCTTTCAGCAACCTCTTTTTGCACCAACAACACCACCCGCTCCGGCCTTTTCTTAAGAGTTAAAACCTTCTTAATAATCGGGCTTGTAATATAATACGGGATATTCCCCGCAATCACATATGGCTCATCAATCTCGCGAAAATCATATTCCAAAATATCATCATTCACCACCGTTAGATTCTTCCCGGGGAATGACCCTGGTAGCTTCATTGCCAAATCAGCATCAAATTCTACCGCGATCACCTTGTCAAATCGCCTAAGCAATGAAGATGTCAAAAAACCAAGCCCCGGTCCAATCTCCACACATAGCTTCACCTCTGTTTTTTCGGAGTTTTCAACCGCGCTCTCATTGGCTACACCCCCAGCAGCTAGTTCGGCAATCTCCTCCAAAATCTCCCGATTCTTTAACCAGTTTTGTCCTAAAGATTTCTTATTTTTCACTAGTTGCTCCCATCTACCCCTATTAGTCCAAAATTGGATTATCTTCCATCCCTGTTAGACCAGTCGGTCGCAAGATCAAATTGCTCCGGATTTCTTGCTGCAAATCCACCAGTATCATACACCTTACCAGGACCTAGCGACGTCTCCACAATCGTACATCTCGGATACCTAGACAGATTCGCCGCCACTAATACATAGCCATCAGCGTCAACTTTCGCCCCATCCGCACGCACCGAATAGCTTGCCGGCACTCCACAAGTCCTCGCGTTAAGCGACATCACCCCGGACATCGGCAAATCATAATACGTCTCTTTTCTTTCCACCGTTGCACCATTTACAGTCGTCGTGTATTGATTTACCCCCATCGACAGCGTTAAAGGATGCATTTCAATCAAACTTGCACCCACAGCCGTGACTCTCGCCACCGGTTCTTTTACCACTTCTTCGCTCAAATACTCTCTAGACACCTCCTTGCCATCCACGTATTGTACATTATAATATACCTTCTTAGCCCCTACCTCACCAAGTTGCTGCACTTCCTCCGTGCCAGGAGCCAAATTGTAGCTCTTTACCGTCTGCTCCGCAAAAGGTATTTCTTCCTCCACCGTAACCGTACGCCCACCATTACGAGTCAATTTATAAACGCTAGCTACCCCCGACTCAAGAAAATGCAAATTCGGCACCAAAGTTATTTCATCACCGTCGTATACCGTAATCCCTGCCTCCTTTGCAATCGTTTTTGCGTCAAAACTCGCCGTCATTATGTATTTTTCACTAAGCCCGTCTTGGATTATTACTGGATGAGCCCTATAGATATTGATAAAAAAGCTATCGGTGTTAATTTCTGTTTCCAACGTCGGTTCCACCCTATCACCGTCGTTTAAAGCCAAATCAAACCGAGAAATAGCCTCCGCTACGGTTGCAGCATCAGTTTTAACGGTCAATTTTTTACCACTATCATAAAAAGTCACATATTTTGGCTCACCCGTGACATAAACAGCAGAATCATCCTCACCACTAGCAAAAGTATCCCGAGTTAAGTTAGATGCTATTAAAGCAAAAACAACCACTAAAGACATAGCAGCAATAACACCAAAAACTTGCACGATTTTTCTCGGAAGTTTCATAAGATTATTATAACACAAATAGTATCGAAATCTAACAACAAAAAATCCACCGCGAGATGGATTTTTATATTCAATTTCTAGGTGGAAATTATCCAAAACAACTCTACACCCTCCACCCTAATAGAGCGAACATCACCCTAAATGATGTGCTCTGACGACTCCTTACCTAAGCAACAAGCCGTCAAATCAACTAATCACAACGAATATTACCTAAAATAATAAGTCGTGATTCTGCATCGCGACTTACACCAACTTGATCAATGCGTCACGACACACCTCCCTTCGGCTCTGGCCCCTCTCAACGTTGGATCGACCCGAACCTTATCCCCATTTTAGCACAGACGGTATCGTTGTCAACGTTGTTTTTTCAAAAAGTTTATGTCATAATATTTTTACAACACAACAGAGGTAGATAAGCAAAAACCGAACACATTCCACTTGACAAAATACAGAATCATTTTACAATAATACACCCAAATATTAGCCAAAATCCACACAGAAACTGTGTTATAATAACCATTATGAATTGGAGGAAATGGTTAGACGATTTTGCTTTAGCTGGCAAAGGCATACTGCTCGCAACCAGAGAAAAACGCTTTTGGTGCGGTTTTATCCCCACCTTCCTTTTCTTTGGCCTTCTAATGAATTTACTAGCCGGCGGCACTTCCAAGTTTGACCTCATGTTTGCTATCGGATTACCCAAATCTCTCCAGATTCTCGGCGAAAACTTCCTCGGTATTTTTGGAATAGGTCAGCCTTTTCTAGATTGGCTTCCTATTTTTTTGATAAGCATTTTACAGGGAATCCTTATCGGCCTGATAGTTTTACTTTGGAACAAAAAGAAAAAACAAAACGCAGAGAACCTCGGTAGCGCCGGTGTCGTCGCTGGACTCATCGCTCTTGGCGCCGGATGCCCCACTTGTGGCACCACCCTACTTACTCCACTCCTTGGCGCTATTTTTTCCACCGGCGGCCTAGCCGTCGTAGGCACCATCTCGACCATCGTTACGATTCTCGCCATCATTATCGCTGTTTTTTCGCTCAAACGTCTTGGGGTCGAAACATATGTTACAATAATAAATGAAAAGTTTTTAGCAAAGAAACCCACTAAAGACGTCAAGGCTGCCAAGCCAGAGAGGACCAAAAATGGAGGATAAGAATAAGGCAAAAAAGAGCTCAGCAAAAAAAATACTAAAAATCCTTGGTATCCTAGCCGTCATCGGCATTATAATTGCAGCAATTATCGCCAGCATCACCGCCAGGCCATCCAACGCCGAAAAAATCTGGGATAAAGACATGTCTGTAGGCAATGTTGATGCCAAAAACTACTTTATCGTCTATTCCGACCTTGTTTGTCCATATTGTATAGCTTTCGAAAATGCCATCCTCGAACACGAAGGCGAATTCAAAAAATACCTCAAAGAACATGATATCGTAGTCGAGGTCAGACTTTCCGACTTCCTCTATGAATACGGCGAAGCCCATGCCGAGCATTCCCGCCATTCCGCCATTGCCGCCTACTGTGCCAAAAACGAAGGTCGCTTCTGGGACTATTACGATCTAGCTGTTACCACAGTTTGGAACGATTTCTTCAAGGGTAACGGCAAAGGTGGCTTCACCGCCCTCAACTCCGAAAAGCCCAGTTATTGGTCCGAAATCGGACACAAAATAGGGCTAAGCGACAGCTTTGACACCTGCGTCGAGACCAAAGCTCCTCTTGCCGAAATCAAAGAAAACGCCGCCAAATCCGCCAAACTCATCTCCGGCATGCCATACTACAAATTCAACAAATTCGTCAGCTCTGGTTTTGACCTCGCCGGCGACTGGGAAGATGTCCTCATGTTCTTCCAGGCAGGCCTAGACAGCTAAACCCAAGGTAATCTACCCCCGTAAATTCAAAAAAATCACTTCTTTTCTGGCCAAATTTTTTCGTTTTTGATTGCATCCGGTAAATAATTTTTATCCAGATGAAACCCTGCCTCCCATTTTTGCCCCTTGCCATATCCGAGGTCTTTCATTAATTTAGTCGGAGCATTTCGAAGCCACACCGGCACCGGCTCACTTCGTGACTTTCGCGCCAAATCAAGGGCTTTATACCATGCATCAGTAGTAGCTCGCGATTTCTTAGACAAAGCCAGCGCTACTGCCGTATGTGCAAGCATCAGGCCCGACTCCGGCATTCCAACTCTCTCAACCGCCTGAAAACACGCCGTGGCAAGACTAAGCGCACCGTTCCCCGCCAGCCCGATATCCTCCGAAGCAAATATCACCATCCTGCGCGCGATAAACTTCGGATCCTCACCCGCCTCCACCATTCGGGCCAAATAATAAAGCGCCGCATCCACATCTGACCCCCGCATCGACTTAATAAACGCCGAGATAGTATCGTAATGATTATCTCCCTTTTTGTCGTACCCGGGCAATTTCCGCCCCGCCGCCTCCTCAACTACCCTATCGTCAACCTTCTCCGAAAGCGACAATGCAAGCTCCAAATCTCCAAGCGCACTCCTCGCATCCCCACCCGATAGCTCCGCAATCAAATCAATCGCCTTTTTTGCCACCCTCTTTGTGGCTTTTTCGGCCTTAATCGCCTTTTTGAGAACTTGGATAATTGCATCTTTCGAGAGCGAGGATACCACCACCACTCGCGACCGACTAAGTAGCGGCGAAATCACTTCAAATGACGGGTTCTCCGTCGTCGCCCCAATCAACGTGATCAACCCAGACTCCACATGTGGCAAAAATGCATCCTGTTGCGCTTTGTTAAATCTATGAATCTCATCCACGAATAGCACCGTCCGGGTCTTCAGATTCCAATTCAGCTTCGCTCGCTCCACCACCTCTTCAACATTTTTCTTCCCCGCCGTCACCGCCGAAATTTCAACAAAATCCGCCTTGAACTCTTGCGCCAATATCCGCGCCAATGTCGTCTTACCAGTCCCAGGTGGCCCCCAAAAAATCAAATTCACTGGCTCGCCCTTCCGCACAATCTCTGTCAGAATTTTGCCCTCACCTATAATATCATCTTGCCCAAGAACCTCTGATAGTTTCTTAGGTCTCATCCTCTCAGCTAACGGAACCCTGTTCATGTATTTATTATATAAAAATTTATACTTTTCTGCCAAACATAAACAGTTTTCCACAGGAAAATCTTTACAAAAAGAAACACTTTATGCTACAATCAGGGTAATATTAACAAAAGGAGTTATGTTATGTCAGATTCTGACTTCTATCAACTATTAAACAACTTGGATAGTGGTAGCACCAGCAGCAGCGCCAGCAGCCTCTCAGGCTTGACAGGTACCGCAACTGGTATCGGTGTTTGGGGCATCATTGCTATCATCTTGGCGATCGTTGGTGGTATCTTGGTATACTTCCTCTTCGTAAAGTCCAAGAATCAGCCAAAAGGCAAATTCGGCAAATGGCTCAAAGATTTCTTGTCATTCAAGATCATGTGGATTGAGCCAATCTTGAAAGTTGTTTATTACATTGCGACTATCTTTGTAATCCTTTACTCTTTCTCATTCCTCGGTCTCATGGGGTTGATGGGCGGTGTAGCATTCTTAATGTTCCTAGCTTGCCTTATCCTTGGGCCAGTCATCATTCGTATTGCCTATGAAATGACTATGATGTTCATCATGATCTGGCGCAATACTCGTGATATCGCCGAGAACACCGGCGCTAAGAAGAAATAATAATCTCTTAGCATAAAGAAATCTCCCGCTCCACACGGGAGATTTTTCTTTATTTTGTAAAAAACTATGCTATAATAGTAAAAGTTGGCTCTGTAGCTCAGTTGGTAGAGCAGAGGCCTGAAGAGCCTTGTGTCACTGGTTCAAGTCCAGTCGGAGCCACCAAATTATATATAATTCGGCATTTTGGCCGATTTTTTAGTAGTAAATTTCTGTTAAGTACCTTGCAGGTTCTAGAGTGCTATTTTACACCGATTTTGCACAAAAAATGGGGTAAAATCTGTCATTTTACCCCTGTTAAATGTCTGTTAATACCCTAATTACGAATTAACACATGCCAGTGGAACGAACTTGTGATTTTACCAGCCTTGGCAATGCAATCTTCAACCTGAAAAATCTTAATAATTTCAAAGTCTTTAAATAGTTCCAGAATAAGATCATAGTCAGCATAAAAATGCGGAATACCATTTTCCGGGCCATCTTCGACCCTTATCTTTGTATTCTCATCTACTATTGGCCAGTCTTGTTGAAACCCCCAAGTCTGTTTCGAGCCTAGCGTCAAATAACATTCTCCATCTTTTCTTAGCACTCTTTTCAATTCTAAAACTATTCTCTTCATTCCGGCTGTATCTGTATGTGAAATAACATTACGGCAATAAACACAATCGAAACTATTATCTGCATATGGCAAATCTAGCATATCTCCAACTTCCAAATCGACCTTGGCATTTGCTTTCAAAGCATATTCTTTTGTCTTGTTAATTGATGTCTCGCTCAAATCAAATCCAAATACATTAAAGCCGGCTTTTGCAAATTGGACAGTATGTCTTCCGAGACCACAACCTAGGTCCAAGAAATCCTTTTTTCCTTGACTAAGCCAACGATTTATAAGATAGTACGATTCTATCGCGGGTTCTTGCCAGTAGCGTTCGTGGTCGCCTTTCACTATATCCCAGTTCCATGCTTTAGAATCTATCATTTTAGCTCAATTTTCTTTTTAATTTCTGGCTTATCTAAATAATCTCGGTATTTTGCAGGTATTTGCCTATAGAGCGAAGAAGCACGGCCTTTCACTGGCATCAAGATTTTGCATAGTTTGTTTTCTCCAACCAAAAACTTCACCATTTTGTAATAATCGCCGTCGCCAGAAACTAAAATAACCTTTTCAAAATCTTCATGCTTGTATAATTTCTTCATTACCGAGAAAACTATATCGGTATCAACATTGCCCTTTTTTACCGATAGAAACTTTGGGCTGTGTTCACGAAAAACTAGAATAAAACCAGCCTTCTGAATATTATCATACATTTCAGAGTAATTATTGTCTATGCAACCAAGAAAATAGTATGCTTCATCAACTTGGTATTTTTCTTTTAGATAAATGCGAAACCGTTTTAGTCCAACCTTCCAGGAAGGCTTACTATCTACGGTGCTATAATTTAGATTCTGTGCATCTATAAAAGCAATGTTTCGCAGTTTTTCCATATCTAATACTATACCACAAAAAAGAGGGATTTGCTTAGGTATTTCTCCGTTCGCATTACCCTCATCGTAATACATTCATATTATAGCATACTTCTCCATAAAAAACTAGACCATTTTAGCAAAATTTTTTAGCCCCTCTTGAATGTCCTCTCTATGGATTGTTAATGCTTGAGTAAATCGCCCCCACCAGAAGGTATATAAATCGGATTTTTGCCCCTTTTCTCCCTGTAAAGTGCTGTTAAGTATCTTACAAAGTTCAGGGTCTATTTTTTTTGACGATTTTACCAAAAATTCGAGCCATGGATACGGTTTTACCTCTATAATTTTGGCTGTTAGAAACAAATTAAAAGTATTGAAATTCACGAGGGCGAAACATTCGCTGAGACGGGGACTTCTTTTTTTATTAAACTACTTCTTCATCCTCTTCAAAAAACTTTTTGTCTGTGCATCTACACGGTACGAATCGCAAATTTTTGAGATGCTCTTATTAAACGTCCATACCGGCATCTTACTTCTCAGTAGATATTCTATCGTAGCCGCTGGATATTTAATATAACACTCCGAAACCAACCACGCTAAACCCATTTTTATGTAATACCCATCGCGGCTAGACAATTGATCCACCGCATCAAAGATAAAACCTAAATAATTCACTTCGACATAACAACACTTAAGAACCACTAGCCCAACCCGTACCACAAACTCATCTTCGCTCTCAAATAGCTTCGTAAGTTTCTTTTCAAGAAAAACCGTTTTGTTTTTCTTTACAAGTTTACTTATCGCCGAACAAAATAAATCACAAGTACTCCAATCGTCAATATATTTCAACTGAGAATCAAACTGCCTAAACATACCCTCATAAGGCAATCTCGCAATCAAAAAACCCCGCAGCAAAACCTCTTCATATGTCCTAGGGCGAATCGCAATGAACTCCTCGATTTTCTCTGACGGCACCTGCTTTGCATACTTTCGTATTTGCGGCACTCTAACACCCAACACTTTGTGGCTACTTCGGCATATTTTCATCGAAAAATCACGGTATTTCTCATCGGCGCTTTTCTCTAGCTCGCTCCTTAACTTTTCATAATCCTTGGCCTGTACCATCTGCCCTATATTATATCACGAGACAAAACTCGCTATTGTTCTGACCACTTACCCCAGGAAGCCATCACTCGTCCAGCCCATCACAAATCGGAATAATCTTTGGGTATTGTTTTACGAATTTCTCAGCCTCTGCCAAACCCCTAAAAGTCCACACGTATATAGGATATTTACTGGCATATTTTTTGTAATACTTACCGCTAAGTGCCCGTTTATTAACAGCGATGAAATCAAATTCAAAAAACCGAAACATAATCGCTTTATTTATAGCATCCAAAGGATTATCATTACCGAGACTAGCCATCAAAATGCCCACTTTATAATCACATTTTTTCTTCAACTCTCTAACTATAAAAGGGTTAAACGATTTGAGAAGTATTTCCCCCTTATAATCTTTCAATCCATTCAGTACAAGATCGCACACCAACTTGATTTTTCTAGTACTTTTAATCTCGATATCCAGTAAAACTTTGCCATTCACTAACTTGAGCACCTCATTTAGCGTCGGGATTTTTTCGCCAGTTTTCAAAAGGTGCAGTCGCTTCATCTCGTCCAAGGTTAAGTTTTTGACCGACTTATCGGTACCTGCCATCCTTTTTAAATTACCATCATGAATTATCACTAGTTTATTGTCTTTAGATACGCGGACATCAAATTCCACACCGTAGCCCTTTTTAACAGCTAGTTTATATGCCAAAATCGAATTTTCGGGAACATCCATATTATTATGTAGTCCCCTATGAGCTATTATCATATTCTTCCCTATTATTTTGGCATTATATCACACATAATATAGCGTTGCTGCACAAAAAGCTAACTAAAATAATAAAAAAAGTGATATTTCTCGTTTTTGTGGTATAATATAAAAGGTGAGTGAATTGCAAGAGTGCATTCTCTGGGGTATTCATTTTTTTCTGAATACACTACACGGATCGCCAAAGGCTGACAATTCGCCACACCAAGGCAACCTTATGGGCCGGTAGCTCAGCTGGTTAGAGCACGGGCCTTTTAAGCCCGGTGTCGAGGGTTCGAGCCCCTCCCGGCTCACCATAATGTTGCCCCTGGGCGGTTAGCTCAGTTGGCTAGAGCGCGTCTTTGACGTAGACGAGGTCACAGGTTCGACTCCTGTATCGCCCACCATAATATTAAAAGAAGGCCTTTAGGCCTTATTTTAATATTATAATGAGTGATATGGGAGCCGAGCCAAAGGTTCGCATCCCGCGCTTTAGCGCGGGATTCCCCTCTCCTGTATCGCCCACCAAACGGTTTATATAATAACTTTCAACCATCCTGTAACCTATAAATACCTGTTTACATGCGGTGATATAATATGTTATATGAAAACCAAAAAAAGCTGTGGATGCATCATCTTAGAAGATGAAAAAGTACTATTGATCGGCGCAAAAGATGATGAAGGAAAGCTTTTTTGGTCATTTCCGAAAGGACACCAAGAAACTAACGAGACAGACATAGAAACAGCGATTCGGGAGACAAAAGAAGAAACTGGTTTAGATGTTGAAATTAGCAATAACGTTCCAATCAAAACTGGGCATTTCGCGCATGGCGGCACAGTCTACAAAAATATCATACTGTTTATAGCTAAACCACTGAATTATAAACTCAAACCTCAGATAGAGGAAGTCGAACAAATCAAATGGGTCAAAACAAGTGAAGCTAAAAAGTATTTTACAGATTATTACAGCGAGGCATGGGAAGAATTACTAAAAAGACTTCATAATTCATAAATAATCATTCGTTCTACGATCTGTTAAATCCTAGTCATTCTATGTTGTATCAGTTGTCTTGCTTAGTCAAATCCGTTCCACCCCATTTTACAACAGTAAACCCATCACGCTCTGGTGCAGGTATCAGCACCTGTTCTTCTACGTCTTTATATTCATCTAATCCTTCAAACAACATCCGTATCGTGATTTCGTAACTTTTTCTGTATGTATTCTTCGTATATTATCAAAACCTAGTGAATTAATCCCCACCAAACCACAACAAGATTTTTCTTGTTTATAATAAGCCATCCTACTAGTTTGATGCATTGATCCAATGTAGTTGTTATTCTATGTTATAATTAACCTATGAAAAAAATCAACACTTCCCCTATTTCTGGAACACAAGAGCTTTTGCCAAAAGCACAAGCAATTTTCAACAATCTTAAAGTCAAAATCGCCGAGACATATCATCTTTACGGCTTTCAAGAAATCGAAACTCCAGCCATTGAACGTACCGAAATCCTCTTAGCCAAGGCTGGCGGCGACACCGAAAAACAGATCTACAAGCTCATCAAAACTGGCGACAAGACCGTCGAAGCGGCTGATCAAGCCCTCCGTTTTGACCATACAGTTCCCTTGGCTCGTTACATCGCCGAACACGAAAGCGACTTAGTTTTTCCATTCAAAGTCTCCCAAATCGGTCCAAACTACCGCGGCGAACGCGCCCAAAAAGGCCGTTTTCGCGAATTTTATCAATGCGATATTGACGTCATCGGCAGGACCAAACTCCCACTTGCCTACGACGCCGAAGTTATCGCTGCACTCCTAGCCACCATTGATTCATTCAGCCTGAACACTCCGGTGTTAGCCAGAATCAACAACCGCAAGATTACCACAGGTCTTCTAGATTACCTAGACCTTGCCGATAAAACCCCCGAAATCATGAATATTATAGACCACGCCGAAAAAGTTACCCCTGAGCAGACCAAAACCAACCTATCAGAACTAGGCCTAGACGCAAAAACGGTAGCCAAAATCACCGCCTTTATCAATCTCCACGGCGAACGCTCTTTCGTTATCAAAGAACTCGGCAACCTCGAAATAGACAACGAAACATTCCTAGAGGGCATCAACGAACTTGACCAGATTCTCTATCTACTAGAATCAGTTGGCCAAACAAGCCAAATCGAGGCCGACATGAAAATCGTCCGCGGTCTTGATTATTACACCGGCACCGTATTTGAATTTATCTTGCCAGAATATCCAAATATCGGCGCCGTCGCTGGTGGTGGACGCTATGATAATCTCACCAAGCACTTTACCGACCAATCATTCCCTGGTGTCGGCGGCTCCATTGGTCTCACCCGCCTCTTTTATGTCTTAAACGAGCACAATCTCCTCGATCACGAACCCCACGGTCTCTTAGACTACGCTATCGTACCGGTATCCGAACACGAATTCGACGAAGCCATGAATGTCGCTGCCAAGCTCCGCAGCAAAAATCACAGTGTCACCATCGTATTTTCAGGCAAAAAATTAGGCGACAGACTAACCTATGCCTCCAAAACCGCCGAAAACGGCATCGTCATTGGCGCCGAAGAAGTCGAAACAAAATCCTTGAGGACCAAAAACTTCCAGACCGGCGAAGTATCCGACTTAAATATCGAAGTCGTCAGCAATCCAGAAGATTTCTGGGCCGACTAAAACAAAACAAATGGCACGCTAGATCTAGCGTGCCATTTTTAGCACTAAACCCCAAAAACACCCTAACTTTCCTCCAGGAAAGCCCCACTCTGCCTCGACCAAAGTTTTGCATAATCACCATTTTTCTTCAAGAGCTCATGATGTGAGCCCCTCTCTACGACCTTACCATCATCAAGTACTACGATCTCATCCAGCCCAGCAATCGTCGATAGCCTATGAGCGACCACTATCGAAGTACGTCCGCTCATCAAGTTTACCAAAGCCTGTTGAATAGCAGCCTCCGACTCAGAATCAAGTGCCGAAGTTGCCTCATCAAGCACCAGTATCGGAGCATCCTTCAAAATCGCTCTCGCAATCGCAATCCTCTGTCTTTGACCACCAGAAAGCTTAACCCCCCTCTCACCAACCAGAGTCTCATACCCATCCGGAAGCTCTCGAATAAATTCATCCGCGTAGGCTAATTTTGCCGCTTTTTTAACTTCGGCTTCAGTCGCGTCCAGCTTACCGTAAGCTATATTTTCAAAAATCGAACGATGAAACAAAGAAGATTCTTGCGGCACATAAGCAATCGCCTCGCGCAAACTCTTTTGAGTGACATCCCTAATATCTTGGCCATTAATATAAATCCCTCCGTCATTTACATCAGCGAACCGAAGAAGTAGTTTTGTCAAAGTAGATTTTCCGGAACCAGACACCCCTACAAGCCCCAAACTCTTCCCAGCCGGTACATCCAGAGAAAACCCAGCAAAGAGGGCCTTTTTCTTTCCTTCATGGCGAAACGTAATATCACGAATTTCAATCTCCGCCGAGCCAACCACGAGACGTTTGTCAGTTTTATCATCCACAATTGTCGGCGAATCCAATATCTCAACCATTTCTTTTGCATCGCCAAGTGAACGATTGATCGCGCGGAGGATATGATTGATGGTCCACACGTTATTAAGCAAAGAATTCGACAAAGAATACAAGAATACCATATCCGCCACCGACAAACCAAATAGGTTATGACTCATCACTATCAAAACCAATAGCCCAGCATAAGTGATCATATTAACTACGTTCATGGAAAGATTACGCCACATAGAAACTTTGGCGGTCCCAAAAATTGCTTGTTTCGTTCGCGCCGTCGCTCGTGAAAATCTCTCCATTTCAAAACCTTCACGCGCATACGACTTTACAGACATTTCGTTCGTTATGGCGTCAGCAAGCTGACCAGTCTGTTTGTTCTCCGCCTTCGCCATCTTCTCATCCACGTGCCTAGTCTTGTAATACGTGATAATCGCCACCGCCATATATACAATCACAAAAACCGCAAGAATCAACGCAAACGGTGCACACACAAACGCCGCGACGCCAATAGAAAAAATCGCTGTCAGAATTAGAGGGTAAATACTCCACACAAAATTAGACTTCAGGCTAATAAAAGCACTGGAAACCTTATTTGCCGCACTAGTAAGAGATCCCGAAAACTTATTCGAATGAAATGTCATCGACTGGTTAATTACCGCAACAAAAGCCTTCTTTGCCAAGAATTCACCACCAAGCGCATCGAGCGACCAGTCCAGCCAATCAATTGCACGAACTACAAACAAATTATTAACTATCGCAGGAACAAGTGTAATAAATAAAACTCCTAAATAATTTTGCAACTCAAAATCACCAGAGGATAATTTGCCAATTATTTGTGACGTACCGTACGGTACCACTACATTAGAAACAAAAATCCAGACCGGTATAAAAATAAAAAGTAGTAGTGTCCGAATTTTGTGCTGCATCAGGGCAAGCCAAAAATAATATAGTGTCCTCTTTACATTACCAGTTTTTTTCTTTTTATCCATCCTTCCATTATACCCCAAAACTCCCCAAGAGTTGAGAAAAACTAAAATCAGGGTTATAATAATACTATTATGGCAAAATTAGACAATATTGTAAGTTTATGTAAGCGTCGTGGTTTTATTTTCCCTGGCTCCGACGTCTATGGTGGTTTCGCCGGTACTTGGGATTTTGGCCCACTCGGCGTCTCATTAAAAAAGAAAATTATGGACGAATGGTGGAAGTTTTTCGTTGAAGATCGCGAAAACATCTATGGTGTCGATGCCGCTATTCTTATGAATCCAAAAACTTGGGAAGCCTCTGGCCACACTGCTACTTTTGCAGATCCCCTAGTAGAATGTAAAGAATGCAAATCCCGCTTCCGCGCCGACAAAATCGCCGACGGCATCAACGAATCAGTCACTACCGAAGAATTCCTAGCAACCCACACCAAATGCCCAGTCTGCGGCAAAGAATCTTGGGGCCCAATTCGCAAATTCAATATGATGTTCTCGACCCACGTAGGCGCAGTCCTCCCAGACGACGATCAAGAAATCGCCAAAAACAGTATTGCCTACCTCCGTCCAGAAACCGCCCAAGGCATTTTTACAAACTACAAAAACGTCGTAGATACTTTGTATCCAAATCTCCCATTTGGCCTCGCCCAACAAGGCAAAGCCTTCCGCAACGAAATCAGCCCACGCGATTTCATCCTGCGCGACCGCGAATGCTCCCAAATGGAAATCGAATATTTTGTTGCTCCCGACAAATGGGAAGATGGCTTTGAAACCATGCGCTCTCTCCACCACGAATTCCTAGAAAACGTCATGGGACTCCCCAAGTCGAGCATTCACGAACTAGAAGTCCCCGCCGAGGATCGTGCTCATTATTCTAAGCGCACTATTGATTTTATGTTTGATTACCCAAACGGCGAAGAAGAACTCATGGGTCTCGCCTATCGCACCGATTTTGACCTCGCAAACATCCAGAATGCTTCCGGCAAATCCATGGAATACCGCGACAAAAATACCAAAGAAACATTCATTCCACACGTCATCGAACCGTCCATCGGCGTAGAGCGTTTATTTCTTGCCATTCTTGCATCCGCCTACACCGAAGACGAAGTTGGCGGCGAAAAGCGCACCCTATTAAAACTCCCCGAAAACCTCGCCCCATATCGTTTTTGCGTTTCCCCACTTCTTAAGAACAAGCCTGAGCTTGTCAAAAAAGCTCGCGAAGTCTACCAATCACTTCGCAAAAAATACGGCGATGTCACCTGGGATGATTCTGGCAACATTGGTAAACGTTATCGCAAACAAGACGAAATCGGTACGCCAAGTTGTGTAGTTATCGATTTTGACACATTAGAAGATGACACCGTCACCGTTCGCGACCGTGACACCACCAAACAAACAAGAGTCAAAATCAGCGAACTCTAAATCCCAAACAAGCCATCGCTAAACCCCGAGCTAAAGCTAGTGTATCCTTTTGTTTCATTATAACCATTAGCGTGATATAATAGAGCAAATAGGAGATCAATATGGCTAAAAAAACTAATCAGAATAAACAAAAGAAGCGAAATATTATCATCGCATGTATAGCGGCAGCCGCAGTGGTGATTATCACTATTATTATAGTTGTGGCAGTCAACAAAAACGCCCTAAACAACGGTTCATTTTTCGTTTCTGATGACTCAAAGCTCGTTATTTCACTAAACGGCAGTCGCCTCTCATCAGACGAAGACGAACCAGCCCCACAAAAAACTCACTATGTTTACTATTACAAAAACAACGATATTACCGACCTCAAAATCTATCAAGAATACGCCAACAGCGCTATAGCAAAAGAGGCCTACAATTACTATAAAAACAACCTCAGCCCATATCTAAAAGATATTTCACTGGATGATAAACACGTTATTGTTACCCGCCTCCCAGAAGAGTATGAAGGTATTACAGCAAACGATGTCAGAAACACCATCAAATACAATGAGGACTATAGTAGCGACGAGGAACAAGACGATAGTACTGACGACGACTCCGACGAAAACATCGACGAAAACATCAACGAAAACACCGACGAAGAAGCCAAACCAAATACAGAAAATCAATAAAAAATAGCCCTCTAGGGCTATTTTTTTACGCTTAACTATTGTTTCTTGAAGCGTTCGATCGAATCAAGGACTACCTTCTTGGCTACTTCAATACCCTCAAACGACTTAACCTCTGTCGTACCAGGCTTCTTTAGATCCTTGTAGTGGTTGAAGTGTTCCTCAATCTGCCTAATAGTCTGCTTGGGCAAATCCTCCAAGCTATTATAGGCGTCACCATTATTCCTGTCGTCAGCTGGCACACAGATAATCTTGTCATCAACTTCACCATCATCAACAAATTTCATTACACCAAGAATTTTTGCTTTCATCCAGATACCAGTCGTAAGAGGCTGTTCTGTGATCATGAGCACATCTAGCTCATCACCATCTTCGTCCAAAGTCTGTGGGATAAAACCATAGTTGCATGGCTTTGCAAAAATCATCGGCTCAACACGGTCCAACATAAAACAAGCATGCTCTCTATCCCATTCAATCTTATGATTGGACCCAGTAGGGATCTCAATTACAACGTTTAATTCGCCCTTATCTACATCGCCAGGCGTCAAAACTTTATTAAAATCTGCCATATTTTCTCCTTTTGTTTTCTATATTATATCATATACGGGCAACTTCGCGTACCAGCTGCCATACTTTGTTCAATGAAATATCCATATTTTTAACCCTAGACACCACCGACAAATCCGTGGACGCCATTATTCGAAGTAGCTTAATATCATTTTCGTCAAAGCCTCCGTTTTCATGTTGTACAAAGCATTCATCGCTACTATCCCAATTATACCTTTGCCTGGCTACCAGCTTTTCTCCATTATTATCTCTCATCAAGTTCAGCTCCTCACCCATCGCATTTGACAAATTGATCAACGAAAACGCCTCCACTAGTCGTATATCCAGGCCATCATTCAGCCCATTCAAACATTGATCAACTATCCTGAAGTATTCCTCATTATCGGAACTCTCGGCTAGCCTCGCAACCTTGCGAAGAATCACCCCACCAAGTTCAATCCGATCGTAACTTTTCATAATATTAGCTAGGTGTTTTTCCATTTTTACTGATGTCACAATCGCAAGTTCACCTTTCCCTTTATGGAAACAATAGTCAGACAAAGTAAACATCTCAATTCCCCCAGCCAATTTTGATTTCTCTCGCCTTGCACCCCTCGCAATTGCGGCAATTTTGCCCTGCGGTGTAATAATATCAAGGATCCTATCCGCCTCGCCAAAGTTCGTGCGTCGCATCACATATCCAATCGTTTTAATATCCTTATTCGCTATATTCATCAACACACCTCTTTATATCTTCCGGAGTCATCGCGTCCTTACTAAGCACCCTGACCACTCCATATTCCGATAAATTTTGCTTTTCAAGACCAAGCGACGAAACCACCACCACCGGGATCCTCGCTGTATCATCATACGATGCAAGCTCATTCAAAAAAGAAAACCCGTCCGGACCATCGAGCAAAATATCCAAAAAAATCAACCTCGGCATCACTCCATCTGAGATGGCCTCCATTGCCTCAATGGCATTCGAAAAAACTCTTACATCAGAATCTATCCACCTAGATATGCATTCAGCCATTATTTCGTCGTCATCAATTACAAAAATCATAAACCAAATAAACTCGCTTGCTTAGAAATTGGTAACTCAACATAAAAGCTGGTCCCATCCCGATGCCTCACGGCGCCTACCTTTGCCCCCATATAGCGAGAAAATGTCGATGCAATATAAAGCCCAAGCCCAGACGAATTTGGCCGCATTGCCGTAGGGAGTGGTTTATCAATCTGTCCATTGCATAATTCTCGCCACACCTCTATTGGAAGGGCTGGGCCATAATCTCTCACATCAACACGCACACTCCCCTGATGATCGCGCACAGTCAGTCTAGAGCGACTCTTCTTATCAGAATAATGCATCGCATTCAATAAAAAATTATACACAACACTATATAGTAATTCCCGGTTAGCCGTCACCAGCTTCATTTTATTTGAATATTTTACCGTAAAATCACGCTCGTTATACCGAAATAAGAATCTCAACTCACGAGACACAGCATCACAAACTTCCCGCACAGCCACGGGTTCCATCTGAAATAGTCCATCTTCTAGTTTGCGAATCTTTGCAAGATCATTTACCTGCCTAATCGCTCGCTCAGACACACTGATCATCTGATCTTTTATTCTTTCATCGGTAACCCCAGCACCAGAAAAAGACAAAGCAAGCTGTCTCAATACCGTAAGTGGCGCCTTGAGCTCATGGGCCGCTACTAATACTCCATCTACCTCCTGTTGCATACTTCCATTATACAACAAAAAACACATGATATATATCAATAGCTAGATTAAAACTACGCGTTAAATTTAATCGTCTCCATCAACTTGCGAAAATCATTCTCAAAAAGCATCGAATCGGTCTGGAGAACCGCAGTTTTGTCACGAATTTTCACTAAAAGAATCATGCCCTGGAAATCAGTATTCGGCACAGTACCAGTATACAAATTAGCTGGACCATCATTCACGGTGACAGACTCAACAGTAAGAGGATCCTCTTTAGCATCTAAGTATGTCTCATAATTAGAGACAACATCCTCAAACATGTCATCCAGAATAGACAACCTCAAAGCATTGACGTTCTCATTCGAAATCGGCTCAATCTCCTCCGGATTGAAATACGCTTCATAATCTCCACCATTCGCAGCATCCCTTGCCACATACAAATTCCAAGTTTTTGGATATTCAAAACTAAGTTCACCATAATCAACCGGACCAAAGAAAGTCTTATAAGGGTATTTAATACTTTCCAAATGTTCCGCCTCTAGACGATCCGCCTGCTCATCCAAAGCCTCAGCAACCACAACCGCAATTTGACCATCAACATCGTTCTGTGCTTCGTTTCGCTGCATAAGCATCATAACAAAAAGACCAATAAAAGTCACCGCAACAAGTGAAACAGCAATAATTACAATAGTCTTAATTAGGCTAGAAAGATCTTTTTTGTTCTGCGCCGGAGCAACTTGTACCTGCTGCACCATAGGCATACCAGAAGCAGTCCCAACGGGCTGAACTTGTACCGGTGGCATTTGTCCATTTTCCATAACTTTATTATACCATAATTACTTTGCAAAAAAGAAGTTTTATTTAGTGAAATCTTCAGAAATAACCTCAATCTCATTCTTAAGTTTCACTAGGTCATCCTCAATTTCTTTCGCCAACTTAACAGCATTCTTGTATTTGTCGGTCGCCTCTTCAAGTTTAAAATCATCCGAATAAAACCACTCAACTTCCGTGTCAAGTTTCTCAATTTTCTTATTTAAACTCATTTTTTCAACCATTTTTCTTCCTTTCTTTTACCTTTTTTACTTCTGCGTCAATTTCATCATGAAATGTTGTAATTTTTACAACACTACCTGGCGATATTTTACCAGATATAATCGCATAGCCCTGCTTTAAAACTTTTTCTGGGTTGAGCGCATCAAGTAGCTTAATTTTTTGTTGAATCAGAACAGTCGCCTCATTATATTTTTGTTGTATTATTTCTGTGAGTTTCTGCATCTTATCGTGATTCAATTCTATACTCGGGACAATGTATTTATCAAGAACCCCTCTTGAGATTTGTAATACTTTTTCCTTATTCGCTCGAAACGCTTGCTCGATATTCTGCCCCAGTGTTTGTTTAGTGCGATCCATTAGCCTGGCCAACTTAGCCTTTTCTTCGTCTCTATCCTTTGTTAGCATTTCTGCAGCATTTGACGGCGTAGAAGCCCTCACGTCCGCCGCAAGGTCAGCCAAAGATTCATCGACCTCATGCCCAATCCCTGTAATTACCGGTATTCTCGATGCGGCGATTTCCCTCACTAATCTCTCATCATTAAAACAAGATAAATCGTCCGCACTACCACCGCCACGCATTATCGCAATTATCTGCACCTCGCTCCGCTCGTTAAAGTACTGCAAAGCTTTTATTATTTGGTCTGGCGCATCCATACCTTGCACCTGAGTATGTGCCACCTGGACTTTCATTCCACCCCACCTAGCATTGATAATCTTAATAAAATCAGCATATCCCGCCGCCTGAGTAGACGAAATCACACCAATCTTAGTCAAATCCTCCGGAATCGGGCGTTTTTTAGCTGGATCAAACAACCCTTCAGCTGTTAGTTTCTTTTTTAGCATTTCGTAAGCTTTTTTTAAGCTACCTTCCCCTACTGGCGCCGCCTGTGACACCGTCAAAGAAAACTTTCCCCATTTCGTAAGTTTTGGCACCCCACGCACCATCACCTTCATACCATCCTCGAGCGGCTGCCTGAGAGACCACAAAGTCATAAAACAACTCACCGACGACTCGTCATCCTTAAGATCAAAAAACACCCATTTACCCTGGTTTACTTTAAACCCAGACACTTCCCCCACTACCACAACCGACGAATACGCATATTCCAAAGTCTGATTCACGACAGCTATAAACTCGGTGGGCGAAAAACTATTCTCCATCTTTCTTACCCCGAATTGCTTCATAATATGGATAAGAGCCCGATGCAATCGTAAATAATAGAGTTATCACCCTCGTCATCACAGTAATAATCGTCGCAGTCGGAAAATCCACGCCAAGCGCAATCATCACTCCAGCCATACCAAGTTCATAAAGCCCATAAGGCACAATTCCGTCAAACACCGACCCAATCGCCTCACCCACCATAATAAACGGCAGAAGCTCCGGCCGCCCAAGCGAGATCGCTACAATCCAATAAGTGGCAATTTCACAAAAACTATAAATCACCCCCCACAGTATTGGCTTTTTTAGAATTTTTTTATTGTCTCTCGCTATTTTTACATTTTCATGAATATCCAAAAAATACGCATCAACCTTCTCATGCTTAAGTATTCTCTTCTTATGCCCAAACGTAAAAATCCGCGCCAAAACATCGGTTAACTTTACCACTGTTTTCGTAAAAAAAGATATTCTTTTTTTGTTGCTCGCCACAAAAACCACAAACCAAATAAAGAAAAATACGCCCATATTCATAAGAAGTGATACCGGTATAATCCATTTTGCCTCATTTGGAATCAAATTAAGAACGAGAAGCACTATAATCGCGATCAAAGCCTGCACATAATTAATGACAGTCGTCACCGCATAGCGAAATAGATAAAGAAAACTCGCCTGTCCTGCCGTCACCCCATGTGTTTTTAGCCGATACGTCAAAAAGGCCAATCCACCCACACCACCAGCAGGAATAGCATGATTCACAAAATTAAGCTCTGTCGAGATACTCAACATTTCTTTATTCGAGAATTTAGTGACATTCTTTTTGTTTCGAAGATACGAGAAAAAGATCTGCCCACAAGCAAAATACATAAATAGTTGCTCAGGAATTAACAAAATCAAAACAAACCCATTTGCTTCCGTGATATGGTTTAAGGTTTCCAGGATGTCTGGCCAGTTCTGATAAACGACAAACGCTACCAGGATAATCGTCAGAATCATTAATACTGTCCGTACAGAAAAAAGCTTACCCTTCTTTTTTGCCATACCAAAATTATACCACAAAACCCCAACAAAAATAGCCCCGCAGGGCTATTTGAAATATCTTTTAGCGTACTTCAACTCTTACGCGTGGCAATGACTTGCCAGAGAAATGAGTTTTCTTAGTCTTAACAAAAGTTACTACACCATCCTTAGCAGCATGAATAGTAAAATTGCGTGACATATAAGTACCAGGACCAGCAATCTTAGTAGCACCAGTTTGACGGACCAAAACCTCGCCATTTTTGACTTTTTGGCCACCAAAACGCTTCACGCCGAGACGCTGACCAGCATTATTGTGAATATTTTTGGCGGTACCGCCAGCTTTGACATGTGACATTTACTTTTTCCTTAAAATTATTATATCTCGCGCGACAATCTGGTCTTTACGATGGTAAAGAAGCCCCTCTCGCGTTTTATTATTAACATTATACCCCATATCCTCGATTTCGTCAATAATATCTAGCCTTTCGTACTCATCATTACTCCGAAGCCATGCCGGAGCCGCAATTGTCACCGGTGTATCTTTCTTGATTTGCCCTGCCAAATTCTTCAAAAATCCCTTAATAATCGCGCCACATTCCTGTTTCTGCTCCTTCATTTTGATATCTGACGGAATCTCAGACATCGGCTTACCGAGATACCCCTCACATGCTACCGCATCGATCGGTTGCTGCCAGGTAAAAGAAGTCGCATCACCCTCTGAAATCTGGAAAGATCCATTCTCGGGCCGCGTCCGGCCGGCCCATCGACCCTTCGGGTCGTCCGCGTCCCAAGGGGCGGTCTGCCATGGGCGGCCGGCGCTTGTCCTCGCCTTGCCAGGCTCCGGAATCCCTCGAATTGAATCTTCCCCAGATTTCATGAGCCAATCCAAATTCTTTTTGCTGTACTCAACCATCCGCTCGCTGATGTCGGTGCCATAAGGTTTATATCCCATAAGAAACGCCTCCTGCAACACCACTCCAGTCCCACAAAAAGGATCAAGCACAGTTGCGCCTTCAGGTAAAGGTCCGCATAGATTTATCAAAATTTGCGCAAGCTTCGGCGGTAACATCCCAACTTTCGCGTCACGCGCTGGCCGCTTCTGATCACGCATCGTATAAGCATCAATATCCTGCACTCCAACCACCCGGTACCATTCTTCATTCACCTTGATCAACTCAATCTTGCGCTCATTTTTACCAGAAAGCCCATTGTGAAGCGTCGTAGCCGTAGATAACACTGCGTCTTTATTTTCTACTACCCTCACACTCCGTCCATGACGCACCAAAATCTTCTTTAGCTTAAGAGCCTCATTCTGGGCGGTTTTTTTCGAAGCTTTACTAGAGTAATCGCTCACCCCGATAGTCAGCTTCCCCTCAGGTAACTTTTGTAAATAATCCAGTGGCTTATCATCTAATCGTACTGCAACCTTTTGCAACCCACCGTACTTATCGATAAGAATCTCAGATTCTAACGAGAATTCAATATAGACGGGTGGCCGAGCTTGGGGGACCCCCGTGGAGGCCTTAGCCGACGTGGAGGAAGATGCGAGGACAGGGCCCGTCCAGAATTTTATGTCAGGAAACTGCGCTTCAAGCTCCGCAATCGATATCTCCGATTGCCTACCAAGTATTGCCAAGTATTTCATACCGTAACTATTATAACACGGATAAACTATCGACTAAATAAACAGGCATTTCACCACCCTAGCAAAATACCACCTTTCCAGCTGCGTAATTGAGATAAGCACACATGGAAAGGTAATAATTTCGTATTTCATGCCAATTATGGCTCAAATATGGCTACTTTTTAATACATTTGACATAAAACCCGTAGACCCGAACAGCGTTACTATCGCTAGCAAGATCACTCCCATCCCAAATCAAACTGTAACGAGACTCAGCGTTATTCGCAGTAGCGGACCACCAGAAACCGCCAGGACCAAATACCGTCCCATCATAGTACATGCCACCAAGAACAGGATTAAAAGTGCTGGCAAAGGGAGTAACGCTGTCAACTTCTGTGCTATTTGGCAATCTCCACCCAGCGGGACAAACATCGTAAACCGCATCCGCAGAGTTAGAACTACCAGTTATAGTCATCGCGGAAGCAGCTGCATAGTTATACCAAACCGTAGGATTACCATCACTGTCCACTCCTTCATGGATCAGAGCTTCATCTTCGCTATTGCCAGACGTTAAATCACCGTAGGTAATCGTAGTAGAATCAGCCACATTCGAAGTAGCATAGTCTAGTTCTGTATCAGTAAAGCGTAAATTCTGAGTCATCCAACATCTCCCTGCGATTTTTGCAACAGTATAAGTATTATCGTCACGAACATCGATCAAAACACCAGTTTCACTTTCATCAACGTTAGAGCAAATCGTATCATCCATATCTTGCATTTTATAATAACCATTATGCTTAGTTTTACCCGCACTATAATAAGCATCAGCAAAGGATACTGGGACGTCAGCAGTATTTGGATGCACTAATACGAATTTTACTTGCCCAGAATAAGTATCAGCAGGCTGGGATTTAGAAATATACGCAGCGTAGGTTGAAATTAGCGTTGCACCTCTAGCACCAGCACCAGAATCCGTACCAGTAGTTCTGGTGGCAACCTTAGTAAGCCCACTAGGCACCTCATGATAATAATCATAATCGTCCAAAATCGTAATAGGATACTCACCATAATAATCTGGCTCTAACCTCATTGCCCAGTTTGATTCGTCGTTATAACCTGGGCCCGTAGCGGTACCAGTATCAATAGTAGCATTACCACTAGCTACTGTGCCCACAAGCTTGTTGCTATTAGCTCCACCAATGGTTCCACCAGTAAACCCAGTAGCGTAAATCGAAAAGCCCGACTCATCATTACAAATCACATTCATAGTGGTAGTCCCAATATCATCCGTATAAGTACCACTGACAATAGTAGCCGTGTGGCTTGCCGTGCCAGAACTAGACACCGTACAAGATGTCGGCACAATAGCAGTAATAGTATCCACCACAGAACTCTCTGCAGAGGCAAAGTTCGAAGATAGAATCATGCCAGAAACCACAGCTGGCGCTGCTATTAACCCCAGCGCTGCATATCCTTTGAAACTTTTGTTTTTCTTTATCATATAAGCTCTCCTCGCTATTGATTGCTTTTATTTTTTTTAAAAAATGACCTTATCTACCCATAATATAGCATAACCGTAATTTTAAATCAAACTTCAGCTAGTTCAAACCAAATCACCAATAAGCCAATCTCCACCCTTGTAAAAATACTGGCCCCCGTTGTATAATATGAAAAATTGCACATTAGAAAGGTGGTGGTTATCGTGTTTACGAGTGAATTAGTAACAAAAAGCATTTCTAGTTACCAGATACCCGACAGATACCGAGCAGAGGCGGAAAAACTTCTTCTCGAAGCAATTGCGCTCTTCGGAGAAGGCGATTTACTTCTCTTCGCAATCACGGGTAGCTGTGCCCTTGAGTTTTGTGTTGATGGTTGGTCAGATATCAACGCTTTGATCGTAACAAAACAACTTGACCAAGATAAGAACAAACTCTTTTACAGAGTATGCAGCGATCACACTATTCACATTGTCCCGACGTTGCTCACCCAAAAGGAATTTGAAAAAAACCATCTAAACGACGCGTCCAGAATTGCAGTGTGGCAACTTTGCGAAAGGATGGTACAACCAAATTACGTGCACGGAGTAATGAATATCCCGAGCATCACACTGAAGGATATCCAGATCAACGACGAATTCGCAATGCCAAACAAAGTTCAAATCATGAAAGAGCTTCTTTGGCGAAACGCCCAAGATAACAAAAATGAAATAATCAAAACTCTGTACGCCATAATCAAAATGAATCTGCGAAAACGAAATTGCATCACATATTCATATGGTGGTGCTTTCAAAAAATTCGCCGAATTATATGGCGGACCGGAGTTCAGCATTTTTTTCGAACTTGTGTCAGGTTCAAACACTCCATCAGAGCAATTGATTAGCTACGCCGAAAGTGTAGTTAAGAGAATCTGTGAATAATCACCTAAAAACGAGCCCCCGGGCTCGTTTTTTCAGGCTTCACCAATTCACATGTTTAAGCACTATTGTCCGCTATCTAACAATCACAAACTTGTTCTTACCTTTTTTTACGATCGCAACTTGATCCACTACAATATCTTCTTTGACTTTTTCGCCATTTATCGTAATTGCACCCTGCGCAATAAACTCTCGTGCTTTTTTCTTAGAGTCAGCCAACCCCTTCTCAATCAATAAATCGACCAGGCCTACTCCCTTTTGTGCTGTCGGCAAATACTCCCCAAACTCCCTTAATTCATCCTCGTTAAACTCTGCAAAAGAAGTATTTTTGTCAAAAAGAATTTCAATCAAATTCTCAACTGCTTTTGCATTTTTCAGGCCATGCACTACTTCAGTTGCACCACGAGCCAAGGCCTTCTGGGCGATCCTTTTTTCGGGCGCCTGTCGATGCTCGGCCAAAATCGCTTCAATCTCGTCTTTTTCTAGCAACGTATAAATCTTGATCAAATTTTCAACCGCCTCATCAGATTGATTCAACCAAAACTGATAAAAATCAAACACTGGCGTATAGTTTCCATTTCCATTGTCCGAAGAAGCCAACCAA
This sequence comes from Candidatus Nanosyncoccus sp., assembly GCA_045650525.1. GTDB lineage: Bacteria > Patescibacteriota > Saccharimonadia > Saccharimonadales > Saccharimonadaceae > Nanosyncoccus. Next base: position 34,839 of record JAZRRH010000024.1, read on the forward strand.
ATCGCATTCCCCTCAGACTTGCCGAACTTTCGCCCCGTCACCGGATCAACTATCAGCGGCGTAGACCACACATCAGCCCGTCCATCCTCCAATCTCTTAATCAAATGAATCCCACTCGTACAGTTGCCATATTGATCGGCACCACACAGCTGCAAATTTACCCCATATTCACGATAAAGATGCAAAAAATCATAGCCCTGAATCAAAGTATACGAAAACTCCGCATACGAAATACCAGACCCACCTTCACCGATTCTGTTTTGTACAAACTGACGATCAAGCAGTTGCGTCATCGAAAATGCTTTACCGACCTCGCGTAGAAAATCGAGGTATTTCATATCGCGGAACCAATCATAATTATCCACCATCGTAACACTCTGAGACGCTCCAGAATCACCATCACTAGCGCCCACAATCCGCTCAATCTGCTCGCCAATACACTTTTTGTTGTGCTCGATTTCATCCAAAGATTTGAGTTCGCGCTCGCCATTTTCTTTCGGATCGCCAATTTGCCCTGTCGCTCCTCCCACCAAAAGATACGGCTCATAACCATGCCTTACAAAACACGCACACATCATCAATGCCGCCAAATTTCCAATCGTCAAAGAGTCCGCGCTAGGATCCGCTCCAAAATAAAACCTCTTCACTTCGCGCGTTTCCAGATCTTCTGGATTCTCGATTGTCGTTTCAGCGTTAAACCCCCGATAAATCAATTCTTCAACTAATTTCATATATTATATATACCACAATTACATCAGTTTTGCACTACTTGGCACCTGGGGCACACTACCCATAGCGTATTACGCCAAATGAATCATGCCGGACACGCCATATCTAGTGTGCCATATCTAGTGTGCCATATCTAGCGTCGCACCTTCGCGCGCCTTATTTGCCCACTCGTCTGCCATCTCATTATATTTCGTTCCAACATGCCCCCTTACCCACACCAATTTAACATCATTATCACAATACAATTCGTATAATTCTTTAACTATATCTAGGTTTGCAATTTCACCTTTCGACTTCTTCCATCCACGCGCCTTCCAACCTTCAGCCCATTTCGTAAGAACATTAATCCAAAATTCTGAGTCAGAATGAATCTCACATCCATCTCCACCGGCATAACGAATTGCCGCAATCATTGCTTTTCCTTCCATCCTAATGTTCGTCGAATCCTCCTCGCGCCCCAAAACAACCGGACGTCCTTCGCCACCCACTTCTTCGATCACAGCAAACCCCCCAAGACCAGGATTAGGCACCGCACTTCCATCGGTCCATAAAATCTTCATAAGTTTACCTCCATCCTTATCTTACACCAATTCTCCATTATTAATAGTCTTGACTTTTGAATTCTATCGCGCTACACGCTTAGACCAAACTTAGCGCCACGCATTATACTAGCGCATAGATCAATCCCGCTTTAGCATTACTGTAAAGGCTTCGCTCGGAATATCAATCTTGCCAAATCTCTTCATCCTAGCCTTACCGCGTTTTTGCTTTTCGAGCAGTTTGGCCTTACGATCCCTATCACCTGTGTGAATTTTCACCGTTACATCTTTACGATATGCTCCAATTGTCTCCCGCGCAATAATTCTTGCACCAATCGCCGCCTGTAAAGCAACCTCCCAGTTTTGACGTGGTATCACCTGTTTTAATTTCTTCGTTACTTCTCGCCCAATTCCTTCTGATTCACTTCTGTGCGCCATCACCGAAAGCGCATCCATTTTGTGTCCACCCACCAAGAAATCCACTCTCACCAAATCTTCTGCCCTGTAACCACTTAATTCATAATTAAACGACGCGTAGCCCGAAGTAGCTGATTTTAATTGATCATAAAAATCCGTAAGCAAATTTGCCATCGGTGCCTCAAAATCAATCACCGCCCGATCTTCAATATACGACACGTTTGTCTGATGTCCACGTTTTTCGTTAATCAAGTTAAGCACATTTCCAATCATTGATTTTGGCAAAATTATTTCGCCCTTCACCCACGGCTCACGAATCTCTCGAATTTCCGATGCGTCAGGCAAATCACTCGCCGATTTTATCTCAAAAACATCACCATTATTCATCACAACTTCATAATTTGTCGATGGATTCGTCACAATCAAATCAAGTCCAAATTCTCGCTCCAGCCTCTCGCGAATAATATCCATATGAAGAAGCCCGAGGAACCCAATCCGAAGCCCAAATCCAAGAACCGGCGAGTTTTCCGGCTCAAATTGAAGCGCCGAATCTGACAGCGCCAACTTCTCAATCGCTTCTTTTAATTCCTTGTACTGGTCATTTGACACAGGGAAAAACCCGGCATACACAAACGGCAACACATTCTTATACCCCGGCAACGCTTCTCTAGCCGGAGTTTTTGCTAGCGTCACGGTATCACCTACCTTTGCTTCACGGGTAGTCTTAAGATTCGTCACAATATAACCAATTTCACCAGCCTTCAAGCTATCTCGCGGCGACATTTTAGGCGTCAACACCCCCACTTCAAGCGCCAAACCTTTAGTCTCCGCTGCCATCATTAATATTTCTGCGTTTTTCTTAATCTCACCTTCAAAAACCCTCACATAAAGCACCACCCCACGATAATCATCAAAGTATGAATCAAATATCAATGCCTGGTTATCATCATTATTAACTTTTGGAGCCGGGCCTCGTTTAATTACCGCATCCAAAATTTCACCCACGCCCATCCCAGTCTTACCAGACGCTTCAATAATTTCTTCCCGCGAGCAACCAAGCAGATTAATAATTTGCGCTGCCACTTTCGGCACATCCGCCGCCGGCAAATCCACTTTATTAATCACGGGGATTATCTTGAGATCCTGTTCCAAAGCAAGATAAACATTCGCCAGCGTCTGCGCCTGGATCCCCTGCGTCGCATCCACTACAAGCACCGCTGTTTCCACTGCTTGCAAAGATCTAGAAACCTCATACGAAAAATCCACATGTCCTGGTGTATCAATCAAATTTAAAGTGTACCCCTTCCAGTTCATCGTCACTGGCGCAAGTTTGATCGTAATACCCTTCTCACGCTCCAGCTCCATCGAGTCAAGAAGTTGCGCCTTCATTTCGCGTTTCTCAACCGTTCCTGTCATTTCCATCATCCGATCCGCAATCGTTGATTTACCATGATCAATATGCGCAATGATGCAAAAATTCCGTATTTTATCCATGCTACTTATTATACCATAAGCTAACAGAGGTAACAAATATAGTAATTACACGTAAATAATTTGACAAAATAGTCCACAAAATGTTAGCATTAAACTATATAGGCCTAGCTCTAGGGGCTAGACCTGAGGGTTTGTTGTTAAGTCGCTTTTAGCGACTTAACTTTTTTACTTTGGTTTTCCTTCGAAATGATAGTTTTACGGTAATTTGCATTCGCCAAAGCGAAAACTTTATACCCATCTTTCTCCTTTCCGAGCTTCTAGTATACCTAGAATACCGTTCAGTGAAGCTCCACACCCGCACGAACCAATGCTCCTGCTATGATTCGCCAAACCCCACTTTTCACCAAAGCTAACCCGCTAGCACTCTAACACAGCCCAGCCAAGAAGACAACCCTTTGATCCACAAAACTATTGCACAAGCATTTCAATTAACCAACAAAAAACTTCTCTTCCAAATTTGAAAGAGAAGTTTTTTTATTACACACCAATCATACTAAGCGACAACTTACCGTGCTCAATCGCAACGAGTCTGACTTTTACCTTGTCGCCAACCTTCAAAACTTCATCAACTGATTTTAGTCTCTTGCCTTCACGAATTTGTGAAATATGTAGCATCCCGTCAATACCTGGCATGATATTAACAAATGCACCAAAGTCCTTGATCGACACCACGGTCCCATCATAGACCTTGCCAACTTCTGGCTCTTCAACCAAAGATTTTACCCATTCAAGTGCTTTCTTGATCTTTTCCGGATCATTTGCCGAGATTGTCACAAGGCCAGAATCCTCAATATCCACTCCCGCACCGGTCTCAGTCGTAATTTTATTGATAGTTTCGCCACCTTTACCGATAATCGAACCAATTTTTTCTGGTTTGACCATCAATTTCTCGATCTGAGGAGCATATTTTGAGATTTTCTCACGCGGCTCTTCAATGATAGAGGTCAAGTGATTTAAAATAAACATTCTGCCTTCGTGCGATTGCTTGATAGCTTTTTCAAGAATCTCCACAGGCAAACCATGTACCTTCATATCCATCTGAAGTGCTGTCACGCCCTCAGTTGTACCAGTAACTTTGAAATCCATATCACCAGCAAAATCTTCTGCGTCCATAAGGTCGGTCAAGACATAAGCTTTATCAATATCACCAGTAGTAATCTCGGTTCCCTTCGGTACGTCAACCATAAGTCCCATAGCCACACCGGATACAGGGCGCTTAATTGGCACACCGGCATCCATCAAAGCAAGACACGACGAACAAGTTGCCGCCATCGACGTTGAACCATTTTGCGACATAATTTCAGTAACTGAACGGATTGCATAAGGGAATTCCTCTTCTGATGGCAATACCGGGATAAGCGCACGTTCCGCCAAATATCCATGACCAATCTCACGACGTCCCGGCGAACCGATTCTTCCTGGCTCACCTACGGTATAGGATGGCGCATTGTAATGATGCATGTAACGCCTCTTTCCCTCCGTTACTTCCATCGTATCAACATCTTGCGAATACGACAAAGGCGCCAAAGTTACAATGTTCATAGCCTGCGTAACACCTCTAGTAAACAAAGATGAACCATGGGTCCTTGGCAAAATTCCCACTTGCGACGACAAGGGCCTCACTTCGTCTAGTTTACGGCCATCCGGGCGCACGCCTTCTTCAACAATCCCACGACGCACCTCTTTATGAACCGCAAGCTCAAACGCCTGATCATAAACATCGCGCAAATTCTCGTCATACCACGCCACTTTCTCATTATCGGTCTCGCCTTGCCCTTTAGAAAGAGCAAACTCATCGTGCATCGCATATTTAATGTCATCTAGAATCTGTGCTCTCTCCATCACGTTGCCACGTACCTTGGAACCAAATTTACCTTCAGTCCAATCCGCAACCTCTTTCAAAATTTCTTCGTCTGGAAGCACCAACTCATATTCTTGCGGAGCCTTGGCTACCTGTTTTGCAAGCTCTCTTTGCAGATCAAGTACTGGCTGCACGTTTTTCACCGCCCAGTGCATCGCTTCGATAATCGTGTCTTCTGGTACCTCTTTCATACCAGCTTCCACCATCATCACCTTACCGTCTTTACAAGCTACCACGAGATCCATCGGTGATTGCTCACGCTCTTCAGTGTTCAAAAATCCTTTGAACTCGCCACCAATCCGACCAATCCGAATCCCAGCAACAGGACCATCAAATGGCACGCCTGCATTCATAAGTGCTGAAGATGCTGCGATCATCGCCACGCAATCTGGTCGAAAAGCCGGGTCCATCGAAAGCACCGTACAAACCACCTGTACCTCTTGGCGATACCCCTTAGGGAACAAAGGCCTAATCGGACGATCAATAAGACGCCCCACAAGCACTGCTTCATCCGCCGGCTTACCTTCTCTTTTGATAAAACGAGACCCAGAGATTTTCCCTGCTGCATACCATTTTTCTTCGTAATCAATAGATAATGGGAAAAAGTCCTGTACTACCGGCTTAGTTCCTACCACGACAGAACCAAGCACTACCGTATCGCCATAAGTCACAAGCACCGATGAGGTAGTCCTAAAACCAACTCTATTTACCTCAAGAGTTAGCTCTCTCCCTAGCCATTCGGTTGAAACCTTTAGTGTCCTCTTTCCGTTAGGGTTAATAATTTCCATAAAAATATCCTTTCTCGGGAAAACTTCAGGTATATTAGCTAAAACGCCATAACATATTTTTTAGGACACGCGTCGTTTTCCCCTGTCGCCACAGGGGAAAACGCGCTAATTCTCGCCTTGCCAGGCTCCGAAATGTCCTCAAAACACCTTCTTGTCGTCCTTCACCTCACCACTCTTTCAAAAGATCCTATCGGGAGGATTATGTGAGGGAATTAAACGTGCCAGGGATGGGGCAGCAGATTTA